>CALXTW010000006.1 GCA_944391515.1 uncultured Alphaproteobacteria bacterium
CTTGTTAGGAAGAAAATATCCACATGGAGATTGTAATGAAATCATTCAAAAATATATTAAAAAAAATTGGTAGATATATTTTATATTTTGTGGCTATTTTGTGTTCTTTAGTCGTCGTTGGTATAGTCGCAGGAATTACTTTTTATTTTTGCGTTGAATATAATTTTAAAGATATAGACCAACAGCAAATACAAGAATGTATGAAATCCGGGTTAAGTGAAGAAATTTGTAAAGGTCGCGTATTTTAGGCAATGACAAAAATTATAAAAAGCTCTAAATTATTAGGAATATCCAACAATGTGCAATAAAAGGTAAGTCTTTGTTTTAAGACTTTAAAGGAGAGGTATGTTTAACCTCTCCTTTTTTATTAGTTGCCTTACAGAAAACCCCGAGTTTACTCGGGGCTGAATGCCAAGGTGTTGGAACAACACCGCTCCACGCCAACGAGCGTGGTCAAACCGTAAGGTTTGTAGCTGTTATAGAACCCCCAGTTTACTGGGGGATATCTATTTATAATTTTTAAGTTCAGGCAAATAAGATAACATTTTTTCTTTGCTACTATTTATTAAACCCTGAATATAAGAATGTAATACCTTTAATGTTTCCGGCCGGCTATTCACTTTACATAAATTTCCGCTAGGCCATTCATATTTATTTAAACATGATTGTATTGAATAAGCATCGGTCAGTGTTTGTTTGAATTGCTGATATACTTTGATATTATTTTCAGGATAAACATACAAATTTTTTAATATTTTTTCAGCAACATTATCATAGCAAAAAAATATTCCATCCTTTTGTGTTGAACAATCATTAAGTTCTTTTTGATATGTTAGAATTAATTTATAATCATCAATAGTCTCTTTTATTTTGTCTTTACCACTCCAATCGCTTTGCGAGTAAACTTTATCTATATCAATTCCATGGTATGTTTCAGCAGAAACATTAAAACTAAATAACATTGTTATTATAAATATCAAAACACCTTTTTTCATCTTCAAACTCCAAAGGTTAAGTTGCAAAACAGTCTAAATGCAAAAATTGAAAATATAGTTAAATAACCCATTGAATTTTTTTAATAACACAAAATAAAAGGAGAATATAAAATGATAATAAACGGAATTTTATGGTCATTTATCCGGCGGTGGTATGGCGGATTATTTGATGAATATAAAGGACTTGGAAATAGAGGTATTCAAACAGTTGTAATGATTACCTCTATTTTTTTTATATTATTAGGGCAAACTTCTTGGTGGAGCGCATTATTGCTATCAATATGGATACAATTTCAGTTTTGGAGCCGCGCGGTTGGCGAAATTTTAGATTGCGGTCGGAGCAGTTCACAAAATGCCGAAAGTTATAACCGCTGGTTTAGAATTCCTCTCGATTGGGTATATGATAAGCTAGGTAAGATTAAATATATGGGGCTATATGATTGGTGGTATATGTGGCTGAGATATACTTTGCCGATGAGTGTGCCAGCGATAGTTTTGCAAAATTGGAGTTTTATAGCCATCGGGTTAATGTCCTCTCCGATATATTACGGTGCGTGGTATGTTTTTGATAAATTTCCCAAGATGTGGAATGGCCCTGCTTGGCTAGCCCAGCCCAAAAACTTAGCTGAAATTATTTATGGTTTTGTGTTTGGAGCTTTAATTTATCAAAATTAGGTAAAAGCTAATACGTTCTAAAATCTCAAAATTCTTGACATCGCATATGAATACATATAGCTTAACCGCAATTAGATTATAATTATGTTTCACAAAAGAGGATCCGGTCAAATAAGCCTCTTAAAATATTCCGGTATAATTATGGATGAAAAAACTATTATCTTTATCATGGTCGGGGTTTTCGTATGCCTATTTTTGTTTGCGTTTATTTCAGCAATATATTATGGCAACCGCACCCAAAAAGAATTGTCTGGTAAAGCAGGGGTTTATACCGGTCCGGCAGGAGAACCTCGTTGGGATGGTGAATTGCCGGGTACGGTAGATGACTATACCGCACCGCGCTATGTTTATGAAAATATGGTTGAAAGCCTGGATTATTTACCTGAAAATGGACGAATTATTGGTTATCGCATAAGTCCGGATTTAGTAATCCATAGCCGCGTGCAATATAATGTCAATCCGCCGTGCTTAGAAAGGTATATCAAACGTCTGGGTGGCCGATTGTTGACACCCGATGATGCTTTATTATTAAAAGCAAATTGGGGTGATATTTCAGCTTTGCGCAAAAAATCAGGTGATGAGCCTCTTTATGGCAACAAATTTTGGTGCTCTTCTAGAACCGGAATGCCTGTCTGTGCAGAACTTCATGAAAATGAAATTTGGCTCAAGGATATGATAGGATTTTCAAAATTTTATGCCCCGCTTATCTTAAAAAGATAAGCTCTAATAAATTAAAAGCGGTGGACTTAAAATCTACCGCTTTTTTTATTTAATAAAAAAAGCACCTCAAAGGGTGCTTTATAAATGGTGCGCTAGGCCGGACTTGAACCGGCACGTCCTTGCGGACAACAGATTTTAAGTCTGCAGCGTCTACCAATTCCGCCACAAGCGCATCAACAGAGATGTTTATACAAACAAAATTACATAAATGCAACACTAATTTTTATTTTTTTTCACAGCCACGATATATTAAATTAAGATAACCCTTGCCAGCAACAAAAAAGGCGTATAAATTAAACGCGTATTTATAAAAAAATACGAGTGAAAACAAAGTGTTTGAGAGGTTATATTTGCGGCAGTTGACAGCGTCACGGCAAATATGCTTTCCAAGCCGAACATTTAAGGATTTTATCGATGAAAACAATAGATATCTCATGGCGTAGATACATTCTTCCCAACATCCACAACGAGGGATGGAAGTTTGTAGGCATATTTGCTGCCGTTACCGCATTGTTAGCAATGATGTGGGAACCCTTAGGCTGGATAGGTATTGCATTAACAATCTGGTGCTTTTATTTCTTCAGAGATCCGGATAGGGTTACCCCGGAAATTGAAGATGTTGTTGTCTCTCCTGCAGACGGCATTGTTCAAATGATAACCAAGGTAAAAGCTCCTGAAGAGTTAGGGCTGGGTGATGAAAAATTTACCCGTGTCAGTGTTTTTATGAGCGTGTTTAATGTTCACGTTAATCGTTCTCCTGCGGAAGGAAAAATCACCAAAGCGGTATATGTTCCCGGAAAATTTATTAATGCTACTTTGGATAAGGCCAGCAAAGACAACGAACGCCAACTTTTGGCTATGAAAACTAAGAGCGGTAAGAATATTGCTTTTGTTCAAATTGCAGGTTTGGTTGCCCGTCGCATTTTGTGCGAAGCTACTGAAGGGCAAGAATATAAAGTAGGTGAACGTTTCGGAATGATTCGTTTCGGCTCTCGTCTGGATGTCTATTTACCAGAAGGTGTTGAACCTCAAGTTTGCTTAGGTCAAACAATGGTTGCCGGTGAAAGCATAATTGCTAATTTAAACAGTTCCGCACCTCAAGTTAAAGGAGTAACCCGCTAATGGAAAAATCAAACAATAAACCCCTGTTGAGCAAACAGGGTATTAGTACGCGTCTGCCTTTTAGAAAAATTGCCCCAAATATTGTGACCATGTTGGCACTATGTGCAGGCGTTACCTCGATTCGTTATTCTGTTCAAGAAGATTGGGTCAAGGCTGTTATCTGTATCTTTTTAGCAGCTTTGTTCGATGGCTTGGATGGTCGTGTTGCCAGAATGCTCAAAGGCTCTACCAAATTTGGAGCAGAGCTCGATTCTTTGTCAGACTTTGTTAGCTTTGGTGTTGCTCCTGCAATTTTGATGTATCAATGGACTTTGTTTGACTTGCCGAAATTTGGTTGGTTTTTCTGTCTGTTGTTCTCAATCGGAATGGCCATGCGTTTGGCTCGTTTCAACACAATGTTGGAAGAAGCACCGCAACCCGAATATTGGCATCATTTCTTTGTTGGCGTACCGGCTCCGGCTGCAGCTGCTTTAGCCATTATGCCGATAATGATATCTTTTGACTTTCCGGAATATGAAATTTTCCGCACCAATACTTTTTGCAGTATCTTGATGTGTGTCGTTTCATTTTTAATGGTTAGTCGGATACCGACCATTTCCACCAAGAAGATGAAAGTTCCGACCTATATGTTTATTCCGATGATGTTGATTGTAGCTCTTTTTGCAAGTTTTGTAATGAGCCAACCATGGTTAACATTAGGAATTTCAACTTTGTGTTATGCCGTATCAATTCCAGTCGGCGTCTTGTTCTTCCTCAAAGAAAAACACGATTTTGAAAAGAAAAACTAAGAAAGAAAAGCCTCTCATATGAGAGGCTTTTCTTTTAGTGATGCATATAGCCAAAATAAAAATCTTAATTTAAAACTGTTTGACATAATGCAAACCATATGCTACATTATAAAGTGACAAAGTTCAGTTATAATGAGGTGTATCATGAGAAAGCAACTTGCGATAGGAATATCGGTGCTTGCGCTTACTGCATTAGGTGGCGTAGGTGAAAGTAATTTTATTTCAGATAATCAATCGGGAGTGCATTCTCAATACACGCACTTCGTAAGAACCAGTCTAAACCAATTTGAACCTTTGTCAGGGGCAAGCCTAGACGTAGGCTTGCCCAATCGTAATTCTTTCCAAACAGTTGGGGTGCATTTTATTACTGACGATGATAGCCTGAGTTTTGCTAATGAAAATGATTTTGGTGATCCTACAGGTGATTATTGTAAGCGTTTAGGCTATACGGTAACTTCCTGTGCTTCGGGTTTATTTAATAGCGCATGTCCTTATAATGATAAAATATATGACAGATGTTGCGATGTGACCTATAAATATACATCTTCAACTTGTTCAAGCCCAAAAAAACTCAGTTCTGATACTTGTGGCGGCAAATATCGTTGCTATTGTGATACCACAACTTATCCTTATGCGTCATGTAATTCTCCACAAATAAAGGGAAATTCTTGCACGGATGATAGTGGTACTCGTTATGCAACTTGTACCTGTCCAAGTGGTGTAGCAACTCCATATGGATGTGAAACGTATTATGCATCCCCTTGCAATAACGTTTGTCAAAAAGCTTATGCAGACAACTGCCGCAATCGCACATCTGTACAAACACCTTATGGATGTGAGAGTTATTTTTCAGATTGCTCTTCTAAATGTCAAAAAGCATACGCAGATAACTGTCGTAATCGAACAGCGGTAATTTCTTCTTGTCCTGCTAATGCTGATTGTTCTTACTTTTCAGATTGTAAATCGAAGGTTCAATCTTGGAGTTGTAAGTCAGGCTATGAAAAGTCAGGAAATTCTTGCATAAATCCATGTGATAACCGTACGGCTGTAATTAGCTCATGTCCAACGAATGCAAGTTGTCCTACGTTTGCAGATTGTTCATCTAAAATCGAATCTTGGAGTTGTAATTCCGGTTATATTTATTGGTGTAAAGCCCCAGAAACAAATTGCACAACACTAGGCTATACCAAATCAGCAAGTCAATGCCCTGAAGGCTACATCAAATGTCCATACAATAGTTCAGCTGTATTTTGTAAAGATTCTTAAAATTCAATTCAAAAAAAAGGAGAAAGAAAATGAGAAAGATAAATAAGAGTATTGTACAAATATCTTCCACTTTAGGCTTGATATTAACTATTGGTACTTTACACGCTGCAGAATGCACTCAAGCTCCTGATTGCGCAAATTTGGGATATACAAAAACAGCAAGTGATTGCTCTGGAATGGCTTCTATTAAATGTCCTTTTGATACAAGTAAAGTTTTTTGTGATGAGAAAACAGCAAAAGCATGTGATAAAATAGGAGATATTGCTTATAGTGATGGAACATGTGTTGTAAAGCTAAGTAAATTAGATCCTTTACGTCAAGCAATAGGTGTTGTTGTAAATGTTTCCCCTCTTACTGTTATTAGTTTTTATGAAATCAGTTCTATAAATTGGAACGATGCTAAAAGTTATTGTGATGATTATACTCTCCATGGTTTGACAAATTGGAGGCTACCTGATAGTAGTGAGTTAAAAATTATTTATAGTAATACAACGAATTTAAATAATGTACAGGGCAGTTTGTATCAACTAGGTAAGCCAGTGTTTACAGGTAAATACTGGAATTCCACTTATACAATGGCAAAAGAGCAAACAGGAATGTATCCCCATGGAGGATATGTAGATTTTGCAAATAAGCGCTATAGTACTGAGCGTGTTGAGAAGTTAAATAAATTAAGATGTGCAATAAGTTTATAATAATATCTATAATGAACGCATAAATCAAATATTTAATATTACAAGTCCCTTTTAGTATTAAAGGGACTTGTTTTGGAAAAGGATAAAGGTTACTCTTTAGGTTTGTTTTTATTGCGCAAAGGAGCACGCTTTTCCTTTTTATCGGCGTATGGGTTTCCGGTTTTGCGTACGGTAATCCGAATTGGAATACCTCCCAAATTAAATGTCTCACGCAAATTGTTGGTCAAATAACGCAAATAGGAATCAGGCAGGCCTTCAGGATTGCTTGAGAACATATAAAATGCCGGTGGTCTTGTCTTGGCTTGTGTAATATAACGCAACTTAATTCGACGTTTGTTTTTACCCAAAGGAGGTGGGCAGTTATCTTTAATATCTTCAAACCATTTATTCAACGGCGCGGTCGGAATGCGAACATTCCAACGATCATAAACCTTAAATACTGCACTCATCAATTTATCCAACCCTTCTTTCTTTAGGGCTGAAATTGTAACCGTCGGAACACCTTCAACTTGAGTGAGAGATGTCTGTAATTTGTCATTGAGTTTTTGCAAGGCTTCTTTGCGGTTGGCAATATCCCACTTATTAACGGCAATCACCAAAGCTCTGCCTTCATCAATAACCTCACGGGCAATTGTTAAATCTTGTTTGTCAAGCACGGCATCAGCATCCAATACCAAAACCACAACTTGCGCCATATAGGCGGCGTGTTTTGTGCTGGCAGCTGACATTTTTTCTAGAGAATCATCTACTCTTGATTGACGGCGTAATCCGGCTGTATCAACCAAAATTACCTTGCGGCCTTTCCACTCCCATTCATTACTGATAGCATCACGCGTTACGCCGGCTTCAGGACCTGTCAACATTCTTTCATCGTTAAGAAGAGCGTTAACTAAAGTTGATTTTCCGACATTTGGTCTGCCGACAATTGCCAATTGAATAGGTTTAGCTTTTGCTTTGGCGTCCAAGTATTGAGTAATTTCTTCGTCACTCATTCCCTCAAAGTCTATTTTTTCATCTTCTTTTTTGGTCTCTTGCTTGTTGTGGGGGCGCAAAGCCTCATATAAGTCTAACAACCCCAAACCATGCTCAGCCGAAAAAGGAATAGGTTCGCCCAAACCAAGTGAATAAGCTTCATGAATACTGTCTTCTTGGAGTTTCCCTTCACATTTATTGGCTAATAACACGACAGGCTTTCCGCTTTGTCTTACCAAGTCGGCAAAATGCTTGTCAAAAGGTTGCACACCATCTCTTGCATCAAACAAAAACAAGCAAACATCGGCATCATCAATCGCTTTTTTTGTTTGCAACCACATTCTTTTTTCCAGATTATCTTCGTTTGAGTATTCGTATCCGGCGGTATCAATCACAACCAAGTCCAAATTTTGGAGCTTAGCTTTTGCTTCTTTGCGGTCACGCGTTACGCCCGGTTGGTCGTGAACAATTGCCAACTTTCTACCAACCAAGCGATTAAACAAGGTCGATTTTCCAACATTAGGTCTGCCGACAATTGCCAGTTTAATACTCATTTACCATTAATCCTTTACTTATATGCAATTAAATCTGCATCATTTGTGGTTAAAATTGTGATACCATCAGCCACAACCGGAGGAACTTCTACCCCATCATCCAGAGCGACAAAACTCATAATCTTTCCGGTATAAGGAGACACTGCAAAAGCATATCCGCTAGAAGTTGCCACCAATAAACGATTGTCTGTTAAGACAGGACCACTCAGGAATACACCGGATTTATCATCATCAGATGTTCCCAAAGGAATTTTTGTACTCCAAACGATTTTACCTGTCTCAGCCTCAATAGCTAATAAATCATTTGTGTTTGAGAGAACAAACAACATTCTGCCGGCAACCCATGGCTGATTTGTACTGCCGATGTCTTTTTCCCAAATTCGTTCACCTGTTCTGATATCAATAGCTACCAAAATATCATTGTGTCCGGCAGCATAAACCACATTGCCGCTAATCACAGGATTTGCCTTAATAGCGTTAATGTTTGCCAAAGAATTGTTACGAGCGTGAGCCGCTAACCAATCAGACCACAAAGGCGAGCCGGTCGAACCCTTAAATGCTCTTAATTCGCCATTAGAAAAAGCAGCTACAATCAAGTCTTGATAAGGGTCATACGCAGGACTTGCTCCGCCGACCAAAACCGTTTGCTCTTGAGCTGATTTATAGCGCCACTCTTCAGTACCCGTTTGGGCATTTAAGGCAATTAAAGTATTGTCGATTGTCTGCACCAAAACACGGTCATTAGCCACGGTCGGCGCAATTCTAATCGGCATACCGGCATTATAGAACCAAACTTTTTTGCCAGTAATCATGTCTAAAGAAAACACGCCGCCAAAGCCAGTTGTAGCATAAATCTTGCGTTTATATTCTGCTAAACCGGCACCTTTTAAGGAGGTTGATTTATCATCTTTAATTAAGGGTTTAAGTTTTCTCTTCCAAATTCTTTCCCCATTATCTAAACGATATGCACTGACTGTTGCATTTGCATCAATTGCAAAAACAACTTTATAAGCGATGATTGGAGTTGCAATCAAATAATCTCTTTTAGAATTTCCTTCTCCAAAATTACTATCCCAGAAAGGAGTTAATTTACTCCCCGTTTGCAAATGCTCCATTCTGTGCATGGCGTTTCCGCCACTTTGAGACCAACTTTTGTTAATATGAGGTCTGGGCAAAACCACCTTGTATTCGCCTTCCTGATAATCGGGGCGAACTTTTGCTTCCGTGTTAAGCACAGAGATTCTTTCTCCATCCAACACCAATCTGTCTTTAGAAAACATTCCGCAGGATGCTAACATCATGCAAGCGACCACGGTTGTAGTTTTTGACAATTTATAAGGAAGCATTGCCTTCTCCTCAAAAATTTTACTAATCAATTGAATTTAAAGCAGATAACATATCTTGAACTCTTAATTTTAAGCCGTCACTTAAATCGGGAGAGTTCAATATTTCGCCATAAATTTCTTTAGCTTTTTCAATATTACCTTCACGAATTTCGAGCATAGCCAGCATTTCCTTAGCTATATTTTTCCAAGAACTCTCGGCATTCATTAAAGGAGTAAGTAGTTTTTCGATTTCTTCTCTCGGAGCCGTATCTAATTTATAAGAGACTAATTTGACGGCCGTAATATGACGCAATTTAGAGTTAAAATCCTCATCATTAACAATTTTTTCAAGCAAAGCCAAAGCTTCGGCATTTTTGCCTTGTTCAAACAAGATATTTGCTTTTTGAATTTCGGAAAGATTTTTGTAAATACCTTTATTTTTTTGCTCTATATCAGCCAAGATATTAAGGCTCTCTTCATATTTACCTTGATTTTGGAGCTGGAGGGCATAAGCATAAGCATCTGACCAAGTTTCGTTTCTTTTAATTTTCCACGCTTTCAGAGTTTCGAAGCTGACGGCTATTGTCAAAATTGCAATAATGGCAATGATGATGTGCAAACCATATGTGTCCCAAATTTTTTTGAGTTTATCGTTTTGAACATCTTCGGAAACTTCTCTGAAAAAATTATCAATAGCTCTAGATTCCGCGTTTGTTTCTTTCTTTTTCATTTTAATACTCACTTTACTCAAGGTTAAAAGTCACAAAACTATTTTTATATATACCTCAAAATCCCAACAAGGCAATCATTTAATCCGATTCGCTGACAATTATTTCCGAACAATGTCATGAATAAGAAAAGCTTTTACCCATTTAAGGTCTTTAAGCGGCAATTTTTTCCCAAAAATCATTGTTTTGCAATCAGATGCAATTGAAAGAAAATACCTGTCTGTTGAAGGATCAAAGTTGACTTCAACCGATTCGATTTTATCCTTGCTGATTTCATTATCTTTTTTTGAGAAAAGCATGAATTTATGAACAATAATGATTTTATACGGCTTAATGATGATTTTATCCTTTCGGCACAACAGCCACACGGCTAAAATAATGAGACCTAAGCCACAGCCATACAAACCATATTGCCACAAGCTATTGGTAATATTTAATCCAAATTCATCAGAAAGGGCGGAGCAAAACAGAAAACCACCTAAAATAACCAATCCAATCCAAGAAATAATATTATAAGCATCCCAAACAAATTTTCTGGATTTTATGACTGTTTTGTCTCTTCTGCGAACAAAAGCTAAAGAGGAAGGAAGCGGTATTCTATCATTATATTTATTACTTATAACGCCACTTTTTACGAGCTCTCGTAATGTTTTATCTAAATCTTCAACATTTCTGACGACCATACCTTCATCAGTCATAAAGATAGCTGGTAAATTCAATCCTTTGGCATAATACTCCCACATGCGTCGGATTTTTTTATCCGAAGTGCTGATGTACAGAGGTACGATTTTGTTTTTATTTTTGTGGTAGAGTTCAATAATGTATTTATTTTTATTTAGAAAGCCGAATTGGAAAAATTCGATTCTAAAACGCACACCTTCATAATTTTGTAGCTTTTCCTTGAAGTGTTGTTTTTTTCCAAAGACGGGACGATGAATAATTTCCACGCTATCTTTATTTAGCAAAATTTTCTTATATCTGATGTAGGAAAAGATAAGAGAAATGACAATCCACGCACCTAAAGCAATAATAGTCCAATCAAACACCCAAGGTTTCATGAATGGTTCAATAACGGCTTGTTCATTTCCCAATATATCAAAAGAGCAAGTCGTACCCTTAAATCCATTCAAAAACTCATAAAGACCTAATAGCACCAGCAATGCGCCAAAGAGCAATCCAGGATATAAAATGCTCAAAGCGATCCTGTCAGATTTTTTTGTAGGAAGGTTTTCCAGTTTTAATTCGAAACTGTGGCTAAAATGGTCAGGTGCGATAAAATTCATGTCATTTTTCCTTCATATAATAATTATGACACTCCTATGCTATATTATTTTATTTAAATAATCATCAATTTTTTTTTGCATAATTTAGATAAAGATTCAATCAATATTAACCACTATTCGTTTAACGTGAAATCAAATTAATAAAAAGCAGAAGGAAAGACTTATGGGAAGTATTGAAATTTTTGCCAATAATGTATATACGAATATAACCATTTGGGGTATGATTTTATTATTTTTTACCTCAATTTATTGCAGTTATAATCTGAATTTAAGTCGTGCAATTTGGTTTTTATTTGCCGGATTATTGGTAGAATTAATCGGTTCGTGGTATGGCTATAACATTAGTTATAGTGCTTCTGCTGCAGAGATTAGTATATCTGTCGCGCTTGAGTTAACGTTTATTTTGATATCTGTGATTTTTTTGGCGCTGGCTGCAGCTGAAATCTTAACCGGAAAAGCGCCGGTTCTGGCTTACGCAGTAGGCGGAATTGTTTTAGGTATGTCCGCTATTATATTTTTCTGTTTTATCTATCCGGATGGAGACATGATAAACAATATGCGTAAAATCTTCCCAATAGCCGGTTTTGCATATCTTATGGCAAGTTTTTGGTCACAGGCTTCAGCCCAGCAACAAAGCGGATATTGGATTGCAGCACTGACAACAACAGTTACGACAGTATTTTTACTTATGCGCTTGTTTAATATCGGCTATTTTGTAGAACACACTTGGTACATTTCAATTTTTACCTATGTATCGTTGATTATGTCATTAATGATGATAAAGAACGGCTATGCCTACAAGCAAGTTGAAAAAATGGAAGCAGAGATAGAAAAATACAATCGTCGTCTGGAAGAAATTATTAAATCATCTCCATTCCCGATTACCATATCCCGTCTCAGTGATGATAAGATTTTGATGGCGAATGACAATGCGGTAAAATTGTTTGGCATTTTGCCGGCAGAACTGGATAGATATCGCCTCAAAGATTTTTTTGCCGATGGCGATAATCGTCAACTCTTAAACGAACGTCTGGAAAAAGAGAAGGAAGTTCATGATTTTGAGATTTTGGCCAAAGCCGTTAATGGTGAAACGCCCTTTTGGTTGCTGACTTCGGCAAACGTAATTGACTATAACTATGATGTTGCACTGTACTGTTCGTTCCAAGATATCACCAGCCGTAAAAATAGGGAGGCAGTACTAAAGAATCAAGCCACTCGAGATCCGTTAACCTCACTTTTTAATCGTCGTTATTTTGAAGATGAGGTCAATCGTCGTATAGCTTTAGCTCAAGCAAATCATCAGCAATACAGCGTCTTAATGATTGATGCTGACCACTTTAAGCGAGTTAACGATACCTACGGACACAAAACCGGTGATAAGGTTTTGATAGAATTATCATCTACGGCCGAAAAATCTTTACGTCAGGATGATATCGTTGCCCGTTATGGTGGTGAAGAATTTGTGGTCTTTTTGCCGGAACTCTCAGCTGAAGCTGCAAAAAATGTGGCTGACAGGTTAAGAGAAACCATTTCCAAAATAGTTGTATATTCCGACCAAGGAGATGAAGTCAGATTTACGGTAAGTATCGGTATTTCTTCGTCGGCAATTTCTGATAATATTGATACGCTCATAAAGACCTCAGATGAAGCTTTATATCGCGCTAAAGAAAATGGAAGAAACCGCTGTGAAATTTTTACTGTTGAGGATTTGAAAACTTTCAACGCATCATTGGATCATAAAGATGAAAGCTCAAATCATCATCCGATTTTTGATAAAGAAAACACACAAGAAATCTCTCTTCTCGATGGGGTTGATGCTAATCATATAGTTGATAATCAAACCCAAATTGAAGAGCAAACAAAATCGCAACCTCAGCCGAGTACAGCTCCGTCAGTTCCGGTTCTACCTCAACCACAGGCGCAACCTCAGCCAAGTACAGCTCCGTCAGCTCCGGTTCTACCTCAACCGCAAGCGCAACCTCAGCCGAGTACAGCTCCGTCAGCTCCGGTTCTACCTCAACCTCAACCTACCGTAGCTCAAGCAAAGCCAATATCTTCTCAAGAGCTACTTCAGTCAGCACAAAGTGCGGCCGTTCAATCTCAACCGCAACCAAACACAATGGCGCAGGCTCCGTCAACACCAGAGAACAGTTATCCGATTCTCGGAGTAGATAATGATGAGCTCAAATAAAAAATCTTGTGGAGTGGAAAATCTTTGCGGTGGTTGTCCTCTGCGTCATTTATCAGAGGAAGAATACCAACGTACCAAAGCCGAAAAGATTAATACCATTCTTAAAGGTATAAAGCTAGAAACTCTACCTCTTTCTCAGCCGATATTTATTGGTGATGGAACAAGAAGAAGAGCCACTTTTGCCTTTAATTTTGCTAAAGGTAAAATGGTATTGGGGTTTAATGCTTATCATAGCAACGAACTTGTTGATTGCGGTAATTGTTTGTTGTTACGCTCCGAAATTCGTCAAGCTCTGCCGGCTCTCAAAAATTTACTGGCAGATTTGTGTGCTGAGCCATTTGTCTCCAAACAAGGCAAAAAAACAAGTTCTATAAGGCTGACCAAAGGAGATTTATCCATTACTTTGGCGGATAATGGCTTGGATGTGGTCATAGAACTTCCGCAAATGCCTGAATTAAATCATCGGATGATTATTTCCGAACATCTTTCTTCTTTGCCTGATGTTATCCGTGTTTCTTGGCGACGTCGAGTTGATGACAAGCCCGAGGTCATTGTTGAAAAATTAGCCCCGCAAATCAAAATTGGCTCAGTTACGGTATATATTCCGGCCGGAACATTTCTCCAACCCTCTCAGCAAGGAGAACAAGCACTCATTTCCCAAGTTTTGGAATATTTTGGGGAGGATAGGGGCAAAATTGCCGACCTCTTTTGCGGCGTTGGCACATTTTCTTATCCACTTTCGGAGTTAAAGGGCAATTCTATAACCTCAATCGATTCTTCGGCAGATTTGCTTGAAGGGTTTCAACGCTCGGTTAATCGGAATATGATTTCCAATATCACGATTAAAGCCAAAAATTTGTTCAAATATCCGTTAGATGAACAAGAGCTGAAAGACTTTGATATTGTGGTTTTTGACCCACCCCGTGCCGGAGCTAAAGCACAAGTTGAAAAATTAGCCAATATGGGCTTAAGAGGACCTCGCAAAATCATTGCTGTTTCGTGCAATCCCGAAACCTTTGTGAGAGATGCTAATATTTTGTTGAACGGCGGGTGGTGCTTGCAAAATTTGCGTATGGTTGACCAATTTATCTATTCTGACCACAGCGAAATAGTTGCGTTGTTTACAAAATAAATAAGAACGTCTATATTAATTCTCAAAGAAGAGGAATAGACTATGTTAAAAAAAATAAGCCTGATTTTATTTGTTTTTTTAACCGGTTGCGAATATAGCAATATGGATTATGAAACTTGCCCGCGTGTGCAAATTATCCGCGATAATGCTTATCTGACACAAATTGTCAACTATCGGGAAGAATTTCAAATCAACCTGATTGGCTATGACGGCTATTGCTATTATGACCGTAAAATTGAACAAAACAAGGCTTTGATAAAGCCGATTTTTCAAATCAAACGCCTCCGTCCGAGTGATGAAACGGATGTTCACTTTGCTTTTTATACAGAAACGGTAAAAGGTCCTCCGCAATATATCGGTAAAAAAACGCACTTTGCTGCCGTTACAATTCCTTTAGATGCGACAGAAATAGAATATACCGCACCGCAGGTAATGGTTTATGTGCCCGAAGAATATAAATACAGTTATGATATCAATATGGGCTTGGTCATTTCGCCCGAAGAGCGTAAATACAATCATCGCACGTTTGATATTGAATATCGCTATTACAACAAATAAAAGGAGAAACAAATGATTTTTGGCGAAAATAAAGAGCTGAAAAATATGGCTAACGCGATTCGCTTTTTGAGCGCGGATGCAATTGAAAAATCAAAATCAGGTCACCCCGGCATGCCTTTGGGAATGGCCGATGTTGCCACGGTTTTGTTCTCCAAATTCATAAAAATTGACCCTGAAAATCCCCGCTGGTTTGATAGAGACCGTTTTGTCTTATCTGCAGGTCATGGCTCAATGTTGCTTTATTCTTTACTTTATCTGTTGGGCTACAAAGATATCACCATTGATGATATTGCCAACTTCCGCCAATTAGGTGCCAAAACGGCAGGTCACCCCGAATATGGTCATTTAGCAGGAATTGACATGACCACCGGTCCATTGGGACAAGGTATTTCCTCTGCTGTGGGTATGGCTTTGGCCGAAAGAATGATTAACGCCCGCTTTGGTGATGATTTGTGTAATCACTATACCTATGTTATTAACGGTGACGGATGCTTAATGGAAGGTATTTCAGAGGAAGCATTGTCTTTAGCCGGACATCTGAAATTAAATAAATTAATAGTCTTGTGGGATAATAACAATATCACGATTGACGGCACGGTTGATAAAGCCAACTCCACCGACCAAATCAAACGTTTTCAGGCTCTTGGCTGGAATACGTTGGAAATTGATGGTCATGATTATGCTGAAATTGAAAAAGCCATAGCAAAAGCCCAAAAGTCAGACAAGCCAACCTTAATTGCCTGCAAAACCAAAATCGGTTTTGGCGCGCCGACCAAATGCGGCACCTCCAAATGCCATGGTTCTCCTCTTGGCGCGGAAGAAGTTGCCGCTATGCGTAAGGCGCTTGATTGGCCTTATGACCCGTTTGAAGTTCCTGAAGAAATTTTGTCTTCTTGGCGTGAAGCCGGGTTAAGAAATCATCAAACTTACCAAAAATGGGAAGAAAAAGCCCATGCTGCCGGCAAAACTTTTGATGACTTTATTAATGACCGCTTACCATCTGGTTGGGATGACCACCTCAAAGCTCTGGAAGAAAAAGCCATTGCCGAGCAAACCAAAGTAGCCACCCGCAAAGCCTCTCAAATGTGTTTGGAACAAATCGTGCCATACGTTCCGCAAATTATCGGCGGTTCGGCAGATTTGGCAGCCTCAAACCTCACTTTTGTTGATGGCATGAAAACCGTTACCAAAGATGACTATTCCGGAAATAATATTATGTATGGCATAAGAGAACATGCCATGGCTGCTATCATGAACGGCTTATCATTGCATGGTGGAGCAATTCCTTACGGCGGAACCTTCTTTGTCTTTTCGGACTATATGCGTCCGTCAATGCGCTTGGCCGCACTTATGGGAATACGTGCGATTTATGTTTTGACACATGATTCCATCGGCGTCGGTGAAGATGGCCCAACCCATCAGCCGATAGAACATCTGGCTTCTTATCGCGCTATGCCGAATATCTATACTTTCCGCCCATGCGACGTGGTTGAAACCGCCGAATGCTGGAGAATAGCTATTGAAAGCGAAAAAACGCCAAGCATCTTGGCTCTGTCTCGCCAAAATTTGCCAATGCTCCGCACAGATGCTAAGTTAAATTTGAGTGCGCGCGGCGGATATATTATCTATGGTGAAAAAGACAATCGCCAAGCCACACTCATTGCCACCGGTTCAGAGGTATCTCTGGCGGTAGAAGCCGCTCAAGCTCTGGCACAAGAGGACATAAAGGTTGCCGTTGTCTCCATGCCTTGTACCGAGTTGTTTGATGCTCAAGACATCAGCTATCAAGAAGACATATTGGGTCAAGCCCCACGCATAGCTATCGAAGCCGGCTCAAAATTCGGTTGGGAACGCTATGTCGGTCTTAAAGGCGATATTATCGGAATGGATGGCTTTGGCGCCTCCGCTCCGGCGAGTGAATTGTATAATTACTTTGGTATCACCAAAGAAGAAATTATCGATTCGGTAAAGAATTTAATTAAAGAGGCCTAATATCATTATTCTAAAAAAAACACCGCTTTAGAGGCGGTGTTTTTTTTAGGTCTCACATTCACTTAGAATGAAGTTTCACAAACATACGACAATTTCGAGTCTGTTGAGCAGTTATATCTGTTATTACAACTATAATAGCATCCGTTTGTAAATTGTCCATTTAAACAAATAGCTGCACCTGAACTTGTATGTATCCCACAAGTCAAATTCCAATCGCCTTGTGTTCCAGCATTTTTCAACAATGTACAAGTATGTGCACCGGTTGCCAGTTTCCATGCGTGTCCCGGAGTTGATTTGTTAGCACAAGCCATTGTGGCTTCAAGGTTTGTACCGGTTCCTGAAGCCAAGGCGACGATACCGTGTTGTCCGGAGCCATCTACCTCCACCACAATACCAACAACGTTTCCGTCTTCCGAAACATAAGCATCACCCACTTGGTAAACTTTTCCGGCTTCTCCGGCACCACTGCCGCTAAATTCTCTCACACAAAAGGCATGATTAACTGCATAACAGCCGCTAGCGTTTTCTTTTCTGCAACATCCTTTAGAGAAATCATCCCAGCGATCACCCGCTGTCGTTGTACATTGATTATCAGCAAACCTGTTTTCTCCGGTAACTTGACTAACATCTGCAGCAAAGCAAGCAGATGTAGAACTCGTTTTCCAGAGTAAATCGGCATTCTGTAAAATACACCCAATTGAAGTCTTAAATTGAGTCGTTCCCGAGATTTTCCCTAAAGTAGCATTAATGATATTCAGATTAGGTTTAATCAATGAGGCTTCTTCCAAAGTTGGCAGTCTCCATCCGCTGATACCATCAACCGAGTGGCTTCCGCAAGGATCTGTTGTTGAGGTAAATTGTTGAATCGACATCATCTTACCGCTAACGTCAAACACAATTCCCACCGGAATACGCCCCGGCAACACTTCTGCCGAAATAGCGTCTGTATAGACAATATCACCGACTTCGGCTTTTTTATTACCATTTTGGTCGGTATAAGCGGTGCAGAAATATTTCGAGTCATCAAACGGGCAACGTAGTTTTGCCAAACCGCCGCAATCTGAGGCAGTCTTGTCATAGCCCAAACCTTCGCAAGTCGGTGGCACAACGCAAGTTTGTGCCCGAACTTCCGCCACGGAGAAAGCCGTTGTCAATAACAGCATCGCTCCTATTGTCAGTTTACAGTTCTTGTTCATGGTCTTTCTCCTTTATTTGATTTACTTAATTCATTGCCGGCATCCAGCACCTTAAGGCGCCGTCACACCAATAATTATCCAAGTCAACCTTGCCGATGGCACAGCCGGTTGCACAATATTTCTGTGAACATTCTTCTAAATTGCACACCAAACCGGCCGGACAACTGTCCAGCGTGCATTTGTATTCGCAAACTTTACAATTATTGTAATATTTAATGCCGTCTTTGAGGCAGTAGTCGGTTGGTGTAACCGGCCCCATATCGGAACAAGTCATGTTATATCCGGCTTTACATTCGCATGAGGTATATTTGGTTACGCCGTCTTGGGTGCAACCTTCGCCCACACCTTGGAGATTTTCTCCGTCACAAGTCTTGTCAAAATATGCTGGGCAAACACATTTACTGTAATAAGGAACACCATCTTCAACACAAGTATCACCCTCGGGCTCCATCGGAGCAACACATTTGGTCTCAGGGTATAAACTTCTGTCACAATAACACATATATTTACCACCACAGCTGTCGCCACTGACGGTGTTAGGGTAAGTACAATCTTTTTTATTGTATTTGTATCGAGCGTCACAACATTCTTTGAAATAAGCCGAATTATAAGGGCAAATCCCGCTGGGATTGCCACTCGGACAAGAGGTTAAGGTAAACCCAAAATTTTTACATTGTTCAGGAGAAATATCCGGAAATTCAGGGAAAGATAATTCTCCCCCTCCGGTAATAAAAGATACGCTCGCCGCCTGAAAAGAATTGCGCATAGGCAAGCCTATTCCTAGGCTTGCCCTTGACAAAGGTTCAAACTGATTTAGACTGGTTCTTACGAAGTGCGTGTATTGCTGAGAAACACCTTGCTCAGTCATAGAAACAAAAACATTTTCACTCGTGCCTCCCATAGCGGTTAGCACAAGCAACGATAATCCTATCGCAAGCTGCTTTCTCATAATACACCTCATTATAACTGAACTTTGTCACTTTATAATTTAGCATACGTGAGAGTATTTGTCAAACACATTTGCAGCTATTTTTTTATTTTGGCTACCAGATGATACTTGACAAATTTAAAGAAAAGTTGCAGTATAAGACAAAATTTAAAAGCAGAGAATCGCAGAATTGTAATTAAAACATTTCGAAACCAAAGCAAATCATAGTTAACTCCAAATAATAGAAGGTTTGCAGTGTTTCGGTAACTCGGCTTCTGCGGAAGTCGGAAAAAGGTCTGATATCAAATCAGACCTTTTTTATTGCCGAACTTAAAGTTTTATTATAGGGAATTCTTCTGGAGTATCCAAAGGGTCATCAATGGTTGATTTTTTTGGTATGATAGAAAGAGGACTTTCAGAATAAACGGGAACGAGCCTTGCTTTGTGTCCGTCCTTAAATTTAAAAGTTGTTTGTAAATTTCTATCCCATCGACCGGATTTTCCAAAAATTACGATTTTCCTGTGCGCAAAATTTGCAACTTCGTTGTATTTTGGCACAATGTAACCGACTAAGAGCTCACAGGTGTTGTCATTAGCGATAAAAGACGCAAAGACGCGTTCATTTTTATCCAAATAAACAGGAATGACTTTTCCCTGCAAACAATCAATATTCACCTTTGTTATAACACTATTAGCATAAGTGCTATTTTCAACTTGTGCCGAAGTACTATTGTGACAAGCCAACAGACAAGCACCAAACAAAATAATAATTAAATTTTTCATCTCAAATTGATTTAGAGTTAAACATAAAAAATTGATTTATATTTTCCAATATTGAAATTAAATCGAAAAAGACCGTCGGCTGAAATTCAGCCGAGGCAGGTCTTCTGGCTTAAAGTAATTAACGCGCTATATCAAAGCGCAATCTTGTGGTCTCAGTCAAAACTTCGTCGGGATGTTGATACATCAACTGTACCCGAAAAGTCATTTTCAGACTGTCTGCGGCAGCATCAATTTGACGTTTAATCAAGTCCATATCTTCAGCGACAATGCCATACGCACACAAAGTGTTGGTATTAGAGATTGGCACTTTTCTGACTTCCAAGGCAATTGAATCTTGAGAATAAGTTTTCTCAAAATAAATAACCAAGCTATCAGATTTAAACTGCAGCAGTTTGACACACACATTGTTTGGTTTTTCAGAATTTTTCTGAACGGATGAGCAGCCACACAAAAGGCTGGTCAAAACCAAAACTTTTAACATTACTTTTTTCATCTCAAATTACATTTAATTAAACATAAAAATAGCCTTTAGGGGAGACTGTATAACTCTAAATAAAATAAATTGCAAATAAAAAAACTCTTCCCTAAAGAAGAGTTTTCTAAATTAATCAAAAAAGCAGATTATTCGCTTTCACTGATAGGGGTAATGTCAATTGAATATCCTGTTGCACGAACGGTTCTGATATAATCGGGACCAAAATCGTTCAGTGATTTTCTAAGGCGTCTGATGTGAACATCCACCGTGCGAGATTCCACATAAATATTGTCGCCCCAAACGGTTTTGAGCAACACTTCGCGAGAGAAAACTTTTCCAGGTGTTTCCATCAACATTTTGAGTAAACGAAATTCGGTAGGACCGAGATGAATATAGTTTTCTCCTCTGAAAACTTTTTTCTCCACCAAGTCCATACGAATATCTTCAAATACTAATTCTTTTGTGGTGCTGATTTCGGGGGCGCGCCGCAAGTTAGCTTTAACTCTGGCCATGAGTTCGGGAATAGAGAAAGGTTTAGTCACATAGTCATCGGCACCGGCGCTCAAACCTTTAATTTTATCTTCTTCTTCGCCTTTGGCGGTCAGCATAATGATTGGAATATTTTTAATATCTGGTTTGCTGCGAATGAGTTTGCAAATTTCTACACCCGAAATTTCTGGTAACATCCAGTCCAGTAAAATAACCGAAGGAGCATATTTTTCCACGTCAGCCAGAGCTTTATTTCCTCTGGTTTCAATTACAACTTCGTATCCTTCTTTTTCAAGATTGTATTTTAAGAGTAAACCTAATGCTTCTTCATCTTCAACAACCATAACAACCGGCGCCATAGCCCATCTCCTTACTATAAATTTGAGAAAATTATAAGGCTTTTAGGGTTAAAATTACCTTAAAGCGTCAATGTTTTTGCGGTAATCTTTGCTGGCAAACACGGAAGTTCCCGCCACCAAAATATCCGCCCCCGCAGCCACACATTCAGCCGCGGTCAAAGGATTAATCCCTCCGTCAACTTCTATTTGGATATTTCTGTTTCCGATTAAAGATTTTATGCGAGCTATTTTTTGCAATTGTTCAGGAATAAAAACTTGTCCGCCAAAACCGGGATTAACACTCATCACCAAAACTTGGTCAACTTTATCCAAAACATAGGTTAAAACATTCTCGCTAGTCGCCGGATTAAGCGAAACACCTGCTTTACAGCCTCGTTCTTTAATTGAGTTAAGTGTTGCATCCAAGTGTTTACAAGCCTCTGCATGAATGGTTAAAATATCTGCGCCGGCCTGAACAAACCAATTCACCATAGTTTCAGGTTTTTCTACCATCAAGTGAACATCTAACGGCAAATTTGTTAAGTCACGAATAACTCTGACAATAGCTGGTCCAAAAGTCAAATTCGGCACATAATGTCCATCCATCACGTCAATATGAATCATATCCGCCCCAGCTTTTTCTAAGGCAATGATTTCATTTTTGAGGTTTGCAAAATCAGCGGAAAGAATGCTCGGCGCAATTTTAACCATAATTTTTCTCCTGAATGTTTTTTATTAGGATACCTCAGAGCAAACTAAAAATCCACATATTTTATTTGATTTCAAGCAAAAGACTTAAATAAAATCTTGACAAAATTTTGTAAAAGAAGTTTACTCACAAACCTATTGTGATTTTTATTAAATTATTGTTGAACCCAAAAAAACAAGTAAGTTATGGACAAATTAAAGCTTAAGTCGGCGCAGGAAGCTCTAAAAGTGGCAAAAGAGTATTTGAGTGGCATGCATCTTAATGCAGAGCTGGTAAGCAAAAAGAACAAAGAGATACATTATCTTGCTAATGTTTATCGAACTCCGGATTACCGCAATAAAGTCGGTGGTGTTTGCTTTGTATTTGAATACAAAAACATCATTGGAGCCGAGCCGGAAATGTTTTACATTTACGTAAAATGCAGTGGCAAAACGGAAAAATTCCGTGTCCGCAGCATCAAAAAAGCAGAGAGTTCGCTGGAAGAGGTACTTCCCGGTGACAATTTCTCCTCTTTAGGACATCGCTATCACTACGATGGTAATACTATCTCGTTGATAGAATAAATCCATAAGCTAAGTTTTCAAAAGCCTCCGCCGTGGAGGCTTTTTTTATGCAAGATATTGCAAAAATGCTAAAAAAACTTGCAAAACTTGGTTAAAAGTATATATTCTCCTCCAGATATAACTACAAATAAGGAGAAACTAATGCCTTTAGTTACTATGCGTCAAATTCTTGACCATGCTGCCGAAAACAACTACGGTGTTCCGGCTTTTAACATTAATGATATGGAGCAAATTATCGCTGTTTTGCAAGCTGCAAAAAAAGTAAACGCTCCGGTTATTTTGCAAACTTCAACCGGTGCTCGTAAATTTGCCGGCGATCCGATGATTCGTCACATGGTTGCTGCCGGAATCGAAATGTTCCCCGAACTTCCGATTTGTTTGCACCAAGACCATGGTTCATCTGTAAACATTTGCCAATCAGCCATTGTTAACGGCTATTCTTCAGTTATGATGGACGGCTCTCTTGAAGCTGACGGCAAAACACCTTCTTCTTTCGAATATAACGTAAATGTTACGAAAGAAGTTGTTGCCAGAGCACATGCTGTCGGCGCTTCTGTTGAAGGTGAATTAGGCGTTATCGGCTCATTGGAAACAGGTAAAGGCGATAAAGAAGATGGTCACGGAGCTGAAGGCGTTATTGATAAAAAACGCCTCGTTACCGATCCTGATGAAGCCGCTCGCTTTGTTGAAGAAACCAAGTTGGATGCTTTGGCAGTTGCCGTTGGTACATCTCATGGTGCTTATAAATTTACTCGTAAACCCGATGGTGAAATTTTGGCAATCGACGTTATTGAAAAGATTCACAAAAAATTGCCGAACACTCACATGGTTATGCATGGTTCTTCTTCCGTTCCGCAAGAATTGCAAGATTTAATCAATGCTTATGGCGGTGCAATTCCTCAAACTTACGGTGTTCCGGTAGAAGAAATCGTTCGTGGTATTAAATCCGGTGTTCGTAAAGTAAACGTTGATACCGACTGCCGTATGGCTATCACCGGTGCGATTCGCAAACTCTTTGCCGAAAATCCGAAAGAGTTTGATCCTCGTAAATATCTCAAACCGGCTATTGAAGAAATGCAAAAAGTATGTGAAGCTCGCTATATTGCATTTGGTGCAGCAGGTCATGCTGATAAGATTAAAGCCATCCCGATGTCTGTAATGGCAAAACGTTACGCTGACGGAGAAATTTAATCTCTCAATGATAAAGTCAAAAAAAATGGTCTGAATTTCAGACCATTTTTTTTGATAACTATCGACTTCTTTTTTTTCTTTTTAGCACCAAGAGGGGATTGGTGCTGGTTTGTTGAAAATCTTGTTCGATACGATGAATATATTCTTTGTCTTTTGTGATTTTCGGTAAAAATTCAATATATTTTTGCCCCAGAATATATTTACTCTCGTCAGAAATTTTAGCTTTTTTCAAAGACGACCAAATTCCTTCGATATCTTTTGGTGTAAACTTATCGGGCATTTCCGCGGCTAAATCAATTGAAGCATTAATTTTGTCTTGTGCCGGCAAGTAATTTAACCTTTCTTTTTTGACATTGAAAATCATTTGTGGATTATTCAAAAAGCGATAAATTTTGAGCATATCGTTTAAGGTGGAGATGCAGTTATTTTTAGGCGCATTTTCATAGGCTTGCTTCAAATAATAAGCACTCCATCTCAAATTAGCTTTGTCCTTAGGGTCTAAATTTTTGGAGAGTTGTTTAGGCTCAGTCTTATCCCAATAAAGAGAGGCCAATTTTTTATTTGCTCTGTATTTTTCATCAGGTGCTTTTGTTTTTGCCAAAACGCGTTTATATGCTGCAATAATATTATTTGTGTTATTGCTGAAGGTTTGACTATTTACATTTTTAGATTGGCTTTTTAATCTATCATGGCAACAAGTAACAATTTTCAAGTCATCACTATTGACCAATGCTTTGAGCAAGCATTGCAACTCGCTTTCGCAAGCAGGACCTTCTCCGTAAGAGTTAGGCATAACATTAGATTTACGAAAAACTTCGGATTGTAAATAATACATCTTAGCTTGTTGAGAGGGTTTTAGAATACTTTCATAAGCTTGAGATTCCTGATAGAGTTGTTGCGCTTCCATCATTGGCAAACCGATAGTTCCTCTTTCTCTACCCTGATGAATTTTGTCAGCATGGTTAATAAAACCGACTAAATGTGTTAAATAAGGCAAGTTTGCAAAACGCAATTCCATAAATTCGGGTAAAGATTCTTGAATTTGCTCAGCTGTTTTGTTCAAAGCAATATATTGTTGCTCTTCAGGAGTGAAATCACAGATTTGGAATAAAAGACTGTAACTAATCTCTTTTTTGCCATCCAAAGCATAGTTAATGACTTCTTGCATTGTATTATCTAAAGATTTGTTGGCAAATTTTACAAATACATCGTTATTAACGGCATCAGGAACGATTTTTTCTAAATCAATACCATCTTTTTGTTGGCTAAAGATTTTTAGAAATTGTTCATCAGTCATATTTTCTAAAGTTTTTTGGCAATAACTTCTTCAAAGCGCTCATCGGTAAAAGCCTCGGGTGGATAAAGAATAATGGTTTGAGGCTGTTCATTTTCTGCAGGATTTGAGGCAAAAGAAATACTCTCGTCACCTAATGTATTATTTGAAAAAAATTTCATTGGACTCTCTCATAAGATTAGTTGTTTTGTCTAGTTTTGTAGAAAAACGCATAAGAGTCAATAAATTTTTATATAAAAGCGATAAATTTTTTCAAAAAAATTAAAATTCTTGCCAAATTTTGAGAAGTGTAGCATTATTCCAAGAAATCATAATAAAACAGAGGAAAGAATGGCACTAAAGTTTGAAGTCTTAAAAAAGAGCGGTAAGTCTCGTTTAGGCAAACTCCATACCAAACATGGAACAATTGATACTCCGGCCTTTATGCCGGTAGGCACTTGCGCGACGGTAAAAGCCATGATGCCGGAATCTGTTGCCGCCACGGGCGCACAAATTCTGCTAGGCAATACTTATCACCTGATGCTTCGTCCCGGAGCTGATTTGGTTGAGAAAATGGGTGGTTTGCATAAATTTATGAACTGGCCTAAGCCGATACTTACCGATTCCGGCGGCTTTCAGGTAATGAGTTTGTCTGGTTTGAGAAAATTGAGTGAAGAAGGCGTAGCTTTCAGTTCGCACGTTGATGGCAAAAAATATTTCTTGAGTCCTGAGGAATCAATAAAAATTCAACACAAACTCGATTCGAATATCACCATGTGTATGGATGAATGTGTCAAATTGCCGGCACCACATGACAAGGTCAAAAAATCGGTTGAAATGTCCATGCGCTGGGCCGAACGCAGTAAAAAAGCCTTTATAGACCGCGACGGATATGGAATTTTTGGTATCCAACAAGGCGGAGATTACCAAGATTTGCGCGCATATTCGGCGGAATGTCTGAAAAAAATCGGTTTTGATGGTTATGCAATCGGCGGTTTGGCTGTAGGCGAGGGGCAAGAAACCATGTTTCAGGTTCTAGACTATGCCCCCGGAATGTTGCCGGAAGACAAACCGCGTTACCTTATGGGTGTCGGACGTCCGGACGATATCGTTGGTGCAGTATTACGCGGTGTTGATATGTTTGACTGCGTCATGCCGACCCGTTCGGGCAGAACATCACAAGCCTTTACTCGTTATGGCACAATAAATATTCGCAATGCACGCCACCGTGAAGATCCTCGACCTTTAGAGGAAGGTTGTGATTGTCCGTTGTGCACGCATTATACCAGAGCCTATATTCATCACTTGCAAAAGTGCAATGAAGTTCTTGCGGTAATGCTTTTGACCTGGCACAATATCAGATATTATCAACGCTTGATGCAAGGATTGCGCAATGCTTTGGCTTCAGATACGCTAGATGAGTTCGTCAAGCAATTTTATGCCGATCAAGCACAAGGGGATATTCCTGCTCTCTAACCCAAATGAAAGATGAAGACGATGACCGAAAATGGAAAAATAGATGAAGTTGTCAGCTCCTTTGCCGAAGAAAACCGGCAAGAAGGCTTAAGAGTATTTGTTGCCGGAGGAAATCGCCCCGGAAATGACCCTATATATGTAGAAGAAGCCTATAATTTGGGACGCCAAATCATAAAGCTGGATTTCAAATTAGACTTCGGCCTGTCTAATTCTGGTATTATGGGAGCAGTTGCCAGAGGTGTTTTGGATGGATGGAACAAAAAGAAGAGCAAAGCCAGTCCGATTCAAGGCATTACCACACAAGAATATTATGCTCTTTATCCGCATGATGACGCCATTATCGGTCAAATTGAAGATGTTATTTTAGCCAAGACACTAGAAGAGCGCAAACAAAAACTCCTCAATGCCGACTTTGTTGTTTTTGCTCCCGGAGGTGTTGGCACGTTGGATGAATTAGCATATGACTGTGTTGCCATGCAAGATGGATTTTTACCGGTAAAACCCTTTATTTTGTTTAATATTGATGGCTATTTCCACCATTTGGTAGAATATCTTAAAGCCATCTCTCTGAAAGGCTTTGCCGATCCGATGCCGTTCATTATTGTTGATAATAGTGAAGAACTGAGTGTTGTCTTCCGTCTTTTGAAGTTGCGTTATCAAAAAGGCAAAACCACGGCAGAGGTATATTCTTCAACCCGTCAGTTGATTTATGAATTGCCATATTTCTTAAAAAAGAAAACCGATAGCTCAGTTCACGTTGAAGATATCATCGCCAATATGAATCAAATAATTCATCACGGCACCAATGATGAAAGACAAGAGCTTGCCAATGAGATAGAAACCGCTTATCTGGAAAAAGAAATTGAGCGTATGTATGACCGTTTAGCTAAAACCGGACGTGATACCTCCATTGTTAGTGATAAGCTGACCAATTTGAAAAAGCGTAAAAAAGCCAACAAGCAATCCAAATAAAAGAAAGCCCCGATTGGGGCTTTCTTTTATGTTATTTATTTTTCAAAATTTGTTTAGCTTCTTGATTGGCTTTATCCATAATTTCAGCCGAAAGTCGGAGTTTTTCTTTCTCTTTATCGCTTAAATTCGGAACAACGGCACCATATACACCTCTGCGGCTGACAACACTAGGCAAAGATAAGCAAACATCTTTCACTCCTTCAATATTTTTATGCAAAGAAGAGACGGTTAGCGTTCGTTTTTCATCTTTAATAATAGCCTCACAAATTTTTACCAAAGAGCTTGCAATACCATAATATGTGGCACGTTTCCCGTGATAAATTTTGAAACCGGCCTCTATCACGTCTTGAGACATTTTTTGTTTAAGCTCATCAGTTAGCTTAACACCTGTTTCTTTAGCATAATTGTCAATGCTGGAACCTCCGATAGCCGCTGTTGACCAAGAAACCAAAGAAGAGCTTCCATGTTCCCCCATAACATAAGCATGAATAGAGTGCGGAGAAATATTGAAATAATCACTCAGCATGGCTCTGAACCGAGCGGTATCCAATACGGTACCGGAGCCGATAACGCGCGTTGATGGGAATTTAGAAATATCCAAAACCATTTTGGTAATCACATCAACCGGATTGGTAGCAATAACAATTATGCAATTAGGTGTGTTACGAACAATTTTCGGGACAATATCGCACATAATTTTGGTGTTGCTTTCCAACAACTCCAAACGATTGTCCGAGAGAGCTTTCTGGCAATCGACAGTAATAATCACAATATTTGCGCCATCCAAATCTTCATAATCGCCACAATAAACATTGCTATCCGAGGTCATTGCCGCGGCATGAATCACGTCTAAGGCTTCGGCATTCGCCTTGTCGGTATTAATATCTACCAACACGATTTCTCTTGCCAAACCTTTAATTGCCAAAGTATAGGCGGTAGTGCTGCCGACAAATCCGGCGCCGATAATTCCGACTTTCATAAACCCTCTCCTCAATCGTTAAAGATGCCATTATTTAATACTATTTTTATAAAATTTGCAATTTTTTATCATATTTTAATTTTTTAGGCGCAAACT
Source organism: uncultured Alphaproteobacteria bacterium (assembly GCA_944391515.1). GTDB lineage: Bacteria > Pseudomonadota > Alphaproteobacteria > RF32 > CAG-239 > Scatocola. The sequence continues at coordinate 28,465 of CALXTW010000006.1, forward strand.
ATCTGCAATTGATAATCAAACACCGAGATGAAAATGCCGCAAAACACATTGCATCGTCAGCTAAACCGAAACCTTAATTTATATTTATCACAGGGTTTTTTAAGTTGGTTTATTATCTCTTGGCCGATAGAGATACTCTATTTTGCGCAAATTTTAGAAAGCTATACTTTAGCAATGAGCTTGTTTGCTCTGCAAAATTTATGCTTGGTCTTTTTTGAATTGCCGCTGAATTGGTTGGCCGATAAATACGGACGCAAAAATCTCTGCATCTTAGGGGCCTTGTCGCTTTTTGTGGGTTATTTGTGTTATAGCTTTGCAGATGGATATTTTCTGTTGTTTTTTGGGGCAATTTTTTGTGGAATAAGCCGCTCTCTCCATGTTAATACTGACGCACTTATTCATAGTAGCTTGCAATATATGAACCGCCTGCCGGAATATGAATATATCCGAGCCAAATGCCAAAAGATTATGCAAATAGGGTTGGGAATAGCCGCGCTTGTAAGCATCTTTGCGGTTATGTATTCTTTGCGGTTGGCAGTACAAATTACGCTTATTCCTTTAGCTTTATCTTTTGTTTTATCACTGTTTTTAATCGAAGCCCCGTTTCCTCAACCGCGGAACGATAATTTCTTCATTCACCTCAAAATGGTGCTCAAATACATACAAGGCAACCGTCGCTTAAGCGGCTTGGCCTTAGGGGAATCTTTGCGCTATGGGTTAAATGAAGCAGCTTTTGATTTTAATGCAGCTTTTTTCAAACAATTTGTTCCAGTCTGGAGCTTGGGCATCTTCAGAGCTTTAGGCTTGGCGCTTAAACATTTAGGAAGTAGATTATCATCTATGTTTTCTGCACAATGGGGAATTTCCAAAACCACGATACGAGGAGCCTTTGCCGATAGTATTATTAATATCGTTGCGGTTTTGATGTCTAGTTTCTGGAGCTTATTCGTGCGTTTAGGCGCCCCATTTTGTAACGGTGTGCGAGAACCTTTGCAAAATGCACTCATCAAAGAAGAAAGCCCGGACAGAACCCATGAGATTATCATTTCATTAATGTCATTGGGTAAAAGCTTAATTTATGCCTTATGCGCTCTCTTTATCGGTATCGTAGCCGATTTAAGCAATCCTTATTGGGCATTGTTGAGTGCCTATGTTTTGTGCTTGTTGTCAAATTGGTTATACCAAGAAAGCCTCAAGGAAGAATAATTTAGCTTAAATAAATTTTTTATTTGTGTTATACTCTGAGAGTTTTTGATAACCTCAGCAGGAAAATTTTTTATGCAAACCTCAGTAGCTCGTTTTCTTTGGCACTATGCTCGCCGCCTCAAAGGTCTATGTATCTTAATGGTTTTAGTGATGTTTGGAGCGCAGTTTTTCAGCCGCAGCACCAACTGGGCTAGTGCGCAAATGATAGAGCTTATCTCTCAAGGTTCTGCCGATAATGAGACTTTGCAAAAAATTATTCACTATTTGATTTTGATTTTGCTGTGTTTGCTAATGCAAAGTTTGCTGATTATATCCACCCGCATGCTGGATATGAAATTTCTGCCTTATTACATAGGTAAAATGTCCAAAGACTTATTTACTTGGGCGCACAAGCATTCAACCGCCTTTTTTGCCGAAGAAATGGCCGGAAATGTCTCAGGCAAAATCAAAACCATACTCAATAACAGTGAAACACTTTACTATCATATTATGCAGGGCTTTTTGTTTCCGGTAGGCAGTTTTCTGACAGCCTTTTTCTTTATCGGACAAATTAGACTGTCTTTAGCCCTTTGGTTTAGCTTGCTCTGTGTTATTTTAGCCGTTGTACAAATCAGAATTCGCAAAGGCATCGGTTCTCTTTCATCCCGCAAAGCAAAACTCATGTCTGAATCTAATGGTATTTTGGTTGATAGTATTACCAATTCGGATTTGGTTAAAAACTGCGCCAATTTTAATTATGAACGTCGCACCTACTATGATTCGGTAAGAAAAGCCCTCAAAGTCGTCCGCAAAGAGGTCAAACGCAGTGCTTGGGTTGATACTTTCTCCCGAATGATTAATGATACCATGACCATCAGCTTTTATCTCCTGACGTTTTATTATTGGTATTATCAGAATTTGAGTGTCGGAGATGTTGTTTTAATCTTGTCTCTTATTTCTTCTATGACGCAATCCATGATGCACATGGGCTTTTTCTGCACGAATTATGTAATGTTTACAGGCGGTATTCAAGACGGGCTAGATTTGCTCAATAAACCTTGTGATATTGAAGACGCCAAAAACGCCGCGCCTTTGACCGTTACCGAGGGGAAAATTACTTTTGATAAAGTTGACTACCACTATAAAAATGCCTCAGCCTTGTTTAACGACTTTAACTTGACCATTGAACCAAAAGAAAAAATAGGCCTTGTTGGGCGTTCAGGTTCAGGTAAATCCACATTGATAAAATTAATTTCGCGTTACTATGATGTCCAAGGCGGCTCAATCGCGATTGATTCCCAAGATATCAGAAATGTAACGCAAAACTCTCTGCGGCAAAACATAGCTCTCATACCGCAAGACCCGAGCTTGTTTAATCGCACGATTATGGAAAATATTCGCTACGGCAATATTCATGCCTCAGATGAAGAAGTGATTGAAGCCGCCAAAAAAGCCTATATTCATGACTATATCATGACCTTGCCTGATGGCTATAACAGCAAAGTCGGTGAAAGAGGGGTTATGCTCTCAGGTGGTGAACGCCAACGCATTGCTATTGCAAGAGCTATTCTAAAAAATGCGCCGATTCTCATTTTAGATGAAGCCACATCGGCCTTAGACAGCGAGAGTGAAAACTATATCCAAACCGCCCTCAAAGAGCTCATGAAGGACAAAACGGTAATCGCCATTGCCCATCGCCTTTCCACGCTCAAAGAGATGAACAAATTGGTTGTGATGGAAAAAGGCTCAATCAAAGAAATCGGCACTCATGCTGCCCTGATGCGTAAAAAAGGTGCCTATTACCAATTTTATCAAATGCAGTCTTCAGGCTTTTTGCAAATTGAAGAAGATGAAACTAACGCTTAAATTGAATATATTTGTTGAGCTGTAAGGTATCAATAATTTCCATTACGGCAGCAAATTGTTCAAAAGAGCGGTCAATCATTTGGCGATTGGTAGTCCTTTGAAAGATTGATGAAATCTCAAACATATTTTGCTTGGTTTCAATGCTTATGAGCAATTTGTTATCAAAAAAGCCAAATTGAATAGTTTTTCCCAGAAATGCCTTTTGGGCTTGTAAAATTCTCTCCATAAAGGCGGTGGTAAGCAAATATCTGGCCTCCACTTGATTGTCGCCAAATACCTCAAATTGTTTTTCAAACACCGGGTCTTCGAGTTTAATACGTTCGCCGCGTCCGACTTTTTTGAAGACATTAAAGATTCCGCTGTCTTTTACCACTACGGTTTGCCCCTCAAAATTTTTCTTCAGTTCGAGCAAAATCACCACGCCTTTAAACACGGTAACATTGGTTGTGCCGTTTTTGGTGCGCACTTTTTTATAAAGTGTTTCTTCGGCAATAGTGGTCTTAGTGTTGTTATAAACCCCGCAAAAGAAATCATCGCCCATTGAGGAATCATATTGAGGGAAAACCTTTGATTTTAGCAAAACATCGGAAGGAATTTCCAAACAGTTAGCATAAGTAAAATCCCCCCAAAAGCTTGCAAATTCTTCCATTACGTCATTTTTAATATCAACAATAAAATTGGTAATCGGAGAACTGCAGTAAAAATAAGTAAAAGCAACATAAATAAACAAACCATAAGTAGTGAATTTTAGGCAAGTTTCACTCTCGCTGACCATATCGCCCCAAAAGGCCATCCAGCATCCCAGCATCAAAAGTGGAATAAAAAATGCCGTCAAGAGCATACGATTAATAAAAATATTGAGTTGCTTTTGGCGTTCAACTTCCATTTCCGCAAATTTTCCCAGCAATTTGCAGTTATAAAATTCATCAAATTCGACTTTAGTCTTGAGCATTATTTAAAGTAATCCGCGCTGTTAATAGATTTTTTCTCTTCTTCACTTGCTTCAAAATAGGGCATGTCAGCTTTAATTCCGAGCATTTTAGCCATGACACTGCTGGGGAAAATTTCAGTAGCATTGACAAGGTCGTTAACGGCTGAGTTGTAAAAGCGTCTGGCGGCAGCAATATGCTCTTCCACGCTTTGCAAAGCTTGCATAGTCTCAAGCATTGCTTGGTTAGACTTCATGTCCGGATAATTTTCTAAAGAGATGTTAAATTCTTTGAGCTTAGCTTCCAATAAAGACTCATTTTCAATTTTTGCTTTTGGATTATTTCTAAAAGATGAACTCATGGCATTTGTTCTTAATTTGGTGATTTCTGCCATAAGATTTTTTTCATGTTCCATATATTTTGCAGCCATATTCATCATATTGGGAATAAGGTCGTAACGTTTTTTGAGTTGAACATCAATGCCCGACATTGCCTCATTTACTTTATTTTTTTTCAAGATTACGCCGGCATATAAGATATAAAGAACCACAGCTACAACGCCTAACACCACCCAACCGAAAACAGACATAATTTTACTCCTATAGAAATTTACGAATAATCTTATGTTGGCGTAAAAACATTAAATTTTATTAAAGAGTTAGCAATATATTCATTTTTTTTAGCTAATTTGGCATTAAGGAGAACAAAATGTTAAATTGGATATGGTGTGGCTTTTTCATTGCGGCATTTTTAGCTGCCATTGCGCAAAGTTTGTTTTTGGGCAATAGTGAAATTTGGAGCGAGCTGATAGGCTCAACCTTTTCTTCCGCCAAAACGGCTTTTCAAATTTGCCTAAATTTAACCGGTATGCTGTGCTTGTGGTTAGGTCTCTTAAAAATTGCCGAAAAATCAGGAATAACAAACCTTTTAGCGGCTTTTCTCAAGCCTCTATTTCAAAAAATTATGCCGGATGTTCCTGCAAACCATCCGGCTCTTGGCTCAATCGTTATGAATATTGCCGCCAATGTTTTAGGGCTGGATAACGCCGCTACCCCGATGGGGCTAAAAGCCATGGAGCAACTTCAAACACTCAATCCTAATAAAGACCAAGCCTCTCCGGCTCAAGTACTGTTTATGGTAATAAATGCTTCCGCCGTTACCCTTATTCCGATAACGATTTTAATGTATCGTGCAGAGCTTGGCTCTCTTAATCCTTCAGCGGTTTTTGTTCCTATCCTTTTGGCAACTTCGGTCTCCAGTTTGGTTGGCTTTTTAGCAGTTGCGTGGGTGCAAAAATTGCCGATTTTCAATCATGTTGTCTTGAGCTATTTAGTCGGATTTTTAGCCCTCATCGGCGTCCTTGCCTGGTATTTCTTGTCGCTTTCTCCTGAAGATAGGCTGACTGCCTCCGCCCAAGGTGGTAATTTTATTCTGTTTCTTGTCATAATTATTTTTATTGCAGCCGGCTTGGTCAAAAAATTAAATGTTTATGAGGAATTCATTCTTGGTGCCAAAGAAGGATTTGATATAGCCATCCGCATTATTCCTTACTTGGTAGCTATGTTGGTTGCCATTGCCATCTTTCGCACATCAGGCTGTTTAGATTATATTGTTCAAGCCTTTGCTTGGCTGTTTTCATCTCTTGGTTTTAATACGGATTTTGTTGCCGCCTTACCAACCGCCGTGATGAAGCCATTATCAGGTAGCGGTGCCAGGGCCATGATGATAGAAACGATGCAAACTTATGGCGCAGATAGTTTTCCTGCATTTGTATCTTGCGTCATCCAAGGCTCCACCGAAACCACGTTTTATGTCTTAGCGGTTTATTTTGGAGTGGTCAAAATCACCAAAGTCGGAGCCGCACTTCCTTGTGCTCTTTTGGCTGATTTTGCAGGAATTATTGCCGCCATTTGTTTGGCTTATGTATTTTATTAAAAAAAAGCTCCCTTGAGGGAGCTTTTCTTTTGCTAAGCGGCTTTCTTTGACTTAAATTGTGCGTTGTACAAAGACTTATAAGCGCCATTTTCAATTTGCAATAATTGTTCATGCGTTCCTTGTTCAACAATTTCTCCGTCATTGATAACCACAATTGTATCTGCATTTTGTACGGTTGACAAACGGTGAGCAATCACAAACACGGTTCTGTCCTTCATTAAATTATCAATAGCTTTTTGTACGACAGCTTCAGCTTTATTATCTAAAGCCGAAGTAGCCTCATCCAAAATCACAACCGGAGCGTTTTTAATAAAAGCACGGGCAATAGCTAAGCGTTGGCGTTGTCCCCCTGAAAGCAAAGAACCTCTTTCACCGATTTTGGTATCAAGACCATCTTTGAGTTCGGTAATAAATTCATCTAAACAAGCCATTTTAACAGCTTTTTGAATTTCTTCTTCCGTAGCATCTTGTTTACCTAACAAAATATTGTCGCGGATAGTTCCTGAGAACAAGAAATTATCTTGGAACACAACGGCAATATTATTACGCAGACTTTCTAAAGAGATATCTCTGATATCTGTACCGTCAATAGTAATTGAACCATCTTTAACGTCATAAAACCGAGGAATAAGGTTAACGATAGTTGTTTTACCGCCGCCTGAATTTCCGACCAAGGCGATAGTAGAGCCGGCCTTAACGTTAAGATTAATATCTTTCAAGACGGGAACACCTTCATTATATTCAAAATCAACATGACTAAATTGAATATTTTTGTGAATACCATCTAATTTTTTAGCTTTTGATTTATCGACAATAGTCGGTTCTGTTTCCAAAATTTCGACCACACGCTCGATTGCTAAAAAAGATACTTGCATTGCATTATAATTTTTCCCAATACTTTTAATCGGGGTATAAAGCATAATCAAAGCAGTAATAAAGGAAACAAAGTTACCACTGGTAATAGTACCATTAACAATCAAATAGCTACCATATCCGATAACTGCACCGATACCGATAGAAACAATGATATGCAGAGCAGGAGTCATCCAAGCGGTTTTTTGCACCATTTTAATTGTTAATTTAAAGAGGTTGCGCAAAGTATCATCAAAACGATGATAAATTTTTCGTTGCAGATTGTAAGAAGCAATTGTTTTGTTTCCGGAATAAGTTTCGGTATAGTTTGAAAGAATTTTGGCACTTTCCACAACGCTTCCCAAAACCACACGTTTAATTCTTCTTCTAACCGAAGCCAGAGGCATCAAAGCGCATCCTAAAATCAAAACAGCAATAATTGCCAATTGCCAAGAATTATAAATCAACACGCACACCAAAGAGACCGAAGAAAAGAAACGGGATACAAAAACTTTTAAATTTTCCAATAATCCGGAGCAAGCTACGTCACAGTCAGCACTAAAACGCTGAACAATAAATCCCGAGTCATGCTGGTCGAAGTAAGATGTCTGCAGATGTAGAAGTTTTTTGTAAAGAGAGCGTTTTAAATCTTGATTGATTTTTACACCCACCCAAGTATTAAGATAAGTTGCAGCATAGTTAAGACCGCCTTGTAAAGAGGTAAATGCTACAATTAATAAAGGGATATAAGCTGGAGAAGAAGTCGATTTATCCACCAACACCATATCCATATAAGGTTTTAAAGACAAAGCCACCACGGAGTCCAACGCCCCGATAGGAATACAAATTAAAATGGCCAACAGCGCGCGAAACCAATAAGGTTTCACAAAAGGCCACATTTTTTTGTAGTGTTCTGTAAATTCGAGCTTTTTAGCTTCTTCATCTATTTGAATTTTATCTTCAATCATCGTTTTTCCTTAAAAATACAAAAGATAAGGTATAATAAAAAATTTTAAGTATAATGCAAGTTATAAGTGGATAATCCCTAAAAACTGCAAAGCTGCCACAACAAAACCAATTTGCATAATTAAAACAAAAGCAAATTCAGCCTGATAGCTTTTCTTTTTATTTTTGTGGCGTAAGGTTTTTTGAGCGAGTAAAGCTCCACTCCATCCGCCAAGCATTTCCAACGCATGCAAGTTTTTTTCAGGAATTCGCCATTCCCCGCGAACGGCTGCACGTTTATCCACAAAATATGCCAAATAGGTAACGGGATTAATAACCACAAATTGATACACCAAAAACAGTAAAAGAGTTTTGGGTGCAAACGGCGTTACTCTAAAATAGTGTGTTTCAATATAATAAGCGGCTAAAATCACGAGTCCGGCATGGAGGAGATAAAAACTGTTTTTTTGTAAAGGACGGATAAGGAGTAACAATCCGACTAAAATAGCACTTGCGGTAATAACCATAAATTTTCTCTGATAAATTAACAATACGTCAGGCATAATAACGAAATTATAAAAAAAAGCAACCACCTATCAAATAGTGAATAACTAAAAAAAGATAATGAGATTTAAAAAAATGCCTTTATATTAAGGTTAACAAAATGTAAAAATTTAAGGGATAAGAGATGAAAAAACTTCTGACTGCATCTGCTTATATATTATTGGCAGCCTGTACTGTTGTTAGTCATCAGGCAATGGAAGAAAACGAGCAATTTGTTGTTGATACGCCTTATGTACAACCTCAGCCGCTTGAGGAAGAAGAAACTTCAGCAGAGGCTTATGTTTTAGTTGCTAATCGCATGGTTAATAAGCTGTTGGATGAAACTTCGGAATATTATGACAAATTGCCACGTCCCAAGATTTATGTTATGTCTCCCGAAAAGCAAGATGAAAACACCCCTGACGGCATTTATCAAGCACGATTTGAGACGATAAAGATTCTGGAAGGCTCTAAAACTTATACCGTTGTAAACAATTTAAATGATGCGGATTATTATTTGAAAATTTCCGCAAAGCCGATAGTCTTACCTGAAAAGAACATCCAAGCAATTTCTTATCACTTGGCACTTTATTCTGCAGATAATACGCCGCTTAAAGATTGGTCTCAGGTAATCAAACAAGTTCAAAATGATGATAAAAGCTGGTGGTAAAGTTGCGATTCTTAACAGCTTTAGTGGTTGCCATATTGGGCGTGTCTTCAGCCCAAGCAGCAGATAGTGATGTTTCCCTAGATACATCGTCTTTGGATAGTGATGTTATCTCTGTTTATGGCACGGATTGCGAAAAAATAAAAGCAGGCGAGGCCAGATCGACTGTGCGTGTCCGTGTAACGGATAAAGCCAGTTATTTGGCTGTTAGTTCTTTGCCAGATTTGAAGAATGCCCATGTTGAATTGAATGACCATGATTTTAACGTTATGGTCTATAATTTGGTCGATAACAGTATTGAGGATATGGCAATCCGCACCACCAAGCAAACGCCTGATGAAATTTGTGTTGAAGTTACGGGCTACATTTCGGGCAAAAACATTTTTGGCGCTATTGATGAGGCCTTAAATCGCCAAAAAAATGCATCTGAGCCCGAAGATGAAATAAATGAAACTCAGCAAAATGTTGAGCAAGTAGAGGCTCTCAAGCCTGTTGCCCAAGAAAAACAATCCTCAGAAGTAGATGTGTCGCAAAAACAAGCTCTCTATGAGCCTGAAGCGCCATCGGCTGAAGTTCAGCAAGAAATTCCGCAAACGATTGAAGAACCTGCACCAACGCAAGAGGATGACTATTTAGCGGCCAAAGCCGCCAGCAAGGGGCTTATTTTTATTTCTCCGACAGAGTTTTTTAACAATACTTCCTCCTCCAAATATTCGGAAATTCTGCGTGAGATGTTCGTCAAAAGCGAGTATTTTTATATTACCGATAAAAAAGAGCTGGCAGATTTTGTGATAACGCCGAAAGTATTGCGCGCTAAGGTTGATCCAATAAATTCTGAAACCAACCGCTTGCAAATGGTCATCTCTCTGGAAAGTTATAATTCAGCAACGGAAGAAACCGACACCGAACATCAAAATCGTTTTGTCTTGTTTAATTCGACCGAGGACGAACAAGCCGTAGCCTCTAAATTAATGAAACAACTTTTTGCCAAAGCGACAGATAAAATCATTACCGAGTTGGAGATTAAACAGCGCAAAAAGAATAATGACGCCGGATTACCGCCGATTATAACGCCGGTGTCGAACTCTCCAGCAAAGACGGGTGCTCTTTAATTGAGCGAACGACAAAGCATAAATTGTTAAATCTTGGAAGAGATTTTGCCACGCAATAAGCAGTAATTTGCATTTCAAGCTTGTTGCGTAAAACTTCTCTGTCGCCGGCTTCGTCCCCCACATAGACGACGATTTCCAAATCTGTAAAGCCGCGGTCGGTATATAGATTAAAATCAAGGCTCAAAACCACATCTTTAACCATATTGATTAAAGTTTTTTGTAAAGTTTTGAAATGCTCAAGCGCATTAAGATATTTGAAGATATTAATAAATTCCTGCAAAGCTTTTTTTCTATCAAAATCAGCATCACAAACGGCGATTCTTTCCAAATAATCCAAATTGCCGACGATGACGGCATATTTAATCATTTGCGCAAAAAAGATATTAATAAAACTTTTCGTTGCGTCAAATTTAGGTTTGAGCAAAACGCCGGCCATATCGGTAAGCCCGAGATTAACAAGGTTGGAGATAAATAAAGCCTCCATTGCCGGAGACATCTCCCCGCCCAAGTCCCAAATTTTATAGGCAAGAGCTTTAGCTTTTTGTTGTTCTCCTCGCATAATCTGCTCTTGCATGAGTAAAATCAAGCCGTTTATGTCATTAGGATTTTCTTTAATCAAGTGATAAAGTTGCTTTTCTATGTGCAAAATTTCATCTTGTTGCGCATAGTTTAATTTTACCAATAACTTATAAATAGTCGGAAAACTCGTAATTGGCAGTTCTCCTACTTGAGCTTGAATTGGTTGTGTTAATTGGTTTGGTTCATCACTCATCTTAAAAATCCTTTTAGCTTGAATAAGAATAAGTCAAAAAGGTTAAAATTTATTTTTATTTTTCCAAAATAAAGGTGCACGGTCCGTCGTTGACCAAAGACACCAACATCTCTGCCTGAAAAATTCCGGTTTCGACTTTAAGGTTATGGCTGTTCAACTGTTGCACAAAATATTCGTATAAGTGTTTGGCTTCTTCCGGGCATGCAGCAGTTTCAAATCCGGGGCGATTCCCGCGAGATGTGTCTCCTGCTAATGTGAATTGCGAAATAGCCAAGATTTCACCGCCGACATCTTGGATAGAGAGGTTCATTTTCCCGTCACTATCTTCAAAAATACGTAAATTAGCAACTTTTTTAGCTAAATAAGCGGCTTGTTGCTGGGTATCTCCTTTTTGCACACCGATAAACAGCAAAAATCCTTTAGCAATTTTGCCGACAATTTGTTGCTTTACCTCGACTGCCGCCGAAGTGACTCTTTGTACTAGAACTTTCATTGTTTTACATACCAAGTTATTATTTAGTATCTACATGATATTGCAATAATCTTTAAGATAAATTAAAATTCACGCAATTAATAAAATTTATGGACTAAGTTGATGCAAAAAATACTACTGATTTTAATCATGATGAGTTTGAGTGGTTGCGCTTCTTTTGGCAGAGGGGTCGCAGAAGCATTTTTAAATGACCAAAAGGAAGACACGCGCCAGTGTGAAATTCAAGGTACGTCCTTACCCGGAATTAACGATATGTTTAAGCAAAACAAAGTTGTTAAAGTGATGATGGTTCACGGGGTCGGCACGCATACTCCGGGTTATGCTACCCGTATTAGAGAGAATTTGGCTAAGAGTATGGGGCTAAATGTTTTCTCACGTCGTGATAAAAATATCGTCTTAATTGATCCTGATGATAAAAAGACCGAGATTGGTAATTTGCGAGTTACGCGTATGCAAAATGAAACCGGCTCAAAAGATTTGATTTTTTATGAATTGAGTTGGTCAATTAACACATCGCCTCAAAAACGTATTTTGGATTATGATACCTCAGGACTGTATGAACATAAGAGAGCCGCATTTAACCATACTATGAAAAAGTTTTTGGATGATGTTATTCCTGACCCCGAGATTTATGTCACCGATAAAAATAACCATATCTTAAATGCAACCAAGCAATCCACCTGTTGGATGTTAAGTCGTTCTTGGGAACAGCTTGAACCAAACAAAAAGCAGATTTGTACCGTTTCTTCCTATAACCAAATCAAAGATTTAACGCGAGATAATATCATTTTCATTACCCATAGTTTGGGCAGTAAAATCTTAATGGATAGCTTAACTGACATTGTTAACACTGTTGCCGCCCTTGATGAGCAAGAACAAATCAAGCAACGTGCCGATGTCCGGTTGATTTTGGAAGAGCTTCAAAACAAAGAGATGACGGTATTTATGCTGGCAAACCAATTACCTCTGTTACAAATTGCCGGTCCGCAACCCAAAGTAACCGGGCAAATTCCGTCTTATTGCAGCAAAAAGGGAAAAAACTATAAAAGCCGTGTCTTTAAGCGCATAAATATTGTGGCGTTTTCTGACCCGAATGATTTGTTGAGCTATGGTCTGCCGCAAGAATTTGTTGATAATTACATAGATTCCAGAATGTGTCCTGAGGTCACCAATGTTAATATCAACATTGCTGAAGAAATATCGGTCTTTGGAGCCGGTGTGGTCAATCCGGTTACGGCTCATACCGAATATGACAATGACGACCGAGTGATAGAAATGATTGCCAACGGCACGCAAAACCTCAAAGATAATGAAATCTTATCGCAAAGGTGCCGCTTTACCTATTTTAAGTAGCAAGTTAAGGGCAATAAAAGTTGCCCTTAATCATTTTGTGATTCTTTATTTGTTCGGGTTGATTTTTAAGGATGAAACGCTTAAATTTATAAAAGCGAAGAAAGGAAGAAGCAATGCCCCAACTGCAAGATAATTTACCCGAATTAAGAGATATTCATTTGCCCGATGGCGTTTCGGCTTTTCCTCTGGCTTATGGCTGGTGGGTAATTGGGCTCAGTATCATTGGGGCGATTGTGCTCATTAAAGTTATCTTGTATTTGCGCCGCAAAAGCAAAAAACGCTACGCTCGAAAATTAATTGAAGCCATAGCCGAGGCTAACCCCGTCTTGGCCGCCAAACAAGCATCCGAAATTCTGCGCCGAATTTGTGTTCTGAAATATCCTAAAGCGGCTACGCTTTATGGGCAAGATTGGCTTGATTTTTTGCACCTCCATTGCCGCCAAAAATTAAATGAATCAGAAGCAGGCTTGTTGTTAAATGCCCCTTATATGAATGAGAATGCTAAGGGCTATGGCACAAAAGAGATAAAAGAAATCAAGCAGTTTTGCATTTCATGGATAGGAGAAAATCTATGATACATATTGCCTATCCCTTAATGTTTTTGTTGCTCTTGTTGCCCTTTGCCGTGCACTATTTATTTTCTCCGCTCAAAGGGATGCACGGTGATGCATTGCACGTTCCTTTTTTGAAAGATTTAGCCAATATTAATCTAAAGTCGGGAAGCGTTTGGGGGCAAGTCAATGTAAGCGATTCTTCAAAACTCTCGCTCCATTTTTGGGAGTTGTTTGCCATATTTGCTTTATTGGTTTGTGCCATGTCTCGCCCGCAATGGGTCGGAGAGCCGATTCGTATCCATAGCCAAAGCCGAGATGTCTTGCTGGTGATGGATATTTCAAATTCTATGGAAGAACCTGATTTTGTGATAAATCGTCGTCCGGTAAGTAGGCTGAATGCCGTTAAAAAAGTTGCCGGCGAATTTATCGACCGCCGCGCTGATGACAGAATAGGACTGATATTGTTTGGCACAAGGGCTTATCTGCAATCCCCGATTACTTATGATAAAGCCGCCGTTAAACAAATTCTCTATTCCATGCAGGCAGGAATGGCCGGAAATTCCACGGCTATAGGTGATGCTCTGGGCTTGGCACTCAAAAGCCTGAAAGATAGTCCCCATGCGCAAGATAAAGTCATCATTCTTTTGACCGATGGCGAGAATAATGATGGAACAATAACTTTGCCTCAAGCTATCAAATTAGCCAAAGAAGCCGGAGTAAAAATTTACACAATCGGCGTTGGGGGAGATAGAAGAGACTTTTCCTCTTTCTTTGGGCTAAGATTGGGTGGCGAGGTAGATGAAGCCGGCCTCAAACAAATTGCCGATGACACTTCAGGCACTTATTTCCGTGCCCGCGATACTGAGAGTTTGCAGCAAGTTTATGCCGCTATTGATGAGCTTGAACCCACCCAAAATGAAGATAACTTTGTTCAAGAGACCAAAGAATATTACTATATTCCACTATTAGCGGCGTTAGTTTTGGGAATGCTTTTGGTATGGCAAATCAGAAAGGGAAGATAAAAAATGTCAGAATTTATAACCGAATTTCATTTTATTCGCCCTTTGGTTTTGGTGTTATTGGTTATCCCGTTACTCTTTTCGTGGAAGCAGTTTCAAGGCTTAGCAAGAGTTTCCTCCTGGGCCAATGTCTGCGATAAAAATTTGCTTGATTTTTTGTTGGTAAAAGGCAGTTCCACACAAAGAAAATTTATCTTGTGGTTGGGAATGTTGGGATTTGTTTTAGGAATTATTGCCGCGGCCGGCCCGACCTGGAAAAAGCGTGAAATCCCTAATATGACGCCTGAAAATCCGGTAATGATTGCGCTCAACCTCTCAACCGATATGGCCGAAAAAGACTTAACTCCAAGCCGCCTCACACGTGCCAAGTTTGAGATTTCAGACTTTTTGAAGATGATACCCGCCACGCAAAGCGGTTTGATAGTTTATAGTGATGAGCCGTACTTAATCAGCCCTCTGACCGAAGACACCCGTTTGTTAAACAACCTTTTGCCAAGGCTTGATTTTAGCCTTATGCCTTCAAACGGCGATCGCCCCGACCGCGCCATAGATTTAGCGGTGGAGAAATTTAAAAATGCCGGATACGCCAAAGGCAATATCGTCATTTTTAGTTCGGATATCGGCGAGAGATTAGACTTTGCACTAAAAGCAGCTGAAAAGGCTAAAACATCAGGTTTTAGGGTCAATGTTGTAGCCATGCAAAAAGGAGATTCCGAAAGACTAAAAATGTTGGCTAAAAGCGGCGGTGGTGAGTATATTCGCACTTCCTCAAACGATGCCGATATTCAAACTCTGGCCAATGTGATAAATGCCGAAGCCTCCGAGCAGTTAAAGCAAAGCGAAAATATGCGCCTCTCTTGGCTTGATTATGGCTATTATTTAACACTGTTGCCTCTATTGTTCTGTTTGTATTTTTTCCGTCGCGGAATTTTAATCATTACCCTAATGGTTATGATGATGCCAACCGCGCAAGCCGGATTTTTGACCAACAATAATCAAGATGCTCTAAAAGCCTTCAATGCCGGACAATATGAAAAAGCGGCCCAAACTTTTGAGGATAAGAATTGGCAAGCCTCCAGCTATTATAAACAAGGAGATTATAAAAAAGCTTTTGAGTTGTTTTCATCTTCGCAAGATGCTGAAGCGCTTTATAATCAGGGCAATGCCTTAGCTAAAAGCGGTAAGTTAGATGAAGCCATTAAAAAATATGAGGAAGTTCTAAAGACCATTCCCAATCATGAAGACGCCAAATTTAATTTGGAGTATTTGAAGCAACAAAAACAGCAACAACAGCAACAGTCTTCATCTTCACAAAATCAGCAAGATAATAAAGACCAGCAAGAAAACCAAGATTCTTCATCTTCAAATCAACAAAACAAACAGCAATCAGAGAGCAATGAACAGCAGACCTCTCAGAGCTCTCAGGATTCTCAGCAAAATCCCGAGGATGAAGACCAAGCACAAAATTCCTCTAAGCAAGAAAATACACAACAAAAAGAACAATCCTCTCAAAGCGAGCAAGAAGAAAAAGAGGATAAATCCACACCTTCTCAATCTATTGGCGAGCAAGAGCAAAAAGCTCCTCTGGATAAAGAGAATAAAGAAGCTCAAAAAGACGCTTCACCAATTCCTCAAGCATTGCAAGAAGGGGACGAAAATACTAAATATAATGAAGAAGTTCAGGCACGCGAGCAACAATATCGTGAAATTCCCGAGGATCCGGGAGGGTTGTTGCGGGCGTTTATTTATCAAGAATATCGTAAAAATCGTTATAATCGAGGTCGCTGATGAAAAAGTTAGGTAATTATTTGTTTTTAAGTCTTGTTGCCTCTGTGATTTTAGCAGGGACGGCTTGGGCGCAAACTTTTAATGCTACCGTCAATCGCACCGATGTCCCGCAAGGCGAAACTTTTGTCTTGACGTTGGAACTCATTGATGGAAACGATAAAGGCAATCCTGATTTAAGTGTTTTGGATAAGGATTTTATTGTTTATTCGGTCGGCACGGCGTTTAACTATAAGTACATTAATGGTGTTTCTTCTAAGTCGCGCCAATGGCAGATTGCTCTTATGCCTAAAAACTCAGGCTCAATAGAAATTCCGTCAATTCAGATGGATAACCTCGCCACGCAACCGATAACCTTAAATGTTATTCCGGCCAATCAAGCCTTGTCTGCTGGGCAAAACAACCCCAATCAACCAGCTCAAAACGCCAATCGTCCAAAGTTTGATATGGTTGCCAAAGTTGAAAACACCAATCCTTATGTTCAGCAAGAAATTGACTACACCATCACCATTTATGACACCGGCGGTCTTCAAGGAGATGCTCCACAGTTTATTGACGATGGAAACAATGATTGGATAATCAAGAGCTTGGGCTCACCTACAATAGGCTCAAAAATTGTCAATGGTCGCAGCCTAAGAGAAATCACTTTCCGCTATGCTTTGTTTCCGCAAAAAAGCGGTACATTAAAAACACCGGAAGTCCGTTTTCAGGGATATTATCTGACGCGTTCGCGAGGGTTTAATGACCCGTTTGATGACTTGTTTGGCGGAAATTTGGGCGGTATTGGATTTGCCGATATGTTTGCTACCCGCAACCCGGTTTTGTTAACCGTCACTCCGCAAAGCATTAAAGTTCGCCCAATCCCGAGTGAAAATGGAACAAATTGGTGGTTGCCTGCCAAACAAGTAGCCCTAATGGCCGAATGGGAGCCACGCCAACCCCAATTTAAAGTAGGGGAGGCGGTCAGCCGTACCATATATCTAAAGGCCGTAGGCGTTGCCGAAAATCAATTGCCCGATATCCGCTTTGAACAAACCCCGGATTTGAAACAATATCCAGATAAAGCCATTTCCTCAAGCGGGCTTGAAAATGGTCAGGTTGTAGCCGTTAAAAAAATCACCAATGTTTATATTCCGACCACATCTGGAGCCCAAACCATTCCGGAGATTGCGCTTGATTGGTTTAATGTCCAAACCAACCAAATGGAAAGAGCGGTTTTGCCGGCAGTAAATATTGAAGTTATGCCCTCAGCCGGTTTACCAACCACGCAACCTCAAGCCGCACAACCATCTCTTCCGCAAGCAGACGAAGCTCTAGCCCCACAACAGAGCCCAATGGAAGACCTCTCCGATATGTCAATCCCCGGAGGTAACACCAATATGGCATATATAATTGCGGTTGCAGCCTTCTTGGTTGGTATAGTTTTCAGCTGGCTGATTTTTGGTCGCCGCCGCCCCAATGCCGATGAAATTAAAGATTATGATAAATACATCATCAAGTCCTTAAAACACAAAGACTACCGTGCTCTTCGCGATGGCTTGGTTACTTGGGGAAGAGAGCGTTGGCACAATGATAAAATCACCAACTTAAAAGAAGTTGCTAAAGCCGCCCAAGATAAAGAGTTTGGAGCATACTTGGATGAGCTGGGCGCATTGCTCTATGCGCAAACACCCCAATCTTTTAACGAGAAGGGCTTCCTCAAGAGTTTTGAAAAAGTGCGTAAAGCTAAAATCAAGAGCACCAAAGAGGAGCAACCTCTCCCCAAACTCTATAAATAGCCACAAAAAAAGTCCGTTTAGAAAAACGGACTTTTTTAATTATTCTTTGCTTTCCATACGCATTTTTGTAAGCATAATGAGTTTTGCTTGCTCTTTTGTGTATGGTGCAATAACATTTCTGTGTTTCAACACTAATACGCTGCTATCTTTGAGTAGCATATAAGTAACCGATATTCTCCCGACAGCGTTGCGAGGTGTATCAAAAATCCCAGGTTCAGTCATCATATAGATAACATCTGTTGGTGAAATCCCTGCAATATTTTCATTTGTCGAAAAAATTTGTGTGTTTTGCTGTTGTTTGGTAATTGTTTTGGGCTTTTCTCTCGGAGAAGACGAACAAGCGCACATCAACAATGCGAAACTAATGAAAAATATCAATTTTCTCATAAGGCAAAAGTGTTAGATTAATCCTTTTTCCTTGAGGAAATATTCCGGCACGTTGAGCACCATGCGACCGACCGCAAGTTTTGCAGGTCCGCCATCATCAGATGTTTCAACCACGATTGTATCACCATCTGGCATTGGAACACCAACGAACTGAGCCATTTCATTGAAGAAAAGCGTGAACTTTCCTTCTTCAGTTTCAAACTCCATTCCTTCTCGGGTACCTGTAATTTTTTTGATTTTAATTGACTTTTTCATGATTAAAAATTTTTAATGATTAAACAATTTTTTTTAAGTCTCTGATTACCCTCGGCGATGAACCTTGAACTTGTTGGGCGTGAATTTTGCTTTTGCAGCACAAGGATTTCCTTGTTTTTTGACCAAACGTTCAGCTTCATACATCTGATTAGGCATAGCCTCAAATCCCAATTTGTTTTTTCTTTTTCCCATAATTGTAATTTTTTTTTAAGTTAGACATAAAAATACAAAATTAAGGAGTTTTTAAATCAAAAAGCATTTTTTGTCAATAAAAAAGAGGCCCTCAATCGAGAGCCTCGTTAACATAAACTCTTTTAACTAAGCAATTTTAATCAAACCGTGTTTTTTCTTTCCTTGAGAGAGCTTAATCTGCCCGTCAATCACGTCCGCAGAAGAGAACTTATAGTTCTCGTCGCTCACAACTTGGTCATTGATTTTGAGACCTGCTTGTTTGACCAAACGGCGACCTTCACCTTTGCTGGCGATAAAGCCGAGTTCAACAAAGGCATCAAGCATAGACAATCCTTCAACGCTTGCTTTTTCAAGACAAGGCAAATCTCCTCCGGCCAAGCCTTTTTCAAAAGTGGCAATGGCGGTTTCTTGAGCCGCTTTGGCTTCTTCTTCGCCACGACAAATTTTGGTAGCTTCAAAGGCCAAAATTTTCTTAGCTTCGTTAATTTCTTGGTCTTTAAGGGCTTCCAAGCGTCTGATTTCATTCATCGGTAAATCGGTATAAATACGCAAGCATTTGCCAACTTCGGCATCACCGATGTTACGAAAATATTGATAGTAGTTATAGCTGGGGAGTTTTTCTTCATTAATCCAAACCGCATTTCCTTCGGATTTACCCATTTTTTTACCATTTGAATCCGTAATAATCGGGCTGGTAAATCCAAAGAGCTCAACGTCATATTTTCTGCGTCCGAGTTCGGTACCTGAGGTAATATTACCCCATTGGTCAGAGCCAGCTATTTGCGCACGGCAACCATATTTTTGGAAGAGTTCGCAAAAGTCATATCCTTGTAAGAGCATATAGTTAAATTCCAAGAAAGACATAGGTTGCTCTCTGTCCAAACGAGATTTCACGCTGTCCATGGTCAACATACGGTTAACCGAATAATAGGTTCCGATATCGCGTAAAAAGGCGAGGTAATTAATATCCTTAAACCAATCCCAGTTATCAACCATCACGGCGTCATTTGCGCTGTTTCCGAATTTCAAGAATTTAGAAAAAGATTTTTTCAAACCTTCAATATTGTGTTTGAGTGTTTCTTCATCCAAAAACGGGCGGAGTTTATCTTTACCCGACGGGTCGCCGATTCGAGCGGTTGCACCACCGACCAAAGTTAAAGGTTTATGACCGCATTTTTGGAACCAACGCATCATCATCAAAGGGACGATATGTCCGACATGCAAGCTGTCTCCGGTAGGATCAGAGCCCAGGTAGCCGACAGCTGGTTTTCCAGATTTTTCGCACTCATACAAGTAAGCATCAAAGGCGCTTTCATTCGTGCATTGATTGTAAAAACCGCGTTCCACCATAATATTTAAAAATTCAGATTTAAATTGGCTCATTTTCCTTATCCTAAAACAAAAATAAAACAGCTAAAAATAGCTGAAGTTTCATAAATTCTTAACCGATAATATCATATAATTCCAACAATGCAACAACAGAGGTCAATTTTTTATCATGCCTGTAATAAAACCCTTAAACGCAATCGGCTTATTGAGTACATCCTCACTTGAAGGAGTATATATAGCTTTGCTGAATACGGACGGGGTAGATGTTTATGATTTTGGGCCTCTGCAACATATTCCATACGATGAAAGTCTAAGAGAAAAAATAAGACCCTTGTTTGGTACTTGCCCTTATACGGATGAGGCAATTCAAGAGTATAATGAAATCAATGAAGAGCTAACACGTTTCCATGCCGAAGTTGTAAAAGACTATATTTCCACCCATGGCTTAGAAGTAGATATCATCGGCTATGAGGGGATTACTTTATATTGCAATCCCGCAGAACATCAAATTATTCAGTTGGGCAACGGCGAATTATTGTCTCGCCTCACGGGAATTAAGGTTGTTCATGATTTTCACAAAGCAGACCTTCGCTCCGGCGGGCAAGGTTTTCCCCTAGAGCCGGTTTACTATAATGCTTTGTGCGGGGATATTGGCAAGCCGATGGCTATCGTAAATATTACCGGCATTTCGCGCGTCACATGGATTGGTACTTACGGCGAAATGGCTGCATTTGACTGTGGTCCGGGCAATGCTGCGATAGATGAATGGGTCAGAAAACATGGCGGAATGCATATGGACTATAACGGCAAGCTAGCCATTACCGGAAAGGTTAATGAGCAAATTGTAGCCACTATGATGAAACATAAATACTTTGCCAAATACCCGCCCAAGTCGGTTGCTCGCCATGAGTTTGTAGAAAAGTTGGAACACCTTGAGGGGTTAAGTCTAGAGGACGGAGCGGCCACGGCGACAGCCTTTGTTGCCGAGGCAATAGCTTATTCATTATTACTTTATTTGCCGGAAATCCCCAAAGTAGTGATAGTTTGTGGTGGGGGAGCCAAAAACCCGACCATTTTAAGATTTTTGCGTCAACGCTTGCCAGAAATGTCAATTCACACAGCTGCCGAAGAGGGGTTAAATACCAACTCTTTGCCTGCACAAGCCTATGCATTTTTGAGCGCCAGACGTCTATACAATTTACCGATAAGTTTTCCTTCCACCACAGGGGTAGTTGAGCCAATGTCAGGCGGAGAAATAAGCACACCGCACCAACAGGAAAACGAATAAACAGAATTAAAAATATTATGATAAAACTAAAAAATAAGGATTATGAATAGAATTAATATTAGCGGGCAAGATTTATCGCAAGATAAAAATCCGCAAAAGGATGTCTGGTATAAAGACCTAGTAATTATTGTATTTCTGGTAATGGTTTTTTACTACATGATATTCGGAGAAGCTCCGGTTGTGTAAAATCTTTACCCGTAACGCTCACTCAAAAACCATACAAGCTCCCACAAAGCCTTTATGGTTTTTTTTGTTTTCTAAAACCGATAGATTCTGTTTGACTCGATGGAAAAGTTGTATTAAATTTCTGAAAGATTTTCAAAAGAAAGATACCAAGATGCAAATAAATATCATAAATCACATTCCGTTCATTATTATCCCTTAGGGGATTGCATCATATTTCATACATATCAAATTCATCAATTTCAAAAATTTTAAGTTTTAATAATCAATACAGATACAAGGTGTTTAAGGATGACTAAACATTATGCTGAAGTAAAGGCAAAGGCTGACTTTGTCGAACTGGAAAAAGAAGTTCTCAAGTTTTGGGAAGAAGATAAAACCTTTGAAAAATCAGTCCACAACCGTGACGGTGCGGCTGAATTTGTGTTCTATGACGGACCTCCGTTTGCCAATGGTACGCCGCACTATGGACACATTATGGTCTCTTATGTCAAAGACGTTGTTGCTCGTTTCCAAACCATGAACGGCAAAAAAGTTGAACGCCGCCTCGGATGGGACTGCCACGGTCTTCCGGCTGAAATGTCTGCCGAAAAGCAGTTAGGTGTTTCAGGGCGTAAACAAATTGAAGAATTCGGCGTTGAAAAATTTAATGACTTCTGCCGTTCTGACGTTTTGAAATATTCAGGTATCTGGGTTGATATGTTCAAACGCATCGGTCGTTGGGTTGACTTTAACCATGACTATAAGACCATGGATTTGCCTTTTATGGAAAGTGTTATCCATAATTTCAAAGAGTTGTATGATAAAGGCTTGGTCTATGAAGATTACCGCGTTTTGCCATATTCTTGGGCTGCCGAAACTCCTTTGTCAAACTTTGAGGTCAATCAAGGCTACCAAGACAAAACCGATAATGCCATTACCGTAATGTTCAAACTTGAAAACGGCATGAATATTTTGGTATGGACCACCACTCCTTGGACCTTACCTTCCAACCTGATGTTGGCTGTTGGCTTAGATATTGACTATGCCATTATGGAAGAGGACGCTCAAAAATATGTTTTGGCACAAGCCTTACTTGGCAGATACAAAAAACAACTCGAACACGCTACCCAAGTCGGAAGCATCAAAGGTAAAGATTTGGTAGGCTTGAGCTATGAGCCGATGTTCCCGTATTTTAAGGATTTGAAAGCCAAAGGTGCCTTTAAGGTTTTGAGCGGTGAATTCGTTTCGACCGAAGACGGTACCGGTATTGTTCATATTGCCCCGGGCTTTGGTCAAGATGACTTTGATGCTTGCCGTGCTTATGATGAAAACTTCCCCGTCGTTTGCCCGGTAGATGAAGCCGGTAAGTTCACTTCCGAAGTTCCCGATTATGAGGGCAAGCAGGTGTTTGAAACCAATGAGCCGATTATGCAACTCTTAAAAGAGCGTGGCATCTTGGTTAAAAAAGAGCAATACACTCACTCATACCCGTTCTGCTGGAGAACAGATACGCCGTTGATTTATAAGGCTATGTCCAGCTGGTTTGTTAAGGTAACGGATTTCCGTGATGAAATGGTGAAGAATAACCAACAAATCAATTGGGTTCCTGAGCATATTAAAGACGGCCGTTTCGGTAAATGGCTGGAAGGCGCGCGTGATTGGTCAATTTCCAGAAATCGTTTCTGGGGTACACCGATTCCGGTTTGGAAATCTGATAACCCGAAATTCCCGCGGATTGATGTCTTTGGCTCAATTCAAGAGATTAAAGAAAAGACCGGATTTGAGGTTACCAATCTGCATAAGCCTTATATTGATGATGTGGTTTATCCCAATCCGGATGACCCGTCGGGGCAAACCATGATGCGCCGCGTAGGTGATGTGTTTGACTGCTGGTTTGAATCCGGCTCAATGCCCTATGCGCAAATTCACTATCCGTTTGAAAACAAAGAGTGGTTTGAAAGCCACTTCCCGGCCGACTTTATTGTTGAGGCTATGGACCAAACCCGTGGTTGGTTCTACACCTTAACGGTATTATCCACGGCTCTGCACAATCGTCCGGCATTCAAAAATTGTATCTGTACCGGTTTGCTGATGGCCGAAGGCGGACAAAAGCTCTCCAAACGCCTCAAGAACTATCCAGACCCGAATGAGGTTTTGGATTCAATTGGTTCTGATGCTCTGCGTTGGTTCTTGGTTTCTTCTCCGGTCTTAAAAGGCGGAAATCTGGCGGTCGATAAAGAAGGTAAAGAAATTGCCAAAGCCTCTCGCGTGGCACAAATTCCGCTGTGGAATGCTTTTTACTTCTTCACACTCTATGCTAATGCCGAAGAATATCAAGCCAAAGAAATCAGCTCTTCATCTGAGGCAATTGATAACTATATTCTCTCTAAGTTGAAACACTTGGCCGAAGTTGTTAAATCAGGCATTGAAAGCTACGATGTTGCTTTAGCCACCAATGAGTTAGCCTCATTTATGGAAGTTCTGAACAACTGGTACATTCGCCGCACTCGTGACCGTTTCTGGGAAGGCGAGGCTCAAGCCTTTGACACACTCTATACGGTTTTGGTCAATACTTGTAAAATTGCCGCACCTCTGATGCCGTTCTTGAGTGAATATATCTTCAAAGCCTTAACCGGTGAAGAATCCGTCCACTTGGCAGATTATCCAAGCTTGAGTGCGATTAAGTACGATGCCGAATTGGTCAGCACCATGGACTTTGTCCAAGATTTGTGCTCAACCGGTAAGTTCATCCGTGAGGAAAAGAACTTAAGAAACCGTCTGCCGTTAAACAGCTTAACGGTCATCGGAGCTGAGTTAAGTCCGGCTTATCAAGAGATTGTTAAAGATGAGCTCAATGTAAAACAAGTTAAATTTGACAATCATCTTGAAAATTATGCCACGAAGAAAATCTACCTCTATACGCCATTGTTGGGTAAAGCCTTAGGCAAGGCAATGGGCGCGGTTATGGCTGCTTATAAGCAAGGCCAATGGAGCCTAAACGAAGACGGAACGCTCTTCATCGGCGGTCAAACTTTGACCAAAGACTTGTTTGAAGTCCGCCTAGAGATGAAAGACGGCGTTGCCGGTAAGTCTTTTGCCGATAACAAGGCTGTTGTAACCTTGGATACCACAGTAACGGATGCCCTCAAACGTGAAGGCATGGCTAGAGACTTTGTGCGCCTGGTTCAAACTTTGCGTAAAGACAAAGACTTTAATATTTCCGATAGAATAGAATTGAGCTATAAAACACCTGACGCCGAATTGGCTCAAGCTCTGGAAGAAAATAAAGACTATGTCGCAGAGCAGGTTTTAGCAGTCAAATTCAACAATGATTGCAGTGAGGGCACTCAGGCAGACATTGAAGGCAAGTCAATTTGCTTTGATGCCAAAGTTGCCTAAAAACAAAGCAAAAAAACATCAAAAAGAGGTCGCAAGACCTCTTTTTTTGTATGAATTTTTTGTAACGTCTTTTTAAAGTAATAGACAAAATGTCCAAATTATGCTATTTTGAAACTAAGATAATCTTAACCAATTTTGTTTAATATAAAGGCAAAATTTTGCAAAAAGGATTATGGCTATGGCTGAAAATTTAGAAGAAACAACTCAAAAATTAGATGCAATCCTTGATGGATTAAATGATACCAATCTTTCCAGTGAAGATATTGCATACAAATTTATCACCGAGTATTCAATAGAATTATTTAGAATTGCTGGACATAATCGTGAATATCCTCAAAGCTTGGAAAATGAAGATCCGCAAAGAGTAGCTGCGTTTAATAAATATGCGGAAAGAATACCAGATTTTTTTGTAGATGAAAAAGCAACAAAAGATGTCGTAAATGATTGTGTCTTGATGATGGGATATAATGATGGCTACACTCGAATTATTGCAGACCAAATTAGTAACATATCCAAGGAATGTTCGTCTGAGCAATTAAGAGGAATGATTCATGGTTTCAATAAAGCAACGGAAGGTAGAAGAATTGATGCCGACCCTTCATTCGAAAAGATTCTACATTCAATGCTTGAAAATAAAAATCTTAATTACATGGATTTACATCTGATTGCAAATAGGGGAACTCTCATCACATCGTTTGCAACATTTGAAGCGGTTAAGAAAAAATTAGAACAAATGCCCGAAGCGACAAGTTCAAGAGATCAAGCTCTTAGAAAAGAAATTGAAAGAAAAATAGCAACAGCAGAACTGCATTATCAAAGGCAAAACCAAACAACTCTAGATAGTAATGTGTCGCCATCACCAGAGGCAAATTCCTCAGGGCCGGAAGACAATACCCCACCAACCCCTTCAGAACAAGATAACACCATAAATACCGAACGAGGTAATACAGATACATCAGATAGGAATCCAAGTCCGGAACAAGAAGACAAATATGAAGTAAAAGCAATGGAAGAAGAACAGGCTAAAGCAATGTTTGCATTAGGAGATGAGGCTCTTGAAAAAATGGAGCTAAAGGATTTAGCTAATCTTCAACTAGCTGTAGATAAGAATCCAAATGCATTTACGGATGCGCAACGAGCTCAAATTAAAACACTTTCTTGGAAAGCAATTGAAAACGTAGCCAACAGAAAAAGAAAACTGGACCCCAAAGAGACTAATAGTTTTCGCTCTCTGTTAGACCATGTTCCGGCCACTACTTTTATGGAATCAGGAAAAGAATTAAAAACATTTAAAAAAGCCGAACAAAAGTGGTTTGAGACTGATAGAGGAATAGAAAAAACAAGTAAATGGAAAAAAGTTGCTAGAGTGGCAGGACGTATTGCTGTAAAACCCATAGTTTGGGGATATAAAGTAGGTAGAGCAACAGCCAAAGGGGCCAAGAAAGGATACCAAAAAATAAAAGCTCACTATGAAGCTAAAAGAAGCGCAATTGCTCAAGATCCGAAAAAAGCAGAAAAACAAGCAAAACGTAATCAAAGTAAACTTTCACCTGAACAAGTACTAGCAAATTGGGCGTTGATTGGTCGTGGCGAGAGTGATGGACGCTATAATATGGCTAAATACTCCGAAAGCATTCTAGATGCCGCCATGAAAGGTGAAATAAAAATTGATAAGAACAATGCAGCCAAAATGGCCGCTTGGTTAGAGGTTAACCGCGATATTCAAGACAGAATCAATCACAACAATGTCACGGCAAAGAACGAACGCAACAAAGCAATAGCTGAGCAATTAGAGCAATTTGGTTATGAGAATCCGTATAAAACAAAGGAAACTCAAGAGCAAGATGCTCAAACACAGACACCACCGGCTCCGGATAAAACTAATGAGCAAGATAAACCCAAAGAGGCACAACCCTTAACAGAAGAACAGAGCAAATTTGTTCAGGTTCAATTAGGAATTTTGAAGCAGTTTGGTGAAGAAAATGGCCTTAAACCAAGTGATGACCTTTACAATGGCTTAGTATCCACAATGGAAAGTGGGTTTTCTGTAAGCGGTATTACTCCTGAGCAGATGGAAGTTATCCGTCAACAAAACCCAAATCTGTTTCCGCCCAAAGAACAGGATAACACACAGAAACCTAAGGATAACACGCAAGATAATACTCAGGATAATACACAAAAGCCGGCTGAAAATTCATCCCGCACACCCGATTCTAATAATCCGGAAAGCTTTAACTTTGCTGCGTTGACGGGAAATGAAGGTGTTAGCGGCAAGGATAAATCCCAAGAGGTTCTTGAGGCAAGAAGACAAGCTCGTACGCCGGAGGAAATAGCAAAGAGAAATGAAGTCAAGAAAGCTCGACAAATTTTAAAACAACGAGGTCTCTTACGTGCCAAACCAAAGCCCGTAAAAAAGGTAGAGCTAAACAGCAATACCAGAGATGCCTTTGTACTAGGAGAACAACAGCGTCGCGCATAAAATAATTAAAGCCCCGTCTAATCGGGGCTTTAATTTTGCAAAAAAATGCTAGACAAAAATGAATTTTAAATTAATATTGTAATCAAAATTTATTATTAACCATTTAAAATTTTATAATTATGAACGAAGAAAGATTTTCTGCAAACAATGAATTGCTTGATCGTCAAGACATTGAGTTTATGCTTAAAAAGATTGAAACAGATACCCGTAGAGACGAAAAAATTCGCCAGTATTTTTTCGAAATCTGTCACGCTAATGCGCTGATAGAAAATTATGTGGATTTTTTTGCAGGTAAACCCGAATATTCTCTGCGTTTGCTTTTTTGGAAAGGGCTGAAAATGCGTCTAGATGGGCTAAGACAACCATGTTTGGTTGAAAAATTCCAAAAGGAATACGCTGATAAAAACAATTATCAAAAGCGAGCCCTAATGGATAAGTTGTGTGATAGCCTTAATTTGCGCTATTGCCTGCCGCAAGACTTCTTTTTTCATTTAAGTTGTCAGGAAAGCGATTTTATCAAAGAAATCAAAGGCTTCCTTAAAATGATAAAAGATAAGAATCTCAGCCCCGAGAACTTTAGCAAAATTGTACCAAAAGAGCACGGTGATTTTATGTTCCGGTACGATTTGTACAAAGAGAAAAATGGCGAATACATGCTCACTGACAGAGGCTATAACGCACTTGAGGTGCCCTATACCCACGAAAGTCTTGAACGCTATCATTTAAGTACCTTCATGGAGGCGATAAAGGGGCCGACAAAAGGTCGAAAAGTTGTGATATAAACGAACAAATCTCAAAGAAAAGGTGTCTTTTGACACCTTTTGTTTTTTAAAGACTTAAAAATAAATAAAATTTAACTATTTTCCGCTAATATGAGAAAAATGTTAAAAATTTGCTATATTTTGGCAAAATTGTAGACAAAATGTATTGAAGAGAACTTAAAAATGTGCTAAATTAAGAATAGAAGATTTCTATTCAGGAGTAAAAAGATGGTTGATAATGCGAACAATACGCCACAAACCTTTGAACAATGGTTGGAAACGAAGAATGATTTAACCCCTGCGCAACGCCAAGCTTTGATAGATAGAAACTCTCAGGCTAATGTGACTTTTACGCCCGAAAGTTTTGACAGATATTTGGAAGAGTTGCGTGCCTCTGATGGCAATAACAATCAAACAACTACATCTTCAGAAATTACTCCAGAACTATACAAAGAAGCGATTGACTTATCTAAAAGAGATTTGTCAACACTCAGTTATGATGAAATTACCAAGGTATGGGCTGTTGTAGGTCAGTTAGATGATAAAATAGCCCAAACCACCAATCCTGAGGCACTGAAAGCCAAGTTAAAAATGGCAGATTATGCCGAACAATTAATGTCCAAGGTCAATCCCGACCAGCCTTGGTCAATGACAGTCGCTCCTGAAGTTTCTGAATGGTTAAAGATTAGTAACGATATTCAATCTAAAAACACTTCTCAAGAAAAGAAAGACCGCAACGCTAAAATTGGCGAGAGTTTAAATAAGTTTTATAAGCAATTTGATGAAGAAAACGGCCTGAGCAATCTCACTCCGGAACATGCATCAATTTTAGCCGCTAATCAACAAGCTCTTGAAGCGGCCGGAAAAGATATGGATCCTTTTGCAAAGAATGAGCAAGGAGAATATCTCCACGCCGGTTTTGATATTGTTGATAAATTTTATGATAAATTAGAAATTGACAATTCAGATAAACGTTCTGATTCCGTTGATAAAAATAAATACAAGCAAGACAT
The DNA here is from genome assembly GCA_944391515.1 of uncultured Alphaproteobacteria bacterium. Lineage (GTDB taxonomy): Bacteria > Pseudomonadota > Alphaproteobacteria > RF32 > CAG-239 > Scatocola. The sequence goes on from CALXTW010000006.1 coordinate 57,521, forward strand.
GGCTGAGTTAGCTTATAATGAAGCCGTGCTTGAATTGAGCATGAATCCGGACTTTAACAAATTAAACGCAGAACAACAAAAGCAGCTTTTAGCGCAAGTCTGGGCTTCTCACATGCAAATGGGAATGGTTAGTCTGATTGCTGCCCAAATGGCCGAAAATGCAGCTAAAGAGGCCGGAGAAAACAAAAAGCCTGAAGAATTTCAACAACAAGCACAAGAATTTATTGGTAAAGCCATTCAAGCCGAAAATCTGAGCTTTATGGTTAGCAATCATGTTGCTTTATCAACTTTAGCCTCACGAACCACAACGGCTGAAGCGGTCAGCAAGCGTATTGGTCAAAAGACCGGACACAAATCTTTATGGAGCAAGATTAAAGAGTTTGATAAGAAGCTTGCTAAGAAATATCCGAAATCTTATGCCTTTGTGAAAAATTTAGCTATCAGTTCAGCTATTGGTTTGGCAACAGGTGGTGTTGGTTTAGCCGCATTGTCCGCTTACAAAACGGGGAAAGCAATTCATCAAAGTTACAAACACTACAAAGAAGCCAATACCGATGGACAATACAAAAGCTGGTTTGGTTATTTGCGAAAGAATCCAAAAGAAGCAATCGGTTTGGCAGCCAGTGTTACAGGTTCAGTAATGTCTGTTGCCTTTGTTGGTATGGATGGTCTCTCTGTTACTGACTTTGGTCTGGGCGGGCAAGTTTATCAAAATGGATTGGGCAATACATGGGATATGATGAAAGACACGGTAAGTAATGCCTTTTCAAGCCCGGATGCTGTTAAAGATCAACCCTGGAGCGAGCGCATGAGTGCTTGGGGTAAAAACTTTGGTAATCAAGCAGCCAATACTTTTAATGATGGTCAGCGAGTCGCTCGTTGGGGCGTTTCTCTGGGTGGTGGCGTTTCTTCAAGTGCTATTGATTTTATCGCCTCATTTAGAGAAAAAGACCCTGAAAAGAAAAAACAACTCCGTAAAAATGCTTGGAATACTTTGGGCGGTGTCTTTTTTGGTAGTATGGTAAGTTTAGGCTTTACCAGTTTTATGAAAGCCAATAATCCAGATTCACCATTACCGCATGATTCCCCAGTTGATGGCGATGATTTTAAGCCCGAAATTATTCGTCATGATAAGCCGATAGGTCCGGAGCCTTATCAACCCACGGATCCTCATCATGGTTTTGCACCGGAACAACCGCATCATTCTCCGGTCGATAACAAGCCGCATATTGATGTTCCTCACGATAAGGGACCTGAAATGCCTTCTCCGCAAAGGCCGGATTTATCATCTATGGCTAAACCTCATGAAATGCCAACACACATTGAGCCGGTAACGCAAGACCACTTACCGCAAACCGATAATGAGCGCGCTTTGTTTGAAGAATTGCGCCGTGGACATAACATTGGGGCAGAAGATGCAACGCTTGCTAATGCAGCCGCAACTAAAGATTTTAATCACTATATGGAATTAAAAGAGCAAGGCAATTTTGCCGAGGCGGATAAATTTTTAAGCACACGCCATCAGCAATTTGAAAACGCCGAACATGAAGTCAGCAACCAAGTTTCTGATGATGACAGTCGCAAAGTTGCCGGAGCAAAAGCCGAAGCTGATAAAGCCTATAGCGATTATAAAGCGGCCTTGAATGATTTGAAAAATAATCCGAATAGTCCGGAAGCGCAAGCCAACTTTGATAAAGCCGCTATGGAAATGGCCAAAGCCGACGTTGATAAAACCGAAGCCGTATTGAAACAAGAAATCAGAAACTTGAATGAAGAAGCCAACATTAATCAAGAAAAACTTGAAAAATTGGGCTTACAACGAAATGCTTATGAGCAAGAACATGGTTCTCTCAAGAGTATTGAAAAAGATATGGTAAAATTAGGGCTAGACCCGAACAAATTACCTGAAGATACATCAAATCTTTCAACAGAAGCGCAAGAGTTGATTCTTCACCATAAGAATTTGACGCAATATGATGCTTTTGAAGAACAATTAAAAGGCAGAATTTCAGGTGTTGAACAAGAAATAGCTGCTCGTAAGGAAGTTTTGCATGACTTGCATTCACGCCATGAAGAAACAGCAGGAAATGCAGTAAATCAACATGTTGCCGGATACGAGAGCTATGAAGGAAGCCGCTTGCAAGATTTGAATGAGAAAATTGCTGTAGAATCAAGGGCTCCTACCCAAGACAATGCGCAGCAAAATCAAACAGACCAAACTCCTCAGACCAAGTCTGAAGAGAAGATTGAGGAACAAACCCCTCCAACCAAGCCTGAAGAGAAGGTCGAGGAACAAACCCCTCCGACCAAGCCCGAAGAGAAGGTTGAGGAACAAACCCCTCCGACCAAGCCCGAAGAGAAGGTCGAGGAACAAACCCCTCCGACCAAGCCCGAAGAGAAGGTCGAGGACCAAACGGCAGAACAAGATTCTCTAAAGGATTTCTCATGGGATAATGTTCCTCCTAAAGATATTCATCAGTGTGACAGCGGTATCTACACCATTAGTGGAGATGAAAATAGATATTCTATGCACTATGATAGAATTATTATAACTTCAAATGATAGTAATGAATTTAGAGCCAAATTAACAGTTGAAACAGATGGGGAAAATTTCTACATAAATGGCCTAAAACAAGAAAACTCAGATTCCGACATTGACAAAGGAATGATAGCTCATGAATTAGCATTGGGCGAAAAAATCTATGATGACTTACAAGCCAGGGCCGCTAATGGTGAAACTCTGGGAGCTGCTGAGCGTAATTTTATGAAAGATCATGAAGCTGACTTAAAAAGTTATGGCTTAACGCACGATAAGGATGGCAATGTTGTAACCATAGCAGAAGAACAAGCTAAAGCAGCAGAAAAGGTAGAGGCGTTAGGTAATGAAACTCAAAAGCGTTTGGACGAATTAGGGCTGCATAAATATGATGATTTAGGTAATGTACCGTCAGAGCAGATAAGAACATTGTATGATGGAGGAAAATATCACATTAAAGAAGACGGTAATGTAGCTTTAGATCAAGTAGCTCTAACACAAAACGATATGATGGAAATGAAATCTTTTATATCTCAAGATGGAGAGGGAAATATGCGCCTAAATGGAGTAGAATTGACATCTAGAGCAAGAGGTATGATGGAAATTCGCCATTTAGCACGTTGTGAAAAAATCTATGATGATTTAGTTCAAACATCTTCGGTAGGTGATACGCTTAGTGAAGGAGAACAGACATTTATGCAGAAGCATGAAGCAGAAATGAATAAATATGGTTTATCTCATGATAAAAATGGTAGAATCGTCAAAACTTCAGAGCTAAATAAACAAAATACTCATGGATATCAAGCATATAATGAGGGTGGAAGATAAAAAATAAGCAGATAGCGCAAATCCAGAAAAGATTTGCGCTATCTTCAAAAATAATTATAAAAAAATTGCCTAATTTGACAAAATTAATGTTGATTTTTCGATAAAAGTGTGGTAAATTACGCATAATTAAAGAAAATTTAAGGAGAAATGAACGATGGAAGCTAAGATTGCCGCTGCAAAAGTGCAAACAGGTCTACATAATGTTAGTGATACCGAGTTGGTAGAAATTTACTCAGCACTTAAAGGCAATGATGAATATAAAGTACAGTTTAATAAACTGATGCATCAGTCAGGAACTCGTCTGAAAAAGATTTTGGATGAAGACGAACGCGCTCAAATGCAAACCAATGGCGGTGCTGCATCACTTGCTACGACTGAGGAGCAAATTGTTTCTCGTAATTTAAGTCAGTTAGAAACCTATGACAAGATAAATCCATTAGATGAAAGCAATAAAGAATTTGCTGACAGTCGCACATATCTGCAAAATATGATTGTGGTTGACAACGAAGGTAAGCAAGTTGATGTTAGTTCTCAAATTGTTGAAGTTGCTAAATTAAAAACCATAGCAGATTTAAGTTTATCAGCCGAGCCGATAACTCCGGAATTATATAAGGCTCAGTTAAGAGATAACATGGATATGAGTATCTATGGTATTATGATGACCAATTTGACGGTAAAAGATAATGCCACCTCTTTTGAGTTAAAACGCCCGATGCGTGAAATGTTAGATGGTAAGAAACAAACCGTTACGGCTGAGAGTGTCTCCGGTGTATTGGGAAACCAAATGGTTTCTTTGAATGACTTTGCCACCAAATTAACAGATAAATTCAAAAATTTAAGTTTAGCACAAAAATTCAAAGAAAGAGTAGCTCAAGCCAACACTAAGTTAACTCAAAAGTTGAAAGATACTTATGTTAAAGCCCGTACATATGCTCAAATTTTGCATGAACAAGGTGTGTTAGCAGATGTTGGTATGGCATTTGTTGCCGGTGTCGGTGGCCCTGTTGGTATGGCTGCATATGGCGCTTGGACATACTATCGTCGTGTTCACCCATTGTATAAAGCTTATAGAGAAGAAAAGAAAAACAATCCGGAAATAAATTTATGGAATTATCTGGGCAACCATAAAAAAGACGCGATGTTTGCAGGTCTTTATATGGCATCATCAGTTGCTTCATTTGCTGTTGCCGGAGCGGCTGTATCACAAGCCATTGCCCAAGGAACCTCTTTAGCACAAGTAGGAACCGCAAGTGTTGCTCCGTTAGCTCAAGCGAAAGCGGCGATTGCCTTTAGTACTGTAGCAGCTCGTTGCACGACAGATATTGCCGAAGCTTGGGGTACTCCGGACCAGAACAAAGCTCTGAAACGTTCTATTGCATCAATTGCAATGTCTGCTGTTGGTTATGGTTTTGCACATTATTTGGCAGGAGCACATGATGCTGCCGCAGCAGAACACACTCAAACATCCACAACACCGACAAATGTAGTCGCAACATCGACTAATGAGGTTACACCATCGGCTGGAGAGGATAATTTTACTTATGTTGCACAACCGGAAAACCCGAATACTGCGCCTTTCCAACCATTCCCGTGGCAGGAAAATACCCCGGATACGCCGGCTGTTGATGCAACACCCGCTGGTGCAGATTCAACATCTGTTTCGCAAGATACTCATGTTACTGAAGTTTCAACTCAGGAATATACGGTTGGTGCCAGCGAGCAAGCTGTTTATGAACGCAATCTGCAGATTGTCAAAAATTCAGATATTATGGTCGCCAATGTCAAAGATGGAATTGTTGATTTACCGAAAGGCATGACGCCTGAAATGGCCGTAAACTTGGCTCGAGTTCAATTGTTGTACTATGGAGACAATACAGGATTAAGAATTTTGTTAGACTGCGATGAAGTTAGCAAAATTTCTTCTACCGGTTATTTTGATAATTTAGCTTCTAAGTTTACGGATAGCTGTAATGATCCTCATGGTGTCGGTTTCCCGAAAGATCCGAACTATGGCTATGCAGATCCGAACATTTACACACGCTCAATAGAAGTCGATTGTGAGAAAACCATCTTGCATGGCGGTCGTCTTGTAACTCCAACCCCAGAACCGACCCCGACGCCAACGCCGGCACCAGAACCGACACCAACTCCGACACCGGAACCAACTCCGACCCCGACGCCGGAACCAGGACCTGAACCTATTGAACCGAAGCCTACCAGAATTCCTGTCCCGGGTCCATCTCCAATGCCGGATCATATTGACAGACCAGTTCCTTGGGTAGGACCGGAAAATGAGATCACGCTTGAGCAACCTCATTTGGAAGGCAAAGGGGGAAACACTTCTCTTGATAATAATATTAATGAGGAAGCCTCAAGAATAGGAGCAAAAGAATTGGGTGCAGACGGTGAAGGTAACATTGTTCGTGTTGATACCGATCAAAATAATGCTCAACCAGAAACACCTAAAGGTAAGGTTTCTACTTCTGGCAAAGGTTCAGAAAGCTTAAGCCAAGCCTTGATTGGTAGAAGGATTAATACCTTTGATCTGTAAATCAATCTCAAAAAAATCCCCGAGCAATCGGGGATTTTTTTTCTATTCTTCTTCGCCGCCTTTATATTTGCGGATAAATCTTTGATTTTTGCCCAAGCGCGAGAGAATTTCATAACTGATTGTGCCGGAGTCTCGTCCCATATCATCAAGTGTATAGAAATCAGCAACAATATGCGCCATATCTCCGACTTGCAGGTTTTGAATGTCGGTTACATCGCAAATAATATTATCCATCGAGATACGCCCTAAAATGCGAGCCTCATGGAGCTTATCACACAAGTTAAAAAAGATTTTGCCGACATTGGAAAGCGCTCGAGGCACCCCATCACCATAGCCGATTGAAACAATGGCGATTTTGCGGTTTGATGTCGCACGATAAGTTGCCGAATAACCGACAAACTCTCCCTTGGGCAAATCAGCAATTTGCAAAACCGGCGCTTTAACGGTAACCACGTTTTTCATCTGATTTTCACGATAAGGTGCGGTGTTAATACCATACATGGCAGCACCCAAACGCACCATATCAAACAAATAATCCTCGCCCAAAAAAGTTCCGTCCGAGGCCGATAAGCTGGCCGGCAGTTTGGGAAAATAGGTATCACATAAGAAGTTAAACATATCGAGCTGATGCTGGTTCATAAAGTGCTCCTTAGCATCACCGCATGCCAAATGTGACATCACATAAGAAAATTCTTTTCTATCGCTCTCTTCTAGTTCCGAGAGTTCATATTCTCTAAACCCCAAACGGTTTAGCCCTGTTTCAACATTTACAATCGGTTTAATTCCGGCAATTTTATGCTCTTTCCAAAAAGTAAGTTGTTCTTTGGAGCTGATAACCGGAACAAGTTGCGCCTCGTTAAATTCGGCTAAAGAATCTTCACCGATTCCTTGTAATACATAAATAAAGGCATCAGGTGCCACTTCACGTACTTCTTTGCCCTCAACCCCGTGTGCCACAAAAAAATGCCGACATTTTGCTTTGTTATAGAGAAGCTTTGCAATCTTTTTTGCCCCCAAGCCATAGGCATCGTCTTTCACCACTGCAGCGGCAATAGCTTTGCCGGAAATTTTTTTCAAAGTGAGGTAGTTGTCCAATAAATTATCAAGATTTATTTCTAAAATTGGTCTTGTCAAAATACTCATATCTTCTTATTATCCTATATAATTTTTAAGGAAATTTATATGCAGTTTATCGACACTCATCTTCATTTGCAAGACTATAAGACCGGATTTGCAACGGATATTCTCAATTCTGCCTCCAGCCAAGGGGTAGAGAAGGTTGTCTGTGTCTCAAGCCTTATGGAAGATTGGGATAAAGTTGCCCATTTTGCCAGAACTTATGCCTCAAGCGTTGTTCCGGCATTTGGTCTGCACCCGTGGTATGTGAGACAAGCCAAGCCCGATTGGCAACAAAGGTTGCGTGAGTTTTTAATCCGTTTTCCGCAAGCCCTAATTGGTGAGTGTGGGCTAGATAGAATAAAAAATCCCGATGATGAACCGCAAAATTCAGTGTTTTACGGGCAGATTATGTTGGCCAACGAGCTTAACCGCCCACTGATTATTCATGCTGTCAAAGCCCAAGATTGGCTGGAAAATTATTGGGATATGTTACCACCAAAATTTGTGTTTCATTCTTATAACGGCAAACGTGAGGTCTTGAAAAAAATTATTTCCCACGGGGGCTATGTTTCTTTTTGTGCCTCAATCTTGCGCAATGCCGATAAGGAAGAATTGGTCAATATGGTGCCTTTAGATAAAATTTTGCTTGAAACCGACGGCCCTTACCAAGGACCTGATAAAAATTCCGAAGTCACACCTGCCTATCTTCCTACGTTGGCTGCCGAAATTGCTGCCCTGCGCCATGAAAATTTAGAAGATTTTGCCATGCGCGTTTATCACAATGCAAAGGAGTTTATCCATGTCTAATCCACGCCTGATGCGTACTGAACTCTTACTTGGAAGCAAAGGAATCTCAGCTCTCCAAAATTCAACCGTAATGATAATTGGTTTAGGAGCTGTCGGCGGCTATGCCTTAGAGGCGATTGCCCGTTCGGGTGTAGGCAAACTCATCTTGGTTGATTTTGACAGTTTTGATGAAACCAATGTCAATCGCCAAATTTTAGCCTTAAGTTCCACCATTGGGCAAAAAAAGACTTCCGCTGCCGCCGCACGGGTTCAAGAGATAAATCCTGATTGTAAAGTCATCATCAAGGATATGTATGTCGATGAGCAGAATTTGCCGGAACTTATGGCCTTAAAACCTGATTTTGTGGTCGATGCCATAGATTCGCTTTCCTCAAAAGCCAGTTTGATTGCCTATTTGACCACGCATCATATTGAGTTTATCTCTTCCATGGGTGCAGCGCTTAAAACTGACCCGTCTTGCATCAAGACCGCACACTTAAATCAAACCAAAAATTGTTCTCTTGCACGGGCTTTACGCCAAAAGTTAAAGCAGCAAGGGGTAGATTTAAAAGAGGTTCACTGCGTTTATTCGGATGAAAACGTGGATTTGCCGCCTTCGGCAATCATAATGCCTCAAGAAAGAGGACAAAACAAAATTTTGGGCTCTCTTCCAACCATTACAGCCATCTTTGGTTTAACGATAGCTAATTATGTCATTAAGCACTTAAGTAAAACCGCATAATTTAATTTCAAATAGATATTGACTCTTTTATTAGTAGTTATAAGTTATCACGCAGATTTTTATTAGTATAACTTATAATTATTTAACATTATGAAATTACCGAAAATTGATGTTTCAGGATTAAAAAGTTTTATTCCTGAGCAAGAGATTAACGCTCTTTTAGAGCAAACATCGGAAGACAAGTCCCAAATTCGTGAGATTATTGCCAAATCGTTATCCAAACAGCGCCTCGAGCCTAAAGAAATGGCTCTGTTGCTCAATGTCCGCACGCCCGAACTGCGAGCCGAAATCAAAGCCGGTGCCAAGGAGTTGAAAAAACTCATCTACGGCAATCGCATAGTACTTTTTGCCCCATTGTATGTCGGCAATTTATGTATCAACGATTGTTCTTATTGCGGTTTCAGACGGTCAAACACTGCACAGGTGCGTAAAACCCTGTCTTTGCAGGAGCTTGAGCAAGAGGTCCGAATTTTGGAAAACCACGGCCACAAAAGGTTGATAATGGTTTACGGTGAACACCCGCTTTATACGCCGGAATTCATAGCCGAAACGGTCAAAAAAGTCTATGCCACCAAAGAGGGCAAAGGCGAAATTCGTCGGGTAAATATCAATGCTGCCCCCTTGGATGTTGAAGGATTTAGAACGGTGAAAGCCGCAGGTATCGGAACCTACCAAATTTTTCAGGAAACCTACCATGAGCCCACTTACAAATCCGTTCATCCCTCAGGCTTGAAAGCCAATTATCTTTGGCGTTTGTATGCTTTTGACAGAGCATTCGAAGCAGGTATTGATGATGTCGGTATGGGTGCGCTCATCGGACTTTATGACTACCGTTATGAGGCTCTGTCCATGCTCTATCACACCATCCATCTGGAAGAAAAGTTTGGTGTTGGACCACACACCATTTCGTTTCCGCGAATTGAGCCGGCAATCGGTACGGACTATGCCAATCACCCGCCTTATGCGCCGAGTGATGAGGACTTTATGCACATGATTGCCTGCATTCGGTTGAGTATTCCTTACACGGGAATGATACTAACCGCACGTGAACCGGTTGCTTTGCGCAACGAAGCTATCAGCTACGGTGTGAGCCAAATAGATGCCGGTTCAGATATCGGTGTTGGAGCTTATGCCTTGCATAATGCGGCAGATTCGGCCGCAAAAAGCCAATTTGTGTTAAGCGACAACCGCAGTCTTGATAGCGTTATCGGAGAATTGTGTGCGGCCGGATTTTTGCCTTCTTTCTGCACGGGGTGCTATCGTTTGGGACGAACTGGAGAACATTTTATGGAATTTGCCATCCCGGGTTTTGTAAAGCGTTTTTGCACACCTAACGCCATTTTGACCTTGAGTGAATATGTGCAAGATTATGCCTCGGTCGATACCAAGCAAAAAGCCCTTCAGGCAATCAAGCGTGAACTTGAGCAAATGCCTGAAAGCAATCCCTTAAAAGAGAAATTATTGCAAAAGCTTTCATCGGTTCAAAAAGGCGAGCGTGACTTGTTCTTCTAAAAACATCATTCAAAGAAAAGGCGAAAGTAATAAACTTTCGTCTTTTTTTTTGAAAAAAGCATTGTTTTGCTAGCAAATTTTTAATAACTTAAGGCTAAAATAACTTCAAATAAAATCGCCAGATGAATAAAAGGCAGAAGCAACTATGATAAAAATGATAAAACCGATAGTAAATGTTTCTAAAGTAATAGACCCTTATAATGCCGTCATAGTAGGGTTTAATGGTGTTTTGAGTGATGGTGCCGGTGTCAAGAAAGAAGCCATTGATGCTCTTATCGGAATGAAAAGAGCCGGAAAACACATTGTATTGCTTTCCAATACATCTTTAAGAGTTTCTTCCTTGGTTAAGTATTTGCATGCCAATAAAGTTCCGGTTGCAGTATTTGATGCGATTGTGACAGCCGGAGAAATTTTGCACTATAAATTCAAATCCCGTCAAGGCGAATTTGCCGCTCTCGGAACAACTTATTACCTTTTGGGCGACCAATCCGATAAAGGTGTTTTTTCGGGACTTGATTATTTTCAAACCGACAATATTGCCAAGGCAGAGTTTTTGTATATGAATTCGGTTGCCAAAAATACGGATACGATTGACAGCTATCTCCCTTCTTTGGAGCATGCTGCAAGCTTAGGCATTCCGTTTGTTTGCGCCGGTAATGATACTTCAAGTTACAAGGATGGAGAGATAAGCCTTGCCCCCGGTGCCATAGCCGAACAATATGCTGTTTTGGGCGGAAAAATCATTACCTTGGGCAAGCCTGACGCCAAAATTTTAGCTTATGGTTTAGATGGTATCCCTGATGTCAAAAAAGAAACGGTTATAGTCATCGGTGATAATATTACCACCGACATCAAAGGAGCTAATTTGCTAGGTGTCGCTTCAGTCTTGGTATCTAAGGGGGTACACGTAAATTTCTTAGGCGAGGGCTATATTCCCGATGTTGCCAAAACGCGTGAACTCGCCACCAATTTTGATGCCTATCCTGATTTTGTAATCTCCAATTTGCGGTGGTAAAATGCCAAAGACCAAAAAACGGATAAGCTTTACAAAAATAATCATTGTATTTTTGCTCTTATGGGGTGGTGTAAAGGTATATAATTATTATGAAGCCCAAAATGCCATAAATTATGCGCTTATCCCCAATCCCACGTCAAAAGAAATCAGTGAGCAAGAGCTAATGGCTTTTTTGCCGGTTTGGTCAGATTATATGCAACAAAATATCAGCGAACTGGGAAAACGTCCGGTTTCTTTAGCCTCGGGTGCCCCCGAAGATAATCTATCTGATGAGGCCAAAGAGTGGTTACTGCGCCGCCTCTGGTATCCTAAGCGCTTCTTTTATGTTGAGCAACGCTTGCGCTCAATTCTAAAAACGATTGACCAACAAGAACAAAGCAATGCCCTTATCGCTGACCTATCCAGACAATATGAGGAATTATCTGCTCAACAAGCTCAAAATCCGACACCTGACCCCTCATTAGAATCATTGATGAGTGGCATCCAAAATATGATACATCTTCAACAACAAAAACAAAATGTTGAGAAAATTTCAGATGCGGAAATCAAACTTATCACGCCGATGAAATCAGTTGTGAAAGATGCCCTTTACAAATATCAACACAATTAATTTGCGCTTAATTCTTCTTGCAAAATTTGAATCTCGAGCCACTGGTTTTCGGCCTCGCTTACTTCATTTTGCGCTTGAGTTAGACGCTGAGTGAGATGGTCAAACTTTTCAGGATTATCGGTGTAAAGACTTGGGTCTGAAAGTTCATTTTCAATTTGTTTAATTTCCTTAGCCAAATCTTCAATGGTTTTGGGCAACACTTCCAATAATCTTTGTTGCTTGTAACTGAGCTTGGTTGGCTTTTTTTGAGGCTCGCACACAAGCGGTTTATTAGCGGTTTTAACCTGTGTTTTTTTTACTTCGGTTATTGGTTTATTTTTTAATTTTTCTAAGAGTTCACTGTAACTTCCGGCATGCTCAACGGCTGTTCCGTCACCATTCATATAGATGATAGAGGACACAACTCTGTCCAAAAAGTCGCGGTCGTGACTGACGAGTAAAATTGTTCCGTCATATTCCATCAAAACCTCTTGCAGCAAATCAAGTGTATCCATATCCAAATCATTGGTAGGTTCATCCAATACCAAGAAGTTTGATTGCTTAGCCAAAGCAACAGCTAACATCAAGCGGTTTTTCTCCCCGCCTGATAAGGCAGAAACCGGACATTGCGCCTGTTCTGGCTTAAATAAGAAATCTTTAAGATAGGCTACCACATGTCGATATTGCCCTCTTACCCAAATATGGTCGCCATCGCCGCACAGAGTTTTCCAAAGAGTTTTTTTCGGGTCAAGAGAGACACGATTTTGGTCAAAATAGGCTTCTTCCAAATTTTTACCCATTCGCACAAAACCGCTATCCGGTTCTAATTTTTTGGTCAGAAGTTTAATCAGAGTTGTTTTTCCTGCGCCATTAGGGCCGACGATTCCTATTTTGTTGCCTTTGATAATGCGAGTTGAAAAATCTTTAACAATATCGCGCCCTTGAAAAGCTTTGCAGACATGCTTAGCCTCAATCACCATCTTTGAGCGAAACTCAGTATTTTGAATTTCCAAATCAACCGAACCGACTTGTTTAATTTGCTCTTTTCTTTCTTGGCGGAGTTGTTGCAAACGGCGCAAACGTCCCATATTGCGTTTTCGTCTTGCGGTAACACCTTTATGCAGCCACTCGGTTTCCTCTTCAATTTTTTTGTTTAAGTATTTTTGCTCAATGATTTCTTGGTCAATACATTGTTCTTGCCACTCTTCAAAATATTTGAATCCCTTGTTATTGCGGCGCAAAATTCCTCTGTCCAACCAAAAGGTGGTTTGCGAAATATTGCTCAAAAACATTCTGTCGTGGCTAATCACAATCACAGCGCCTCTAAAGCCGGCAATAATTTTTTCTAATTTTTCAATAGTTGGCATATCCAAATGGTTGGTAGGCTCATCAAGGAGCAAAATATCAGGTTCTCCGATAAGGGCTTTGGCTAAAGCGGCCTTTTTTCTCTCACCGCCGGAGCTTTGTTCAGGAGCTTGATTTTCGCGAATAGAAAACTGTTCAATGAGCATATCTGCTTTATATTCTTGATTTTTCTGCTCATCACTTAAGCCTGACAACACCACATCCCGCAAGGTTTTGAAAGCAGAAAAATCAGGGTCTTGCGGCATATAAGATATTTTGATGCCCGGCTGAATAAAAATTTCGCCGTCATCGGCTTCGATTACCCCTGAAATAACCTTGAGCAAAGTTGATTTTCCTGAGCCGTTTCTTCCAACCAAACAAATCTTATCTCCACGATTAATGTAGAGTTCCACATCGCTAAATAACTGATTAGAGCCAAAACTGAGTTTGGCTCCTTTAATGGTCATAATTGGCGGTTCAAAATTAGGCATATTGTTTATAAATCTTCCTCAACCAGTTTAATTCCTTGCAATTGCCATTCCAAGCCTTGCGCAGCCCAAATAAAGAAATCGTTGATTTTAGCTTCGGCAATTCCCATTGCGCGTCCGATTCTGTGCAAGGTTTCAATTTCATCATCTTTAACCTCATGGTCTGCAATTGCGAGCAAAATCATTTCACGCAAAATAAATCGTTTGCTTTTAATGGAAGAAATTTTAGCAAGCTCTTTTGTAAGTTTTTCTTCATCAAGGTTTAGCTTGATTTGCGAGAGTGTCGTTTCGGATACGCCGGCCTCTTCTGCTTGAGCTTTTAGATATTCGGTAATTGTAAGAGAGTCTTTTTTGTTCATATCCAAAACAAAAGCGAGCGCTTGCAGATAGTATTTCTTCTCAGTCTTAGAAAGTAATTTGCTGACATCAGGCATAAGATTTAGTCCCTAAAGTTATAATTTGAGAAAGTTATACACGAGAAAATAAAGATTTGCAAAAAAAAATAAAAGTTTTATATAATGAAACAGAATTATAAACATCCAAAGGAGTAGGCAATGCCTCTGAAAATAGAATTAAAGCCCCATGAAAGCATAATAATTGGCGAGTCATTAATAACGAATGACAACGAACGGACACGTTTTTATATTGAGGGAAATGTCCCAATTTTGCGTGAAAAGTTCATCTTGCGCGAGTCGGAGGCAAATACTCCAAGTAAAAGAGTATATTTTATTGTTCAGCAAATGTATTTAGCTAAAGATCCGACACCGTTACAAAAAATGTATTTGGAATATGTGCGCGATTTGCAAAATGCAGCTCCGAGCTTGATTCCTTACATTGCTGCCATAAGCGATTGTGTGATTAATAATGACTTCTATGCTGCAATCAAAAATGCTGACAAGTTGGTCAAAAAGGAAAAAGAGCTGTTTGGCAAGACTTTGCAGCTAGAGGATTAAACAAAAGGCCGGTTATAAAAACCGGCTTCTTTTTTAACTAAAAATTTATAGACTTAAAGTAATATGCTAATAAGGCATTGTCAAAGTGTCTGAATTGTGTTATATTAAATACTGTATCACCAGTAAGGTGTGCACAATTCAATTGGTTCCACAGTATATGGAGAAAAGTCATGTCAGATATATCATTAACAGCAAGTATGCGTTCAAATTTGCTGAGCTTGCAAAACACACAAAGCTTGATGGATATTACTCAAGAAAGACTTTCTACGGGTAAGAAAGTAAACTCTGCGTTAGATAATCCATCATCATTCTATACCGCCCAATCTTTGACCAACCGTGCAAATGACTTGAGCTCATTGTTGGATTCTATGGGGCAAGGTATTTCCACCATTAAAGCCGCCGACGAAGCAATTACTTCCATTACGGAATTCGTTGACCAAGCAAAAGCTATTGCCAACCAAGCTCGTGATGAAGCAGATAAGAGCAAAGTCGTTTCTACCGGTACGTTTGTTGCGGAAGATGCGACAGTTGATTTTACCATCGCTGGTGAAGATTTGCAAATTACGGTGGTTAAAACGGGAACGGCTGATACGGTTGATAAGGTTGTAGAGAAAATTAATACAGCTATCCAAGGAAAAGCAAACTTAAATGGTAAATATACCGCTACAAAAAATGCCGATGGTGGAATTACAATTTCCGCAGTTGACAGAACGGCTCCTACCGCATCTATCAGTTTTGATGGTGCAGGTTTGAGAATTAATGGAGAAGTGAATAACCGTAATACATATGTCAAACGCTATAATGACATTTTGAGCCAGATTGACCAATTGGCCAAAGATGCCGGCTACAAGGGTGTTAACTTGCTTGGCGGTACCGACCAAACATTGACGGTTGTGTTCAATGAAGATCGTTCATCATCTTTAACCATTAAAGGTGTAGATGGTTCATCAACAGGTTTGGGTTTGGCTGTTGAGACCGATTGGTCAACCAATGCAGCAATTGATGCCGCTTTAGATAAAGTAAGTGCAGCCACCAACAAACTTCGTTCAATGTCATCTGAATTCGGTAATAACTACTCAGTAGTTCAAACTCGAGAAGAATTTACCGAAAACCTGATTAACGTATTGGAAGAAGGTTCAGATAAGTTGGTATTGGCGGATATGAATGAAGAGTCAGCTAATATGCTTGCTCTGCAAACCCGTCAACAATTGGCAATTAACTCCTTGAGCTTGGCTTCACAAGCTGCTCAGTCAGTATTGTCATTGTTCTAATGCCAAAAAAATGAAAAAAAAGCGGCTTTATGCCGCTTTTTTTTGTGCGTGTGATAAAAACTTGTTGTTAAGTTATTTTTTTTTGTTGTTAAAAATTAAAGAAAGGTTAAAGATTAAACTAGATAAGTAGAAAATAAACTTCTACAAGGAACTAATATACCGGAGAAATGAAATGGCAGATATATCTTTAACAGCAAGTATGCGTTCAAATTTGTTGAGTTTACAAAATACTCAAAGTTTGATGGATATGACACAAGAAAGACTTTCAACCGGAAAGAAAGTAAACTCAGCGTTGGACAATCCAAACTCTTACTATACATCTCAATCGCTCACCAACCGCGCCAGTGACTTGAGCGCATTGCTGGATTCTATGGGACAGGGTATCTCCACCATTAAAGCTGCCAACGAAGGTATTGAATCGATTACTGAATTTGTACAACAAGCCAAGGCGGTTGCTAACCAAGCTCGCGATGAAGCAAACAATGTTGCCAGTTCAACCGGTAATTATGATAAAGAAACGGTCGGTGCTGGTGATGTTACAATCACTGTTACCTATAATGGTGAGACCAAAACAGAAGATGTTACCTTGGGTGCAAAAGATGATGGTGGTACAGCTGCCACAAAGATTCAAACTGCCTTGCGAGCTATGGAATTTGGCGATGATAGCACTCAATTAGGTGCAAACTTCACGGTTACTTTTGCTGATGGAGCTTTCAAAGTAGCCTCTGCCAATGGTGAAGAAATCAAAGTATCATTCGAAGTTGGTGGCGCAAAGATGAATGCCACTGCCGGTAATGCTACCCGAGTTGAATCAATTGAGCGTTTTAATGGAATATTAGATCAGATTGATCAACTGGCAAAAGACTCTGGTTACAAAGGCGTAAACTTACTTGGCGGTGTAGATCAATCATTAACAGTAATCTTTAA
>CALXTW010000007.1 GCA_944391515.1 uncultured Alphaproteobacteria bacterium
GTCTTCTTATAACTTAGCATATTCAAAAGCGTTTGTCAAAGGATTTTACTGCAATTTTTATATTTTGGCTAAAGCATGAAAAAAGAGGCTAAATCCATTAGCCTCTTTTTTATTTATGCAAAAGATTCTTTAGAATCCTTCAGTATCTAAGCGTTTCCGCAACTGTTTGCGAGCTCTGCGAACAGCCTCTGCTTGACGTCTTGCTTTCTTTTCAGAATTTTTTTCGTGACAACGTCTGAGTTTCATTTCACGGAAAATACCTTCTCTTTGCATTTTCTTTTTCAAAACTTTCAGAGATTGAGCAACGTCATTACCGATAACAGTAACTTGAACCACTTAAATCACCCCTTTTCAATTTATCTAAAGGTTACACATTAAAACAAAAGTTATTTAACATAACGATTTCGTATTTGCAAGCAAAATCTCTCTATCAAAAGAGGCTCTTCGCAACAAAGAGCCTCTCCCAAACTTTATTTCCTCACAAGATTAAGCAATAATATTGGGCATAATTTTAGCTTCAACCCGCTCAATCTTTTTCTTAACGCCTGTTCGTAAAGAGTTCAACTGTTTTGCCTGAAAGAAATCAATAGTTTTATTCCGAGAGACCAAATGGCGAATATCTGAACAAACACGACGTTCCTCTAATTTCAACTCACAAAGTTGATGTTGCAGTTTATTCAAATTGTCATTATTTAACATAAATCTGAGCCCCTATAAAATATGTTGAGAAAAAAACTATGATAACAAAAAAATTTTACTGGAAATCTTCCCATAAAATTTGTAATAGATTATACAGCAAAATTGATAAAGAATCAATAGTAAATGAATAAAAATAGGAGTTTTTCAATGAATAATACTAAAAAGATTGGTGTTTTAACCAGTGGTGGCGACTGTTCTGGTCTGAATGCGACCATTCGCGCCGTAGTCAATGCAGCCACACATAAGGGTTGGGAAGTTTACGGTATCATAAACGGCACTGACGGCTTAACCGAAACTCCTATTCAATATGAAATTTTGACCGAACATAGTTTTTCTGATTCTCCATGGCCGAGAATGAGCGGTTCTTACCTTGGTTCCTTAAACAAAGGTGTTAAAATGGAATCTTTGGAAGAAATGTCTGCCAAATTTGGTCGTGGCGTTAAAGAATTAGGCTTAGACGCAATTGTTGTTATCGGTGGTGACGGCAGCATGAACATCTGCGGCAACTACTGCAAAGGTGCTGGCATCAAAATGGTTGGTATTCCTAAAACCATTGATAATGATACACCTGTTACCGAATTTTCAGTTGGTTTTAACTCTGCGGTTCAAGTCTGCATGGACGCTGTTGATAGCCTGAATTTAACAGCTCGTTCACACCACCGCGCTTTGATTTTGGAAGTTATGGGACGCGATGCTGGACACTTGGCAATGCATGCCGCTCTGGCCGGACAAGCTGACGTTTGTTTGGTTCCTGAGATTCCTTACAAAATCGATTCTATTATCGAAAAATTAAAATCAATCAAAGCTTCCGGACGCAACCATGCCGTTATCGTTGTTTCTGAAGGTATCAAAAACGAAGACGGCGAACACATCGTCGGTGCTAAAAACTTAATTGGCGAAAAAGTTTATGGCGGCATTGGAGATTATCTGAGTGCAGAAATTAACAAACGCTACACAGAATTCCAAACCCGTGTTACTCGTTTGGGCCACGTTCAACGTGCCGGCGCACCGACCGCTTTTGACCGCACTTTAGCCGCAGTATTTGGCGCTAAAGCCATCGAATTGTTGGATAAAGGTGAGACCAACCGTATGGTAATTTGGAAAGATGGTAAAGTATCTTCTGCCACAATAGAAGAAGTATTAAAAGAAGGTACCACCCTCTTAAATCCGCACAGCGATTATGTTAAAGCTGCTGTTGCCACAGGTATGTATGTTGGTGAAGTCAAATAATAATTTTTATCAACTAAAAAAAGCTCCTCTTTTACACGAGGAGCTTTTTTTTAAAAGACATCACAGCCCGAACAGTTAAACGATAAGATTTCAAATTTCCTATTACCACCCCGTCGGTATAAACAATCATTGCTCCCACATGAGCCTTTTTCAAAGGTCTCAAAGACCATTTATACAAGCCCACCCGAGAGAACAACTCTTTCAGTTTTTCTTGAGCCGTTTCCCAAACGGTTTGTTTATAAGATGATGAAGACCAACACCAATCACTAATGAGAGGGGCTCCGATTTGCGATAAAGCATCATTGACTTTATCGCAATTTACCATAATACGTTTAAGCTGATAAACCGCAGGTAAAAAAGCTTGCCCCTTTTTAACCCCGTTTTTAATGTAAGAACAACACCATTCTGCAGCAGGAAATTTAACATTATGAGTAGCTCCATAAGCCAAAAGCTTTTGCGTATTAAGCCAACCATCATTTTTATCCGAAACATCGACATTACAATATTCATCAGACCAAATACATTCCATAGCATCGGAAAGTAAAATAAGTCCTCTCTTACCTTTTGGAGCAAACCTACTTGGATTAACCCAAGCAACGATTCCCAAGCAGTTAGAATAATCTCTAGGAGTTGGAGAAAACTTTTCCCCTTCAAAAGCAAACCAACCAACATGAATATCTTTTTGAAGCATATCTAATAATTTAAAAATTAATAATCAAAATTATGCTTCTATTTAATATATAATCCCCAAATTTACAACCCCAAAAAATCCCCGCATAAGCGGGGATTTTTTTAATCTAAACAAGCATTGTATGAAGCAAATCTTCAGCATAAGCTCTCAAATCCGGATCTTGCATAAGGCTTAATTTTAGATTTGAGCGCTCTAATTCTTTAGATGTTCCACAATCAAAACGCAACACATCACACAACACACCGGTAAGTTTCATTCCGCGTTGTGCCGCCAATTCCATGGCATCTGTCAAATTAATCTCTCCGTTAGAGCCCTTTCTAACCTCTGGTAAAATTTTCATAATTTCATTAGGTAAAACATACGGTCCCATACTTGCATAATTAGAAGGCACATTTTCCAAAGTCGGTTTTTCCACCAAACCTTTGGCACGAACCACACGACCATCACGAACAGCTCCAACCAAAGCCCCATAGCGCACCATTTCTTCTCTGGGGAATTCCATGATATTTTCTACCATACCGCCCTCAGTTTCATAGACATCTACCAATTGCTTAAGAATTCCGTCTCCATGCAAATTGACATACACATCATCTGGCCACATCACGATAAAATCTCTATCACCGACAATATCTTGCGCCATCAAAATAGCATGTCCATTACCTTTGGGTTCTTTTTGTTCGGCAAAAGAAAACTTCATTCCTTCGGGAATAATATCTCTGACCTTTTGCAATAAATCTAATTTATTATGAGATGCTAAATGGTCCTCAAGCCAAGGATAAGGAGAAAAATAAGTCTCAAACAACTCTTTCGAAGATTGACTACTGTAAATAAAAACAATTTCTTTAATGCCAATCTCTGCACAAGCATTGACCGAATATTGAATAATCGGAATACCATGTAAAGTCAAAAAACCTTTATGTAAAGCCTTTGTTGCCGGCAAATTTCTGGTTGATAATCCGGCCACCGGCAAGATACAAACTTCTGGTTTTTTATTCATGATAACTCTCCCGAAAACAACATAGAACCATATACTTAAATTGTATCATAAAAAAACGATTCGACAAGAAGAGTATATCAAAATTTAACAACTGTTGGTGTTATTTTTGTTTGACGATAACTCCGCTTGCTTTAGAGATAGTTCCTGTTGCTTTTTTAATCAACCCCACAGTTTCTTCTTTCTTTTCCGGCGTTTGTTTTTGTGGTTCTTTGGGAGCTTCGACGGGTTTTACAACTTCTTCCACATCTTTAGAAAAATCAAGAACTCTAACAGGTTGTTCATTCAGCACTTTTTCAGATTTTTCAATATCTTCAATATCTCGAACAATTGTTTTATTTTTACCCGCCGAATTAGAAATCTTACCAATATTTTCTTGAACTTTTTTAGCTTGTTCGGCAGCCTTTACACGAGCTTGATAAGCTTGTTCTTCCAAGCTGACAGACTCTGAAGTATATTCTAACAAACGTTTGATATTATCATCTAAAATTTTAAGCTCTTTCTCAACTTTTCCTAAAGTAGATTTAACTTCATCCAAAAAGCTTTTTAACTTTTCGGTATCTCGCTCATCTTGTTTGGTTAAATACTCTTTTCCTGTTTTGGAATTAGCTTCATCAATAAATAGCAAGTTGTTTTCAATATCTTGTTTCAACTGATTAACCAATTTATCCGTATCCAAATTATACTCAGTTTTTATTTTTGCCAAACGCTGAGGAAATTCAGCAAAATCATCTCTATAAGCATTAGCGGTTTCTTTTGAGAGATTATAAGTATCTCTAATCTTGTTATAAGCATCATTAATCTGAAACTTCAAATCACCAACATAAATTTGAACAATTTGCTTTTTCAAATTACCAACTTCCGTGTCATAAATATCATTTCTCTTCGATAACGCCTGAGGTAACGTTTCATCAAATTCTTGAGTTAATCCGAGAGTAAAGATTTCATCAATACCGCTCGAAGTTTTATCTATTTCTCCTTTCAAGGTCTTATATTGATTTTTTGCCTGTTCGCTGACAGCCGCAGGGCTCAACTTATCAAATTCGGCCACTACTTCCAAATCCAACATATTTTTAATTTCTTTAGCACGTTGCTGTTGCAGTTCCATCAATTCTTTTAAGTGATCGATTCGAGCTTGCTCAGCAGCTTTTTTATCAGCCTCAACCTTAGCCCATTTTGCATCATATGTATCCGTAATCGGTTTAACATCAACTTTTAATTCCGGATTTGCCATATTACCGCTCAATCCAAAACTAAATTGAGGAATTTGCGTTAATTCAGGTAAAGAGACCTTAAAATCAGCCGACATATCCCAAGTTTCTAAATTGCTTTCATTAGACATATCAATACGTACATTGGGAGATTCAAATTTTGCCCCTTCAAATACGACTTTTCCCTGATTAAAATTCATACTTGCCTGAAAACGATCAAATACCGTTTCCCCAGTTTGCAAATTGCTTGTAGCAAAATTAACCAACCCATCGGAACGATCTCTGGTTTTCAAATCTTCTTGAATTTTTGCAAAATTCCACCCTTTTATCACCGGTCGTTGTACGGACAGATTAACAATTCCCTTAGTTCCCATAAACATCTCTTCCAAAGAGGATGCCGACATTACAAGCCCTCCGTCCAAATTCATTCGACCTGATGTCAAGCCATACTTTTCACCTCGCCAATAAATATCAATATTTTGGTCTGAAATTTTAAAATTCAGGTTAAGTTCAGGCTTTTGAGCCAAAACAAGACTTGCATTACCTTCAACTTTTCCATCATTGAGCATTGCACTAAAATTGCTAATCTCCAACTTATCCTCTTTCAGATTAGCTGAAAATTGAGCATTTTTGAAAGCATATTTATCATGAATCAAATCATCGATTACAAACTTTCCAGACAGATTAAATGTCTTGTAAAAATCATAATTCAATCTAGTCTTATCTAACATTGGTTTGCTCAAAAATTGAGCTTGTTTATCACTATCCGAGCGCATTACCATAACAGGACTATCTTTTTTAGAATTATTTCCAGCATTATAGAAAAACCGACTTGGCTCAAAACGAGAAATCTTCAAATCCGTCACAATATTTGGTTTATCACTATTTTTATCTACCCAAATCATACCTTTGATATTATTGGCACCAATAAAAGCATCCGTATCACTTAATTTAAAGATACCACCATTTTTAGCCAACTTAGCATTCAAGCTAAAGAGCCCCAAAGCATAACTTTTAGGCTGATAATTAAAATTAAGCACATTTACAAATTTCACAAAATCAGGAGCCTTAAATTGAATATTACCATCTAAAAAAGCCCCCTTATCATTTTGGCTGACCTGTCCGGTATAAGTCACATCCCAGTTACCCAATTTTGAAACCGTCTTCATCGCCGCACGATCAAAGCTTCCAGTTACAATACCCTGAGAAGTAAAGTTTTGCAGTTCTTTCAAATTGATATTTGGTTTTGGCAAATCAAACTTTGTCAAAAAGGCTTCAAAATTTTGCGTGCTGACGTCATACTTCAAATTTTCGACTTTAGGAGCATTACCAAATCCCGAAACTTCTCCCTCAAAAGAAAGTTTGGCATTTCCGACATTTCCGATATTAAGTTGATTAATTTTCATCACGCCTTGTGAGAGCTTAAAATTCAACATAGTGTTTTCAAAAGGAACATTTTCATAAATTCCCAAATCCAAACCACCTCTAAAATCAACATCCCAATTATTTAGTTCTGCTAACTTCGAAAAACGATATGTCATCTTTTCTTTAGCGGACTTTTCAAGATATTCTTCAGGCAAACCTTTAATATAATTATCAAAATTAATACTATCGGAATTAAGAGCCATATAAACCTGCGGACGCTCCCCGCGAATAATTCCTACTTCACCGGATACAACGGTTTTATCGAGTGTCAGTTCCAAAGGGGAAATTTTAATATTCTTCAAACTTCCGGCCACGCTGGTTTTTACTTCAGCCCTACGATAAGTAGAAGGAGCCACGGGTTGAATCTCATACCCCAACCATGCGGCAAATTTTTGCAAATCATTAGCCGAAAGCTCTGTCTTCAAGTTATATGTGAGCTTTTCTTCAGATGAAAAGACATCACCGCTCAACTTTAACTTTGTTTCACCGGGCAAAACCCCGCTCAATTCACGAATATCAAAACTGTTTTCAATAAAATCTACACTCAAAACAAAATCTTTAATATTTTGCCCATTATAAGTGGTTTTAATAGATTTCAAATCAGCCAAGACGTCAAAATCAAACATTGGTTGATACACACTTTCTTCTTGACTTTGTTGTTTCAAACCTTTCTTCAACAAAGCCACCCAAGGTGTTAAATCCAAATCTGTCATATTAAATGCGGTTTCGATTTCGCGGTGTTCAACAGGTCGATTCTCATCAATGATAAATTCGTCTTCAAACAACGGAATTAAAATATTTCCGGCACCGGCAGACTGCCCAAATTTCACCACAATATTAGACATACTGATACGAGATTTATTAGTATCGAGTTCTAAAGACAAAGCCAAAGGATAATCCAAATTTTCATCTAAGACTTGGTTTGGCAGGGTTGAATCAAAAAATTCTTTAAATTTCTGAGATTCAATAATCAAGTTACCGTTCACAGCACTGTTTTTAAGCAAAACAGTACCATCAAATCGCAAATAAGATTGAGAAGCCGGCTGATTCAACACAAAATTCACCGAAGTTGCAAAACTCTCAGAAAATTGCCCTAAAGAAATAGCAAACCCTTCAGGATTTTTACCCTTAACATAACTCCCCTCAATACGATACGGACCAAACACACTCTCTGCAATCACTTCACCATTCAAATTATCCAGATGCGTATCAATACCATGCTTTGTATCTGTAAAATTGACTTTTGCTTTTTCGATTAATACGCTATCTAAAGAAATTTTAATATCTTCTAAACTTTGTTTTTGAGTTTCGGTTAAAGGGGTTTGCCAATTAAGTTTTCCATCAGCCTCAACATTAAACCACATTTCCGGTTCAATCAAAGACATCATCACCACTTCAAAATCACCACTCAACAACGGACGCAAAGATAAATTAGCCTCCAAACTTTTAATAGTTGCCAAAGGCTTATCTTTAATGGTCTGACCTTGATTAAATACTTTAATATTTTTTGCTGTCAGTTTCGGAGAAGGTAACAAATTAAAACTGACCGGACCGGCAAAAACAACTTTTTTTCCGGTAATATTATTAAATTGCTCAGCTATTTTATCTTTGTGCTGATTCCAGTCGATTGTAGAAATATATACGGATACTCCGCCCACGGCTAGAATAATGACAGCCCCAAGAATCAACCAAATTTTCTTCACGTTTATTCCCCTCGAAAAATGTGAACAGATAAAATAATCTTTGCTAAATTTTTATAATATTTGCTATTATACGCACATAATCATTAATAAAACTTTTAAGGAATTTTTGCAAGATGGAAGAACCCAAAGATTTATACCACCAAGCGCGAGAAACAAGGGAACGCGCCTACGCCCCTTATTCTGGTTTCAAAGTCGGCGCAGCTATTTTAAGCACGAGCAAAAAAATTTATACCGGATGCAATGTTGAAAACATCTCATATCCCTGCGGCACCTGTGCCGAAGCTGGAGCCATTGCGGCCATGATTGCCGGCGGAGATAAAGAAATACAAGAAATTTTGATTATTGCCGATAGCTCTCCACTCATTTTGCCTTGCGGTGCTTGCCTACAAAGAATAGCTGAATTTGCCACCCCCGACACACGCATCCATTTAGCAGATATGGAAGGCATAAAACAAACGCTTCCATTATCAAAAATTTTCCCTGCCACTTTTACAGCCAAGGAGCTTTTGAAATGATGCACCAAATCGCCGCCCAAATTCGCACTCGCATAGGCAGCTTACACCCGCAAATAGCTCTAATTTTAGGCTCTGGCTTAGGTTCTCTTGCTGATTCGATTCAAGATGCCGTCACAATCAATTACACTGACATTAACGGCTTTCCGCGCAGCACCGTCCAGGGTCACGGCGGACGTCTTATTGTCGGACGTCTCGCCGGACAAGAAGTTTTGTGCATGCAAGGACGCTTTCACTTATATGAAGGCTACCCTCCGCAAATCATTAATACCATTATTAAAGCCTTTCAGCTACTGGGAATAAAAAGTTTAATTGTCACCAACGCCGCCGGCTCTTTAAGAAAAAAAATTGCTCCCGGAGATTTGATGCTAATCACCGATCACATCAACTTAAGCGGCACCAATCCATTAATAGGTCCCAATGATGAGCGTTTCGGTCCTCGTTTTCCGGGGTTATCTGATGCCTACACGCTTGAATATCAAAAAAAGGCTCTCTCTGTTGCAAAATCCCTAAAAATCAAACTCAAACAAGGTGTTTATTTGTGGACATTAGGGCCGACCTTTGAAACCAAAGCCGAGATTAAAATGTTTCAAACATTAGGTGCCGACGCTGTTGGAATGTCCACCGTTCCTGAAGTAATATGCGCCGTGCATTCGGGAATGAAAGTATTGGGCGTTTCCGTCATTACCAATTACGGAACCGGTCTGCAAAAAATCTCCCCCAGCCATGAAGAAACTCTGGCCGAAGGAGAAAAAGCCGCCCAAAATTTAAGCCGCTTAATAACTGCCTTCATCAAGGAGATGAATAATGGATGATGTTACCGCTGCCAAAATTTTAATCAGTTGTCTGGACTTAACCTCTCTTGGCGACCATGACAGCGAATATCAAGTAGAGACCCTCTGCGAAAAAGCAGATACCCAATACGGAACCGTAGCTGCCGTTTGTATTTGGCCCAAGTTTATTTCTTTAGCCAAACAAAAGCTCAAAGATTCTCCTGTCAAAATTGCCACTGTGGTTAACTTTCCACAAGGCTCATCTGATTTCAAAAAACTTAAAAACGAAATCACTCAAGCTCTTAAAAGCGGAGCAGATGAAATAGACGCTGTTTTTCCGTATAATGATTTTTTACAAGGCAATCTAAAGAACTGCGACGAATTTCTCAAAATCACAACAGACTTATGTGGGGAACACACCTCTAAAATAATTTTAGAAACGGGAGCCCTTAAAACCGCCTCAAAAATTTCACAAGCAACTGAGCTTTGCCTTAAACAAGGCGTTGGCTTCATCAAAACCTCCACCGGAAAAACTGAAATTTCAGCCACTCCGGAGGCCGCCAATGCTATTTTAGAAACGATAGCCACCTCTCGCCGCAAAGCCGGTTTTAAAGCCAGTGGCGGCATCAAGACCATAGAAGATGCAAAAAAATATCTGGTTTTAACCCAAACCATTTTAGGCAATCCGTGGATTAATCCCGAAAGATTTCGCATTGGTGCCAGCTCACTACTCGATAATTTAATTCAAACCATTAAACAAGGATACTAACATGCTCCCTCAAGAAATCATCCGCCAAAAACGCGATGGCAAAAAGCTCTCTCAATCTGAAATTTCCGAATTTATCCAAGGAGTAACTGACGGCTCGATTATGGATGCCCAAACTGCAGCTCTCACCATGGCCATATTTTTAAAAGGCATGGATGCAGAAGAAACCGCAGCTCTCACACTTGCCATGAGAGATTCGGGAGATGTTATGCAATGGCATGGGTTTGATAAACCAATTGTAGATAAGCATTCTTCAGGTGGCGTCGGCGATAAGGTCAGCCTAATGTTAGCCCCTTTACTTGCTTGTTGTGATGTTTATGTCCCGATGATTTCCGGTCGTGGCTTGGGTCACACCGGTGGCACATTAGATAAATTTGATTCCATTCCCGGCTACCAAACTTCTCCCTCAAATGAAAAATTTCGCCAAACCGTCAAAGAAGTAGGCTGTGCCATCATCGGCCAAACTGGCAATCTGGCACCGGCCGACAAAAAAATCTATGCCATCCGTGACGTTTGCGGTACGGTTGAATCTGTTGAACTGATAACCGCCTCGATTCTCTCCAAGAAATTAGCTGCCGGATTAGAATATCTGGTAATGGATTTGAAATGCGGCAACGGTGCTTTTATGAGTAATCTTGAAGATGCCAGAAAATTAGCCCGCTCAATCGTTTCGGTTGCCAATACCGCCGGCACCAAAACCTCTGCACTTCTCACCGATATGAATCAAGTTTTGGGTCACACGGTCGGTAATGCCCTAGAAGTTAAAGAAGCTGTTGAATTTTTGCAAAACAAAAACCCTGACCCGAGATTAGCAGAAATCACTTTAGCACTTTGTGCCGAATTATTGGTCAATACCAAGCAGGCTCAAGACATTTCCTCCGCTCGAACCAAACTTGAAAAAGCATGGCTTTCCGGCGCCGCACTTGAAAAATTTGCTCAAATGGTTTCATCTCTCGGTGGTCCCAAAGACTTCTGCAACAAATACGATTCTTATCTGCCGCAAGCCGCCATCATCAAACCGGTATTTGCCCAAACTACCGGCTATGTTGCTTCAATGCATACCCGTGATATTGGCCTGAGCTTAATCAAGCTCAAAGGCGGACGCACCCGCAGTGACCAAAAGTTAGACTTTGCAACCGGCTTTAGCAATTTCTGCCAAATTGGTGATAAGGTCGAGCCAGATACGCCTCTGGCTTATATTCATGCCCAAACCCAAGCCGAATGGGAACAAGCAGCAGAAGACATCCAACAAGCAATACGGATAGAAGCGTGCAAGCCCCACCTTACCCCCGAAATCATAGAGAAAATTTCATAATTTATCTCCCAAAGTCCAGCAATCGCTGGACTTTTTTTAATTTTTCCCAACATCTACAATCATAGTATTTACAAACAATATTATTTATTATAAATTGCAGTTCCTTAAAACATCAACTAAAAATCGATAACCTGAAATGCAAAATATTTTTCATCCTTCTTCAACCATAAAATATTGGCTCACCTTATACATTTATATTTTGTTTCCAATTTTAACTCCCCGTCTGATTGAAGGCGATAGTCATATTACCAAACGCATTATCTACAATATGATAGCCGCATTAGGAATATGCTTTCCTTTTTCATTATTATCCCAACGTTTTCATAAAGGATTAATGTTGCTCTTTTTGTCTTTTTACCTTTTATCTTGGATAGAAATATGCCATTTACATTTATTTGACTACAAACTACTTCTTTTTTCCATTCAAATAATTTTAGATTCCAATGTCGCTGAAACAAAAGAATTTATATATAACACGTTTGATTCCTATATTTTAAGTATAAGTGTAATCTTCTTATGTACTATTCTATTCTGCTGGTATTACACCTCAAAACTTCATATTACAACAAAGGCCAAGAATTCTTTCATTTTAATTACCTTGATAGCATTAATATTTTCTATAAATAAGGGCTTCCATTCAACGATTTTCAATCGCTATCAACTTCTTCCTTATCGATTTATAAACTCAGCTTATAATTACTATAAAGATAAATATGAATTAATAAAACTCCAAGAGGAACACAAAATTCCACATTTTACCAACCTAGAATCTTCAAATTCACCAACAAAAAAAGAAACCTATATTGTCATAATTGGCGAATCAGCCGACCGTAACCACCTTGGTTATTACGGCTATAATCGACCAACCACACCTTTTAGCAGCCAAGACTTACAGCCTATTGTTTTTAAAAACATTACAACACCACATACATCAACCCTTTTAGCATTAAGGGATGTACTAACCTTTAGTCACAAAGAACAGGTAAAAGAAGGGATAAGACAAGGCTCCATCATAAATATTTTCAATCAAGCAGGTTTCAAAAGTTTTTGGCTTTCCAATCAATATTCACAAGGAAAATATGACAATTTAACCAGCGTCATTGCACACGATTCTTCCGTAACAAACTTTATAAATGATAAAGCCAATTATATTATCCGCAATAACACAGATAGCCATTTTGATGAAGCTTTATTACCTGAATTAGATAAAGCACTTCAAGACAACGCCCTCAAAAAAATAATTTTTTTACATTTAGCCGGAAGTCACACTCATTATGGTTTTCGCTTTCCAAAATCTTTTGATTTTTTTCAAGAATATAATAAAAATTCTTTTGAAAAAGCATTTGATGATTACGACAACAGTATTCGTTATACAGACTACGTTTTATCTCAAATTGTCAAAAGGATAAAGAAAAGACAAGAGCAAAGCTTTGTTTTATATTTTAGCGATCATGGAGATGATGTTTCTTTAGATCCTCAAAGTTGTCATTGTCACACAACAAATCCAAAAAAACAAACACCTCCAATGTATGAAATTCCATTTTTATTATGGGTTAATTCAACCTATCAAAAAAACAATCCTCAGTTAGTTAAACAAATAAAAAGCTACACCGAGCGCCGATTTATTACTCACCACCTAATTCACTCTTTGCCCACCTTAGCCGGATTGAGTTTTGATTTACAAGAAAATGATAAAAATCTCTTTTCACCTTCCTTTATCCCTGAAAAAGAGTGAGGCTTGACATCCTCCGTCCAATCTTTATGATAAATAACTATCAAGGAGGAAACAATGACCAGAGCTCTTATATTTATGATGGATTCGTTTGGGATAGGCGGCGCCCCTGATGCCAAATCTTTTGGCGATGAGGGAGCTAACACCTTTGGGCATATTGCTCAAACTTTTCCCCACCTCAATATTCCAAACTTACTCTCGCTTGGGCTAGATAAAGCAGCTTTTGCGGCCTCAAGCCTCAAAACAGAGCTCAAACCATCGTCTCCGGCTCGCCTCAATCTTCCTTCGGCTTATGGTCACATGAAAGAAATCAGTAAGGACAAAGACACCGTTTCCGGCCATTGGGAATTAGCAGGCCTTCCCAATCTGCAAGGTTGGGGACATTTCAAACCTGACTATCCGTCTTTTCCGCAAGCCCTGATTGACAACATCTGTCGTGAGGCAAATTTAAGCGGAATTTTAGGAAACATTGCCGCCTCCGGAACGGTCATTATTCAAGAGCTGGGTGAAGAGCACATCCGTTCAAATCAACCGATATGCTACACCTCAGCCGACAGTTGTTTTCAGATTGCCGCTCACGAAAAATATTTCGGGCTTGAAAGATTGTATCAAGTTTGTGAGATAGCCTATAAATATGTTCAAGCATATCGCATCGGCCGCGTAATCGCACGCCCGTTTATTGGCGAAAGATCTGGTGAATTTACCCGCACCACCAACCGTAAAGACTATGCCGCCCAACCTTTTGGGAAAACTTTGCTTGATTGCTTAAAGGAGCAAGGAAAGCACGTCTATGCCATTGGCGCAATTAATGATATTTTTGCCCATCGCGGCATAACCAACCCCATCCATGCGGCTGAATTACCCCACCTATGGGATGCCACCATCAAAGCCATGCAGGAAGCACCCGAAGACAGCCTGATTTTCACCAATTTTGAAGACTTTGATATGCTCTACGGACACCGCCGCAATCCTCAAGGCTACGCTCAGGCATTGGAATATTTTGACTCACGCCTGCCAGATATTTTGCCTCATTTAAGGGAAAATGACGTATGTTTTATCACCGCTGACCACGGCAATGACCCAACTTTCAAAGGCACGGACCACACGCGCGAGCAAGTACCCATCTTGTGCTTTGGCAAAAACATTACGCCCCAAGATTTAGGACAAAGAGCAACTTACGCCGACTTAGGACAAACCGTGGCTGATTATTTGCAAATTGCACCGCTTACCTTTGGAACAAGTTTCAAATGAGCTATTTTGCGCCCAACATCCCCGCAAACAAACATTGCTTTTTTGACCGTTTAGGCGGAATTTCGCAAGGTCTTTACGCCAGTCGCAACACAGCCTTTGCCAGTCAGGATAACAAGCAAAACATTATCTCTAACTTAACGCTCAGTGCCCAACAATTCGGCCTTGACTATGACAACATAGCCCTGCTTCATGAAGGCATAAGCAATCAAGCGGTTTTTATCTCCAATCCCACGATTTATCAAACCGATGCCGACGGCATGGTTACCAACAAAGCGGGAATTTTGCTGAGTTTATATACGGCAGATTGCTGTCCGGTTTTGTTTTATGATAAAACCAATCAAGTCATCGGCGCGGCTCACGCCGGTTGGCGCGGAGCGTTGAGCGGAATTTTGGAAAACACGCTGGACTTAATGCTTCAACATGGCGCGCAAAAATCCTCTCTCACCGCCGCACTCGGACCTTGCCTGCAAGCCAAATCTTTTGAGTGCCGACAAGATATGTACTTGCAGTTCATCAACCACAATCAAGCCTTTGCCTCATTTTTCACGCCTAAATCAGATAATGAGCATTTTCAGTTTGATATTGAGGGTTTCATCATTTCTCGCCTTAAAAATTACGGGCTCACAAACATTTCAGCTTCTCACATCGATACTTATAGCAATGTTGACTATTTCAGCTATCGACGAAACTGCCACCAAAACTTAATTCATACCCCAAAGACTATCCGACACAGTTATCAACCATAACCCTATAATCTCTTTCTTTTTTGGCAAAAATCGAATAAATTAAGCAAAGGTATAACAACAGAGCAAAATAAATGACCCCACTTGGCAAACTGACATTAGCAATTATCGGACTTCGCTTTTTCGGAGCTCTGGGCTTTTTTTGGGGAATGTTTTTGGGGCATGTTTTAATTGACCGCACCTTAGTCAAAACCTACCTCAAACAAAAGCTCAATCAAATTGATGACAACATCCGTTTAATGTTGCCCTTTCATCTCTATCGTTACTATAACTATTTGATAGACCAAGTCTTAGGCAAACTCTGGGGAGCTGTTTTAGGTGGCCTCACCTTTGGCTGGATAGGCGTTGCCGTTTTAGGAGTTATCGGACACTTTTTATTTGACTGTAAACGCTGCAAAAATTGTAAAGAACTCCGCTATGCCTTTGAGGACTTTTGGAACAAAAACTTAGGCAAAATCGCCGGTGGTCTAATTGGTTTCACGCTCAAAAATAAAGTTCTGTTGTTTATCGGCGTTATCTTAGGCTTTTTCTTCGATTCGTTTAGACTTGAAGGCGGCTTAAGAAGCAAGTTAAAACTGGGCTCAATCTTAAACTTCTGGTCCAAAGTCAACCCAATCAAACTAGCCCTTCGCTCACAAGAAGCCAAAGACGTTGCCTTTGTTCAGTCCATGGCCGGTTTAGCCGCCAAAATCTCCAAAGCTGACGGCATTGTCAGTGAAAACGAAATCCGCACCTTCAAAAAACTTTTTGCCACCGACCGTAATCCCAAAATCGCCCGTATTTTCAATGATGCCAAGCAAAGCACTCAAGGTTATCAAGCCTACGCCAAGCAATTAAAAATGCTTTCTCATGACAATCTGGATATGAAAGAAAGCATCATTGAAAACCTGTTCAAAATTGCCATTGTCGATGGCGAGATTTTGCCCGATGAATTAGACATTTTAGAAGACATTGCCAACATCATCGAGCTTCCGCAAGGCAACTACATCATCATCAAAGACCGTTTTATCTTCAAACCCAGCAACGACACCATCCAAGATTATTATGAGGTTTTAGGCGTCTTTTACAATGCCAGCGATAAAGAAATTAAACGCCGTTGGAAAGAACTCATCTATCAATATCATCCTGACCGAGCTCAGGCGCGCGGTGCCTCACCGCAAGAAATTGAGAACTGCACTTTGAAAATGGCAGAAATCAATAACGCCTACGAACATATTATGAAAAGCCGTCAGGTAGGATAAAAACATGTCACAAACATCGCCTAAAATTGTTCTCTCCACCATTAACGCTCGCTATTCCCATACCTCTTTTGGGTTAAGATACCTCAAAGCCAATCTACATGAATTTGAAGAATATTGCGAAATTTGCGAATTTAGCAAAGATTCAACCGTGCCAGAGATTGCCGAAGCTCTCCTCAACAAACAAGCCGACATCATAGGCTTGAGTTGTTATATTTGGAATATTGAAGACCAGCTCCGCGTTGCCGAAATTATCAAAGCCATTAGCCCGCAAACCATTCTGTTTTTAGGCGGACCTGAAGTTTCTTATGAATATGATGAATTTTTAAACTATTGCGATTATCTCATCAAAGGCGAAGGCGAATATGCGCTCTACCATTTTGTAAAGAATTGGCAACAAGGGATTTTGCCATCACAAAAGGTCTTAGAAGAGCCAATCTGCGACCTCAACACAATCAAAATGCCCTATTATCTCTATTCCGATGAAGATATTGCCCACCGCCTGATATATGTTGAGGCCACGCGCGGTTGCCCCTTCACCTGTGAGTTTTGCCTCTCCTCTCTTTCTAAAGGCGTCAGAGAATTTAATTTGGATAATTTCTTAAAAGAGATGGATACGCTCATCACCCGCGGGGTTAAACAGTTTAAGTTTGTTGACCGCACATTCAACCTCAAATTTGCCAATGTTAAACGCATTCTTGAATTTTTCAAATCGCACTGGCAAGAAGGCATGATGTTGCACTTTGAGATTTTTCCCGACAAATTAAGCCCCGCCATGTTGGAAGAAATAAAAAACTTTCCCGCACATGGTCTGCATTTGGAAGCCGGCGTTCAAAGTTTTTATGAACCCTCGCTCAAGGCGATTTCTCGCCGTCAAGATGAAAAGAAAACTTTAGAGAATTTGCAATTCATCAGCGAACAAACCGGTGCCGCCGTCCACTCTGATTTGGTGGCGGGCTTACCCTTTTCAACCTTTGCCACTTTTGCGCAAGATTTTGATAAACTCTTTGCCTCCCACCCTGAGGAATTGCAAATCGGCATTCTCAAACGCCTAAGAGGAGCGCCCATTGACAGGCATTCCCAAACCTCAAAGATGATATATTCCAAATATCCGCCCTATGAGGTAATGCAAACCGCCACCATGAGCTATAATGAATTGCAACAAATCAAGCGTTTAGCTCGCTATTTTGATATTTTTTATAATGCCGGCAATTTCCGCGAAGAAACCAAGCCTCTCAAAACTTTTGCTGATTGGCTTGATTTCAGCAATTACATCTGGACAAACTATCACCAAACGCATAAAATATCCTTAAAACGTCAAACCGAAATTCTTAAGGAGTATCTCAATGCTCGAAGAACCACTGCCGCACTATAATGACCGCAAAACCCCGATTGATATGCTGATGTTTCATTGCTCGGCACTCAAGGGGGAAGAAATTCTGCAGATATTGGATAAAACAGAACTAAGCTGTCATTATATCATTGATGAAAAAGGCGAACTCATCCAAGTGGTTGAAGAAGACAAGCGCGCCTACCACGCAGGCGTTGGTTTTTGGAATGGGATTGACACAGACCTTAACTCTCACTCTATCGGCATTGAAATCTCTAATTTAAGTATGGGGCAAGAAGACTACAAAGCCAAACAAATCAAAACTTTAGTTGCTCTTTCTAAAGAATTAATTGCCAAATACAACATTCGTCAAGACATGATTGTCGGACATTCGGACACAGCGCCCAATCGCAAACCCGACCCAGGCAAAGCCTTCCCCTGGAAAGACTTATCCGCCCAAGGAATTGGCCTATGGTTTAAGCCATCCCAAGCCAAATTGGTTGAAAATGATGATATTGGCGAACTCTTAGCCTCAATCGGTTATGACACCCGCACCCCTGAAATGGTTTATTGCTCGGCTTATGCTTTTTGCCGCCGTTTTGCCCCGCAATATGTCAAAATCGATGAGGATATCGCGCACTTAGTTGACCATGTTTTGCCTGATAAATTTGACTTTATGGATAAAGAAAAATTCATGCAAACCCTCAAAGCGGTTTCTTATAGTTATCAAACCTACCGCCAAGAGCAAAATTTGACGGATTAAATACGGCTCAACGCATCCAAACAGCCCTGAAGAATATAGGCCGCAGCACCGGCATCAAGTGTTTTTTTGCGCTTAGCCCGTGACAAATCCGCCTCTTTAATCATCACACTTTCCACGGCCGCAGAAGAGAGCCTTTCATCCCAAAAATAATAAGGCAGATTAATTTCTTGCGCCAAGCGTTGCGCAAATTTTCTGACCTCTTGCGCGGTTTGCCCTTCTTCACCATTCATCTGTAACGGCAAACCATAGACGATTCCGCCAACTTCCTTTTCTTGAATTATTTTCTTAATCTCAGCTAAATCGGCCTCAATATTTCGGCGTTGGATAATCTTATAGGGCGTCGCACTCATCAACAATAAATCAGACACCGCCACGCCTAATCTTTTTGAGCCATAGTCAAAGCCAATTAGTGCCTTATATTTGGGCAATTTTTCCTTAAATTCTCTTAAATCCACTTATCTCATCTCCCTTAGTTCCGATTAAGTAAGTTTATACAATCAATTATTACAAAAAACTTAACTCCCCGATAAGAGATTATTAACTCTCTTATACTATTATGAAAAGCAAAATATTTCCCCTTATAAGACGGTGATAAAAATGAAAATAAAATACTTATTTGCTTTTATATTAAGCCTCATAGCTCTTCCGGCACGAGCTGAACTGCAAATTGATGTCAACGGCGCCATGCGCGACCCATTACCGATTGCCTTCCCTGAAATGATTCATGAAGGATTTTTCTTAGGTCAAACCGGCAATAAGATAAGAGACGTCGTCATTGCCGACTTGGAGCGTTCCGGCTTGTTCAGAATTATCCCTGAAAACAGCTACATCCAAGAGCTGACCTCGATTAATGAACAGCCCAACTTTGTGGATTGGAAAGCCATTAACGCCCACGCTCTTGTACAAAGTGCCATCACGGAAGTTGACAGCAATCATCTGCGCATTGAGTTTCGCTTGTGGGATATTTATGCCCAAAACCAAATGAAAGGACAATCCTTCACCACCACCAAAGACAACTGGAGAAGAGTTGCCCACGTCATAGCCGATGCGATTTATGAACGCCTCACCGGTGAACAAGGCTACTTTGACACCCGCATTGTTTATGTTTCGGAAACAGGCCCCAAAACCAAACGCACCAAACGTCTAGCCATTATGGACCAAGACGGAGAAAGCCATAAATTCTTGACCTCTGGTGCTTCCATGGTTTTGACCCCTCGTTTCTCACCCAACTTGCAAAAGGTAGCCTATATGTCCTATGCCGGCGACACTCCGCGGGTTTATATTTTGGACATTGAAACCGGCCGTCAAGAGCTGCTTGGCAACTTCCCCGGCATGACCTTTGCACCGCGCTTTTCACCCGATAGCAAAAAGGTTATCTTGAGCTATGCTTCTCGCGGTAAGAGTGATATTTATGAAATGGATTTGGCAACCCGTACCAGCAAACAATTAACCTCCGGCGGTGCGATTAACACCTCTCCGAGTTATTCTCCGGACGGCTCACAAATCGTCTTCAACTCTGACCGTGGCGGTAATCAACAACTTTATATCATGAATGCCGACGGCAGTGATGTCCACCGTATCAGCTTTGGCTCCGGCCGCTATGCAACACCGGTTTGGTCTCCGCGTGGCGACTACATTGCCTTTACCAAAATGGCAGGCGGACAATTCTACATCGGCGTTATGTATCCGGACGGCACCGGCGAACGCTTGCTGGCCAGTGGCTTCTTGGTTGAAGGTCCGACCTGGTCACCGAACGGTCGTGTCTTAATGTACTTCCGTCAGGATAACAGCACTGCTTCTCCGGTCAGATTATATTCAATCGACCTCACCGGTTACAACGAGCGAATGATTGTGACCCCTGGCGAAGGCTCCGACCCAGCATGGTCGCCGCTCCTGCCTTAAACAAAACAAAAAACCTTCCCCACAACGGGAAGGTTTTTTATTGCCTCTTAATACATTTTTCGCAAATTTTGTATAGACACATCCCTGAAAATGTGCTACTATCCCCAACATAAAATTTATAAATATTAAAATTATTATTAACCCCAAAAAATAAAAAGTTATGCTACACACACTTCAGGACGGGGCAGAGTACCCCTACGAGACTTTAAAACAGTACTGCGATATGTGGGAAGAGTATGAAATCAGAAAACAAAAAAGAAAAAAGTTTCTGAAAATCTTCTTACTCTGCGCAATGGTGATAGGTGCAATTGCTCTCATTGTCTATCAATGGGATTGCATTATCAACACCATCAATCAGAACAAAGAAACCATTGCCAGCTACACCGTGCTGGGAACAATGTGCTTACTCGTGTTCTTTACCGGTTATATAACTGGCAAGGCACAAAAGAAGCTAAAACAAAGAATAACGTTTCTTTTGTGTACAGTGATAGGCGGAATAATTGGTCTCATTGCCTATCATTGGGACTGTATTGTCGGAAACACGGAGGTTATTGCCAGCCTTATATTGCTGGCGGTAATGTGCTTCCTTGTATTCTATGCCGGATATACGAGAGGCATGGAAAAAAGGAAACAAAAATAATCTCTTTCCCAAAAAACAAAAAACCTTCCCCTCATCGGGAAGGTTTTTTATTGCCAATCAGGTGTTTCTTTGTTAGCCTGAAAAAAAGGAGCGAAGATGAACAAAATCAAATATTGTATCTGGGACGTTGGCAATGTCATTTACCAATACAGCCTTGAGCCCCTTCACCAATGGTGCAAAACTCACACCCAAGACCAAACCCTTTTTGAGGCTAATAAAGGAAAATTTAATTACAATGACTATATGAAAGGCCTCGTGCCTTTCGAGCAACTATGCCAACAGCTTTGCGACTTTTATGGCATTTTGTATGATAAAAAATATTGCCCCGAAATCAATAAAGCCTTTCACCAAGGCATTATTGAATATTTTTCAGAAACCAGAAAAGCGCAAAATTTTCTCTCCTTTCAAGGAATTGAAAACTGCATTTTATCAAACGCCCTCCCCGTTTTGGGCGAAGATGAAAAAATCAATCAAATCATCAAACCCCAACACCGTTTTTGCTCTTTTGAACTAGGGCTTCTAAAACCTGACTCCAAAATCTACCAAACCGTAAAAAACAAACTAGATTGCGAATTTAATGAATTGATTTTTGTTGACGATAAAGCCAAAAACACCTCTGCCGCCGCAATGCTAGGCATCCATACCATAACCTATAAAAGAGAAACTATTCTCAAAGATATAAAAAATATCCTCTCCCCCTCGTCTCCTCACGCTTTAGGCAAAAGCAGATAATCACACTATAAATTTGCAATAAAAAAAGCCCCCACGTCCAAAGACTGGGAGCTCTCTCTCATAACCAAAACTTTATTGGTCGCCGATACGCAAGGCCTCAATAAACGCCGATTGCGGCACTTCAACCTTTCCGAACTGACGCATGCGTTGTTTACCTTTTTTCTGCTTATCCAAGAGTTTACGTTTACGGGTTACGTCACCACCATAACATTTTGCCGTCACGTCTTTGCGCAAGGCAGAAATTGTCTCTCTGGCCACAACTCGTCCACCGATTGCCGCTTGAATCGGAATCTTGAACAAATGTCTCGGAATAAGGTCTTTAAGACGCTCGCAAATTTGTCGCCCGCGAGATTCGGCTTCGCTTCTGTGGCAAAGAAAAGCTAAGGCATCAACCGCCTCTTCATTAATCAAGATTTGAACCTTCACCAAATCAGATGCCTGATAACCGATAATCTCATAGTCAAAGCTAGCATATCCGCTGGTAATAGATTTTAAGCGGTCATAAAAATCAAACACAATTTCATTCAAAGGAATTTTATAAACCACCATTGCCCGATTACCAACATAAGTTAAGTCTTCTTGCTCACCTCTTCGTTCGGTGCAAAGTTTTAAAACCGAGCCCAAATATTCATCCGGCACCATAATAGTTGCTTTCACCCAAGGTTCTTCAATACTGGCAATGGTCGATGGGTCAGGCATATCAGCAGGATTATGCAGCGTAATTTGATTACCATTGCTCAAGTTGATTTTATAAGCAACTGAAGGCGCGGTTGTAATCAAATCCAAATCAAACTCTCGACCCAAACGCTCCTGAATAATTTCCATATGCAAAAGCCCTAAGAACCCGCAACGAAAACCAAGTCCCAGTGCAGCGGAATTTTCATTTTGGTAATCAATACTGGCATCATTGAGTTTGAGCTTTGCCAAAGCATCTTTTAAGTTATCATATTGGCTGCTGTCCACCGGAAAGATAGAGCAGAACACGACAGGAATTGAAGGCTTAAAACCTTTCAACGGTTCCGCACAAGGCAGTTTATTATCAGTAATAGTATCACCGATATGGCAATCGCTCACACTTTTAATACTTGCGGTAATAAAACCGACTTCACCAGGGTAAAGTGCATCAACATCTTGCATTTTAGGGGTAAAGATACCAACTTTATCAATCGAATAAACCGCATTATTAGACATCATTCGGATTTGTTGTTTTTTGCGAATAACGCCATCTTTAATCCGCACCAAAATGATAACGCCCAAATAAGAGTCATACCAACTATCAATCAACAACGCCTTAAGAGGTTGAGTTTCATCACCTTGCGGAGCTGGCAGATAATTTACAATTCCTTCCAAAACATCTTCCACACCAAGACCGGTTTTGCCCGATGCCTCCACCGCATGAGACGTATCCAAACCAATCACATCTTCAATTTGTTGTTTAACTTTTTCCGGATCGGCTGAAGGCAAATCAACTTTATTTAAGACCGGTAAAATCTCATGATTATTATCAATCGCCATATAGACGTTAGCCAAAGTTTGCGCCTCAACGCCTTGGGTCGCATCCACCACCAAAACAGAACCTTCGCAAGACGAAAGCGAGCGAGACACCTCATAAGAAAAGTCAACGTGTCCCGGAGTATCAATCAAATTGAGTTGATAAGTGTTCCCGTCATGAGCCTTATAGTTCAGACGCACGGTTTGCGCTTTAATGGTAATACCGCGTTCGCGCTCAATATCCATCGAGTCGAGAACTTGTTCTTGCATTTCTCTTTTTTGCAAGCCGCCGCAAAATTCAATAATTCTGTCGGCCAGAGTTGACTTTCCGTGGTCAATATGAGCGATGATTGCAAAATTTCTGATTAAATCCAAATTTGTTGTCATTATTCTTCTTAATCCGTCAAAAAACATTACAATTACTACATAGATAGAGGATAATTTAATATTACGCAATATAATATTGATTAAATCATAAAAAATGCATATACTAAAAACAGATAAACAGCGGGAGGTTGCCATGAGAAAGATGATAGACATAGACTTTGGATCTTCACGTTATGACGAGTTGGTTGAACTCCGCTACAAGATATTGCTTGAACCGTTAGGCCTCAAATTTTTAGATCACTACCGAGCCAAAGAGGCCAATTATCTTCACATTGGCTGTATTGAAAACTTAGATGACAAGCTCATCGGCGGGTTAATCCTAGCCCCTGTCAATGATGAAGAAATTCGCTTAATGCAAGTCGCTGTTGATACCAAATATCAAGGCGAAGGCATCGGTCGCGAATTGGTAAAATACGCCGAAAAACGAGCCAAAGAAGCAGGTTACAGCAAAATTATCATGCATGCCATGCTTTCTGTCGTTCACTTTTATGAAAAAATGGGCTACCAACAAGCCGGCGACATTTTTGAAGAAAACGGCATAACTTTCGCCCGTATGGAAAAATCACTCTAAACCTCATCGCTCTGTTTTGTCCATTTTGCGAAAATATATTTACATTTCGCATTTTTCTGCTATACTTCAAGCAATAAATAACTTTATTGAAGAATGACTATGGCAAACAAGAGCCCTTCAAAGCAACAAATTTTCTCACAAGTAAAACAACTTTGCCTCAAAGGAAAGTTTAAGGACTCACGGTATTTGATATGCCAAGCATCAGGTTTGGAAATTAAAGAACCGATGCAAATTTCAAGAGACACCCTCCGCAAAATGACCAAAGACAAAATCCTCCATCAAATGCTGGATGTTGAGCAAGCTTTTGTTGCTGTTGCCAAAACCTTCAATCAAGAAAACCCCGAAGAGCACCGTGCTGCGGTGACAGCCCAAGAGCTCAAAAAGATTCTCCCACTTTTAACACGCACCGAAAAGCTCACAACTTTTTATTGGATAAACAATTGCCATTCATATATGTCAGATGTCGCCCCTCAAGAGCGATTAGAGACTTTACAAAACATTATCTCTTTGGCTCCTGATAAAACACAAGATGACCTCATCTATAGTTGTGCCAATCAAGTTATTGACCTTGATGTTCCATCATCAGACAAATACCACACCATAAAAAAGGCCTATCAAAAAACCGATAAAAAGTCTCACACCATTCCACACTTAAAAGATATGCTCGGCAAGAGTGCCCAAAAATATTTTCAAACACTGCAAAAGCGTTTAGATAATCCGCAACTAGATTATGAGCAACGCCAACAAGCCGCACTTGAAGCCGTACACGTTGCCAACGATTTTAAAACCTCGGTTTCGCGCAAATGTTATCTCAAAATTGATACCCTAAAAAAACTGCACCACCTGCAAATTCAACACCAAGACAAAGAAGGCATTCATCACACCACAACCTTGCTTTGCAAATATTCGCAACAAATCGAAAACATCAAAAACCTGATGGGAACCAACCAAGCTCAAAAAGATTGGTATCGCTAAGCCAAATAATATTTGACATTTTTGTCCAAGTACTCTATATCTCAGCCATAACTTTTAATTATTGAGATTATGGATATCAAACGAGAAAAGCAGATAATTTCTGCTATTGCAAAAGAGTTTACTCAGCAAAACAACACTTTGAAACTCTCCGTCCCAAAAGACGAGATTGAACAAACCGCCATTGACTTGGCCGAAAGCGTATCACTCAGATTACTACTCCAAAGCGGAAACAATAATGAAGCCGCCTATCTGGGCCGCCGAAAAATTTGTTTAGCCCTCAAAAAAGAGCTGGGAGGATGTATCAAACGCCGCGGTATTTATACCATCTGGCTTGGTATCAATAAAGGCAACCGCGCCTTTGAAATTATCAATCAGCATCTTCAGGCTGAAATTGATGTTCAAAAGAAAAAGTAAATTTATAAGATATCCTCACGTCATTGAGGATATCTTATAATGTTTTACCCAAATATTAATAAATTACGACTGGTCGTACTTTTCCTTTATTTGTTTTATTTACAGTCAGAAGAGGATAGCTGATATCTTCAACTTTAAAACTCCAGACACTAGAATCGCTATATTCCGTAGATGTCCAACGAAGACCTCTCAAATCTTCTTTCTTTAACACCTCTAATTGGCTATTTATAAAATGATGCAAATCTGCTATTAGTACAGCTTCTTTTGCACTTGGTACAAACCATTTTCCTTTTTTGCAAAAATCAGCCTCACAACCTTCCGGTTCAAAATTATTTACATATTGAGCCACCTCAGATGAGGCTTCACATTGCGCGTTTGCTCCTAACAACGCATTTGTATTTGCTCTTCCATTCTCACCGCAAGTCTCATAATTAGCAGACGAACAATTATCCATATTAGGCATATCACACTGCTTATTAAGCCATTTAAATTGATTTCCCAAAGAATAGGTTACATCATCTAGTGCGAGAGCCAAATGGTTTTCTTCATCAAAAACAACACCTATTGCTGTTTTACCTGGAATTATTGTTTTAGAAGTAGAACCATCTCCATACAAAATTGGTAATTTTTTAACTTTAATAATAGTTAGAACACCAAACTCACTTGTTTTAGAATTCGTTAATATGTCCCCTGTTGACATATTTAAAGCAAAAGCATCATTATTATCATATTCTGTGGAGGACCAAACGATACCTGAAAGACCTACAGAAACATAACGAGCCAAACCTGAAGCAGTTGCCAGAATTTGTTCTTTTAAAGAATAAATCTTTAACAAATCCCTAGTACTAGGCAAAAACCATTTTCCACTAGAACAAACTTCATTATAACAACCACCTCCATAAGAGTGATGATAAGCATAATACCGATTAACTGCATCTGCGGCCACAGATGTTGTTCCACAGTGGATACTTGTATCTAACAAAGCATTTGTATTACTTCGTCCATCAATTCCGCACATTTCTAAATTATCTTTAGTGCAATTTTCCAAATTAGGCACATCACAAGGCTGTTTCAATAAACTCATTTTCGTACTTGCCGCCCCCATAGCATCATTTATATATGGTTGAGTTAACCCTATCGCTAAACTATTCTCATCATCATAAACAATTGCAACAACCCCACCATTAGTAGCACCTAGATTTGGATGATAAGAAATTCTTCCTCTCTCATACAAAACAGGAAGAGGAACCTCTGTAGCGCAATATTTTTGAGAACATTCTTCTAAATCGCACACAGAACCAGTCGGACAGCTCGAAAGCGTACATTTATTTTCACAAGTTTTGCAGTTATTGTAATATTTAATCCCGTTCATCAGGCAACAGTCACTCGGTGTAACCGGCCCTAAGTCCGAACAAGTCATATTATAGCCACTTTTGCATTGGCATGAGGTATAATAGGTTACGCCGTTTTGCGTACAACCCGTCCCCACTCCTTGTTGATTTTGCCCATCACAGGTTTGATTATAGTTACTCGGGCAAACACATTTGCTGTAATAAGTTACGCCCTCTTCGGTGCAGCCCGTTCCTTCCGGAATTTGTGGAGAGCTACACCCCGT
The DNA here is from genome assembly GCA_944391515.1 of uncultured Alphaproteobacteria bacterium. Classification (GTDB taxonomy): domain Bacteria; phylum Pseudomonadota; class Alphaproteobacteria; order RF32; family CAG-239; genus Scatocola. The sequence continues at coordinate 27,104 of CALXTW010000007.1, forward strand.
GACAGGATATAAACTTCTGTCGCAATAACACATAAATTTACCGCCGCAGCTATCTCCGCTGACGGTATTAGGATATGAGCAAGCACTCTTATCGTATTTATAACGACTATCGCAACATTTATCAAAATAAGCTGAATTATATGGACATTTTAAGCCGGGAAACAAGCCTGAACCGCAATTGGTCAGGCTGTAACCGTCTTTTTGGCATTGCTCAATCGTTGGGTCGCCAAAATCTATATTTCCGAAATCTAAATTTTTTCCACCAGTAATAAAAGAAACACTTGCGGTCTGAAAAGAATTACGATTAGGCAAGCCTAGATATAGGCTTGCCCCAGATAAAGGTTCAAAGGTTTGGTTTTGACAAGTTCTTACGAAGTGTATGTATTTAGAGGTTACCGATTGTGACTGTTCATGAACACTATTTTTACTCACACCGCCCAATCCGGTTAGTGCAAGTACGGATAATCCTATCACAAGCTGCTTTCTCATAATATACCTCATTATAACTGAACCTTATCATGTTATAATTTAGCATAACATTCACTTAATGTCAAATAATTTTAAAATAAAGATTTTATTTTGGCTAAAGATATTAAAACACAAGCCTCTCTTTCGAGAGGCTTGTGTTTTCTACTTAGACCAATTTTTTATATCGAACACGGTGCGGATTGCAAGCCTCATCGCCAAGGCGGCGACGTTTGTCTTTCTCATATTCTTCAAAGTTACCCTCAAACCAAACGACCTGACTGTCTCCTTCGTATGCCAAAATATGTGTTGCCAAACGATCCAAGAACCAACGGTCGTGAGAGGTAACCAAAACACACCCTGGATATTCCATAATACCCTCTTCCAATGAACGTAAGGTATCCACGTCCAAATCATTAGTCGGCTCGTCAAGCAAAATCACATTTGCACCTTTGCGCAACATTTTTGCCAAGTGCACACGGTTGCGCTCACCACCTGAGAGTTGTCCGACTTTCTTTTGTTGGTCTCCGCCCTTAAAATTGAATTGACCGACATAAGCCCGTGATGGCATTTGTCTTTTACCAAGTTCTATAATATCCAAACCATCGGAAATTTCCTCCCAAACGGTTTTGTTTGGATTCAACTCTTCACGAGATTGGTCAACATACCCCAAATCTACGGTTTCACCAATTCTGATTTCACCGCTATCTGGTTTTTCTTGCCCCGTAATCATGCGAAACAGGGTCGTTTTACCGGCACCGTTCGGTCCGATAATACCGACAATTGCCCCCTTCGGAATCTTGAAAGATAGATTATCAATCAGTAATCTGTCGCCATATCCTTTAGAAATACCATTGGCTTCAATCACCAAATCACCCAATCTATCCGTCATTGGAATGGAGATATGAGCCTGAGTAATTTTTTCTTTTCCGGATTCAGCCAACAACTCTTCATAAGCATTAATACGCGCCTTAGATTTAGCTTGTCTAGCTTTAGGATTTTTGCGAATCCACTCCAACTCATTAGCTAAAGTTCTCTGGCGACTGGTTTCCTCACGAGATTCTTGTTCCAAACGTTTTTGTTTTTGTTCCAACCAAGAACTATAATTTCCTTCATAAGGAATACCTTGTCCACGGTCTAATTCCAAAATCCAACCGGTAACATTATCCAAGAAATAGCGGTCGTGCGTAACCATAACCACGGTTCCCGGATATTCTTTCAAATGTTGTTCCAACCAAGCTACCGATTCGGCATCCAAATGGTTGGTCGGCTCGTCCAAAAGCAACATATCGGGTTTTTGCAAAAGCAAGCGACACAGAGCCACACGTCTTTTCTCACCACCTGAGAGTTTGGTCACATCAGCATCAGCCGGCGGACAACGCAAAGCATCCATCGCAATTTCAATAGTTCTTTCAAAATCCCAACCATTACAAGCATCAATTTTTTCTTGAAGTTCGGCTTGTTCATTAATGAGGTTGTTCATTTCCTCATCACTCATCGGTTCGGCAAATTTAGCAGACACTTCTTCAAAGCGCTTGAGCAAATCACGCGTTTCGCCAAGCCCATCCATAATATTTTCCATCACCGTTTTTTTAGGATCGAGTTGTGGTTCTTGCTCCAAATAACCGACTTTAACGCCTTCAGCCGCCCAAGCTTCACCATTAAACTCTTTATCTTTACCTGCCATAATTTTTAACAAAGTAGATTTACCGGCACCATTCACACCCAAGACACCTATTTTTGCACCGGGTAAGAAAGAAAGCGTAATCCCCTTAAACAGTTCTTTTCCGCCGGGAAAAACTTTGGTTAAATTCTGCATGACAAAAACATATTGATATGCGGCCATTTGATATGCTCCATTATTTCATAATTTAAGTTAAGTGCGAGTATAAACAAAAAAGTAGAAGTTGCAATCTTTTTAATAAGAGTGCGTAATATGCCCGATAGAACTTTCACCTCTATAGGATGAAGTGCTAGAAGACACATCGCTTTCTGCAGTATAAGTCCCAACTTCTTGCAACTCTACACCGGCAAAACCGGCTGGTTCAATGATTGCCGGAGCAGATTGTCCTGAAACATACCCAGGATTAGCCACCGGCGCATTATCTGTTCTAAACTGAACAGCCTGAAGAGGAATTTTTTTATTGGCTTGTCGCTGATAAATTTTTTGCGCCACATCACGCCCATTCTCACCCTTATTATATACTAAAGTCGCATCATACGGATTTCTGGGGGTAAAGATTTGACCATCAGGCATTTTAATTGTTCCATCAGCATAAAGAGTCGCCTGAAAAATCGCCTGTCCGTCAAAGCGACGATTGATTCTATCGCACTCATAAAAACCATCCATTTGCTTAGAAATATAAGCATCAGCCTTAGCGGTATTATAAACATTCATTCCTTCGGCTTGTTGTCTATCCGATGATGCCTTAGTGATTAAAATCGCCCGCGCCAACATCTCAAAGGTATCAAATTTTGAGGCACCGCAAGCCAACCCCTGCCCCGAGATAAGCCCCAAAGCGCGAACTTCTTCCAGATAAGGCACTTGAGCTTGAGCCAAAGCCCCAGACGCACATCCTAACCAACAAGCAATACTAAAAATAAATCTCTTCATCTTTCACCTTAAAATATCATTTTGATTATAGAAAAGATTCATCAAAAAGCAAATAAAGACTCACTTTTTTACCAAGTTTCTAAAATTAGAGTTGACAAAGTTTAAGTTTTAGAATATGTTGCGGGCAAACATATCGCATAAGGAAAGAAAAATGAAAGTTTACAGTTCTTTAAAATCAAAGAAAGTACGCGATAAGGATTGCAAAATCGTTCGCCGCAAAGGTCGCGTATATGTCATCAACAAAAAGAACCCGAAGCTCAAAGCTCGCCAAGGTTAATTTGACATATTTGATAAATAGTTATTAAAAAACCCGCAGTCTTCAAGCGGGTTTTTTGTTATTTCATGTAAGCAAATTTCTTTTCACAAAAAAAAAGCCTCTCTTTTGAGAGGCTTTAATTTTTGCATTTATACTATTTTTCGGGAATATAGACAGTATGCAACATATTGGTACGTCCCTTTTTGCCCAAGGGAAAACCGGCTGTAATAATGATATGTTGTCCGGGCTTTGCAAAACCGTTTTCTACTGCAATTTTAACGGCAATATCTTCAATTTTATCAAAGCTCTTAAAGCTGTCTTTATTCACAAAACTTTTTGCACCCCAAACGATACCCATTCTGCGAGCAACCTCCAAATCCGGAGTAATTGCCAAAATCGGTAAATTTGGTCTTTCTCTTGCGGTCAAGAAAGTTGTCAAACCAGACGAGGTATAAGTCACAATGGCAGCCACATCTTTCAAAGATGCTGCAATATCGCTTGCGGCATATGTAATTGAATCTGCTTCACCCACGCAACAAGGAGCTTTGCGAGAAGATTGCATCAAAGAATAGAACAACGGATCATTTTCCACTTGAGAGATGATGTTTTTCATCATTGAAACCGCCTCAACCGGATAATCGCCGGCAGCTGTTTCGGCCGACAACATAACCGTATCAGCCCCATCATAAACTGCAGTCGCCACATCCGAAACTTCGGCACGTGTCGGAGTCGGGGCTTTAATCATCGATTCCAACATCTGCGTTGCAATAATCACCGGACGACCATATTTTCTGCAAGCTGATACGATTCTCTTTTGCAAAACAGGAACGGTTTGTATTGGGCATTCCACACCCAAATCACCACGAGCCACCATAATGGCATCAGAGAGTTGAATAATTTCATCTAATTCATCAATAGCGCTTGGTTTTTCAAGTTTTGAAATAATCCATGCCTTATCACCGATAATTTTGCGAGCTTCACGCACATCTTCGGCTTGTTGAACGAAAGATAAACTAATCCAATCGACCCCGAGTTTCAAAGCGAACTCAATATCTTTTCTATCCTTCTCGGTAATGGCTGAAATCGGCAATTTCACATTAGGCAAATTAACACCTTTGTGGCTTGAAAGCGGTCCGCCGACCACAACTGTCGTAACGGCATGTTTGGCATCGCATTCATCCACATGCAGACGAATATTACCATCATTGAGCAGCAAATCTTCACCCGGACGAAGTGCTTGAAAAATTTCCTTATGCGGCAGATTTACTCTTGTTTCATCGCCCAAGGCCTTGTCCAAATCGAGTATAAATTTTTGCCCGGTTTTGAGTTCGATTTTACCATCCTTAAATTCGCCGACACGCAGTTTTGGCCCCTGCATATCTGCCACAATCGTAATATGAAGATTTTTTTCTTTAGCCAGTTTACGAACGATATTATAGCGTTCTTTATGTTCATCATGAGTACCATGACTAAAATTAAAACGGAAAGCATCGGCACCGGCATCTATGAGTTGTTCGATTCTTTCTTTTGATGCGGAAGACGGCCCGATAGTAGCTAAAATTTTAGTACGAGTTTTTTGTGGCATATTTTGTGTCCTTATTGTTAAACCATAAATTTGCGACTAATATAGCAAAAAATATATTAACAAGCTATTTATTTCACAAAGTTGTCAAACAAATTTATTTCTTGTCAAAATATATAGTCTTTGCTAAAGTCAGCACCAATACGCTAAATTTTAATCTACAATTTAAGGAGAAAGAAAATGACTGAAGTTGGCGGAATTGCTGTTGACAGACTGCGCTCACTGATTGAAAGAATTGAACGCCTTGAAGAAGAGAAAGCCGGCATTGCCTCAGATATCAGAGATATTTATGCCGAAGCCAAAGGAGCAGGATTCGATGTAAAAATTATGCGCACCATCATCAAATTGCGCAAGATGAATGCCGCCGACCGTGACGAACAAGAAATTTTGCTCGACACCTACCGCAAAGCCTTGGATATGTAATGAACAAAAAAAAGCTCCTGCAAAGGAGCTTTTTTTTAGAGTTTCAACACGATTCCAACAACCGCTCCGAGGCAAATATAGACTATCGGATGTAGTTTTACATAATGCACCATTACCATAAAAATAAGACCGATTATCGCGCAAGTCCAATTTGTCACCGCCATTTTTCCAATTGCGATTCCCGCACACAAAATCAAAGCCAACACCGCAGGGCGCACACCGCCCAAAACACTTTGCACACTCTGTGCCTGTCCAAATTTTCTAAGCAACTTGGCAATGATTACGATGATAATAACCGAAGGCGAAACCAAGCCCAAAGTTGCCGCGATTGAGCCCCAAAATCCGGCTGTGGTATAGCCGACATAAGTCGCCATATTCACTCCCAACGGTCCGGGAGTAGATTCGGACACGGCAATCATATCGGCCAAATTTTGCGTTGTGAACCAATCATAACGCGTCGTCAAATCAAACAAAAACGGAACGGTTACCAAACCACCGCCGATGGCAAACAAACCGATTTTGAAAAACTCATAAAACAACAAAATATAAATCATTTTCTTCTGCTCCGCCAATACAGCGCCAAACCTAGCACACCTGCCGCTACGACCAACAAAATCGGCGAAAGATTAAAGATAAGCAAACAACCTAAAGATACCAAAAAAACGCCCAAAGCAAACTTACCGATAATTGCGGTTTTCCAGAGCTTAAACACCGCTTCGGCAATCAATGCCACGACGACGATTCGCGCGCCGGCAAAAGCCGATGCCACATATTCATTGGCCATATACAAACTCAAAATATGCGCCAATGCCATAATAATGATAAGCGACGGCATAATAATGCCGAGTGTTGCCACAATCGCCCCAATAACTCGTTTCATTTTATAACCGATAAAAGTTGCCACATTCACCGAGATAATTCCCGGTGTTGATTGGCCGATACAGTAATAATCCATCAATTCTTTGTCATCGGTCCAATGTTTTTTTGTCACCAATTCGGCCTGCAATAGCGGAATCATGGCATAGCCGCCGCCAAAGGTAAATAAACCGATTTTAAAAAACGTCACAAAGAGTTCAAAAAGTATTTTCATATCTCAAAAAAATCCGTTGTTAAAACGAGCTAAAGTTACTATATTATTGAAACAAACAAAAGATTAAAAATACCAATAGAGGATAACCATGCTGATAGCTATTCCCAAAGAAACTCGCGAGGGCGAAACCCGCGTTGCCGCCACCCCCGACATCATCAAAAAATATATTCAACTTGGCTTTGATGTCCACGTCCAATCCGAGGCTGGTCTTGCTTCCGGCTTTAGCGATAAAGCCTATCAAGACGCCGGCGCCAAAATCACACCCGATATTGCCTCGACCTACAAAGGAGCGCAAATCATCCTCAAAATCTGGGCACCGGACCTCAAAGAACTCTCATCAATAGAAGCCAAGAGTTTTATCTTCGCCAACTTCCAAGCCTATGATCGCAAAGCCGAAATTCCTACTTTTGCAAGCAAAGGCTTAACCTGCTTTGCGCTGGATTTAATGCCTCGAATTTCACGAGCTCAGAGTATGGATATTCTCTCCTCTCAAAGCAATTTAGCCGGCTACAAAGCCGTGCTTGAGGCGCTTAATTATCTTCCTTCAGCCGCCCCGATGATGATGACCGCCGCCGGCACCATTGCCCCGGCAAAGGCACTAATTTTGGGTGCGGGTGTTGCCGGACTTCAAGCCATTGCCACCGCCAAACGCTTAGGTGCGGTTGTCTATGCCTCTGATGTCCGCCCGCAAGTCAAAGAGCAAGTTGAATCTTTGGGCGCCAAGTTTGTAGAAGTCAAAACCGATGAAAATTTTGAAACCTCCGGCGGCTATGCCAAAGAAACCTCTAAAGACTACCAAGAAAAACAACACCTTGCCGTTGCCGAACAATTAACCAAAACCAACTTTGCCATCACCACCGCGCTTATCCCCGGCCGTCCGGCACCCCTACTAATCACCAAAGAGATGTTAAAAAATATGCCGGCAGGTTCAGTCATTGTTGATATGGCAACCTCTCACGGCGGCAATGTTGAAGGTGCACAAGATAACGCCGTCAAAATCATTAACAACGTCACCGTTATCGGCAACTCCAATTTGGCAGCCAAGTTACCGGCTTCGGCCAGCCCCTTATTTGCCAAAAACATTTTTAATTTTATTGATACTTTTTATGACAAAGCAGAAAAAATCTTAAAACCTGACTTTAATGACCAGCTGATACACTCCACCTGCCTCTGTCATGACAAAAAAGTTATCCACCCAGCATTTATCGGAGCATAAAATCATGGATATTTGGACTCTACTCACCATTTTTACCCTTGCCTGTTTTGTCGGCTACTTTGTTGTCTGGGGGGTTACGCCCGCCCTGCACTCCCCATTGATGAGCGTCTCCAATGCCATTTCCGGCATTGTGATTGTCGGCGCCCTCATCACGGCCGGTATTTCCGAAATGAACACACCCAAAATTTTAGGCTTAATTGCCGTCTTTTTAGCCGCGATCAACATTTTTGGCGGATTTGCCGTTTCGCACCGTATGTTACTCATGTTTAAGAAGAAAAAAGCGGAGAAAAAATAATGAGCATTTCTTATCTATCCTTTTCTTATCTACAGGCCTCCATCTTATTAATTTTATCTATTCGAGGCCTTGCTTCTCCCGAAACTGCCCGCAGAGGTAACATCTTGGGCATCATCGGTATGGCTTTAGCCATCCTCATCACACTTTATTCGCCTTTAGTCAGCGAATATAAATGGGTATTATTGATGATTGTCCTAGGCGGTATCATCGGCACCATTTCAGCCCTCAAGGTTAAGATGACTTCTCTTCCGCAAATGATTGCCGCATTTAACGGCTTAGGCGGACTTTCTTCGGTGTTTATTGCCGCAGCCGAAATCATCTCCGGTGCCCAAACTTACCTTGAAACATCGCTTGGTATGCTAATAGGTGCGGTTGCTTTTTCAGGCTCACTCATTGCCTTTGCCAAACTCCAAGGGCTTATGCCTGCCAAAGCCATCACCTTCCCCGGCCAACAATTTCTAAATCTTTTGTTAGCCATAGGCGTTCTTGCCTCGGCCACCTTATTTATCCTCAATGGCAATCCTGATATTTTCTATATTTTAGCAGGCTTAAGCATCATCTTAGGATTATTGTTGGTATTGCCGATTGGCGGAGCCGATATGCCGGTTGTTATCTCGATTCTCAATGCTTATTCAGGTTGGGCAGCTGTTGGTATTGGCTTTGCATTGAATAATGTTTTGCTGATAATCATCGGTTCAATCGTCGGCGCCAGCGGTGCGATTTTGTCCTACATTATGGTCAAAGCCATGAACCGCTCGCTTAAAAATGTGATGCTCGGAGGATTTGGTATTGCCAAAAACAAAACCGCTCAAGCAGATAAGGAAGAAAAAGTAGCCCACAGCGGTACCCCCGAAGACGCCGCCTTCATTATGGAAAACGCCAATAAAGTCATTATTGTTCCGGGCTATGGTATGGCGGTTGCCCAAGCCCAACATATCTTAAAAGAAATGGCGGTTGACCTCAAAGAAAAATACGACGTTGAGGTAAAATTTGCCATTCACCCCGTTGCCGGACGTATGCCCGGACACATGAACGTCTTATTGGCTGAGGCAAATGTGCCTTATGATGATGTTTTTGAAATGGATGACATCAACCGTGAATTTGCCACCGCTGATGTTGCTTACGTCATTGGAGCCAACGATGTTACCAATCCGCAAGCCAAAACCAACCCCGATTCGCCGATTTATGGTATGCCGATTCTGGAAGTTGAAAAAGCCAAAACCGTATTTTTTGTTAAACGCTCACTTGCTACCGGCTATTCAGGCGTTGACAATCCGCTGTTTTACGCCCCCAACACGGTCATGCTTTATGGTGATGCCAAAAAAGTCACCGAAGAAATCGTCCGTTCACTGGAGAAAAATTAAGCAAAAAATAAGGAGTCCAAAGCTCCTTATTTTTTTTATAACATTAACGAACAATTTTTGTTAAATCAAAAAGGAACGAATAACTTTTTTCAAGATCAGCCTCATTGGGATAGGCAAGAACCCGACTTTGTTTGATAATATTACCTCTTGAGTAGTTATACATTGCATCAAAAGACATACCAAAATCATTTTCCATATCCAACACTTGTGCAAAAATTTTATTAATCAAACTTTGTCCCAATATTTTATTAATTTTAAATCCTGTTTTTATCAAATAATCTAACATTTCTTGATAATTTATAACCGACAAATGGAAAGGATCCATACTTTTTCCGGTTTCATCAATCTGTTCACATAAAGAATTTGGAAAAGATAAAAAAAGTCGCCCATTTACAGGTAAAACATCATAAAATTTTTGAATTTGTTCAAAAGGATTTATCAAATGTTCAATTGTTTCAAAACTTACAATGGTTGATAGATTATTTTCTAAAAATCCTAAGTTTTCCTGCAAATCCACTTTTACAAAAGAAAGATTATTTTTAATATATTTAGTCTTAGCAATTGCTAAATAACTATCATTAATATCACAACCAATCACTTTATAAGCCTTGGATGCCAACAAATCCGCTCCATATCCGGTTGCGCAAGCAATATCTGCAATGCTATCCCTATTTGTTATATGGTCTAACGCATAAAGATAGCGTCCACAATGTTCTAATTTCATAAAGAAATTTTGAATTTTTTCATCAAAGGGATCACAATATTCCGACGTTAAATAGTTACTGTTCATATTTACAACATCAATAAAAGTGCTATTGCCAACACGGCATAGAGCAACAATCCTCTCCAATACATTCCCGCCACTCTAAAATCTGCACCCGAAGGTATGGCATTTTCAATAATGATTGTTTGCAACAAAACATATAACACATAGTTCAAAAACGTCGGCGTCATCAATGGCAAAGCATAGCGATTAATATAAAAAGCAATCGGCAACAAGAGCAACGGGGCCATCGCCGAAGGCACGGCGTTATAAAACGTAATATTGCTGAAACCAACGCTTCCCATTACATAAGCCCCTTCTAAATTTCTTTTGGGAAAAATGGTAAAATTCACCGGTCTGGCATTAAGGATTGAACCGACCAAGTAGTGCATCAGCTCATGCAAAAAGGTCCCCGGAATATTCACCAAAGCACTCATCCACATACTGGAATAAGTCGCATATTTCACCCGCATTAAGATAATCACCAACAAAATCAGATAAAACCGATTATCAAAAAAACTCCGCAAAAATTCCGGACTGTTAAAAAAAGCATAAATATTATAAAGCACTTGCCACAAAACGTTCATTTTCTAGGCCCTCAACACGGTCAAACCCGCCAAATACGTATTCAAAAGCAGTTTGCACAAACTCTTCTTATTAATGCGGCTGAAATTATCCAAAGCATTGGTGGTCAAAAAAGAGCTGAGTGAAAACAAAGTCAGCCACAAAACCTGCCTTGCCAACTGGCGTTCTTTGACTTTCAAATTTCTATACACATCGTCAAACGCACCTTCCCAAACTTTTGTGACCATCACCAATTTTCTTAAATAGAGTTTCGGCAGCTTTCCATATTCGGCATGAAGGTGAAAATTATAAAGCAAAAACCACAAATTTCTGTTAGCCGAGACAAAATTCACAAACGCATCCAAATAGCGGTTAAGCATTTGGTATGAGCTTTCCCCTTTAGGGGTTTTGAGCATAAAGCGCAACAATTCGTCTAAGGTCTGCTTGTTTTGTTCTAAGACAAAATTATCCATCGTTCCGAATTGATTATAAATCGTTCCGACCGAATATTCCGAAGCCTCGGCCAGCTTTCTTGCGGTTAAATAATCGGCACCTTTAAGTTTAACCAACTCTCGCCCTTTAGCGATAAGAGTTTTGCGAATATTGTCTTTTATAAATGTCATCTTATATTTTATATTAACCTAAAATTTGTAAATTAACATTATACTAGAACAAAAATGAACACCGTTCAATTTTTTTCTTAAAAATCAACAAGGATAAAATCATGAACAATAAATTTTGCGTAATTGGATTAGCAACAGTTCTTATTGGTATTGGAGCTCATAAACTCTCTGCCCAAAATGCCACAACAAATTTTTATGATACGATGCTGATATCTGACGAAATAAAAACCGAAGAAAACGCTGAATCCGCTAAAGATTCCGCCAGTCAATTACTCAATTCTAGACCTCAAGAAATCAAGGTTGAATCTCCACTGTTACGTTCCCACCAAAGAAAAATCAGGCAAAATGCAAAATCTCCCGCTCCCAAAACACTAGAAGGAAAAAATCCCGCACCTTTTGGCTTGTCATGGGGAGCAAGTTACGATGAAGTAAAAAATGAAGGCGTCATATTAAATTCGATTGAACAAAAAGACTACATCAATAACTTTTCAGCCACTCATTTACCCAAGAACATAAACCTGTTTCGTGAAATTGTCTTAACTTTTGGCATAGAAAATGAGCTATGGAGAATAATTGCCTATGGTAACTTTTTAGATGATACCCCTTCAGCCGAAAAAGTACTTTCGCTTTACAATCAATATTACAAATTGCTCGAAAAGAAATACGGTAATGCCCAACAATTTTATACCCCCAATGTAATTAATGTTGACCAACCTCTAGGTAACGGCAAAACCGAAACCATTCAACAAGAACAAGCCATTGGCAATCCGAATTTCTTAAAAGAGCTCCAAAACGGACAAGCCTTTTTATATGCCACTTTTGAGAATGGCCAAGTTGGTGCGGCATTAAGTGTCAACGTTGACGGACAAGGCAAAAGTTACATTACAATTGAATACAAAAATCTAACCATAATGAAAGCCAGAGAGCAACAGGCTCTGGATGTACTCTAAAACAATAAGGATAAACACATGACTAAAAAAAGTTTCTGCGGAATTTCAGGCAGCGGTATGAGCGCTTTAGCTCAAGTATTGTTACATCTTGGATATGAGGTTCAAGGTAGTGATCGCAGTTTTGACCAAGGCAAAGACCAAGAAAACAAAAAAGCCCTTGAAAACTTAGGCATCAAAATTTATCCGCAAGATGGTTCCGCCATTACCTCAGATGTTGAAACCTTATATGTTTCCACCGCTGTTGAAGATTCTATTTCCGATGTCAAAGCGGCTCTGGAAAAAAATATTCCCATCAAAAAGCGCTCTGACTTGCTGGCCGAAATCTTTCATAACTATCCCAAGAACATAGCCGTCGGCGGCACCAGCGGCAAAACCACCGTCACCGCCATGATTGGCTTTATATTGGATAAATTAGGCTTAAATCCCTGCGTTATTAATGGTGGTCTAATGCTCAACTATGCTGACCGTCCGGGAATTCCCAACATTATTTATAATCCTGGAGAAACATGCGTTATTGAGGCCGATGAAAGCGATGGTTCGATTGAAAAATACCATCCCTTTGTCGCCGTCATTAACAATATTTCCATCGACCATAAAACGATTCCCGAATTGCAAAAACTCTTTTCCGACTTTGCAAATCGCGCTCGTGGCGGCGTTGTTGTCAATGCCGATTGTCAGGTCTGTGCAGATATAAAAAGCGCCAATGTTCGTACGGTAAAATTTTCTCTCACTGATAAGAGTGCTGATTTTTATGCTTCTGACATCAAAGCTCTTCCACATGGTACGCAATATCGTTTTTGCGACCAAACCTTTACCCTAAAATTAATTGGTAACTTCAATGTCGCCAATGCCCTCTCAGCCATTGCCGCTTGCTCATTTTTGGGCGTTGATAAATTGCAAGCCGCCAAAGCCTTGGAAGAATTTTTAGGAACCCATCGCCGTCTTGAAGTCATTGGCACACATAATGACATCATGGTAATTGATGACTTTGCTCACAATCCCGATAAAGTCAAAGCTTCTGTCTCTGCCCTTAAGAATTATCCGGGACGCTTGATTTTTATGTTCCAACCACACGGCTTTTCTCCCATGCGCATGATGGGCAAACAAATCATTGATGAATTTTGCACCCAAATGAGCGATGAAGATATTCTGCTTATGCCTGAGATTTATTTTGCCGGTGGCACCGTCACAAGAGACATATCTTCGCTTGACTTAATAAAACACGCTCAAAATCAGGGTAAACAAGCCCACTATTTCGCCACCCGTGATGAAGCTAAACAATTTATTCTCTCCCATGCCCGTCCTCATGACCGCATTGTTATCATGGGCGCAAGAGACAACTCTCTGCCTGACTTTTGCAAAACGATTTTAGAGGAACTAAAATAATGTTTAAGCTCAATCCCGGCGACAAGATAGGTATCATCACACCGTCTAACTTTCTAGACTTTCAAACACCGCTTGACCCGGAACTAAAAAAATCACTCGCAAAAAATCGCGGCATAAACCCCAAAGATGCGGCACAATTAGCTATTGAATATCTCAGGAGCTTAGGCTTACAAGTGGTCATCGGAGCACACGTCTATGACAAATTTCGCCACATGGGCGGCACTCCGCAAAACCGAGCTGAAGATTTAAACAACTTTATTCGAGATAAAGAAATCAAAGCCATTTTTTGCTCCACGGGCGGCGCCGGCGCACAATATATGTTGCCATATATTGACTATGAAACATTACGCCACAATCCCAAACCGATTTTTGGAATTAGCGATGCTTCTACTTTGCAAATTGCCATGCAAAGCTTAAGCAATAATCCGGGCTATAATGGTTTTTCTTTGGCATATGATTTTCGATATGGCAAAATCCGGCCTCAAGCCGCAATCGATTTACCTGACATATTTTCGGGCAATTATCACTCCATCCAAGGAGGCGAAACCGTTCATTCGGGCATTGCCGAAGGTATATTGGTCGGAGGCTGTTTGAGCATGCTTCGCAACCTTACCGGAACACCATATTTTCCTGACTTAACCGATAAAATTCTTCTCATCGAAGATATTGGTGAACGCACTTACCGTATAGATTCCATGCTGCGCCAAATTCGCCAACAACCCAATTTTGAACGCCTAAAAGGAATTGTTTTCGGAGGATTTAACGAATGTATTATTCGCTATGAGGAAGATAACACAATTGACCAAATCATTGACTATTTCTGTGAAGATTTAAAAATGCCCGTTATCAAACATTTCCCTTGGGGACACTTTGAGGAAAGAAGAATAGTTCCACTAGGAATTCTTGGTTGTCTTGACGCCGATACTTGCACTTTGAGCTTCTAAAAGAGCCAATTGTTCAAATACTGCCAGTTTTTATCCATCAGCCAGAACACCAATTTTTTGTACTGAGCAACACCTTCCCATTGTTTGCTGTTAAAAGCGAGCAAACAGCCCACAATCCATAAATTGGCTCCAGGCAAAAACATCCAACAAAACTTGGCTGAAACTTTGGCAAAATCGGTTTGCTTTTCATTAATTTGCGAAGCAACCGCATCCAAATGATACGCCCCCAAATACCCAATCACGGCATTTATCAATAACGCAGGCACATAAGGCTCTAAAAAAGGAATAAATAACATTGCAAAGAAAGCAAACAAAGGAAAGAAATAAGGAGCAACTACGATTAACCAATTACCTTCACCCTCAAAGCTCATTGCACCACCTGATTGGTCTTCAGCCAATTTAATACTTTTCACCTTATGAAAAGTCAGCAAAGCAAAAAAGGCGTGCGTCAACTCATGAGCCAAAATTTGCATATTTGCCTTCAACGAAGCATCCGACATACCTTTAGAGACAAAATACGCAAAGAAACCGCCAAACATTGCAAAATATTTGAGTTGCATAAACTTAAACCAAGCCAAAGACTGGAATAACGCCGGTATTGACACCAACATAAATAAAGCCGCCGGCCATTTTAAAACTTCTATAATTTGATTAATCAGCTTTTGCATTTTCACTCCTTTCACATAGTAAAAGGCATAACTCAAAATTATGCAAGAATGAATATCAAGTTGAACACACCTCAGAACATAAGTCTTGTAAATCACTTATTTTGAGGTAATATAAGAGCAAGAAATAAAATTAAAAGGAAACTGCAATGGATAATAAAGACTTTGAAACCTTTGACTTTTTAATTAACGATGAAGATGAAGTCATGCTCCTTTTGTATCAACGTGAAGGCGAACCGGAAAATCCGCATATCGAAATAGATTTTGAAGAAAAAGCTGCCTTATTATATCGCAACGACAACGACATTATAGAGTTAAGCGATATTAGCGATGATGTGCTAGATAGCCTACAAGACGCGGATAAACTTTTAGTGTGCGAACTCTCCCGAACAGAAAATGAAGAAGAGGAAGAAATCACTCACGCCTATGAAGCAGAAATTCGCGATTAATATATTTACCGAACAAAAAAAAGAGTTCCTTGGGGAACTCTTTTTTTTGCTACTTAATCTTAAAAATTGTTTTCTTCGGTTGTGCTGCTAAAAGTCTCTGAATATAGCGCCCTTGATAAAGATTAATTCCAAGCGAATTTCCGATATCCACCGCATTAGGATCATCCACGCGACACAAAATCATCTTTGCTCTTTCTGCTCTGTTCACATAGTCTGTAAAATGAGTATCTTCTTTTATCATATCCATAAAAGACGGATGCCAAATAATTTTCAGCAAATCGCCATCTAATTGCTCACGATCAATATATTTCAGTTTATCAACGGTAATACCATCAATACAAATTTTATACCCTCGATATTGCGCAAAAGTTTTAGCCAAAATAAAAGCCTTGATATCATTTAAAATATCTACCAGTTGCAATTCCAACACAATAGTGGAACGCATAGACGGATTGATATTATCATCAAAAGCCAAAAAGTCATCTGAAAGAATGGTTGATACATTCAAATTCAAACTAAAATTACTGTTTAGCGAACCATCATCGTGTTGACCGACACTTGCCAAAACACGTTTATCCAAAGTTTCAGTAAGGTGTAAAAACAACCATGGATTTGCTGTCAAATCCACATCAGGAAGTAATGTATCTCTTAAATCGGCAATAGACACAAACACCTCATCAAAAATCATTTGCGGAGGTGATTTTCCGATAACGGCACAAACTGACTGCCTACGGATGAGGCTGGCAAAATCGGCCATTAGCAATGCCTTTTGTACTTTAGCCAACATATTAGGCGTCAATTCTCGTCTTAACTTACGAGAGGCATTCATCGCCGGAGAAGTATTTTGAGGATTTGCTCGTCCTCCTGCGGAGGGCGAAAAATTTTGATTTTGAGAAAGACTATCCATCACATTTCTGATAACAGATTTAAACTCTCCTTTTTCTGTTGCCAAATCAAAAAATTTCACAAATCCGGCTTGTTCTAAATCAAAAGCATTTGCCAAAAAAGGATCATCGTGAAAAATAAAACGAACCTTTATAAGACAAGCCTGTATTTCTTCACTTGCTTTTTTATTAAAGAAAACAACCATATCTTCATTAGGTAGACCAAAAATTTCGCCACCATTTTTCTGCGTAACATTTTCAAAAGTTTCTATCAGATTTTGCCTTTGCAGTGATTTAAGCTTGGCACTTTTTAATTTACTTATATACACATATAAAGCCCGAAACTGATGACTATTAGCATCAATTTTAGAAAGATAATCTAAAATTAAAGTATCACGTTTCAAATTACTAGTTGGCTCGGAGGGTTGAGCTTTAACCTTTTCCGGCAATTTAGGTGCACTTTTACTACCAAACAAAAACATGCTTCCCCTCCTACAACATATCTTCCAAAATCTCTGGTTGAGAGCAAGCCGCCTTCATCAAAGCAGACAAAGATTTTCTCCTCTTCAAACATTGTTGAGCTGAACACTTAGCCGCATCAGGACATTTCCCACGAATGACCGCTGTTTCAATACTATCCATAAACGGACCTTGAAAAGCCGTAATTCCATGAGAAATTCCCCACTTTAAGGCTGCTTGAGAATCACATTTTGCCAAAATAAAATTCTCTTTTCCGAGAGTATCAATAACTTCCTTATATTTCGGATTAAAGGGTTCAAATTCGAGCAAAGGTTCCCAAAAGAGCTTAACCATATCTGGTTTAAGATTTTTCAAATTAAGCATTTTCAGAGCAGCCGGTTGCACTTCATCCAACACAATTTTATGACCGCCTTGATTGAGAATTTCTTTTGCTTCAAAATACAATGGCAAATTATTAAACACATCCATCAACTGGACTTCAACCAATACCTTTTGCTCTGGTTTCAAAAAATTTCTAGCAAAATCAATAAACTCCCGAGAAAACACCGAAGACAAATTAAGATTAAGGCTGATTTGCTTCGGCCAATTTTTCAATGCTGCAGAAAAAAACGAGGCTAAAGTTTTTTTATCCAATGTTTGCGTCATATATAAAAACAACCAATGATTTGCCACCAAATCCAAGTTTTTATCAAATTGCAAACTCAAATCTTTAACAGCAATAAAAAACTCTTGAAACAAGATTTCAAATTGGTTCGCACCTTTAATTTTAATAACACTCTGACGTTTAACCAATTCCGCTATATCTATTTCATCTAATTCAGCAATAACCCCATCAATTTCATTAGCTTCAATCGGACGTTTTTGAGGCAAAAGCAAAGCTTCATTTTGCACATCGCTTTCAAACATTTCCTCAACATATTTGTAGAAAGCCACAAAATTTGCAGGGAATTCAAATACCGTTGCAAATTGACTACAATCCTGTCCATGCAAAACAGGATCTGCAGACAAACCTTGACGCAACTTTGTAACAGCTTCATCAACGGTATCTTGAGTAATATTTTTACCCAAAATCACAAAATCGCCGTTAGACATGATGTAGAAGTAGCCACGAGCATTACCGACCACACTGTCAAAAAGTTTACCCAGAATTTTTACAAATTCAGGATGTCTGTGTTTAGGTTTCAACTTAGAAATACTAACATAGAGTACAGCATAGCCATACGAATTTTTAGAAATTCGATCTAAGGCGTCTAATAAATATCTTTCAGCTTTACTACTTTGTTGCCTGCTCATTTTGTTTTTACCCCACAAACTATTTTCAGTTATAAACTCCGAATAATATTTTATCAAGAGTCATACTGTTTTGCTAACAACTGAGATATTAAATCTTTCAACTCGGCAATATTATATGGTTTTTCTAAAAACAATGCATTTGGTGGAAGTTTCACACTTGTTTTTCCACTTAAAATAATGGCTTTCAAACGAGAATTAATCAACAATAATTCTTGATAAAGAGCATCACCATTCATATTAGGCATCATCATATCTGTAATCAACAAATCAATATCAGGATTTTCTTTCATAATATGAAGTGCCGCATAAGGAGTTTCCGCTAAAAAACAAACCCTGTCATCTTGTTTAATCAATTCTTCCAACAACGCACGTTGCATTGCATCATCATCAACAACTAAAATTTTGGCTTTTTTCTCAAAATAATCCACCAGCGGAAAATATATTGAAAAACAACTTCCCTTCCCTTCAATACTTTCAACCGCTAAAGAGGCTTGATATTTTTTCAAGATTTTACAAACCGAAATCAACCCTAGCCCAATCCCTTGAGTAAAAGAGCTCACAAAAGGTCTAAAGATTTTTTTGAATAACTTCGGAGCAATTCCTACACCTTTATCTTGAATCCGTAGAGCCACGCATTTGCCTTTTTTACCCTTGATAACACAGTGTGACAATTGCTGAGGCGTCACCTCTGTTTCTTTGAGAGTTACATTAATTTTTCCACCCTCAGGCATAGCTCGACAAGCATTTTGTAATAAGTTATCTAAGAGCCGCTTCAGTTCCGATTTATCACCGCAAATCAGCATCTGTTTTTCAGGCACTTCGACTTCCACTTCTATATTTTCTGTAATAATTGCTTGCCATTCATCAATTGTAGATAACACCATATCTCTAATACAAATGAGTGAACATTGAGTTTTTTGCGACACAAGAATATCTTTAACTTGCAGACACGCTCTCTGCAAAACACCAATGACCAAATCATTATTATGTTTACTTTTCTGCTCTGAAACGATTAAAGAATAAAGAATTGTCAGAGTATTTTTCAAGTCATGCAATTGTACTTCAATCAATCGTTTTTTCTTTTTTAATAAAACGATAATTCCCAATTCAACCAAAACCATTCCAAGCAAAAGAATATCGAGCATTCTATTATCCCCTTTAATTCAGTATTAATTTTGCCACATATCAAGTTAAAGAGGTGTTAAATTGCTTTTAAGAAGACTAAAAAATAATTGCAATTTTACCATCAACAATTATAATTCTTATAGATTTTAACCAAGAGGACGCAAGATATGTTAACCCCTAAGAATAACCTTTTTCCTATCCGCAACGACATTTTAGCTCGCGTTGCCAAAAGTTTTTTCAACAATCGTTTTGCTGAAATTGATTCTGTTCCAAGTGAAGTTTTTCCAGACGGTTCACAATGCTATCATCATGATATTACCAATGACCGTAACATTGTTCGCCAAATCTGCATGGCTATTTTAGGTTTTTGTCCCGAAGATGAAGATGGTAAAAATATATCTCTTTCTGAATATGCTCAAAGAGCATTAAAACGAGAGAAATTAGAACCAAGTAAAATCTCCGTCATCAACTCCGCTTGCATGGCTTGCCGCAAAGAACGCTACATCGTAAGTGACTTGTGCCGTTCGTGCATTGCCCGTCCCTGCCAAGTAAACTGCCCCAAAAAAGCCATCAGCTTTGTTGATGGCAAAGCATTCATCGACCAAGATGCTTGCATCAAATGCGGACGTTGCCACGATGTTTGTCCATATTCAGCCATCATCAAGAATGTTATTCCTTGTGAAGATGCTTGCCCAGTTGGAGCCATTTCTAAAGACGCTGAAGGCAAAGAACATATCGACACTGAAAAATGTATTTCTTGCGGTAAATGCCTAAAATCTTGCCCATTCGGAGCCATTGTTGAACGCTCTCAAATGGTTGATGTTCTCAAAACCATGCTTGATACAGATAAAAAAGTCATTGCCATGGTTGCTCCGGCAATTGTCGGCCAATTTGGCGGAACAGTGAATAATTTGGTTGGAGCTCTCAAAGCTCTTGGTTTTGACGATGTCATAGAAGTTGCGGTTGGTGCCGACATCACCACCCAAAAAGAAGCCGCGGAATTCGTTGAGCGCATGGAAGAAGGTAAAAACTTTATGACCACTTCTTGCTGTCCGGCATATTTCCGTGCAGCTCAAATTCATATTCCTGAGATTAAAGATTTTGTCTCTTCAACCAAAACTCCGATGTACTACACGGCAGAACTTATCAAGAAAGAACACCCTGATTGTGCGGCTGTTTTTGTTGGTCCATGCTTTGCCAAAAGAGTTGAAGCCGAAACCGACCCCAATGTTGACTATGTTCTGACATTTGAAGAATTAAATGCTATGTTCATTGGAGCCGGAATCGATGTTGCCACCGCACCTATGGCTGAATTCAGCAAACTCTCCTGCGCCCAAGGTCGCGGCTTTCCATTAACCGGAGGAGTTGCCGGAGCCGTTGCATCTTTGGTAGAAGGCAAGACAGAAATCCGTCCTGAAAAGATTGATGGATTGAGCACAGAAAACATCAAACTCTTAAAACGTTACGCCACCAAAGGCTGCGAAAACAATATGCTTGAAGTCATGTGCTGCCCAGGCGGTTGTATTGCAGGACCTGGCTGTATCGCCATGGCAAACAAAGCTACCATTCAAATCAAGAACTACACCGCTCAAGGTGAAGATTTGAAAAACAAATAAGAAAAAAACGGGATGACATATTATCATCCCGTTTTTTTTCATACTTTAGTCCACATTAAGAGCGTTTAACATTTCCACCACTTGAGAAGTGTAGGATTGTTTTTCTCCCCAGTTTGTAAAGCCAAAATTTTTACCTTTAGCCCAAACTTTCATCGGAGAATCTACAGATTCATATCCAGCCAACAGATGAATCAATTTGGCAATTTCCGAAGCTGTCGCCTCACACCAAAATCCATCCAAAACTTTTTCCCATTTTTTCCAAGAAATATAGTTGCAATCCTCTTCCAAGAAACTCTCCAGCACTTCCATTTGCTCATCAAAAATTTGCTCGGCATAATCATTGAATTTCTCAAGTACCGGATAAGTTGCTATCAATTTTTTGAGTTTTAATGCAAACCACAAAGGCATTGCCTGAAAATAGCTGATATCTCCGGCCGCAAAACTTGCTGTCTTACAACAAAGCTCAAGCCATTTTTCTTCGCGTGGTGAAAAGACGCCTCGTTTCAGATAAGCATCAATATGTTCCCACTTGTCCAATTTCAATGATTCACGGTCAATGATATGCAAACGTTCGCAAGTTTCCTCTCGCCAAGCCTCTGCAATCAGCTCTAACAAATCCAGAACTAACCTTCGATTATCGCTGACTTTTTGTTGTACTTCAGCAAGCAAGGACAACATTTTAGCACAAGTTTCTTCGTTAGCGATTCGACTTGATAACCCCGCTATCAAATCATTTTCTCTGGCGGCATCTACAAAATCATCCAAATACGTCTCAACCAAAGCAAGTCTATCACCAATTTTGAAAGAAGGTGTATCCAAAACCTCCGACACTACTTTACAAACTGCTGGCGACGACTTTTTCAGAGACAATATTCGCAATACTTTTTGCACCCCTTGCAAATGAAATTGTTGTTCTTCAGAGGTTAATTTCATCGGTTGTTGCCGAAAGAAGTACAGAAAATTAACATAATCAGCACAAACATCGACTGGCCTTTGCAACCGAGTCAGCCACAAATAAAGAACATCCATAGATTTCAAAGCTATCCAATACTCATCTTCGTGATACTCTTGATAAATATCCCACAGCTCTTTAACTGAAGCATCTCTCAGATTTGTTTGCTTTTTCAAAAGCTGTTCTAACACATCCAACAAAACCGGATATTGATAAGCATATTCGCTCAAAATATTCAGGAATTTGTCATTAATTGATGTATTGTGCAACAAAGACTGAACACAAGCCTTTTTACGTTCTTCATTTGCCTGTTCCTGACAATAAACTGCAGCAACAAACAAACCATACATTTTACCCGCACAATTGAGAATGTTTTTCTTAAAGCCTTCCCAACAATCATGTTTGGAATAATAAGTCAAAAACGCCTCAAACAAATGACAAGCCCATGAAGGAAACCAATCATCTACCGGAAATTTCTCTCCTTTGAGAAGGTGGTGAATCATAAAAATGAAAGCTTTTTCTTCCAATTCTTCTCTTTGAGAGTAACGGCAATTAAGCTTTTTTGCCAAACTCATCGCGTCATTAAAGACGCTTAATGCAGATTTCTTTTCCATATTTAGAATAATTTAAAAGTGAATAAAATAATAAAAATATGCTTTTATCAATAAGTCACATTGCCCATTTTGTCAAGAAAAAGGCGGAACCAAAGTTCCGCCTTTTTTACTCAAGATGATAATCTTTTAAATTCCATCCTTTTCGCAACAGAAGTTGCTTATTGCTTTCAGATAAATAAGGTCTTGCATCAAAAGCAAAACCTTGCGTATCAAGGCGCTGAATAACCTTTTCCCGTAAGAGATTTGCACCCAACCAAGCCTCAATCAAACCTGTTGAGCCACAGCTAATTAACTCCTGAGCTTCATCTTCATCCAAAACCATTTTATTAAGCAACAAAATGACTTCATTTACACCTAAGAGAAAAACATTTTTCTCCCAAATCATCATTCTGAAATTTCCCAACATATCCAACCAGACATCTGTCGGACAATGAATCTGCGGCGGATAAAAAGACGCCTCTAAAGACAAATTAAGCTGCATTACAGACTTTCTTAAAAACAACATTGAAGTCTGTAATTTGATAGAGGTATGTTCAACCAAAAAAATAAAATCTTTCTTCTCTAACCCCAAACCCTTGACCTTCTCATCAATCAACTTTTCAAGCTTGAGCTTTTTGACTTTTTTCTCAGAAAGTTTTAACACATCTCTAACTTGGGAAGCATAATCATAATAAAGCAAATAGCGCTTAACTGTTTTTGCATTCCCGCAATCGAGTAACTTTCTCCATAAGTCATCGGGTAACCATCTCACTCTAAAGACTTGCCTAAGCTTAAAGAATTGACGTTTTTCAATCAGGTCGGCACACATTTGTGTACTGATTTGGCGCTTGTATAGACACCTCCAAAAGCATACTTCTTGCTTCAAATTTTCTAATAATTTCATCTTCCAAAAAATTTAAATTACACAATAAGAATTAATCACTCACAAAATAAAGTCTTTTATGTATCATGTCAAACATTTTCTCTATTTTGTCTATTGATTCTCTCAAAATATTATGTTACAAAAACTGCAATAACTTTATTTTTAATTTTATATATTATGAAACGAAAAAACCTTACGGTCACTGTCACTCATGTAGGACACCCGTACCCAGAATTCCAAGGAGGTAAAACACCTCAAATTTCCATTGCTGTTTTAGCAGAAAACAATTATTTCTGTTTTCCGGCCTCTCCCCTAAGCATGCTTATCCAAAAGGGAGATACAATAACCGTCACCCCTGCGGGAGAGCTCAAAAAGGTCAATAATTTAGAGATTAACGCGCTCGTTAACCTTTCAGAATTCGACGGAACAATAGACAGAGTATCCCACCCTTTGTGGTTAAAAAATCCACATACAAACTTTAACAGCTTATATGTGGTCATCATGACACAAGGAAACATTTTTCCGGTAAAAGCCAATTGGAATACCTTGCTTCTCAGAAGTGGCGACAATATTACATTGGAGCTCGACAACTATGAAATCCTCAAATTCAAAAACAAAACTCTAAAATTTGAGTTCAATGCCACCTCCAAACAAGCAATATCACTAAAAGGAAAAATCAAACGCGCAACATTTCCCTTAATGTGGCCCAACCACCAAGGAATCATGGGATTAAAATCATTAGTGTTAATGGAAGACCTAAAATTCAAAATTCTTCCTGCAACACCGGAATCAATGTTTTTGGAAGATGGCGACAGGGTAGAAATTAGTGATAAGAGTATAAAGAATGCACGCATTCCGCAAATTCGTTTTCTTGACAGTGCCTTGCCGGAATATTACGAGGTAAAATACATCGGACATCCATTTCCGACCTTGTTTTCCAATGGGCAAAAATCTCTGGGGCGTTTTCTTATAACCCCAAACAATGAGCTCTATCTCGTTCCAGCAACTGAGACAAATATGCTCACCCAACCGGGAGACAAGATTATTAATTTTTAAGTAAATCCAAAAGAATGATTTAAGTGTTCACTATCTTTAATCACAAAAAAAGGAGCCAATTGGCTCCTTTTTTTAATACTTCAAGCTCAAAAACTATTTGGCTTCGCTTTCAGCTTTTTCAGCAGCTTCAATAGCAGCTTTTTCAGCAGCAACGCGAGCTTTATCAGCAGCACCTTTAGCGTTTACATCACGATCAACCAATTCAATGATAGCCATCGGAGCAGCATCGCCATAACGAATACCAGCTTTCAAAACGCGGGTATAACCACCGTTACGAGATTTATAGCGTTCAGCCAAAGTAGAGAAAAGCTTAGAAACAACAGTTTCGTCACGCAAGAAAGCCAAAGCCAAACGACGAGAATTTAAATCACCTTTTTTAGCATAGGTAATCATGTTGTCAGCAAAAGTTCTCAAAGCTTTAGCACGCGGCAAAGTAATATTGATTTGCTCATGGGTCAACAAAGCATTTGTTAAGTTAGAGAACAAAGCTCTTCTTTGACTTCTGGTCATATTCAATTTTTTTTGTTTCATTCCATGTCTCATGACAACTTCCTTTCTTTTCTCTGTGCTTTGCAAGGCAAAGCGTATAAAACACAAGTCTCCGCCACGGATACGTCTTGCGCACATGCACGGAAACACCTTAATTCGAGGAGTCTTTTATCATACAATATTTTGAAAAGCAAGCAAAATTTAACAAAAAAAAGAAGGTCTTTCAACCTTCTCTTTACACAAATCATAATTTTACAAACAGATGTGTTGGACAATTATCACCAATTGTACCATATCTGTTTTTAGCCGACAATTGCCAAACCACATAGGGGGCGTGAGCCGCCACGGGCGCAACCATCCAACTAAAAAGATCTGAAACCGTTGGAGCATCAACTGCTTTCAGCAATTCATCAATCTCGTTGAAATGCTGCTCCATTAGTTTGGAATCTTCTCTTGTCAGGAACTCTAACTTTAACTCCTTAGCCTTCCTAATTACTTCTTTAGGCATCGCCGGGATCCAACACACTCCAGCAAAAATTAGATTTTGCGAAAGTGCAATGCCACGATATCGACCGGATTTTTCAACTATCAGATAGGGATAGTCTCTTTCCGTATCATTCACCAAATCCTTAAGATTATCGACACCTATTCCGTTTGGCACTTCCAAATGATTAATATTTTCAGAAACACGACAAATCGGAAATTTAATTGTAAACAAATGCTTTCTTAAGACATCCAACACTTGTTGATCGTGGTCTTTATAAGGAGCATAGCCTCTTGGCACAAAATCCTGAAAAGCTTCGTAGACTTTTTTCCAATTAGCTTTTTCTGCCCACTTCTGCCATTCTTCTACCGACTGATTACGCAATGGCATAACACCAGCCTTACTTGTCTTTTTTCCAAACATAATTATAAAAATTAAATTAACAAATAATAAAAAATTTATTCTCGTATATCTCATTTTAGACAAAAAAGCAACAAAAAAATGAGTCAGATTTTACTGACTCACTTTTCCTCCCAAAAATCAAAACTCTCTCCAAAAAACCGGACGCACAAAACCACCGACACGAGCCTTAAGAAATACTTGTTTTTGAGCATCCGCAAGACGTACCAGAACTGCACTTGTTTCATCTGCTTCATTCGAACTCCAATACAAACCTGATAAGCTCACCAAATCTAGTTCTTTCAAGGCCTTATTAATCCGTTCTTTATTGTCTGAAATTTTAATCAATTCATAGGTTGACGGCAAAAAAGCCTCACCAGCATTCAGTCCATTTTGAGCAAAATCATAACACCACTCTGCAGCTTCCGCTTTCAAACGACGCTCTTTGGTTTCCGCTAAAATATTCTGCGTAGCTATAGCTCCGTCTAATTCTTTCTGATTGAGTTTCACCCTCAAAGCGGATGTTGACCAAGGCAAACGTTTTTCCTCCAAACAAACGGCTAAAAAACGCTTTCCCTCTACATACACAATTATACCTTTGACGACTTTATCATCTCTGATGTCAAAAGAAAAAGTGTTATCCTCATAACAGAACATTCCCGAGCAAGGCAATTTCTCTTGATGAGTTTCATCATCATTGTTTTGTCCTACTTGAGAAAAAGCCACTTTGTTATCAGTTTTGACTTTAGTTTCAAAATAGCGAAAAACTTCCTGAGGAGAAAGCCCTAGTCTTTGGGCATACTTAAATAACTTTACAAATTTTTCTTGTTCCATAAACTAAATAATTAAAGGGTTAATAATATAATTATGATGCATAAGTATTATAAAAACTTCAATTTGTAAACCATAAAAACACACTTCGCAAAAGAACCAATGAGCAAACCATGCTTACGACAGGTAACACAGAGAGCAACGCAAAGATATGGCACTTCTGTCTTGGTTACTCTAGAGATTTTCTGTAATAATAGATATCCTCGAGTAAACTTGAGGTTCTAAATCAGCTACAAACCAACGGTTTGAGCACGCTAAAGGCGGGGAGCGGTGTTGTTCCAACACCTCGTCATTCAGCCCCGATTAAACTCGGTGTTTTCTATAAGGCTAATAATAAAAAAGCCTTCAAGCTAATGCTCAAAGGCTTTTGTAATTTTCAAACTTTCAATTAGAAGTGCTCATCACAACGTTTGATAAGTTCTTCAATGTTTTCAGGCGGCCAACCCGGAGTATCCATACCCAAATGAATACCCATCTTAGCCAAAACTTCCTTAATTTCATTCAAAGACTTACGACCGAAGTTCGGAGTACGCAACATTTCAGCTTCAGTTTTTTGAACCAAATCACCGATATAGATAATATTGTCGTTCTTCAAGCAGTTAGCAGAACGAACTGACAATTCAAGTTCTTCAACCTTCTTCAAGAGATTACGATTGAACGGTAATTCTTCTTTTTCAGCTTCAACTTCAGCTTCCGGTTCATCAAAGTTAATGAACGGTTTGAGTTGGTCTTGCAAAATGCGAGCTGCAAAGGCAACAGCATCTTCAGGAGAAACGACACCGTTAGTATCAACAATCATTGTCAACTTATCATAGTCAGTAACTTGACCGACACGAGTATTTTCAACTTTGTAAGATACTTTTTTAACCGGAGAATAAATTGCATCAACAGCAATAACACCGATAGGAGCATCGGCAGACTTATTCATGCTAGCCGGAACATAACCTTTACCGGTATTAACTGTTAATTCCATATTGATTTTTGCACCGGCATCCAGATTGCAAATAACCAAGTCAGGATTTTTAATTTCAACATCATGACCGGCATCAATCATAGCTGCGGTAACCTGACAAGGTCCTTCAGCTTTCAACGTCATGGTTTTAGAACCTTCGCTGTGAACAGCAACGGCCAAACATTTAACGTTGAGAACGATATCAGTAACATCTTCTCTGACACCCGGGATAACCGAAAATTCATGCAAAACACCGTTAATTTTGATAGCGGTGACTGCGCCGCCTTGTAAAGAAGAAAGCAAAACTCTTCTCAAAGCGTTACCTAAAGTTAAACCAAAACCTCTTTCCAAAGGTTCGACCACGATTTTGGCTCTGTTTCCGCCTTCGCTGGGCACAACTTCCAAATTCGTTGGTTTAATAAGTTCTTGCCAATTTTTTTGAATCACTGGTATGTCCTCTTTATTTAGTGCATATGCAAATTTACAAAAATCAAAAGAGGGCGAGGCTGTCTAAAAAGCAGCCTCTCCATCTCTAACCTAAAACTAAACGCGACGTCTCTTTCTCAAACGGCATCCGTTGTGAGGAATCGGAGTAACATCACGAATTGTAGTGATAGTAAAACCGATAACCTGCAAAGCTCTGATAGCGGATTCACGACCAGAACCAGGACCTTTAACTTCAACTTCCAAGGTTTTCATACCATGTTCTTGAGCTTTTTTACCAGCTTCTTCAGCGGCAACTTGAGCGGCATAAGGAGTCGATTTACGAGAACCTTTGAAGCCTTGAGCGCCAGAAGTTGACCAAGCTACGGTATTACCTTGAGCGTCTGTAATTGTTACTCTAGTATTGTTGAAAGTAGAATTCACATGGGCTACGCCGGCAGTGATATTCTTCTTTTCTTTTTTCTTAACACGTTGTGTTACTGCTTTTGCCATGGGAACCTACCTATTTCTTCTTATTCGCAATAGTTTTACGTTTACCTTTACGGGTACGAGCATTTTGTTTTGTGCTCTGACCACGAACCGGCAAACCTTTACGATGTCTCAAACCTCTGTAGCAACCGAGGTCCATCAATCTTTTAATGTTAACACCGACATCACGGCGTAATTCGCCTTCAACGACATAAGAACTGTCAATAACTTCACGAACCTTAGCAATTTCTTCCTCGCTCAACTCTTGAACGCGGCGATTGCAGTCGACACCTGATTTTGCACAAATATCTTGAGCAGTTTTTCTTCCGATACCAAAAATATAAGTTAAAGCTACTTCAATTTTCTTGGCAGTTGGAATGTTTACACCAGCTATACGAGCCAAATTAACTCTCCATATATTTAATTATTACCACATTTAAAAAGTTGATCACCACTTTTCAAAATTAAGCCGGATTATAGGCTATAATTCGATTGTGTCAACCACCCTTTTACAAAAAAATGCATTTTTTTGCAAAAAATACAAAACTTTATTATGCAACAGCCAATAAATCGTCCACCTTTTTGGAAGTTGCCTCGATTGTACCCGTTCCATCCACACAGCGGAGCAACCCTTTTTTCTCAAAATAAGGGATTGTCGGATAAGTCAAAGCGCGATAATTGACGAGTCGATTCTGTACGGTTGAACGATTATCATCAACCCTACGATAAAAATCCGTTCCGCCACAAACATCACAAACCCCGTAAACCTTTGGTTTTTGGAATTTATCATGATATCCGGCACCGCAAGTCATGCAAGAATAACGGCCTAAAATTCGTTCCATAATAATTTCATCAGGAACTTGAATCTCAATCACGGCATCCAGCTTAATCCCTTTCTTGGAGAGCATTTCCTCCAAAACTTCGGCCTGAGGCAAAGTTCTTGGAAAGCCATCCAAAATAAAGCCGTTTTTGCAATCATCTTGGTCGATTCGCTCAGAGAGCATTTTGATAATCATCTCATCAGGAACCAAATTTCCGCCATCAATCAACTCTTTGATTTCTAGTCCCAAAGGTGTACCTTTAGCAGCCTCTGCACGAAGCATCTCACCAGTTGAAAGGTGTGCAATAGCGATTTTTTCTTTCAGGATTCTCGCTTGTGTACCTTTACCGCAGCCGGGAGCTCCGGTAAAAACAATATGCAAACCCAAACCGTTAGCGTTCATTATCTTCTCTTCCCTCTGTTAGCAAGAGCGGCTTTTTTGATTAAACCTTCATATTGATAAGCAATCAAATGAGATTGAAGCTGACCAACAAAATCCATGGTAACTTGAACCACGATGAGCAAAGTTGTACCACCCAAAACGAACGGAACAGATAATTTACTGATGAGGATTTCAGGCAAAATACACAAAGCCGTAAGATAAGCAGCACCCAAAACAGTCAAACGAGTGATAACATAATCCAAATAGTCAGCAGTATTTTTACCCGGGCGAATACCGGCAATAAAGCCACCATGTTTCTTCAAGTTTTCTGCTGTTTCTTCAGGGTTAAACACAACTGCTGTATAGAAGAAAGCAAAGAAAATAATCAAAGCGGCATACAAGCTCAAATACAAAGGTTGACCATGCCCCAACAACTGGCTGAGTGTTTGTACCCAAGACGGACCATTTTCAGCTGAGAAATTAGCGATAGTAATCGGCAACAACAACAATGAGCTGGCAAAAATCGGCGGAATAACACCTGTCGGGTTAATTTTGAGCGGCAAGTGGGAATTTTCGCTAGCCATCATTCTGGCACCCATTTGGCGTTTTGGATATTGGATGGTGATTTTGCGTTGAGCTCTTTCAACCAAAACAATCACATAAATCAAAGCCAAAACCATAACCATCAACATTGCAATGACGCCCAAAGACATAGAGCCAACACGACCCAATTCAAAAGTTTGCGCCAAAGCACTCGGAATATTAGCAATAATACCGACAGTAATGATTAAGGATGAGCCATTTCCGACACCTCTAGAGGTAATTTGGTCGCCAAGCCAAACAATAAACATTGTTCCACCCACGAGAGAAACCACGGTTGTAAACTTAAAGACAAAACCAGGGTTAACCACGGCCGAAACACCGGCACTACCGGTCATTCCTTCCAAACCGACAGCAATACCGTAACCTTGAATAATCGTAATCAAAACAGTCAACATTTTGGTATAATGGGTCATTCTGCGATGACCGGCTTCACCATCTTTTTTCAAAGCAGCCAAAGACGGTATAACAGATTGTCCCAATTGCAAAATGATTGATGCCGAGATATAAGGCATAATGTTCAAAGCAAAGATGGTCATACGTTCCAAAGCACCACCGGCAAACATATTAAACATACCCAAGATGCCGTTGGAGTTACGTGCAAAAATATCCGACAAGATATGAGGATCAATTCCCGGCAACGGAATAAACGTTCCCAAACGGAACACCACCAAAGCCAACACCGTAAACCAAAGTCTTTTTTTCAATTCGGTAGCTTTGCTAAAAGCCGACACATCCATATTTGCGGCCATTTTTTCTGCCAATGATACCATTTTTACTTCCTTATTATTTAATAAACTGAGATGATGAGGAATACACTTCCTCCATTATGCTAAGATATTAATACACTAAAAAATTTTTAATTCAACTAAATTATCCAGCAGTTGCACAGTTTCCCTCAAAAAAAGCACCTTTATCTTTAATTTTGGAAAAGATACAATTTTTACCCTCATACATACGCCTAAATAACTCTTTACATCTCAAACAAATTACCTTATAAGCATTGCACAACTTTTATTATTAATGTTAAATAATTTGACTTTATGGAAAAAAGAACAAAAAAATTGAACTATCAGCTTCTCCATGTGTATCAGACCAACAGTCCAATACTTTGCACTGAAGCAAACTTCAAACGCTTGTTTAAAGAGTCTTACGCGCAAGCAATCATCCACTTTTCGATTGACTTGCAAGAAATGTTTGGGTTAGATCCTCTGTTTAATCAACCTGAAAAACAAGCCGAGCAAAAAGCCAAAATAAAGGCTCTGTTCTGCTCTTGCTTTAAGGAATTTCTGGACGAACAAGATCTTTTCCGTGAAACTTTAAAATATCTCATCTCCGGAACTGTAATGGCTTATAATTTTGCTTATGGTTTCAAACTCTATTCACTCTTCAAAAAAGATGAACGCTTGGAGCTGGAGGGTAAGCGACTTTTCATTTCCAGAATAGAGTCCAACCTCCTTTCTCAGCACTATGAGAAAAACCCATTACAAAAAACTCTGGATGACGAAGGAACACAAAGTCTTGAACAAGCTCTGCAAACAAAGCTGTCACACTACAAAATCTTTGCTTAAACACAAAAAAGAGTGGTTTGTTTTTTCAAACCACTCTTTTGCATTTTTGGAGAATCTGCATTAGTAGCCTCGGCTACGTTTTCTTAAGGCGTATACCCCTAAACATCCCAGAGCCAACGTCGCAAACGCACCTCCTACAAAGAAGATATTTGCCGCCAGTTCCATATTGTTTTTTACTCCGGCAATCCAAAATGCAACAATTGCCACTTCTGAGATTGTCACAAAGGCCCAGAAGATTTTTTCCAACTTTTCCATGTTTTTTTTAATTTTATGAGGCTCTACCATATTTTTAGACGGCCTTACCACAATTGTCTAAATAAAAAAAAGAGCCTGGACTTTTCAATCCAAACTCTTTCCATTCAAACTAAAACTCATCCCCCAAAAAAAGACGAGGAAAAGATTTTGGCTCTGAAGACCAAAAACGTCTTCTAGCTTTTTCTCTTTCAACCTCCTCGGCGGCAAGAATTTGCTCCCTTGTAATGGGGGTATACAAACCGTGTCCATCAGGGAAAACTTGTGCAATTACTCCCTTCAACTCCTTGCCATTTTCTAATTCTTTTGAGAATGTTCCATCTTGATAAAGATACATTCCTACTTCCGGCTGATTTTTTTTTGTTTCCATAATTTTTAATTTTATGAGGCATCTATCCTAACTTGTATAGAACGAAACCTCGGGTTAATAAATTCATAATTCTTATTTCTCTGAAATGTAATATACCACACTTTTAACCCTCGCACAAGCGTTTTTTGTCCATATTTCAAAAAAGAGTCTGGACTTTTCAATCCAAACTCTTTTATTCTAACTAAAAAGCGACCCAGAAAACCGGTCGAACATGGCGCAAAGCGGTTTTATCTTCATACCAAGCATGCCCATTATACATTCGTACTTTCCACACTTCTCCAAAATTACATTCTCGAGATGACCAATGCCATCCGTCCATCTCGGGCATTTTCAAGCACTTCAAGGCACGATTAATAGTAAAATAATGCTCACTTAATTTTTGTAATTCATCATCAAAAGGTAAAAAAGCCTCTCCTTTATTAACCCCATCTTGATGATACTCCACACACCATAAAGCCGCTTCAGATAAAGAATCTGAATTTTGCATGGCTTTCAAAATTTTCTCGGTGGCTGCTTTCCCATTCCGAACCAACCGAATATCAAAGACCATCAAGCCACTACTGGACCATGGCAATTTTTTCTCATGCAAACAAACCACCAGAGCCCGATGTGCTTCAACATACCCTACAATACCGCTAACAGTTTTTCCTGTCACTAATTCTTCAGAAAATGTTCGGTCCTCATAACAAAACATCCCCGGTTTCACTCTAAAGTTCTTTTCCATAATCAATAATTTTAGAATAATAAATATTTTAAGAGTCCTATATCATATTTTGTCACCATTGCAACAAAAAAACCTCTCCCATGAGGAGAGGTTTTTATTTCTAAGCTCTTGTCGATTAAGCTTCGATAAGGGTAACTTTACCACCTGCTTTTTCAACAGCGGCAATAGCAGCCTTAGAAGCAGAATTAACAGAAACGTTAACTTTGCTGGTGATAGCACCGCGAGCCAACAAACGAACACCGTCCAAGCTCTTGGTAACGATACCGGCACTCATCAAAGAAGCCAAATCGATAGCATCGGCAGACAATTTTCCGGCATCAACAGCTTTTTGAATAGTATCCAAGTTAACAACTGCGAATTCTTTAGCAAACGGATTTTTGAAACCACGTTTCGGCAAACGACGATAAATCGGCATTTGACCACCTTCAAAACCGTGTACGGCAACACCTGAACGAGACTTTTGACCTTTTTGGCCACGTCCGCAAGTTTTACCTTTGCCGCTTCCGATACCGCGACCAACGCGAATACGGCGGGAGGTAGCACCTTCGTTGTCTTTTAATTCATTAAGTTTCATTTTTTTCACCTTAATCTACATCTGTGGTTTTGATAAGGAGGTGTGCTGCGCCGTTAATTTTTTTCGCCGTGTACAAATAGCTACACAAGAACAAAAATTAACCAGCATGACACCCCCTTTGCAAAACCCTTATTCCTCAACTTTTACCAAGTGGGGAATTTTATTAATCATTCCACGGATAGAAGGAGTATCTTCTAACTCAACGGTTTTACCCATTTTGTTCAAGCCCAAACCTTTTAAGGTAGCGCCTTGAGCTTTAGGACGTCCGATAGGACTTCCAATTTGAGTAACTTTAATAGTTTTCTTAGCCATTGATTATGCCTCCTCTTTTTCCAATTTAGCATTAGCTGTATTTTCGCGGCGGCTAACGATATCTCCGACTTTCTTACCGCGTTTAGCAGCAATCATGCGAGGAGAATTGATAGCTTCCAAAGCGTTGAAAGTAGCTTTAATCATATTGTAAGGGTTGTTAGAGCCCAATGATTTAGCAACAACGTCTTGAACACCTAATACTTCAAAGATAGCACGCATCGGGCCACCGGCAATAACACCGGTACCGGCAGGAGCAGTTCTCAAAACAACCTTACCGGCGCCGAAACGACCAGCAACGTCATGATGCAGAGTTCTGCCTTCTCTTAACGGGATGCGAACCATATTCTTTTTGGCTTCATTGGTAGCTTTGGTAATAGCGTCAGGAACTTCAGTAGCTTTACCGGAACCATAACCAACACGACCTTTTTGGTCACCAACGACAACGACAGCGGCGAAAGACATATTACGTCCGCCTTTAACGGTCTTGGCAACGCGATTGATATGAACTAATTTTTCAACTAATTCATCTTTCTTTTCGACTTTATTGCGACGATCTGCAGTTTGTGCCATTTCCTAAACTCCTAGAATTTCAAACCAGCGGCGCGAGCAGCGTCTGCCAGAGCTTTAACACGACCATGATAGATGTAGCCGCCTCTATCGAATACGACTTCACTAACACCGGATTTAGCAGCTCTTTCAGCGATAACTTTGCCGATATAGCTGGCTGCTTCAACTGTAGATGATTTTTTAATGTTCTCACGAACTTCTTTATCCAAGGTGGAAGCAGAAACGACAGTAGAACCTTTTACGTCATCAATGATTTGCGCATAGATATGCTTACCACTGCGGAATACAGACAATCTTAATTTGCCGTTAGCAGCGTTTTTCAAAGCTGTTCTAATGCGAGCTTTTCTTTTTTGAAATAATTCTCTTGGCGTATTCATCTAATTAATCCTTATTTCTTCTTACCTTCTTTACGACGGACATATTCGCCTGTGTATTTAACGCCTTTACCTTTGTAAGGTTCAGGTTTTCTGTATTTGCGAATTTCCGCGGCAATTTGACCAACTAGCTGTTTATCAGCACCAGAGACAGTAATTTGGGTTGGGCTCGGGCAAGCCAAAGTAATTTCTTTCGGAGCCTCAAAATTAACATCATGAGAGAATCCCAAAGACAAAACAACCTTGTGGCTGCCTTCAACGCGTGCTTTATAACCAACACCGATGAGTTCCAACTCTTTTTTAAAGCCTTCGCTTACACCTTTAACCATGGTGTTAATTTGGGCTCTGGTTGTTCCCCACAAAGTTCTGGCTTGTTTGCTGTCAGACAAAGGAGAAACTACAACTTTGTTGTCTTCCAATTTAGCTACAACGTGACCATCGTCATAAGTGTAGCTGAGTTCACCTAATTTACCTTTAGCAGTAACAACATTATTGTTAATGGTAACGGTAACACCATTAGGGACGATAACAGGATATTTTCCTACTCTAGACATCCATTTTCTCCCCTAGAATACTTGACAAAGAATTTCACCGCCAACGTTGGCTTTTCTGGCTTCATGATCACTCATAACACCGCTTGGGGTAGAGATGATAGAAATACCAAGCCCGTTGTAAACTCTCGGCAAATCTTTAACGCTAGAATAAACGCGACGACCCGGAGTAGAAACACGGTAAATTTCAGTTATTACTGAAGTACCTTCATGATACTTCAATTTAATACGAAGTTCATCGATACCCGGTTTAACATTGACTCTTTCAAAACCTTCAATGTAACCTTCTCTTTTCAGAACTTCCAAAACATTTTCACGCAAGCGAGAGGCCGGTGATACAACTTCACTCTTCTTCGCTCTTTGTGCGTTTCTAATGCGTGTGAGCATATCGCCCAAAGTATCAGACATAGACATGACTGTAACCTCCTACCAGCTTGATTTTACTAAACCAGGAATCTCACCGAAGCTAGCCATATCTCTTAATTCGACACGGCTTACACCGAACTTCCTGTAATAACTACGAGAACGACCCGTCAGCTTGCAACGGTTTCTGATTCTGTTTTTAGCTGAGTTGCGAGGCAGTTCTGCCAATTTTAAAGTCGCTTGGAATCTTTCTTCCGGAGAAGCATTTTTATCCATAACGATATCTTTGAGTTTTTGACGGCGGTTATTAAACTTTTGAGCCATCTTAACTCTTTTCAAGTTTCTGTAAACTGAACTTGTTTTTGCCATAGTAAAATCTCCGCTTATTTCTTGATAGGCATGTTAAAACCATCGAGAAGCATTTTAGCTTCTTCGTCGGTTCTAGCCGATGTACAAATCACGATATCCATACCGCGAACATTTTCAACTTTTTCATAGTTGATTTCCGGAAAGATGATTTGTTCTTTGATACCGAAAGCGAAGTTGCCTCGACCATCAAAGTTTTTGCCGGAAATACCGTGAAAGTCTCTGATGCGCGGCAATGCCATATTAACCAGTCTTTCAAGGAATTCATACATTCTGTCAGAACGCAGAGTAACCTTGCAGCCAATCGGCATATCTTCTCTCAATTTGAAAGTAGCGATAGACTTACGGGCTTTGGTGACTACCGGTTTTTGACCGGCAATCAAAGCCATTTCTTCTACAGCGTTATTCAATTTTTTCTTGTCTGTAACGGCGTCACCGACACCCATGTTCAAGACAATTTTCGTCAACTTTGGAATCTCGTGTGGGTTCTTGTAACCGAATTTTTCCACCAGAGATTTCTTTATGACGTCATTATACAATTTTTCAAAGTTTGTCATAAAATTTCTCCTATTTCTTCTCGATTACTTCACCGGATTTACGAGCAAAGCGGACTTTGTTTCCGTTTACTTCTTTGTAACCAACTTTGCTGGCTTTACCTGATTTCGGGTCAACGATAGCAACGTTGGAAACATTGATCGGGGCTTCTTTGGTGATAATGCCGCCCGGGGTAGTTTGGCTGGGTTTGGTGTGTCTTTTAACCAAGTTAACACCTTGAACAACCACTTTACCTTCGCTAGGCATAGCTTTAACAACTTCACCAGTTTTACCTTTGTCATCACCAGCGATGACAATGACCTGATCACCTTTTTTGATTTTCATTTTAAGGCTCATTACAATACCTCCGGTGCCAATGAAATTATTTTCATAAATTTCTTCGCACGCAATTCTCTGGTAACAGGGCCAAAGATACGAGTACCGATTGGCTCACCGTCTTTATTGATGAGAACTGCAGCATTATTATCAAAGCGGATAACGGAACCGTCTTTGCGTCTAATGTCGCTTGCTGTGCGAACGATTACAGCTTTGCATACGTCGCCTTTTTTAACGCGTCCTTTCGGTAAAGCGTCTTTAATAGAAACGACGATAACATCACCCACAGAAGCATGCATTCTCTTGGAGCCTCCAAGAACCTTAATGCACTGCACCTGACGTGCTCCTGAATTATCTGCAACATCCAGGTTGGTTTGCATCTGTATCATTGTTTTACTTCCTTTTCTCTAGGCGTTATCACTGACAACAGTCCAAGTCTTGGTTTTAGAATAAGGTCTAGATTCTTCAATCTTAACGATATCACCAACTTTGAACTGATTATTTTCATCATGAGCAGCAAATTTTTTGCTTCTCTTAACGAACTTCTTATAAACAGGGTGCATAACCTGACGCTCTACGCTGACCACGACAGTTTTATCCTGTTTATCACTAACAACAACACCTTGAAGAATTCTTTTAGGCATATCTTTTTCTCCTAATTATTCTTCTTGCGCTCAGCGAGGAGCGTGTTGATTTTTGCTATTTCACGACGGACACTTCTTATTACAGCAGTATTTTGTAATTGTCCAGTAGATTGTTGTATTCTTAAGTTAAATTGTTCTTTTTTCTTTTCGAGCAATTTAGCTTCCAACTCATCTGATGACATAGCACGAAGATCTTTAATTTTTAACATTATGCTTCTCCCTTATCAGAGTTCAAGCGTTTAATAAACTTGGTCTTGATCGGCAGTTTAGCAGCACCGAGAGCAAATGCACCACGTGCGGTTTCCTCATCAATACCTTCACATTCGAACAAAATACGACCTGGGTGAACCCTAGCGCACCAGTATTCAACAGAACCTTTACCTTTACCCATACGGACTTCAGCAGGTTTATCAGATACCGGAACATCCGGGAAAATACGAATCCAGAGTCTACCGGCTCTTTTCATCTCACGAGTAATCGCACGACGAGCAGCCTCAATTTGGCGAGCTGTAATACGATCTGGAGACAGAGCTTTCAGACCGAAGGAACCGAAACTCAATTCGGTACCGCCTTTAGCATTACCGTGAATACGGCCTTTATGCTGCTTGCGGAACTTTAATCTTTTTGGACTTAACATATCTTTTTACCTTTACTTCTGCTCGGCTAATTTCTTGTCTTGCGCCATCGGATCGTGAGCCATAATTTCGCCTTTGTAGATCCAAACTTTAACGCCGCAAGCGCCATAAGTTGTGTGAGCGGTAGAGGTTGCGTAATCAATATCGGCACGCAAAGTGTGCAGAGGAACGCGACCCTCACGGTAATATTCGGTACGAGCGATTTCAGCGCCGCCTAAACGACCTGAGCAGCTAACCTTAATACCTTCAGCACCCAAACGCAAAGCAGATTGCATAACTCTCTTCATTGCGCGACGGAAAGCAACACGTCTTTCC
This sequence comes from uncultured Alphaproteobacteria bacterium, assembly GCA_944391515.1. Taxonomy (GTDB): domain Bacteria; phylum Pseudomonadota; class Alphaproteobacteria; order RF32; family CAG-239; genus Scatocola. The sequence goes on from CALXTW010000007.1 coordinate 65,992, forward strand.
AATTGTTGCGCAACGGAGTCGGCAACCAACTGAGCATCGAGTTCAGGTTTTCTGACTTCCAGAATATTCAATTGAACTTCAGAATCAGTCATCTTTTGGATTTCTTTTCTCAAAAGTTCAATATCTTGACCTTTTTTGCCGATAACGACACCCGGTCTTGCAGAGTGAATAGTAACTCTAGCTTTTTTAGCAGGACGTTCAATAACGATTCTGCTGATACCGGCTTGAGCCAATTTCTTCTTCAAGAACTCTTTAATTTTCAAATCTTCGTGGAGGTAATCAGTGAACTTATCATCTGCATACCAACGAGAGTCCCAAGTGCGGTTAACACCTAAACGAAGACCTGTAGGATTTACTTTTTGTCCCATTAACTTACTCCCCACGCTCTGTAACAACGATAGTCAGGTTAGAGAAAGGTTTCAAAACTCTTGCTCCGCGACCACGACCACGTGCGTGCATACGTTTCATTACTAAACCTTTACCGACATAAGCTTCACTAACATAAAGTTTGTCGATATTTAATTGGTGGTTGTTTTCAGCATTGGCGATTGCAGATTGCAATACAGCCAAAGCGGCTTTTGCGATTCTCTTCTTAGAGAAGCTCAACTCAGCAACAGCCTTCTCAACATGCAAACCACGAATTGATTGAGCGACCAGATTGAGCTTGCGAGGGCTGGTGCGGAGAGAATTGCAAACGGCCATAGCCTGATTTGCAGCAACTCTTCTTTCATTATTAGACTTTGCCATAATTAACCTCTCTTAGCCTTTTTGTCAGCTGCGTGCCCGTAGAATGTACGAGTCGGAGCGAACTCACCAAATTTGTGGCCGACCATATCCTCTGTAACCAAAACAGGGATAAACTTGTGACCATTGTGAACACCGAATGTTAAACCAACGAATTGTGGCAACATGGTGGAGCGACGAGACCAAATTTTAATAACTTCATTACGGCCCGAAGCTCTTGCTTTATCAGCTTTCTTCAGAAGATAGCCATCAACAAACGGCCCTTTCCATACGGAACGTGTCATTAGCGTTTCTCCCTATTTCTTTTTGTTTTCATGACGAGATCTCATAATGTATTGATCCGTCTTTTTGTTAGAACGAGTTTTAGCACCCTTGGTCGGTTTACCCCAAGCAGATACCGGATGACGACCACCAGAAGTACGGCCTTCACCACCACCATGCGGGTGATCAACCGGGTTCATGGCAACACCGCGAGATTGCGGTCTAATACCAAGCCAACGAGTACGTCCGGCTTTACCCAAAGATGCGTTCTGGTTATCCGGGTTCGAAACAGCGCCGACCGTAGCCAAGCATTCTTCACGAACGATACGGAGTTCACCTGAACTCAGTTTCAATTGTGCGTAACCGGCGTCTTTACCGACAACTTGAGCATAGCAACCAGCAGAACGAACCAATTGTCCGCCTTTTCCGGCTTTGAGCTCAATATTGTGAATAATAGTACCAACCGGCATATTCTTCAAAGGCATAGCATTACCCGGCTTAATATCAGCTTTTTCAGCTGAAATGATTTTATCGCCGGCTTTTAATCTTTGAGGAGCGAGGATATAGGCCTTTTCGCCGTCTTCATAGCTAACCAAAGCGATGAAAGCCGAACGATTCGGGTCATATTCAATTCTCTCAACTGTTGCCTCAGCATCGAATTTATTACGTTTGAAGTCGATGAGACGAAGTTTGCGTTTGTGTCCGCCACCGATTCTACGACTTGTAACGTGTCCGAAATTATCGCGCCCACCGGTCTTAGTAAGACCAATTGTCAAAGACTTCTCAGGAGCACCTTTATACAGTTCGCTTCTATCAACGATAACGAGCTGACGCAGTCCTGGAGAAGTGGGCTTATATGTTTTTAAAGCCATGTCCTAAATTCCTGTTGTAACATCAATATTTTGACCATCGGCAAGAGTAACCAATGCTTTTTTATAGTCGGAACGAGTTCCCTCATATCCTCTGAAACGTTTGGTTTTGCCGAATTGACGAATTGTATTCACCTTATTTACCTTAACGTTAAAGAGAGCTTCAACAGCTGCTTTAACATCTTCTTTAGAGGCAGACAACGGAACCAAGAAGGTAACTTTGCCGGCTTCAGAAGACAACATAGATTTTTCGGTGATTACCGGACGAACTAATGTATCATACATAGCTGCGGTTACATTGTTTGTTTTTGCAGATTTACTCATTTCAGTCTCTCCTCCAAGCAACTAACTGCATCTTTAGTCAACACTAATTTGTCTTTTCTTAAGATGTCATATACGTTGGCACCAATTGTCGGCAGAACGTCAACGCCTGCGATATTACGGCTAGCCAAAGCGAAATTAACATCAACTTCCTTGCCATCGATGAACAAGCAATTTTTCAACCCGCAAACATCCAATTTGGCTTTCAAATCTTTAGTTTTCGGAGCTGACAATTTTGCTTCATCCAAGATAACGAGGTTGCCCTCTTTAGCTTTAGCAGAGAGAGCGGTTTTCAGACCGAGTTTTCTGAATTTCTTGGTCAATTCATGAGAATGATCACGAACAACCGGACCGAATACAACGCCACCTTTACGGAATTGAGTACCCTTGCGAGAACCTTGACGAGCATTACCAGAACCTTTTTGTTTGAACGGTTTTGCAGGAGTCAAAGCAACTTCTGAACGACCTTTGGTCTTGTGGGTACCGGCTTGTAAGCGAGCCAATTGCCATTTAACAACCCGGTGTAAAATATCAGCGCGAACTTCGAGACCGAAGATGGCATCGTTGAGTTCGATAGAGCCGACATTTTTATTTTCGAGATTTAAGATGTCCTGTTTCATATTTTCAAATCCTTATATCTTTTATGCATTCTCGGCTGAAGTTTCTTCAGCTTTAGCTGCAACAGGTTCATCAACTTTTTTCAAACCGGCAGGCATCGGCAATTTAACGTGAGCAGGTTTTTTGATAGCATCGGTAATACGAACCCAAGCGTTTTCACAACCAGGAACGCCACCTTTAACCATAATTAAACCTTTAGAGCTATCAACGGCAACAACACGCAAGTTTTGAACGGTAACGCGTTCATCACCCATGTGTCCGGCCATTTTTTTGCCTTTGAATACTTTACCGGGATCTTGTCTTTGTCCTGTAGAACCATGAGATCTGTGTGAAATAGACACACCGTGAGTAGCTTCCAAACCGGCGAAGTTGTGACGTTTCATAACACCGGCAAAACCTTTACCGATAGAAGTAGCACAAACATCAACATATTGACCGGGAACAAAGTGTTCTACAGATAATTCATCACCAACAGAGAGCAAGCAATCTTCAGAAACTCTGAATTCGCCCAATTTCTGTTTTGGTTCAACTTTAGCTTTAGCAAAATGTCCTTTAAGAGGTTTGGATACGTTTTTTGCCTTAACAGCACCGGTACCAAGTTGTACAGCGGTATATCCATCTCTCTCGGTTGTTTTAACGTCAACAACTTGCAAGCCGTCAACGCTCAAAACGGTAACCGGGACATGAGTTCCGTCGGCTTCAAAAATGCGGGACATACCCAGCTTTTTTGCAATAAGACCCGTACGCATTATTATTTTTTCCTTTTCAATTGGTTGACTTCTGTTATTTCAAAAAGCCAACATTGTTTATTATTACATTCAAAATTACTTTTTAGGGCAACAGATAAAGTGATTTCTAGCAACGAGAAAAATTTTAGCGTATAAAGACATACGTGAATTTTTTGAGCTTGCGTAAAATTGCTTTAGATGTGCCATAAAAATAATTACAATTTAATTTCAACATTAACGCCGGCAGCCAAATCTAACTTCATCAAAGCATCGACGGTCTGCGGAGTAGGATCTACGATATCCAGAAGTCTCTTGTGAGTACGGATTTCGAACTGTTCACGAGATTTCTTATTAACGTGCGGAGAACGGTTTACCGTAAACTTCTCGATTTTAGTAGGCAGAGGAATTGGACCTCTTACATTTGCCCCTGTTCTTTTGGCAGTGTGCACGATTTCTTTGGTAGATTGATCGAGCAAGCGATGGTCAAAAGCCTTGAGGCGAATTCTTATATTTTGTGTATCCATCATTTTTAATACTTTTCCTATAACTAGAACGCAAAAAATTTAGATGAGGCTAAACTTGGTGCCCTCTAAACGATTAATTCGGCAGCACATGAAAACCATAGGTGCTGCGGTATTTTTTATATTCTTCACTATGGTAGAGTCTCCCCTTCCCATAATTACGTGAGGGCTTTGTAACATAATTGAGTCTAATATGCAAGCAAAAAAATGCAAAAATTTCACTTTTTTTACATTATTAAATCAAGACTCAGACTCTGTTTGCGCCGAATCGACAAAATCTCAAATTTCCAGTCCAAAAGAGTCTATATATACAGAAAAAGCATCTCACTTTTTAAGTGAAATGCTTTTTTTTTGAATTACTTTCTTTTTCCTTGAATAACAATTGCCACCGAACTGGCAAAAAAGGCAAATAAAAGGAGTACGACATACCCTCTCACAGTCAAAAGCTCGCAACGAAAATAATAACTCCAACGAGCTTTATAATCCTGAATATTAGCTTGGTGACTCAGGCACAGTGTCCGGCCAATCTGATAAACATAAACTGTATCATCGATTTCGATTGCGCTACCGTCAACAACATCTCTATCATATCTAAGTTCAAACATTCGTTCGTCTTTGTCAGACATAACCCCTTCAAAGAAGATACCTTCGTTTATAATGTTTCTTTCACGAACTTCAAATCTTTGAACAACAGCCTCATCTTGCACTTCCCATTTCTCATTAGAGAATAAATAAGGCAAAAACAGCCAACTGGCTACTACCCCAAACACCAACCACACTAAGGGGGTTCTAAGTTTCAAAATAATTTCTTTCATATCTCTTTATTTTTAACGGTTAATAATATTTTTTACATTAATAATCTTTTAATTAAGAACTCATTTAGTCGCTAAACACCAAAGAGTCAACAAAAAAGCAACGAGCTCCGCCAAGGGAGCCCGTCTCAAAAAAGTTCAAAAAAGTTCGTTTTCAAGCCTTTGCCAATTTTTATTCAAATCTTCCAAATTTTGGCGTTGGAAACTTTCCTCCGTATCAACACGCCATTGCTCATCAATCTGTTGGAAGTCAAAATGGACTTGTTCAAAGTAAATAGACTTAAACTTATTTTTACAAGAACAAACCCCTATTTTAAGAAAATCGCCATTGCGCTCAATTTCTTTAATAAACGCTTTACAATATAAAACCAACGTATTAGTAATATCCTTCAACTCAGCAAAAGCATCAATAGCCCAAACGCGCCATTGCCAAACACTTTGAATATCTCCGCAATGACAGACATTAACTTTTTCGCTGTAAGCCAACACATCGTTCAACAATTTATATTGGCGATGTGTTTCCACAACATCTATCAACTCAGGAATAAGTCTTCTTGTATATTTTCCGACTTGAACCACAGCAAAGAAAACATGTTCCATATTTTCTTTGCGATAAACTTCAAAGCACTCATTTTTAAGATAGGGAGCCAAGGGCTTCACAAAATATTGTCCATTTTTCAAACGATACTCAAAGAACTTTGCCTCTTCGTCAACATATAGTTGAAACTCCGAGAAAACTGTTTTTGTTTTCATAATTCTGATAATAATGGTTTAGATACCCACGAGCATAACCATTTTCTTTGTTCATGTCAATAAGGCTGACGCCTAACCTCCGACAAACGCCATCTAGCCAAAGCCGTTTCCTTAAATTTTGTTCTATCTGCGGTTTTGGGTTTGACTTTTGCCTGACGCAATTTTTGCATTATTCGTTTTTTCTTTTCGCGGCGTGCCAAAAAATGCATTTTTTCCTCTTCGGAGAGGCGATGACATTTTACGCCGTCATTATGACAAACAAATCCAAAGAAACGTCCATCCTTAGTCAAAAATACTTTTTCTTCTCTGAAAATATAAGCAATTCTTTTTTCGCAATCCATTAGAATTCTCCAGATTCTTTGATAGCATCAAAAAAAAGAGCCTCCATATTTAGGAGGCTCTTTCAGTGTCAATTAGGAAGAAACTGTTTTCACAACAGTTAGAACAAGAACAAAACGATGTCTTCCTAATCATAATTTACAATCCTGTTCATCAAAAAACCAAGGTTAGGTTAGACGAAATTTCGCAAAGAGTCAAGCAGAATCATAAAAAAAGAGGTTCTACGCCATTTGGGCGTAAAACCTCTTTCTTTTAAGCAGTATATTTCTTGGCAAATTCATTTTTTTCACAATCATTTATACGATAAATTTTACTATTAGCCAAAATAGCCTGCAAATCTTTTTCAACAAAATCATCCGTTTCCTGCTCGTGAGCCAATACAATCAAGTTACCACCCACAGCCTGCAAAAAACGTTTTTTGGCAATCAAGAAAATCTCATCTGCCTCAGCTTGAGAAATTTCCTTACTTTCATAAAGCCCTAAAGAGATTAATTCCTTATAGCAGGGAGTATCCTCAAATTTGACTTTTTTACCAATTTCATTTTCCCACTCATAGGGATGAGCTTTCTTATAAGTCTCAGTCACCAAACCGGCACGATCTCTTTCTGTTCGCACCTTAAAGGTCTTTGCTACCAAAGTAGCTCTTTCTTTCAAATTCATAATAATTAAGTTTTTAGAGTTTAATTTTTCTGATATTTACACAATGCATTTGTGCTTCTTTGGTAAAATTCCCGAAGTTCTCTCGCAAAAAATCGGGCGTAAATCGGGTATTTTTCACGAGCTCAATACATTGCTTTCCCAGAGAGCGTTTTGACAAATATATGGCATTAAGCTCCGGACTTCCCTTGCGTATCATAAATTTACGCATATCCGGCACCAAATCCCAATATTTGGCAAAAACTTCCATCACTAACAAATTATTATCTTCAATAATCTGTTGTTGGATTTGTTGGTTAAAACAAACCCCTTGAGAGAACGCCTCTTCAAGCTGTTGCTCAGAGGCATTTTCATACATTTCTTGTTGCCTAGGCAATTCTTTTTTCAATCGCCCAATATCAGGCAACGCATACATAACCTTTTTCTCAGGACTTCTGCCCTCAAATTTTTTCCGCTTCATAACTGTAAGAATAATAAATGATTATACCTCCTTTTATCCTATTTTTTGTCCAAAAGCAAGTAAAAGTTTTATAAAAAGATACCCCCGCGTAAAACGCGGGGTTCTTCATATGCGGCTATAAGCCTTTAGCACTGGCCTCCCCTAAAC
>CALXTW010000008.1 GCA_944391515.1 uncultured Alphaproteobacteria bacterium
ACTCGCTAGGTCTTTGTCCGCTCGGCTTTTCTCAAGCTCCGCTCCCCAGCGACAAGGGCGTTTATATGTCATCATTTAGACATTGTCAACACAAAAAATAAAAAATTTTTGATTTTTTTTCACTTTTTTTCTAAGCACCTGAATCTTTTAAAAAATTTTTTTAAAAAATTTCTTTTCTCTCTTGTTCGCTTATTTTCTTTTTTTTAACTTTATAGACTTATTATGTATGCAATATATTGGTATAATTGCATACTAAAGGTGATAATAATGCTAAAAAACAAATGGTTATCTCTAATTCTTATTATATTCCTCTCTGCTTGTGCCTCGGAAGAACGTCCGATTTTAAAGGGAGTCGATGGTTCCGTACTTCCGCCGGCCTTCGCTAGTTTTCCTGATATTCCGTTTCCGGAACCCTCTTATATAGACATGGATGAAACAAGGACTTTAGGTAGTGGAAACAATTGGAATGGGAGTCTTATTTTTACAACGCCTTTCCCGGCTGACGGAATTTATGATTTCTATGTCTCTGAAATGCCTAAATTAAATTGGTCTGAAGTGGCAGTGGTTCGTGCTAAAATAAGCCATATGACTTATTTAAGAGATAGAAGAGCCGTGCAGATTCTTATAGAAAGACTCGATGATGACGAATCCTTGGTAACCATTACAGCTATCCCAAATGAGACTGGAGTCAGAGTAAAGTAAAAATAGGAGTCGGTTATGAGTTTTAATTTTTATACGCTCGGTGGAAGTCAATTTTGGGAAGATGTTTTCTATTATCAAAAATGGCGAATCCAGAGAAATTATAAAACCAAAAAGTATCGTCTGCTTGATAACTGGGACATTAGGCGTGCAGAAGGGACTTTTGATAACTGCAGAAGAGCCTTTTTGAAGTATATTGAGGTGTTTCAACTTTCTCGCCAGAAAGGACATATGGTGATATTGCTACATGGACTCGGAGATAGCAAAAACATTTTCAAACCTTTATGGCGAGAAATAACTAAAAAAGGACTTTCTGCTGCAGCTCTCAATTATCCGTCAACCAGAAAAAGAATCGACGGACATGTTCGACAACTTGACTTCTTTATGAATCATCTGGAGGACATTGATGAGGTTTCTTTTGTTACAAAGGGAATCGGGGGATTGATTTTGAGAAAACTTCTCTCTTTTGATTCTCCTTGGCGGCATAGAATAAAAATCCAACATATTGTTGAAATTAATCCAACGAATTCCGATACTCTCTTATTTGAAAAAATGTCAAAATTTCAATTATGTAATCGCATTTTAGGACCAATTTTACAAGACCTAACGCCTAAAAATATTGAGACAATTCCTCCATTCAAAGAACCTAATCGCGTAGGCATCATACAATATAATTCTTTATGGGCGCGAATCTCACAGTGGTTCCCTCAAAGCCTTCGGAAGTATTTTCCTCATGCAGAAAATACTAATCTAAATGAAATAAAAAATATCATAAGCATTAATGGATATCGTATTTGCCCGATAAAGAATGAACAAGTGGTTTTGAAATGTGTGAAATTTTTAACTCAGGGAAAGTTTCGCTAATGAAAAAATCAAAAAACTGTAACAAATTTTTTTACTTTTTTGTGGTAGAATAAATATAGCTTGGAATAGAAGCTGGCAGAATCGGAGTAGATATGCGTACAATTTTGGTGAATATTATAATTTTTGCGGCAGTAATTGCCGTATGGTATTTTAACATTTTTGAAGTATTCACCATGAAATATGCGTTTTGGGTTGCTTTGATTTTGGTGATTGCGGTGCTGGGGCTTGCGCTGAAAGTGCTTGGGAATCCTTTTGCCGGAGGAGATAATGATGAAAATAGCTAATATAATTAAATTTACCTCCCTTGCCGTTTTGGGGACTTGGATGCTTGTTGCTCCAAGCTCTAATGCTTTTGCCGCAAATCAACAAGTTGAAGATGAAGTGCATAAAAGAGTGAACTCTATAATGCAAAAAACGACAGATTCTACCGGTGCTAAAAAATTAAAAAATGAAGAATTGGCAATTAAAAGAGGAGAGCTAACATCTAAAGTTAATGAACTCAAGGCTGAATATAAAAAAAATATAACCAGCATTGAAAGTTACCAAAAACAACTAAAAGGTATTGTTGAAAAAGCCCATGAAATTGAAGAAGAAATTAGCACCTTTGTTTGGACAGGTGTTGCGTCCGGCTTAATTGTTTTAGCTACAGGAGCTCTGCTGGCATTAGGGACGGTAACCACCGGTGGTATTCTACCTATTCTTATCGGTATTATCGGCGCTGCTGGCTCTTATTATGGTTATCAAGCTGAAAATGATCCAGAAAAATTACGCTCTATGGTAAATGGTAGCTACACTTGGGCAACCAAGCAATTAATGGAAAAAACAGTTCAGATTGACTTAACTAAAATTACTAATATTGATTTATCTCAAGTTACGGACCCAAAACAAAAATCTCAACTACAATCTGTTATGGCTAAGACTTCGGGCATTGTAGCAGAATACAATTCAATTGCTACCAAGTTAAATACTTTAGCTCAAAGTGCTTTAAAATCAGCAATGGATTTAGATCAAAAAATTGACGAACTTAATTCAATGCCTTTAACAATTGGTGCAGGACAAGAGTTATATACATATCAAGTTTGGGGAAAAGATACCCAAGGAAAACCTGTATTACTTAGTGAGTTTTATTTTGTGATGGATAAAGATGGCTCCTTAAACTCTATCGGGGGTGTTTCAAGAGGCTGCATTCCGTTACCAGCCAAATTAGCAGAAGCCCAAAGTTGTATTTATTGCCCATTATTTAAAACTATTTTTAATGCAGCTCAAAGTATGTCTACAAAATCATATGATAAGTTGGCATCCCCGATTGCTAATATCTTACTCATTGGTTTTGCGTTAATTATCGCTTTTATGGTTCTTAAAAGTGTGAGTTCCTTTACTAAACAAGATGCGCCAAAATTCATTACTGAATTATTGGTAAATATGTTTAAGGTATTGGTAGCTTATTATATGCTCAAAAATTCGAGTGTCGTTTACGGGTACATTATCGGCCCTGTTCTAAAAGCCGGATTTGAATTTGGTTCAAGTCTTCTCTTTGCTACAGATAATAACTATCTTTCTTCTTGCGCGGCAATGAAGCTTCCGGCAAATCCGATGCCTGGAGTTATGCCTGCATATCTCTATACCAACCTCGACTGTTTTATCCGTGCTGTACAAGCAGAAGTAGCTGTTCCGCAAAGTATTGGCTCTTCATTAATGTGTATTGCCAGAAACGCAGGAAAAGTCAGTATTGGCCCATTAAGAAACGTTATGTGGGATTTTGGCATGATGTTCCAAGGATTTGCTATTTGGGTAATGGGATGGATTATTTCTTTAGCTTTTGCTTTCTATTTGATTGATGCAACAATTCAATTAGGTATTCTTGGAGCTTTGATGCCTTTCTTAATTGCATGTTGGCCTTTCAAAGTAACAAATTCATACACCAAAAAAGGTTGGGGTATGTTTATGAATACTTTCTTTGTTTATGTATTTATGGGATTAGTCGTTAGCATAAATGTTGAACTTTTAGGACAAGGATTAACCGGAGCATCTGGTGGATTTGATGCTGTTGAAGATGCGATTAATGGTAACGATATTTCTACTTTGAGAGACTTGTTAGATATTGGTTTTGCCGGTTTCTTGGTCTTAGTTGCATGCTGTTTGTTTGCATTTAAGTTAACTGGTCAAGCCTCCTCTCTGGCCGGAACTATGGCCGGTGGTGGTGGACCTTCAATCGGTGCTAATATCGGCGGACTTGCTTATGGTACGGCAACAAAAGGTGTCCAAGGTACACTTAAAACAGGTCTTAAAGCAGGTAAAGCATTTAGTGATAAAACGGGTCTCACCGGCTTGTATAATAAAGGTAAAGATGCTGTTTGGAATGGAGCCCTGAGCATGATTGGATTGGGTAGGAAAAGTGGTGCTGCAGGCAATAAAGCTGCGCAAAATTCTTTCAAAAAGTCTCAAACAGCTCCTGACGGCAGCACACCAACAAACAATAATTTAAATCCGTCTGTTCCAAACAACAGTACCCCAAATAATCAACCGGGTAATAATCCTGTTGCTCAAAATCAACTTAAGAAAATGTCTCAAGTTGGTTCTAGAGCTCAGACGCCGGCGACACCAAAGCCTGATACTCCCAATGCGCAAACGCAAAATTCGGGAACAACTCCTCAAGCTTCTACGCAGCCGAAGCCAGCTGATGATGCACAACTCAGACAGCAATTGGAACAAGCTTATCAAAATACAGATAACGGCAAAGCTGGTCAACAAATGATAGATAATCAAGCTGCGGATGTTGCACAAAAGAAAAAAGTTGAGGCTGAAGCGCTAGGTAAAATGAATTACCATAATCGTCGTGCTGATGAATATTTGAAAAAATCTCAAACAGCAACAGATTCGGCTCAAAAGAAAAACTTTGAGAATTTGGCAAATGCTCAATTTGAAGAAGCTGTTAAAGCAGAAGCGGCTTACAATAAAGCTAAAGCTGACACATTGAAGTCTCAAAATGAGCTTAATGCAATTAAGCAAGAAAATGAGCGTGCCAAAAATGAGTTTGTTCAACAAGAATTAAACAAAAGAACGCAACCCAAATAACAAAAGTGAGTAATCATTATGTGGAAGCAAATTAACATAGCAAAAATTTTCAAGCTACTGAGTATCGCAGTAGTAGCTATGTTTATGCTTACTTCTTGTGGGGGAGACGAAAATGATACTAAACGTGCCGCGATGCAAGGAAATGAGATTAGCGCGGCAAATGAACAAGCTACCTGTTGGCAGAATTTTATTATTGATACTTTATATGATAATATGGGTAAGGTTGCTTTAGGAACTTACAGTAAAATTACAAATGGCGCATTGGTTTTTATGATGGTTGCCTTTGCTGTATGGTTATCCCTACGTTTGCTAAAACACGTTGGTTCCTTCACTGAAGAAAATCTCGGAGAGGTTTGGACCGAGATATCTAGGAAACTCTTTTTATGCCTTTTTTGTGGTTATTTAGCCTCCTCAACAGACGGGCTGCTGTATTTTATGGATATGATTGTTTTTCCGGTTTATAATGCTTTTTTGGAATTTTCCAGCGCTCTTTTAGCCCAAGCAAGTGTAACATCTACTAATTATCAAGACCTGTCTGTGTTTGGCTTTAAATTTTCCAGTGGAGAGCCTATTATTTGCAAAGCTTCATCGGTTGTTAAAAGCACTTCTTTAGATGGTTTTCCCAGTGCTCCTAAAGAAATGATGAATTGTATGGTGTGTGCAATGAACGACCGTATGAATTTGGGACTTACAATGGCTTATAAAGTATTGAAAGCTCCAGGTTTTATGGCTACAATTGTCGGCTTGATGATTATTGCTTGCTTTACTTTTGTAAAATTGGGATTTGTTTTTTACTTGGTCGATTCAATCTTTCGATTTACAGTTATGGTTGTTATGCTCCCTATTCTCATTATGGGATATCCTTTTAAGTTGACTCATTCTTGGCTCAAACAGGGTTTCTTAACAATGATTAACTCGGCCGGCTTTATGATGTTTATTGCTTTTATGATTGCCATAACTCTATTGGCATTAGAACAAGTTATTATTGATAACAGAAATATCTTTATTGATGGAAATGATGAACAGTCCTTTAAAGAATTTAGCGTACCGTTTATGTGTTTATTGATGATTGGTTTCTTAATCGTATCTTCTATAGATTTAGCTAAACAAGTTACTGATTCTCTCGTCGGAGGTAACTCTGGAGGTAGCTTTAATGAAAAAGCTAAAGCTACTATCGTTGGCGGAGCTAAACTTACAGGTATGGTGGCTGGTTGGTTTGGTATGAAAATTTTAACACATACTTCTATGGGCAAAAAAGCCTTAGAAAAATACCAAGCTGGTAAATCTAAAGTCGAAAACTTTAGAGCTAAAATGAATAATTTTAGGGGAGGATAGATAATATGAATAAACTCCTAAAATTAAATAAACTTTTTTGGTCTTGTATCTCATTGGTTTTAGCATGTATTTCACATGCTCAAGCTATGGATCATTCAGATTATTGCGGTTTTATGGAAAATAATTTGGATGTTTATTATGGTCAACTGAGTTCATCTGCATCACATATTGCAGAAAACTTTGATTCTGAAGAAACAAAAGCCAAAAAAAATGATCTTAAAAAGACAGAAGATAAAGTTAAAGATTTTTGTAAACGCTTAGAAAAACATTTAAAAAATATACCTGATAACAAAAAATATAAAGATTTTGATGATGAAGTATATCGTCAACAAGACTGGTTTGTCAGACGTAATGTAGAAAATTATGATTTATATAATAGTCGTTTTGAAAAAATATTAGAAAACAACCCTGAATTTAAAAAAGAATATGAAGAATTGCAACTTGAACATAACAAAATATATGATGAAATCAAACAACTTGAGAAAGAACAACTAAATAAACATCAAAATGCCGTTAAAGCTGGAGAATATCAGCCTTGCGGAGATCAATATCCTTATGGCTGTCCTAAAGGTCAGAGTTGTTTTTGGGAAGATAATCTTCAAGTATCCTACGGATCTTCGATTACAGGAAACTATGGAACTAGCGGCACAACTAAAACTAAGCGACCTGTTTGTTTAGATCCTAACAGCAAAAGAGCTAAAGAACTTGTTGCTGTTAAACAGGGCGAAGAAACGATTAAGACTGTTGAAACAACCACTGTAGGATTTGGTTCATCTAAAACAATTACAAATGAACAAGGAAAGGTAAAAGTATTAAGCGGCACTAAAATTACTAGAGGTGACAACGCCAAGTGTCGCATTGATGATATGCAACAACAATATCAATCAACTTGTTATTCTTGTAAAATAATATTAACGCTTATTACTTCTTTTATGAATGCTTGTGGTAAAGTATATGATTTAACGCGTGAGGCCGGAAGCAAGCTATTGGTTATCGGTTCTTTATTCTGGCTGGCAGCTTTTTCTCTTAAATTGGTTTCAGCCTTTACCAATCAAGAACCTATGCAAATTGCAAATACGCTTCTTATCTTTATGTTTAAGGTTGCGGCCGCTTATATTGTGATTAACGTGGGAATCGGCGCCATTGTCGATTTGTTTGTAAATCCACTATTGGGTGCCGGTGCCGATTATGGTTTAGGATTACTGCAAGCTGCAAATCAAGGAATTATTAATGTTCCTACCTCTTCTAGTTTCCCTTATCAAGGTTCTGAAATTATAGATTCCAATGTTATTAATAAAATTATGGCTCTGGCTGAAGGCATTGATAAAACGGTATCAACCAATTTGGTTATCGGACATGCTCTAACTTGCCATTCTTTTAATGCGGGTATGATTACTCTTGTTGATACTGAAGCTTTGGGTGTGTCCATTACTTTAAGAATTCCTGATTTTTGGGTCTGGTTATGCGGTGCTGTAATTTGGTTTTGCGGATTTATGTTATCGTTCGGTGTAGGCTATTATTTGCTAGATGTGTGTTTCAAAATCGGTTTTTGCATTATTGCATTACCAATTGTTATTGGACTTTGGCCTTTTGGTCCTACAAGCGATAAATTTAAGGCTTGTATGAGTATTATTTTACGCTCGGCCGCTCTGTTTGCATCTTTAGCTTTGGTCGTTTCTTATGCTCTATCTATTATTAGTGCTTCTTTGGGGGATATAACAACCTTTTTCGCAAAAATAAAAGCTAATGATGCTGAATGGGTTGCTAACATGTTTTCAATCTTTAGCGCAAGCTTCATCATCATTCTGTTTGCTTACTTATATTCAATTAAGCTGGTAGGAACTGCAACTGAGTACACTGGAAAATTCTTTGGAGATAGTGTTTTTGGAAATGCTTCACCAATTCACAGTAAAGCAACACAAATGACTGACTTCGTTAAACAAAAAGCTATGCAACCGGTGAAGTATGCCGGAGGGGTGGTCGCGCATCAAACGACAAGAGCGGCTGTTGCGGTTGCTGCAGCCCCAGTTAATTACTTAAAAAATAGGTTTAGTCGCTCTAAAAAATCTTCAAAAGAAGATTCCAAAGAAAAAGATAAAAAATAGGTGCTGAGATGGACAATGCTCTTTATAAAACATATACAAAAGAAATTCTTTCAAGAGTAAGGACTCTTGGAGTAATGTTTTGTATGCTTTTTGTTTTAGTTTGTTCAGCTCATGCTGCTGATGTGGTTGATGCTTGTTCGGTTAATATGAGCATGTGTAAAATTGGTTACCAACAACCATCAGAGTCTCTTTATCCTAGTTCTAGAATAAAAGATATTCAAAATTCGGGAAAAAACGGATGTTTTAACCCTATGCCAACAAATGTTTCGGAAGTGAGAGAAGAAGTTTGTCTTCGCCCTGATGATTGCGCACAATATCCTAATAAACCGAGAATTATTGAAGGTCCATATGCTGGAAAATGTTTACGTCCACATAATGGTATGGATTTATCTGCTCCTAAGGGGACCCCGGTTACAGCCGCTGCTGATGGATATATTGTTCAAACTTCAACTTGCTTTTCAGGTGGCGGAAACACGATTATTATGAAACATAAAAAAGCAGGAGGGGGATATTATACAACAACCTATATGCATCTTCTGAAATTTGCCGATTTTGTTAATGACTATGCAGGACTCGATAAAGTTGTTCCCAAAGGCTCGGTTATTGGTTATGTAGGTGGCTCTGGATGTTCTAAAAATGGTACATTACAGCAAGATGTTTATGGGAATCACTTACATATTGAACTTCGAGATGGAGATACTGGAAAAGGGGCTATTATGTCACCGACTTGTGCTTCCGTGCAAGCTCTTTGTGATGGAAACGCCCCTGTCACGGAAGAACCTATCCAAGATTCCTACACTCCGGCTACAACAACTGCCGCTGCAACATTAACCGGATGCGGTAAATTATATCCTGAAGATAATCTATCCGCTTTTCACCAACAAGGAGAATCCAAAGGTGATGCCGGTGCATTCAACAAATGCTGGGCTGAGGATAAGGGAGGGTGTTCTTACGGCTTATCTCAGATGAGTTGCCGTAGAGATTCGTCCGAATGGAATAATTCCACCGTGGCAGATTATTTACGTTACTTGCAAAAAAATGATCCCCAAAAATATAAAGCTCTTGAAATCGGAGGGTCATTAAACAATACTATTCAGGCAGCTTGTAACCCTGCCACAGCTAATTCTTTTGCTCAAAAATGGCAAGCCTTAGCGGCAAGTGATGCTTCTTTCGGCTCTTCTCAAACCCAATATATTGAAGATTATTACCTGTCTTATGGTCAAAATGTTCTTAAAAATGCCGGTATGGGGGCTTTGTTAAATCGCTCTCCCGAAATGGATATGGTGATTTTGGCAGGTTCAGTGGCAAGTGCCGGAGCAATGCGAGATAATTTTAAGGCCGTACAAAAAGCAATTGCACCTAAAACTTTGGCTACTGCTACAGATGAAGAGATTATTGCTGCTTTTTATGATAGCTATGCTGAAGTTATGTATAAAAGTTATGATCCGAAAACATCTTACATAAAGCGGGCGGCAAGAGACAAAGAATCAGCCCTTGAATCTCTTGCTATTAGAAATGAGATTAAAAATGGTTCTACCCTTGAGGAAGCCAGCAAAAAAGTTACAGGTAAGCGCGCTTGTGAAGAAAACGAAATGCCGACGGCTAAGGTTTCTTTAGGTAAAGCTTCTAGAACATCAACTTTTGTGCCTTATAAGGGAGCAGAAAGTTCTGAAGTAAGATATGAAGTTGATAAAGAATGCAGTACCAAATCTTATCGTGACAGTTTTCAGACTTGCATCTTTTGTGATATTTTTGAAGTTCTCTTTAATACGGCCAGTGCCGTTGCAAAAAAATCATACAATGCACTCGCTAATGGGGTAATCTTATTGGTTTGCGTTGGATTTGCTTTGTGGCTTGGTCTTACAGTTATGCAATTTATTTCTTCTATGGAGCAAAAGAATCCTAGCATTTTAGTTAAGACAATATTAAATAAAGCATTTGTGGTTTTGATTGTGGTTATGATTCTTCGTCTCGACTCTGTTGAATTTTTCCGACTTGCTTTAGAGCCTTTATTTAATACAGGATTTAAACTCGCTCAGTTGGTTATGGAAGGCTATAATGGTGCAACTTGTAGCGGAGAATATAATATCTTAACCTCTGAAGAAGGGGGCGGATTACCTTCTACCATGGGGGTTAGCATTATTTGTACAATTGAAACAATTCAAGACAAACTCCTTGACATTATGGCTTTAGGATCAACTTCTCTTTGCGTCGCCGTACATAAAGAAGCTTATTTTGAAATTCCTATCTTTCCACATATTGGATACTTGATTGTTGGCATTTGCTTGTGGTTAGCTGCAATTATGTTAATGGTTATCTACCCATTCTTACTCATAGATTCAGTTTTGCAACTTTGCGTCGCAACGGCCTTGTTACCGGCTGCCGTGGGTGCATATGCTTTCAAATCGACACAACAATACGTACGCAAAGTTTGGGATGTGTTCTTAAATTGTATGTTTAATTTCATTTTCTTAGCTTTAATTATGTTTATTTTGACAGCAGGATTAGATTCTATCTTAGTAGATGTTGGTCTTTCTCCTAATTCGCCTCTGAGAGATGCCGGTGAAGGTACTTCTTATAAAATAATCATACAAGATATGGCTTGGTGGGGAATAAACTTCTTAAAACTCGTGTTCTATATGGTTTTGAGTTGGGCCGTATTAGGTGAAGCGAATTCTTTTGCCGGAAGTTTTGCAAAAGGTGCCGGAATCAAAGGAATCGGCGCAAATGTCGGTGGACTCGCGGCCTCAACGGCTACAAAAATTGGTCTCGGAACTTTGGGTACAGCTTGGGATTCCTCTATGAAAATTGGAGGTGCCGTTAAAGACCGCGGAAGCGAATTATTTAATACGCATGTTAAGGCTCCTTACCAGCAAATGAAGGCTAATCGTCGCGCTGATAGAATTGAAAATAGCGATAAAACAACTATTGATGCTAACGGTAATAAATCCTTACAACATCGTACTTGGTATGGTCGTAAAGTTACAGATACATTGCAAGTAAATCCTGACGGCAGTAAAAAAGTCGTACGCACAAAAAATTCTTTGCTTGGAAGCAAAGCAAGCTCCGTTGAAAATGATAAGTTTATTCAAAGTAAAAAAACTTATGATAAAGACGGAAACGTCATCAAAGAAGAAACCAGAATGAATACCGCCGCCGGAAAAACACTATTAAACCGTGACGGGACTCGAAATGAAGTTGCAATTCATGCCATTAGAACAGGTAGCTCTATGTCGCAAGATGATATTGACAAGGCGTTAATGCAACAAATGATGAGTGAACGTATGGGCGGTATTCTCGGTGCCGATATGAATAAGGAATTCAAGAGCAGGTCTATGGAAAGATCCTTAGATGATAAGGGTCGTGAAGTTGTTACCGTTAAACAGATTAATACTGATGGCTCGACCAGCATCTTCCAAATGACAAAAGGAGAGAAGAGAGATATGCTTTCTTATACTCGCATTGCTAAAAACGGAAAGGCTGAAAGCTATTCTTCTGATGGTATTATTAACAAAAAATCATCTTTCAAAATGGACAAAGATGGTAAAATAGACGCTAAGAGTGTTAAAAACAATTATGCTTTTGCGAAGAATTATAACCACGCCACGACACGTTCTATGGACAGTAATGGTAAATTTAATCGCGATATTCCTGCTGATCAAATTATGATGAGTGAGGAGGATATGGCTTTGTTTAGAGAGCAAATTGCCACTTATGGAAAAGATGCTCCTATGGCAGAATTTGGAAAATAGCACTCACTCCTTTTTGCTTAAAGCCGGAATTCATTTCCGGCTTTAAGTTTATATTTGTACACAAATTGTCTTTTTTTGTACTAATTTTCTTGATTAATATCTTGCTTATATTATGATAACTTCAAATTAAGATGTTGTGTTTATTACAATAACAAAGGTGGATAAAGCAATGGAAGAAATTATTTTCCCGAATCAAATCAGAATGTACAGAAGACTTCGCGGGCGCTCGATGCAAGAGCTTGCGGATCATTTGTCTGTCAGTCTTTCCGCTATCTCTAAAATTGAAAAGGGTTATCGCCGTGTTGACCAAGAGCAACTTGTTCGTGTGGCTGAGTTTTTGGATTGCCCTTTGCAAGATTTGTTTGTTAATGAACAAAACTCTCAGCAAGAAGTTGTTCAATCTTGGCGCAGAGAGCAAGAAAGAAGAAATAAAATTAATGAAAAAAGCGGCTTAAAAACTTTGGGCGCAGGTTTAAGACAAATCAGAAACGAGAAAAACCTTACTCTTATTGAAGTAGCTGAAAGTGCTGATATGACTTTGTCCGTTTATCATAGAATAGAAATGGGACAACGCGAAGTTTCTGATAAAGAATTTAAGAATATTGCTAAAGCCATCAACATGGAACCTGATGAGCTGAGAGAACAAATTAAAGCTCTTGAAGAAAAAGGTATGTTGGAAGAAATTATTCAACGCAATGATGCTAAATACAAACTTCTTTCAACTCCGAGAGGCGCTATTTCTGCCTTTGGTAACACTAACCAAGATGGTGTTAAGATTTCTGTTTATGGCGTTGCCGGAAAAGATGGCGATGTGATTGTTGAATTTAGTCAAGAAACAAAAAAAGTTCAACGTCCGCCTCAACTCTACAACAAAAAAGAAGCTTATGCTCTTAACTTATGCACCAGACGTTTAGGCAGTTTGCTTCCGACACGTTCAATCTTGTTTGTTGATCCGCAAGATGTTGTCAGCGTTGGAGATATTGCTGTTTACTACACAACAGAAAACGAAGCAAAAATCATCAGCATTCGTGAAGATGAAAATGGTCAACTTTATGGATTGAGATGGAATCCTGACGAAAGAATCGAAATCGGAAATAATGATTTGCATAACTTACACAAAGTAGTGGCTATCTACTTGTAATAAAAAATATAAAAAAGCTCCGGAAACGGAGCTTTTTTTTTGTGTTTTCTTTAATCTTGAGCCCTTTTATTAACCTGAAATTTACAACATTCGCCCTAATATTGGTATGGTGGATGAATTTTATAGTGTAGAATTTTAGGCAATTCAAAAGTGGTTGAGAGCACAGATAAAATTAAAATCAAAAAAGACTATAATAAAATCGGGACAGAAGATGACCCGATTATTATAGCTCAACGCTTTTTAAATATTTTCCGCCAACTACATATTTTTACGGACGAAAGAAAGCAAGCCTTTAATCAAATGATTCTGGAACAACCGCCTGAAGTCAGGGGAAGTTTCAGTTCTTTGCCCGGAGGGGGAGTATTGCAACAATATGTTGACGATTTAGAGGCTAAAAACGGAATCATCAGAAGCATCCCTGACGCTGCTCCTCAAATTGACTATGAAGAAGAAGCAAAGGCAAAAATATTAGCCACCGCTTTAGCTGAAGCCAACAATCAGCAAAAAAGCGGCAACGACAATTCTGCGCTCTTAGCTGCACAAATGGCTGCAGAATCCGCCGCAAAAGTTGCCGCAGAGGCCCAAGTAAAAATGGCTGAGCGTGCTGCGTTAGAAGCAAAAGCTGCCGCGGCTAAAGCTCAAGAACAATTGCAGGCTCAGGCAAAGGCTCTCGCCCAATTTCAAGAGTTGTTAAAAAATAAAAGCATCAATAAAGAGGATATTGATGTCGGGAAAGTTACGCCAACAGCAATCTTTCAGCCAATCAGCTCCACCGTTACGGCTGACGGTGACTTTGCCAAAGAAATAGCCTCTGCTTTGAAAGAAGCCATTTCCGTTACTGATGACAATCGTAAAAAAGATTCTGAGAATCTGACTAAGGCCATTATTGATTCTCAAAATAAACTAGCGGAAATTATGGCTCAAAATAATTCGGCAAATATTGAGGCGCAAAATCGCTTGGCTCAGATGTTGGTGCAAAACAATACCGCCAACACTGCCACTAATGCAAATGCCAACAATATTCAAATCAACACGGCTGCAACTTTTCCTCCGGTTGAGGAAATGATTAGCGGAATCGTGAAAGTTCAATCCGAATTATTTAAGGAAATGGCAAAAACACAAACATCCGAATTGTCTGCCATTATTTCTTTGGCTCTTAAAGAAAGCCAGCAACTTTCTACACAATCAATTATTACTGCAATTAAAGAAATGCAAAAAGAGAATCTTAAATTTTTGCAGATGCACCCTGTTGTTTATAGTTCAAGAACTGAACCTCAAAAGCCTGTTCATCCTTCTGAAGTGCAAAATAAAGTCATTGATGAACAAGATGTTATATTGTCGCCTGAATTAACTGATGATGAAGGAAGTATATTAGCGACAGATATGGTTGTTGATTCTGTTTCTGAAAACGACCTAGATGAGTCAACATCTAAGAAAAAGAAAAAAAAGAAGAAAAAGAAAAAAAATCAAGATGGCCTCTCTTTGGACGGGATTGCCTCGTCTTTATTGGATAAAGTCAGTTCTTTGACCGATAAAGTCACATCTTTAACAACTAAAAAAGATGATGATATTGAGCTTCCCAAACTTGAGAATGATAACAATGGCTTAGATATGTCATTGTTTGATAGCAATCCTGAAAAAGCTGCCCCTCAAGTTGAAGATATTCAAGGTTTTTCTGACACTACGTCATCTACGGAAGATGCAAACAAAAATGTTTCTGCCGATGAAGATGTGGAGTGGGAATATGAGGAAGTTCCGGCTGAAGAAATTTTGCAACAGTTGAATAATTTTTCAACTGACGAAGAGAAAGATACTTCTTTAACATCTTCTACAAATGATTTTCAGGCAGACAATAGTCTTAGTGAAGCAGCTGATTCTGATGCAAGTTGGCATAGAGTTTCTTTTGCGAGCGAAGATTCTTCTGAGCTCGATAATAATGCATTAGATGTCACCCCTGCTCTTTCAGAAGGTCTTGAAGAAGAAAAGATTGAAACCTTTACAAACGACGAACAACCTTTAACGGATGAAAATAGTTGGATAGAAGAGAATCCTACTACAGACGAAATTATTGTCCCTGAGGAAGAAAACTTTGAAGAAAATGCCAGCACAGATGCATTTTTCAATAGCAATACTTCTTTAAGCAACGGCAATGATGACAACGGGGTTGATATTCAAGAAACTGCATCAGCTGAAGAGCAAACATTTAATTCTTTTGATGAAGCTGCGAGCGACATAGATAATAACCCTACGCAAATAGCCGATACGGAAAATTTTGCCGAACAACAAAATTACGAGCAAGACGAGACACCTTTGTCTCAAGAAATACCTGCTGAGTCTGAAAATGCTGATGGACAAGATTGGGAATGGGAGTACGAAGAAACCCCTGAAGATGATGTTCAAGCAACGGAACAAGTCGCAGCTTCTGAGCCTGAAAATGCTGATGGGCAAGATTGGGAGTGGGAGTACGAAGAAACCCCTGAAGGTGATGTTCAAGCAACGGAACAAGTCGCAGCTTCTGAGCCTGAAAATGCTGATGGGCAAGATTGGGAGTGGGAATACGAAGAAATTCCTGAAGATGAAGCTCAGGCAACCGAACAAGTTGCAGCACCTGAGGCTGAAAACGCCGATGGGCAAGATTGGGAGTGGGAATACGAAGAAGTTCCTGAAGATGAAACTCAGCCAAGCGAACAAGTTGCAGCGTCTGAAGCTG
Source organism: uncultured Alphaproteobacteria bacterium (assembly GCA_944391515.1). Lineage (GTDB taxonomy): Bacteria > Pseudomonadota > Alphaproteobacteria > RF32 > CAG-239 > Scatocola. The sequence continues at coordinate 15,682 of CALXTW010000008.1, forward strand.
AAAACGCCGATGGACAAGATTGGGAGTGGGAATACGAAGAAGTTCCTGAAGGCGAAGCTCAGGCAACCGAACAAGTTGCAGCGTCTGAAGCTGAAAACGCCGATGGGCAAGATTGGGAGTGGGACTACGAAGAAGTTCCTGAAGATGAAAGCCAAGCTACAATGCAAGTTGCCGGTGCTGAAGGTACCGAAGGACAAGATTGGGAATGGGAATATGAAGAAGTACCAGAAGGAAGTGAAGGTACTCAAGCACTTACTGAACAGCTCCAAGAAGCTGATGGAGAAAATTCAATTAAATTCTCAAACACACTTGATGACCCTTATCATCCCGAAAACGCCTCAAATTCTGAAGAATCCTCTCCATTGAGCTCTATTTATAATGGAGAAGTTTATTTTCAGGATACAGTCTATCAACAACCAAATGAGAATGGCTCTTCTCACATTGATATTCCGGAAAATATTGCTGATAACTTTCCGTTATCCGATACCGATGACAAAGATGAACCCTACAAGCCTAAAACAACGATATAGTTGGGTAAAGGTTGGAGAAAATAATTTACAAACCTTAACAGCTAAATTAAATTGAATAGAGAATTAGGAGCTGATATGGAACAAAATACCAATACCGAACATAATCCTTTGCAACAACAGAGCAAAGAACAAGTTCAAATGAATAAGCCTACACAAAATGTTCAGGCTTCTGCTGGTGTGCAACAAAATGCTCCCGCTCCTTCAAAAGAAAGTCTTTGGTACGTTGATAATTATATCTTACTGAAAGATTATTACGATCGTACTATCTCCAGAATCGCAGCAAGATGTGTCCGTATGGGGAATATTGCCATGGAGGAATATCCCTTTTATGGTTACATCTTAGATGTTTTGGAAGAAATTAGTGATACTGGAGATTATATTCTGCAACACAAAGAGCTCTATCCTTATGTGGAAAAGAAAATTGCCGGCGGCATTAATGATTTGAAAAAAACTTTAGCCGAATACCAAGAAGAATTACGCAATAATTCATCTCCGGATATGATTAAAGAAGATGAATCCGAAATTGAAAAGATGAAAGAGGCTTTAGGTGCAGTAGCTACGGTAGCTGATGACCCAACAGTTGGAGCCGGTATGAATATGGACCAATTAATGGATAAGTTAATGGCTCAAGATCAAGCTCAAAAAATCGTCAAAAAAGTTATCAAAATCAGAAAACCTATTAATCAGGAAGGTAACGTTGCTGTTCCCCCTAAAGAGGAAGGAACTGAACAAAAATGAGAAATCGTTTTGGGGAAATAAATCTTATTTTAGGTGTAATGTTGGTAACGGCATTACTTTCGGCTTGTGCGCCTAAACAAAAGCCAAGAGAACTTGATTTTGAAGAAAAAATTGCCTCAGACACTATTTTACCTCAGGACCCTAATATGATTAGGACTTCTCAAGGAGCTCGCGCTCTTGACCTTGAGACACCATTACGCTGTTATGTTAATTGGAAAACACAGGAAATGATTACGTCTATTCCCTATAACGTAAAAGCGTTTAATTTAGTCCGTAATGGCAAAAATGATATGTTGCCCAGATTTGAGGTTACAGGATTTACATTTTCAACCATGCCGACTGAAAAAGCTATGTATAAACTAACTAAAGAGGCAGGCATAAAGTTGGTTGCAAAAGATGCTCCTTATGCTAGCATTTCGGCAGAAAATTTGCGCGGAGAGCTTTCTGAAGTTATTGGTATGATTGCTGATGCAGCTGAAATCTATTATTCTTATGATGCCGACAGAAAGACTCTAACCTTAAGCCGAAAAGCTAATTTTAGCTTGTTTGTTCCTAAATCAAGACCTATCATTTTGGCTTTGCTCGATGTACTCAGAGGGTCCGGAATCACCGATATGACAACCGATTGGTCAGACTATTCGGTTACCTTTGATGCCGACTTTGAACTCAGAAATAAGATTAACAAGCTGGTTAACTCTTTTGAAGATAATCCCACTCTGATTGCTTTTGATGTAAAAGTTTTTAGAATTTATCCTTATGGCAAACATGATGTGGAATGGCAAAACTTGTTGCAAACATTTGAGTTTGGTACAATTAAAACCACTAAGACAGGTGTTATCGGGCGTTCTCTTACAACGTCAAATGACCTCAATATCTCAACGCTTAGAAGCTTTTTGGGGCAACAAGCTTTAGTCGTACCTGTTGCAGAGGGAAAATTCGTCGTACCTAACTTGTGGTTCGCTCGTTTTGATATAGGTAGGTGCAGTGCTAGAGATTCTATTGAAACGGGTTTATCTGTTTTGGCGAAAGCTTCTTTGGAACACAATAATCGTATCTTTTCAGATGTTACTCTGGAAGCTACAAATGGGGAAATTACCCAATTTAAGGTTCGTAGTCGAATTGGGGAAAATTTTATGATTATCGGTATTCCTAATCAAATTTTTGATAAGAATTCTGCAAAATCAGAAACAGTCGTCTTTATGGTTCCGAGAATTATCAGAACCATGAAATCGTCAAAACCAATACAAAATAATTTGTAAGGATTGATTATGGATGATATGACACAAAATAACGCTAATATGCCGCAAAATTTTGATCCGACACGTCGCTTAAAAAAGGTTAAACGCCCAATTAAGCGAATCGTTCCGGGGCAGATGTCTCAACCAGTAACACCAAATAATATTGCTGGTAATAATATGGCATATTCGTCTCAAACTAATGGCCAAAGTAACTTTAGTATTGACGATATTTTAGATGGAAATACAAATTTACCTGTTTCGGTAGATGAAGCTAACATGTCTAATCAAGACAATGATTTTCAGCCACAATTTATTAATGATAGCGATATTACGCCTCCAAAGCTCTCTTTGGCGGAGCAGCTTATGCAAGGAAATATGTTTACCATGAAAGGAATGTCGCTCATTGCTTTGTTGGTATTCATTCTTGGTCTGTTTTTTGCAAAATTCTTTTTTACACAACAAACCGTCGTACGTGATGGTTTACAAGGCGTGGTTTTCAATCCTGAAGTGCCAAGAGGTCGCGCTCGTTGCGGCGTAGCTGAAAGAACTCAAGGCTGTGTTTTATACATTATGAATCCACAACGCCAAGAGCTCACAGGACGCGACTTTTATGATTTGGCATCACAACTAACAAGTCGCCAAAGATTTGTTATTGAGACCGGAAATATGCGTTATTCTAACGTTAAAATTCGTCCGGGTGATATTGCTCAACTCAATATTCCACCTTTGCAATAATTATTCAGATGATAAAAAAGAGGGCAATAGCCCTCTTTTTTTATGTGACTTCGGTAACAGCACGTAGGTTACCATCACGATTAATTTGCACCACTCTTAGTTTACGGTGCATTTCTTTAATGGTTTTTTCGCGGTCAATTGTCGGATAGCTATGCAAAATACGGTCAACAAAGGCCTCATAGGCAGCCTCAGAACTCTCGGCGTGAATGGTCGCCAAACAGTTATCGTGGCCAGACCCCATAAGCTCCCACAAAGCTCCGGCATTGTTGGTTGAAATCTCACCTCCAATAATGGCGTCAGGCGTAAAACGTACTACCAAGTCGATGATTTTTGAATAGTCAAACTCGTTGGTTTGTTCGGTACGTGACATTACTACATGGACACGGTTAGGATGCGGAACTAAAAGTTCTCGGGTATCTTCAATGGTAATAATTCTTTTATGAATATCTAAGATTTTTAACAAGTTATTTAAAAAGGTGGTTTTACCTGTTGCCGTTGCACCGGATACCAATATGTGGTCACCTCTTTTAATGCTAAGTAATAACCTCTCATAAGGATCTTCCGGATCTTGAATATCCTTCAATGGATTGATTTTATGCAGGCTTTCTCCTTGTTTTAAGCCATAATCTTGCAGACCAAAGGCAACATCATCACTATGAACACGAATGGTTAAAGCTACGCCTCCGGTCAAGTCATCTTGATCGTACATCACATTTCGCCCACTTATGGCTGAAAAACGGTGATCTCCAGGTATCGTTGCATAAACCACCGGTGTACCTTGAACTGGATCAAATGGCAATTCATAAGTGTTTGCAATGATATAAAGCAAATCTGTCAGATATTCTTTAGTTAGTTTCTCATCTTTATACATTACCCAAGGATAGGCCCTTTTTCCTCGCAAACGAAGCCAAACTTGTCCCGAGCGGTTAATTGCTACTTCCTCAATATTTTCTTGATTATACCAATAAGCCAAAGGGCGTAATACTGATTCCAAAACCTTAAAACTCATATCTTTACTCCCTTAAAACAGTTGAGGAACACTACTATCTGTTTTTTGTGTATTATTCGTTGTTGCAGCACCAGGTGTACTTGAGGTTGCAAATGATGGTGGCGGCGGAGGGGTCGCTCCAGCTGCAGTACTAGAAATTAGTTGCGGATTGTTATTATTTGCTTGATTATTCTTCTTAGTATCTGCTTCGTTTAACAATGCCGGAGAGCGGCTTTGGATTTCCATATTTGGCCCTTGTGACTGATAAACTACATTTCCTCCTACAGGAGCATCTCGACGGTTCTTTTCACGTACTGTTGCTACTTCTGCCGAATTAATCAAAATATTGGATCTTCTCTTTTCAGGATCAACTTTCGGATTACGTTCTCTGGTTCTCATCCACAAATCAACATTCGGATAAACGATAATACGAGTACCGGCCGGAACATATGTCAAAGGACGAATATTGGTTTTATCTGATAAAATTTGTTCGAATACTTGATTCATCTGATCCAAGAAGTTTTGACGAGCATCATTAGCAGCTTGTTGTTTTGGCGTTTCTGTTAAGCTCGAATCATCATTTTCATCATCAGCCATCATATAAGAGGTATAGCTGGTTAAAGCCGTGGTTAAGATTGGTAAAGTATATTTTTTGAACAATTGTTGATCTAAGTATCCAAGTGCGCCACCTCGACCTTGTGCATCTCCTGTTACACCACTAAATACAAACAGCGAGCCATCTGGACAAATTAACCTCTCCCATGAGATTTGAACTTTTGCAGACTGTGAAGTAGTTTCTGATGTTCCGGTTAAATTGCCCAATGTTCCCATAAGCCTGCTTCCGGCAGGAATAATGATATTTCTTCCTTCTTCAGCATAAATGTTTCTTTCAACATATGCCGTAACAGGTGTTGGATTATTACTGTCAATTGAACGTGCAATTACTGCCGGAATTGGTTTATCGGCAAATATCATTTCACTTAAGTTAACTCGCCATGAAGATATTGCCTTTTTAATTCCTTGTTCTTCCCAATCTTTTTGCATTCCGTCAAAAGTATCCGGGCTAATATTGCTACTTATTTTTCCAACCTGCATATTACTGCGACGTTCTTGTTGAGCTGCGTCTAAAGCCATGGCGCGTTGTGGGTCATATCTTTCTCCTGGACCAAAACCTCCTCCCGGACCAAGATTTCCTCCTGGACCACTACCTGTGCCGTATGCTCCGCCTTGTCCAAAGGTGCCGGCGGGGATAAACATGTCTTCGGCTGATGGTTTTGCGCTTTCTTCAATTCCTATAAGAGCACCTTCGTCATCTATAACTAATCCGTCAGGCATGCGATGACCGACCACTTTTCCCTCTTTATTGACGACACTTCCGTCTTCCATGATCTCGCCTAAATATTCTCCATCCGGAGTTAAGGCTATTCCTAATGAACGGCGATACTTTTCCGTCATTTTTTCTTCTTCAGGAGAAAGTCCAATTTCCGGTATTGCACTGGGCGCTTTGTACCATCCCTGTTTGTCGGACGGCGTTTCCGGAGCAATTATTGTACCAATGGTATTGCCATTGGCATCTATAATTGCACCATTTTCACCTATTTTACCAATGATTTTACCTGCATTATCTATAACGCTTCCGTCAGGCAATACTTTACCTATTATATTACCATTTGCATCGTAAGCTACTTTATTGCTGGCTAATTCTCCGACAACATTACCTTTTTCATCAACCACTTTACCATTTTTAACAGTACCGATAATGTTTCCTCTTTCATCGCTAACAGTTCCGTCTGGGTTTGCATAACCAATGAGGTTACCATTCACATCAAAAACTTTTTCTCGTTCTGCTATTTCTCCATAATATTGCAAAGGTTTTGCCATCGCAATCACTCGGCCATTACTATCTATTATACTGCCGCTTTTGGTAATGGTTCCTAATACTGAGTTATTTATATCTCTCAATTCTCCATTGAAAAGCAATTCACCCAAAATGCGGTTAGAATCGTCTCTAATATAAAAATCTCTATTTCCGCGACCCTTTACCTCGCCATTTTTATCCAATAGAAAACCTCTGCTCAAACGCCCTAAATTCTGGTTTACAAATGACAATATACTACCATCTTTCTGGATAACACCTATAGCCTCAAAATCATTATCGTAAATATAAAAATCATATAATGCATAACCGATTTTATAGTTGTCTTTAATCACATTTCCTTCAAAGTCAACTTGTCCGATATTATTGTCTTGGTTGTCTAAAACAGCCCCTTCTTCGGTTATCCGTCCAATGTATTTATCTGCCAAGCTAAATGCGTAGCGGTATTTAAACAAATGACCTATTGGAGCTCCAGTTTTTGAATTTACATTGCCGTTGGCTTGTTGATATCCGATAAATTGGTTCTCCGTATTTACTATTTGTCCATCTAAAACACTACGTCCTAAAATAACACCATTAAAATTCATTACAGGATAGTATTCAATTGTGTGGGCAAGAGAAACACCTTCGTCATTTTTTAGAAAACCGCGTTTATCAATGCAGCCTAAATTATTATTTCCATAATTCAAGACTTGTCCGTTAGATGAAACTGTGCCGATAATATTGCCATTATAATCTATAACTGCTGTCGGATTAATACTATAACCTATGTAAGAGCCGTTTTCAGATACAACCTGTCCATTAAGTAAAGGACGTCCCATTACGGTATCTCTATAATTTCGAACCTCTCCGCGTGAGGTGACAACACCCAAGAAGGAGCATTTATCGTCTATGCTTGTCGTGTAATTTATGACTCCGCCGATTGCTGAACCGGAATTGTCCAATAATGCGCCCTCTGCAGTTATTTTACCAAGATTAGCACCTCCAAAATCTTTAACTACACCTAAATCATTAACATAACCGGCTAAGCGTCCATTAAACAATAAAGCTAATGAGGCTGAACTTCCCTTACCTTGCTGTGGCATCATATTGACCGAAGTGTTATCTTGAGATGTTACCACTGAACCATCAGGGATATATTTTCCAGTAATACTTCCATCTGCCTTTTGAATAAGATTTTCGTTATTTTCTAAACCTATTGAAGAACCTTTAGAATCTACAAAATACCCATTTTCAAGGTTCTTTCCGATTATGAGATTACGCTCATCTACATTAAAACCTGATTGTGTTAACTTTCCTAAAGCGGCAACGTTTTTGTTGGTTAACTGACCATTAGGCATTATTTGTGCAACAGGTGTACCCGTAATGTTATAAATAGAAGAGAGATTTAGGCCTCGTCCTGAAGATTTACCATCTGCCGAAAACAGATATCCAAACGGGGACATATATTTTTTCTCTTCTCCGTCCATAACAGAGCCACTGATACCAACCATTCCTAAAACCTGATTATTAGCATTAACGGCTAATAAATTCTTCATTGTCGCACCAATAGCTCGTCCGGTATTTTCATAAGCAATATTATCCATAATATAACCGGCCGGCGTTCCCTCCATAGTAACGATTGAACCATTTTTCAACGCGTGTGCTTTAAGAGTACCTTTATAATCAAAAACCGGACCTGCTTTAATTATCTTACCAATGAGTTCTCCGTTTTCAGATAAGATTACCCCTCCTGAGCCGACACGACCTATATCATCTTTGCTCTTACGGACTTTTCCCTGTGGCACAATTCGTCCTAAATATTTTCCGTTTAAATCTGTTGCTGTTGCTGAAAAATCAACAATGGAACCTATTATCTCGCCTTTTGTATTTACGATTGTTTCATCAGCTTGAACGCGACCAACAACATTATTTTTTTCAACAACTTCACCATTGTAAGTTACAAATCCTAGGTATTTTCCGGAATTATCCAAAGCATAGCTTGAGCGAACTATGCTGCCAATCACTTGATTATCTTTATTATAGACAAAGCCATTGGCTTTAACATAACCGATTGTTTGGGTCTCAAAATTTGTAACATTTCCACCAGGGGCAACGCTACCTATAAATTCACCACTTAGTGATACAACCATTTTTGAGGAAATAAGACGGCCATCCAATATATAATCCTGACCAACTTTACGATATGCATAACCATCGGGAGAGACAAATCCTATCGCTTGCCCTTGCAGATTGGTATATAAACCATCGCCGGTCAAGCGTCCGATTGTCTTACCATCATCAGAATAAATCAATCCAGGAAACAAAACTGAGCCGACAACATTAAAAAAGTCATCTAACACCAGACCATTCGGTAAAACTTTTGCGATGATTTTTCCTGAAGCCAAACGAACAGAACCATCGTTATTTACTTTTCCTAAAGGCTTATTATCATTTCCGATTGCAATACCTTGAGGAACAACACCGCCGATGATTTCACCATCAAAATCCAAAATTAAGCTGTCTGCCGTTACATTGCCGATTAATTGATTATCAAAACTTACAACTTTACCATCGGGAATGACTTTACCTATCAGTTCTCCGTTAAAGTCAACAGCTGTAATCTCCTGAGCTTGAGCATTAGCGCAAAAAAGCAACATTCCTAACAGAATGCTGGTAATTTTCAGTCTTTTGGCACAGTTTTTCTTTTTTGTTACTTCCCGTCCCAACTCAGTTCCTCCGGTTCTTTGCAACTTCCTGCAATGCATAGCCTGCAACTTTCTTGTCTAAATTTATGTATGAGCCATTATTTTTCAGATAGCCGACGTTTTGCCCTGTAGCATCTTGAACCACACCTTCAGCAGTTAGGCGACCGATATAGCTTCCGTCATTTCCTAAAATTGTAGCTCCAATCTTATAAATTTTGCCAATAATATTGTCATTGTTATCTATTGCCAAATCCCCTGAAATGGCTCGACCAATCAGGCTTCCTTCTTTATCCCTGATTTTACCATCAAAATTTACATAGCCTACTACTTTATCTGAGTTATCAATAACTATATCACCGTGAACGACTTCTCCGATTAATTTTCCTGAGGCACTTATTACATTGCCATCCGATAATACTCGGCCAACAACTACATTTTCTTTATCTATTACTTGTCCATTGGGCAAAACTGAACCTATTGTATTTCCTCCAAAATCTATAACAGCTCCTCTTTTTAAGAGACTTAGATTTTTATCAGTTGAACCTCCAGGCAAGACTGCTGTTATTACCTCATTTTTCAAGTCTATAACATCGCCAACCGAGTTTACACGACCTTTGTAATTTCCCCATATATCAACAACGATATTTTCTGGGATAACTTCACCTATTACCGTTCCTTTTAAATCGACTACCTTACCATCTGAACTGGTGGTGCCGACTTTGGTTCCTTCCATGCTGATAACAGTTCCATCCGTAGTGGCATACCCTAAAAATGCCCCATCATAACCAATGGCACTTCCTCTTGATATTACTCCGCCACGATAATCTCCTTTATTATCAATAAAATTACCTTTAGCGTCAATTCGGCCTAAATTTTCACCAAAGCGAGTAATAACTTGTCCGTCATGTGTAACTTGTCCTATTGTTTTGCCAGCAAAGTCTGCAACAAAACCTTTCTTTACCAAGTTACCAATTAAAAAATTATAAAAATTCATACCATCGCCATGGAGTTTGCCTACCGCATTTCCCTTAGAATCGTATATCTCTCCATTTGGAAATAGTCTCCCTTTGAAATTGCCTTCAGGCGAGATAACGCTGGCTTTTTCATCCATGAGCACGCCTAAAATTTCATTGCGATTATTGGCTAAAAGATTATTTGCATATAATTTAGCATCCGGTTGTCCGCTTATAGAGACTTTTCCGTTCGGCCCAACAAGATTTAAGAAATTCCCATGTAAATCATAGGCTTGAGTCTTATCTAAAACGCGACCGATATATGCTCCGTCTTTATTAAAGACATCTCCATAGATGCCGACGCACCCAACGGGAAGTTGAGAAAGAGCTATAACCAATCCATCTGCAGAAACTTGACCTAAATATTCACCGTCGTAGGCTAGTGCTACTCCTTCGCGTGCGACACTGCCGATAACATCCCCTTTTTCGCTTAAAACCGTACCATCGGGATTAACACATCCAACATATACTCCTTCCGGTGAGCGAACTATTCCATCGGTACTGACATCACCCATGTAGGTACAGTTATTATCAAACACTTTACCCGTTCTGAGAACTTCACCAACATAATTGTTTTCATTATCTACAATAATGCCATTGGGCATGGGTTTGAGTTTCGTTTCTGTATTACCTTTTTTTATCTTTCCGTCAGAATCCAAATAGCCTACATTTTTACAGCCATATCCAACAACCAAACCGCCTCTTATTAATCGGGCGACAATTTCTGAACCTGAAGGATCTCTAACCAAGCCGTTAGATAATACCCGCCCTACAATCTTGTTGTTTTGAACAACCGTTCCATCATTATTTAGTTTACCTAAAACAGTTCCTTTAGGAGTAATCGGAAGCATTCGCGTTTGAACCAAAGCGCCTAATGTTTTGTCTTGCGAACTTACAATATTACCATTTTCATCAACATAACCTATTTCATTGCCTTCAAGGTCAAATACCTTGCCGTTGGCATCTACAAAACCAACAATTTTACCATCCTTATCCAATACAAGGTTGACGAGCTCGCCGGCTTTGCCAATCACATTTCCTTCTAAATCAACCAAGGTTCCATCATCGAGCATTTTGCCTATGATATTACCATTAAAGTCAACAACATTGCCGTTTTCATCAATATAGCCGATTACATTGCCATCCTTATCATAAGCTAGGCGACGTTGTGCGCCGATATTCATATCGGCGACTTTACCGATAACATTACCATTATTGTCAACCACCGTTCCGTCCGGCAATACGCGACCAATAATATTACCATTGGCATCGCGGACATTACCGTCCTCATCAACATAGCCTATAACATTACCATCTTTATCATAAACCAAACGTCTTCCGGGAACATTGGCAGCTTGACCTATTATATTCCCTTCTGCATCAACAATTGTCCCATCGGGGAGAACTTTGCCTATGATATTACCATTGAAATCTACAACATTTCCATTTTCATCAACGTAGCCGATTACATTACCATCTTTATCATAAGCTAAGCGTCTTTGAGGAACTGTGGTCGATTTGCCTAAAACATTACCATTTTCATCAACAATATTTCCGGCGGCATCCGTTCTTCCAATCACATTTCCGTTCGAATCGATTACATTTCCGTTACCATCTACAAAACCTAAAACTTTGCCATTTTTATCGTAAGCTAATTTAACAGAACCTCCGGCATTTCCTAAGACATTTTTGCCAACAACTTTTCCGTTCTCATCGACATATCCGACAACATTTCCGTTTTTATCCACAACCGAACCATCAGGCATTACCACGCCCAAAACATTTCCGTTGGCATCAACAGCAGCCCGACCTTGCTTACTTACCCGACCGATAACGTTACCATTTGCATCTACCACTTCACCATTTGCGTTTAACTTACCTATAACATTACCGTTCATGTCAACAACTGTACCGTCAGGCATTACACGCCCTATAATGTTGCCATTTTCATCATAGACAAACCCGGCATCGACTGCTTTACCTATCACATTACCATTCAAATCTACAACTGTTCCGTCCGGAAGAACTCGCCCTATGATATTGCCATCCTTATCGACCACCGTACCATCCGGATTTACATAGCCAATAACATTACCATTGGCATCATAAACCAAACGGCGATTTTCACCGACACCTATTACATTACCATTTTCATCAACAATCATTCCAGCCGAGTTGGCTCGCCCGATAACATTTCCATTGGCATCACGGACATAACCATCTTCATCCATGGTTCCGATTACTTCACCATTCGGACCTATTGCATTTCTAGTTCTAAGTCCCTTGGCATCGTTTTCTTTATCTTTTGAGATATTCTCTGTAGGAACTTGCTCACAAAAATTACAGTCTTCTTTACGGATTGCATTTCCTTCAACAGGAACCTTGGCTGATTTTGCATTGGCAGATGTTAAATTGGCTTCATGCCAAGTAATAATAAAATTATTTTGAACATTTCCCGGTACAACTGGCGTCCAGCTCATTGTAATGTCGCAAGTCTCATGGCCTCTTAACTCTTTGTCCGTACAGTCATCCTTAAATGTAAATCCATCGAAAGGAGGTTCTGCCAATTGAACGGAAACAATTTTTATTGATGCTTTAGCGTTTGTCCCCACCGTCAATACATTTTTTGCATCTGTTCCTAAAACAACTTGTCCCATTTGAACCGGATTGGGGGTGGTCGTAATCGGAGGTTCTTTATCCTCTATCATACCAAATTCAATATTCGTTGCCGGGCCGTTATCAATAGCTAAATTCAAAGCATCGTCATTAGAGGTAAACACAGGTTCCGTATATTCATTTTCTACCGGACCGCTTTGCATTAATAGCATAACACCAAACACAAAAATTACAAAAGAGGTAATACCAACCACAAAGATTATGCGGTTGGTCTTTTTGATATAACTCTCCGAATGTGTTAAGACCTCTTTGCTCATTGCGTCCTTACTACGCTACAAAATACTCCGTTTCTTCCTAAACGACTGCACACATTGTCGCCGGATTCTAAACTTTTTACCGGACCGACGCGCAAGTGAAATAGCTCTTTTCCTTGCCCATCCGCAGGCGCATCCACCGAGAAAAATGGCTCGTAGCGGTTCAAAACGTCAGGATACTTTTTGGAAAGCTCGCTCCACAAATTCTCTAAATTAGAGACATTGGCGTCCGTTCCAAGTTCAATCGAGATATTTGAACTATCAGCATCTACGAAACCTGAACCAAAACCATAGGTCCCTGAATTGGGATTTTGCCCTACAGAATTGTTTGCATAGCGATTATTGTTTTTTATATGCTGCATCTTTGAATAATCATAGCCGTCATTAGGTGGTTGGGAACCCGCAGTAACACCATTGCCGACTCCAGACATGTTATTACCATAACGAGGAACGACTATTTCACTTTGGCCAACCTGAATATCATACTGACCGGGCATTCCGTTAGCCGATGAATTAAATTCACTATTATTTCCCGTTCCGCCAGCAGGGCGTCTTCCGCCTCCTGGTATTGGAGCTGGTACATCCCATGCGGCATCATCAAAATCCGTTGCATAAGTTGCATATTCTAGGCCAGCATCATCTGAACGACGCATTTTCAAACAAACCAGTCTTTTTCCATTTCTTAAAACCATATCGCCAATACCTTCAACAATTATCAAGCGATTATTAGGACCTTTGGTTCTAAATCCGACCGGAACCTCTATTCTTTCCACAATTAGCGTGACTATTGGGCGTTGGGTCATATTCAGGGCTTTTTCGCCAAAGTCAATGTAAGTGAAGATATCATCTCTCCAGACTCTTTCCGGTGCAATAACTACGTCATCCGGGTTAGGAACATAAACTTCAATATCAAAGCGAAATTTACTCGGGTCAACGGGAATGTCTTTAATCCAATCACTTCTTTGAAAACTTTTAGTAAAAAGGGAATCTACCGAACGAGAGTTTCCTGACTTAAATGTCGAAGCATTAACGCCAGAACCTCCACCGACACTACCACCGTTTACCCCGGCTCCTCTTGAGCCTGCGGGACCGTCAATAACATCAATATCAATAATGGAGTTGGTTAAGCGCTCGGTATTAACACCCTCACTTTTGACATAAAATACATATTTGTTTCCGGAACGACCAAATATAATGATATTGGTATCAACACCAACATTTGCTCCCTTACGAGGATATAGCAAAATTGTATTTGGCCCTGAGATTTGCCCGTCAAATGTCGCGTTATCACCGATATACATGTCTTCAATTAACTCCCAAGAAGGGAAGTTTAGCAATGTTATCATTCCTTCACGCAAGCGTATCGGTAAAATCAAATCCGGGGACCAATAATATTTTGAATAAGCCGGTTTGCTTTGACCTTCGCCTAAATTTTGGAGCGGGTCTAGCCACGCAGCCTGCGTCATTCCTAAAGAATTAAAGCCAGCATAACCAAGGTTCATCGGCATATATTGCCCTTGACTCTGGTCGGCATTTTGATCCAAGCTTCCCATCGTGGCTTGAGAAAGAGCATTACGGCTCATGACTAATGCCATCGCCGCTATTAATAAACTTTTGCCAACTTTCAAAATCATCGTCTAATACCTTAACCTACCTATTGAACCCTATTTAGCGTCAAAGAATATCTATCCACCGTAAATCCTACCGGATTATTTAAACGCTCACCATATTTTACACTTTTTCTAACATAGCGAACCCGAAGCGAAGCTGTCCAATAATTTATTTCCGGCTTTGTGGAATCCGGATACATGTCTTGGGTCTCATATTCTACCTGCCACAAACCTTGTCCCAGCTCATTTACAGTTAAAATACGAACATTTCTTTGTAAACTTTTAGCTCTTATTAACTCTATCGCGCGTCTTGCAGTCTTATTCAAAAACTCTTGATAGACCGCGGGAGAAGACATTTCTTGAATTGGACCTCCCGGCATCCAACGGGCTTCCATCTCCGGTATATCTCTATCAAAAGAACTCCTTTGCAAGACATACTCTCGCACAAACACTTCGGTAATTGCCTTTTCATCGGCCAAATTACCTCTAACCGGAACAATATTGTATACTTGTTCCCCCTTTGCTTGGAATGTTAACAAAAAAGGCTCTATGCGAAATAGGGGCATAACCTGAACAATCGCCAAGAACAACACAACATTACAGCACAAACTTATCGCCGTAATTACCGCGAAAGCACGCGCCGTCCACAAATATCTTTTTTCGCCAACGTTTGCTACAAAAACATCTTCATTGGCGCGAGACTTAACCGTTTGTTGAGGACGAGATTGCCCTCCACCAATAAGGCGTTGTTGCGTATTATTTCCTAAACGATTATCCATTGGTCGTCCTAAATTGTTTCAACAAACCAATCCGGAAGATTTTTCGGCAATTCAACCTGCATACAAGCGCAGGGAGAGAGCTTCAACTCATCTACACCTTTACCAACACCGACAGGTTCTGCCTCATAATATGAACCAAAAATGCCGCAAGATGACAACAGCATTAGTACAAAAAGCATAATTATCTTTTTTGACATGTCTTATTTCCTTATCTATATCATTCGAGTACTCTTATAGATATTATGAAATTATACTCTTTTTCATTAAAAGTCTAATACCCTGTTGCGAAAATCCCCAACTTATCAACAAGCTATAATATCTCAACTTCGGCTTGAGAATATCGCGTAACAGTAAAGCCTATGGGGTTAATCAACCTCAAACCGGTAAATTCACGCCCGGGAATAAAAAATGCTGTAACTGATGCTGTCCAATATTTAACTGTCATAATTCTAGCCCTGGTCTGACTATCTACCGCATTTCTTGACAATTCATAGGTTTTAAAGTCAACTTTCCAGACAGGGCTCCTTTCTCCGCCCTGTTTACCTATCGAAATTATCTCCACCTCTCGAACTATACCATTCTTCCGCATTGTTCCCCATATACTCTCTCTGTACTGCGAAAATTCATTATAAACTCTCGGGGCTGAAAGAAAATTTATCATTCCTCCGTCATACCAACGGACTTGCATTTCCCTTTCATCGTCGATTATGGTATTGCGGAGAATTACAAATTGAGCCACAAAAATTTCCATTAATTTATTTTTAGACGCCATTCGATTTGTAATGGCCTCTGCTCGAACTATACCTTCAGATGTATCTTGATTAATGATTAAAAACGGCTCTACTGAAACTTGAGGTGCCAGCTTAAACAACGCCAGAGAAAGACTCATAAACATTAAAAGCGAAAGAATTGCAAAGAAGATAAAAAGTCTGGAAAGCCACATGTAATATTTGAGCTTAAAACCTTCTTTTTCTTCCTCAGTTTCACTGATGAACTCATGAGTCTGACCATTGGAATCCGTCAATGACAGAACTTTTGCGCCTTCCAACTGCGGATTTATGCCGTTCATCTTTCCCTCTTGCTCTAATATGCCGCGCAGAATGGTATCGGGTATGAGTTTATTTGTTTTTCAAATTCTTCATCGGCTTTTTTCTTATATTCCGATGTTGCTTTGCGATTGACTTCTTCCGTCTTTATTTGCTCATCTAATTCCGAACCACTATCCGTAGCATCGTTTAATGATATGTATGCTTCTTTATCTTTGCGCAAAGCAGTAAATATATTCTTAATCTTATTTACTCTTTCTTCAATTACTTCATTTTGGCTTGCTTTAATTGATGTTAACCCTTCAGTTCCCTCATTAAGAAGCGTATTTTTGTAGCGAGTAAGTGTTTCTTTCGTTAAATCATAATCTGATTGTTTTGCTAAATCATAATCAGCACTCGGGACAAAGCCTATTTTATCAAATTGTTCGAACAAATCTGCCTTTGCCTCATCTACACTTAATTTCATTTCTTCAAGGGCTTGTCGATAACTTATTTCTTGCTCCACAAAGCTTAAGAAATTACCAATTTGGTTATGATTAAATAATGTTTTTTCATAAATAATATCGCGCATATTTTTATCCGTAACTTTATCTTTTTGCTCATCTGCCATTTTGGACAATCTTGTAAATACCGTGTTGGGAGCATCATTAAAATATAATCCAGAATTAGTGGCTTTTAAGAAAGAACCTAATCCACTGTGCATTTTTGCTCCAGAATAAGCTTGGAAGACCGTACCATATGCAGATCCCGTAACATCCTCTATTTTATCCCTAACTGTAATATAGAGTTTATCAAAAATTCCTCCGTTATCTTCAACAATAATCTCATTACATTCCGGAAGTTGATACATTCCTGCTGGTCGATAAGCACGTTCCTCATCCGTTGCATCTTCAGAAAGGGCTTTCTCTGTATATACTACAAAGTTGCCTGATGTATTATTTACATCTATAATTCTATCATCCAGGCGACAAGGATAACGCCCTCCACGCATAAAGGTTGCTGTCTCTCCACCTTCAGAAAGTAAAGCCTTTAAATCAACCCCTTTTTCAACAAACACTTTATCGTTGAGTATTAATTTCCAAATAGAGGGATATTTTCCTCCACTGTTGAGAAAACCATCCTTGCTCACTCCTCCGTCGGCTGATTTTTCTACATTATCGTAATCAACATCATCAAAGTAAACAATTTCTCTTAATGGAGGCAAATATTCTTTAAGAGAGTTTTTAGGTGCCATGAAATCGCGTTCTTTGCCGTACGAACCTACAAAATATTCACTATCCGCTTGCATACAGCTATCCCCGACGCAGGCTTTTTCAATCAACGCCTTTTGAAACATGGTGGTCAGAGGTTTAATTATGGATTGTGTCTTTGCATAGCGCCCAATAGAAGATGAAAATTCTTGCAACCCTTCTATCGGCAGTGATTTTAATTTCGTCATCAGCTCTTGGTGGAGACTTAATATTTTATTTCCATAGGCTCCTATGTAAACCCCTTCACCTAAATTCATAATTGCATTTTGAGTGTCATCAACCAGCTGAATTGCATAGCTACGCGTATCCTCGGTTAAACCATTGGCTACCTGCAATACATTTAATAAGCTAAATGGAGGAATAATACCATCAACCCCTGCAACGGGAAGCCCTATTTTATCTTTGTAATAAGACAATAAATCTAAAGTTTCCTTTGCTCTTCTTTTTGCTTCAATATATTTTTTTGCCTCTTCTAGCTTTTGATTATAAGCTTGTTCTATTTGTTGTACCTGTGCAACATAATTTTTTTCTACTGAAGCTATATCTGCATCTATTGCCTCGATTTGCTTAGTCAAAGAATTAACCTCTTGATTTTTGCTATCAACTTGTACTTTTAAGCTTGCAGAAACTTCCTTGTTTTTAGCTATTTCTGTTTGCTGTTGATTAATTAGTTCTTTGGTCAAAGCCATTTCTTCAGAATCTTCCAAATTAAGTACTTCTTGTTCGGAAGTTTCACTTTCCGTGTATTCTGCTGTTTGAGCTTCTTGTGTTACTTCTTCAACTTTATCCGTTGTTTCCAGTGTTTGATATTCTGTCGTTTCTGTTGTTTTTGCATCTAATTCTGCGTCTAACTTGGCTTTTTCTTGAGCGTAGTTAAAGGTATTATATTGAGCCCCAAAATATAATGTATGGCTAAGGCTGTATTTGGATAAAACAGAGGGCGCATAATCACTGTTATCACTAAACGGACGACGACGAAACAGCGTCTTTTTCTCATTACTTGTAGATGTGGAAGGGACCAGCTTTTCCTCTGGATATAAGCTCAAAGAGCCATCCGGATTACTGTTAATATTTGTGGGTTGCAGATTTTGCTTTTCTATATTTTGTTGTTGCTTAGCTCGGTAATTTAATTTGCTCATTTTATCTTTATATTCGGAAATTGCCGAACTGGTATCAAAAAGCATTTTTTGCTTTGTATTTTCTTGATATTCCGTTGAGTGAACCTGTTTGGTGGTTTCCGGAGTTATCTCATAAGTTTGACTTGTAAACTCAACGTCACTTTGTTTTACCATATTATCTTCCATCTCACCGCGACGTTCTTCTTGATACTTGAGTTGCTTGTTCATGGT
This sequence comes from uncultured Alphaproteobacteria bacterium, assembly GCA_944391515.1. Lineage (GTDB taxonomy): Bacteria > Pseudomonadota > Alphaproteobacteria > RF32 > CAG-239 > Scatocola. The sequence continues at coordinate 34,451 of CALXTW010000008.1, forward strand.
ATCAATTTGTGCTTGAGCCGTAAATTGATTTTCATTAGCGGTATTTAACTGCTCCGAATAATCAGACAGTAAGCTAGAGGCTCTGTCTAATTGAGTTTGAAGGCTTTTTTTGCGATTTTCTAGATTTTGTACCTGAGATTGCTTGTTCTTTAAGGCTTGTTGCAATAAATCGTTTTTATTTTTTTCTAAACTTTCTAAAACCGTTGCAGGGTCAGAATTGGCGTTTTCCGCTTCGAGTTTTGCTGCTAAACGGTCAAGTCCTGAACGATTATTGCTTCTTTCTTCCTCATCTTCTGTTAAAATATCATTCAATGGATAAGCTATTTCTACAATCAGTGAGGTGATGTCATATTGTTGCAGATAATCTTTAATATTGCCATATTTTCCACTCAGATATTGATTATAAAAATTGATTTGGTCATTCCATATTGGGAATTTTTGATTTGGCGTTCCCCATTTGGGGGTACTTGAATATTGGTCTTCCACCAGCATTTGGGCGGCCTCAGCTCCAATATTAAAGGAAATCATTTGTGATTCTCGGGTCGATTTTTCTATTTCTTCTGTCTGGCTTGCATCGGTCAGGCCTGTATTTCCTTTTTGCTCCAATTCCTTTTGGACAGACTGAAAACCATTAGCGTCATTTATATCTACGTCCATATTCACCTCAATCGTTCCCAAATTTTCTGGTTCTATCGGCGTACTTTCTTCTGATTTGGCAAGTTCAAAGGCTTTAATTGCCCAACCCGACAATCCTTTGCGCGCATCATAGTCATTGACGGCCGCATCAGGCATAGTACCTTTCCACACTGTTTCAGGTGACGAATAACGGCGGCTTAAATATTGAATTACACATTGATCCGCGGATGCTACAGCTTCAATTGATTTTTGGTGTAGCCTTTTATATTGGTTATAACTCTTAAAAATTTCCTGATAACTATCAAGGGCTTGTATTAAATTATGCACCTCTAAGGCTTCTTGAGCGGTTTCATATACAGGGGTTATTTTTTCCAACTCTTGTATATTTGCTTCATTCCCGGCAAATGGCGAATCGATATTGGGCTTTGTGGCTTCCCCAAATGTTACATTGCCATATAGTGAGGGATTATAAACATAATCTTCATCATCATCTTCTTCTATTGTGGCTTGTTTGCTTGCCTCTTCTTTAAGCTTAAAATCGGCTTGCGTGATAAAACCCAGTTGGCCAAACATTAGAGTTTCTTGACGGGAAATGATTCCGGTTGAAGCAAACTTTAATTCCTCTTGCTTGGTATTAAACGATGTTTTTTCTTGCGCTGCTTTTTCTTTGGCTTCTCTTTCTTTTTTGCTGACATAGCCCGCCGGAGTAATCTGATTATGCAGTAAAAGTGCTGCTTCGTATTGAACTTTCATGGCAAACACTTCTTGCGTAATCTTTAAGATACTATCCATGGTTTCATAGGCATTAAAAGCGTTTTTCCATGCGCCGTTTTCATCATCTCCGCTTTCAGCTCCGTCAGCACCGGAACTGCCGCCTGCAAAAGTTGTTGAAAGTTTGTCAACTTCTTGGGTTAGAGTTTCAAGCTCTGTTTCTAACTGTCTGGATGATGTATAAATTTCAATGACCGTATCTTCATAAAACTCTTGGGCTTTGGTTTCATAAGCGCGGCACTGATCATATTCATCGGCCCCCTTATCACAATCGACCGGATAAGCTAAAAACAGCTCATATAAAGCTTGTTTTACAGAATTGGCATCGTAAATATCGGCAATTTTAGATTCTTCAATCTCTTTTGAACCAGGCATATCTTGTTTTTCTTTTTTCTGAAACAGACCGCCCATCCAACCAGTAAATTTATCCATATATTTCTTTTTAGCGGCTTTTACCTTGGCTGTTGCCGTATTGGTATAGGCTTGAGCTTGAGCCGCTACATTTTGAGCCGTTGCACCAACATTTTCTACCACAGCCATGGCATCTGTTGGTCCATCTATTGTTGGTGTAATGGGGCCTGGGGGTAAAAGAAACGCACGAGAAGATAAAGCCGAACCAAAGATCAGCAAAGAAGAAAGAGCAATTATTTTTAATAGTTTAATCATTCTTTTTCTCCTGTTTTAGCTTTTCTAATACAGAGGACCTTTGTTGTTCTAATTCTTGTATTCTCTGTTCCTGTTTTTGTATTGTCTGTTCTAGTTCTTGTTTCTTTTCCATGAGACCTTGAGCATGTTTTACAACACTAACCATTTCGCCTTTCGCTATTTGATCAACATAAGATGTATCTATTCCGCTATTCTTCAACATCTCGACATCATCTTGTGTCGCTCCGCTTTGAATTATTCTTAAGGCATCCTCTTTCGATACTCCGTTCATATTCATAACCACCAAGGTTTCTGTTACATCTGTTCCCTTTAAACTTTCTAATGTTTCTATTTCTCCTAATGTTAAGTTATAGGGGAAGTTTGTTTGGGGACTTGTTTGTGTTGTTTCTTGCTCATCGTCTGACAATGAATTTTCTGACCATAAATCATCGGATTTGTCTTGATTTATATCCTCAGTACTACTATTGCCACCTGATTGACTATTCATGATTGCTTTAGCCTCTCCGACAGCTGATTGCGTCGCTGACAGCCCCTCTTTAGCTGTGCTTAATCCAGATTTGGCTTTATCCGCCATATCTGTCAAATTATCTTTACTGAAAAAGCTTGGCTTCTCATATTCATAGTCATCTAAATTAAACTGTGTTACAGCTTTGTTAGGATTATTAAGTTTTCCAGCTTTCATATTGGCTAAATCTGAAGCACTTTTTATTTTCATCTCCTGAATTAGCAATTTGGTGTAATCTAATAAGACTTTCATATTTTGAACTTTTAACTGTGTATCCATTACGATTGCAGCACTGGAACCATCCATCATTGGCACACTGGAAGCCGTTTCGTCGGCTTTTTCAATGTTTGAACCTCTTTCGGCGCGTATTTTTTGAGCTAAAGCATAAGCATAAAGAATATCTTCTGCTTTGGTTCTTTGGCGATAATTTTCAACTTTTTTCATATTATCAGAAGTAAGTTGCGCTTTTTCAGGCACAAAGTTATTGGCAATAGTTTTATTAAGAGCTTCGGCTGATTGATTTTTATCACCAAACAGAGATTTAGCCGCACCCAAACCATCTTTGGCAAGACTCAAACTTTCTTGGGCTGCCGCCTCTTGAAGTGTTGCTATTTGTTGGTCAATATTGGCCACTCGTGTTTGATAAGAAGCTCTCTCCTTTTCCTCGTTGGCTTCATAATCAGCTTGAAGTTTTTGTATTGCCTCATTATTTGCAGCTATTTGGCTCTCTAACGCATCTTTTTGAGAAGGATCTTGAGCTATTTGTTGTTGATAGACGGCATTATTATCCTGATAAGATTTTACTTTTCCTTCATATTCAGTTTTTCGTGCTTCCGCCGCCGTATTATATTCTGATTCAAGTGAGGCCTTTTCATTTTTAAGGCTTAATAGTTGTTGTGCGGATTGCGTATTGCCGGCAACACCTCCCGCTACATCGCCAACGGCTCCAGATGCTGAACCGGCGACATCACCTACTGTACCACTTATTTCACCGGAAACGCTGCCCACGGTAGATGTGGCGGTGTTTTGAATATCACTCACAGCTCCGGTAACATTATTTACAGCTCCAGTAACAGTTCCGGTAGCTTGATTAACAGTATCTTTTACCATGTTAATTTGGGCATCCATTTGTTTTTTTGCCTCAATGGCACCTTTTCCCAAAGCCTGCATGGTTTGAAAAGTGGTGGATTCTTCTATTAATTTTTGCGCCTGACCAGCCCATTCTGTTACTGTTCCTTGAACTTTATTGGCGGTATTGGTAAAATCAAACTTAATTCCGGCTTGGCAAGGTGTCACCCAAACCGTCATTTCCCAACAAATCAAAGCAAAAACAACCTTTTTCATGAATCCTCCTCGGCATAACTAAATTGCCTTGCTTGTTGGGTAGCGTTAAACTCAAAGAGCATGGTTTCCATCAGCATAATTTTACGAAATCGCTTAGCCATTTCCATTGATTTTGTTTTGGTGCTTTGAATAATATCACGCGTGTTTTCTTTTTTTGAATCTTCTGATTCTTCTTTTGCTAAATTAGCGCGAATGCTAAAAGCGGTTGCATAAAGTTTGGCAAAGTTTTCTCGCTGAATCTCATTCATTTTTTCCTCTTGAGCTTGGTAAAGCGCCGTGACATTGGCATCTTCTGTCGAAGTTTCATTGCTATCTGTTTCTGAAGAGGAAGTGTTGGAACTTGATTTGGGTCGTTGCATAAAATAATTGGTTTGAACTGATGCACTCAGAGCTTGGGAATCATTCATATCAATCTTGGTTGCAAAACCCGGCATTGAACTTCCCAATGTACTAAGTGAGCCTTCCGGATTATTGGCAAAATTTTGAGCAGCATCTATCTTTCCTTTGGCAGCATCAATATTACTCTGCGCCTCATTTTTTATAGAATTGGCCGTGCTAACGGCATCTTTTATAGGGCCGGTAATTCCTCCGGCTAGATTTCGCATATCTTCTTGTATTTGATTTAATTCATCTTGGATAGATTGCGCTGTTTTGATGCCTTTTTTTATAGGTCCCACAACAGCTCCCTGTATGGCTTCAATATCCGCATAAGATATTTGCGGGCAGAACATCATGGCTAAAAGAATATATGTTATTTTTTTTAACATTACTCTTCTCCCGTATCACCTGTTTCACCTAGACTTTCTGTAGTTAAACTACCTAATTGTCCCAATGCGGTCTGTGATAATTGTGCGGCTTGCATGGTTATCAGTTTATTAAGCAATGATTGTATTTCTTTGTTGGTTTGAGCCAAAACAGCACTGTCGTCACGTGTTGTTGATGCACTGCTTGCCTGTTCATCAAATTTATTTAAAACTTCTTCTTCATAATTAGCGGCAACGTTCTTCATTTGCATACTTTCTGAAACTGTTGCTACTATATTTTCTGCAACGATTTTATTACAAATACTTTTACCTTCTGCCGCAACCTGACTGTCTGAATCTGACATGTGGCGAATGAGTTTTTTCAAACATTCCATCATCACTGTCGGATCTTGGAGTTTATCAACGCCAATATTACAATAGTCAACTAAAGATTCTGGAATAATAGTTTCCTCATATACGCCATTATTGACAACACCATCCGGAATATAATCTTCCGCACCAAACATTAAGGTTTGAGATGATTTATAAGATGCTAATTTTACGACTTGTTTAATATCAAGGTTTGCACCTTTGTCTAAAGGAGCATTGTTTTTAATAGTGGCTCTTTGGCGAAATCCTTTAGAAATGCTTGCTTTGCTTGATGAAGTTGGGGTTGTTTTTGACAAGGTTGCATTTCCGGTAGCAAGCGAAGACGTTGCTTGCGGCAAAACAGTCGGTGTAACTTTACCATTAGATAAGCGCTCTGCCGCAACCGGCTTGATTTCTGCTGTAGTTTTTACAGCATTCATGGTATTCAACTTAAGTTGCGCAGAAGGCGTAGCTTTATTTATTTGTGCACCTTCGTTGCTTGATTTTTGAACATTTATTGTTGTATTTCCAGTTACAGAGTTCTTGTTAGCATTTTGCGATAAATCACTGGCTGTTGTGGCTTCTTGAACCTTGTTTGGCGATAATTGCTTGTTCGCCCCAAAGGGTCGACGAAAACTTTTACCTGACTGAGACGGAAGTTGTTGTGTTGCCACGTCTGGGATTATTTCTACTTTATCGTCTGTTACACTAATTGGAGTATTGGATGTTTGAGTTGTTTCTTCTCCTTTTCTAGCAACAGTGTCACTACCTTCAGATATCAGTTGTTCTTCAACACTTTCTGCATTCTGCATAACCTCTGGAATTTGAACGGTTTCTTCTGAAATTCCATCAATCATTTGCGGTTGTTTTATTGCTGTTGCAGGCAAGCTATTATCATAAATTTTGGCATTAGAATTAATTCCGGCCTCGTATGCTGCAACATAATCTTCTACGAAAGTATCATCTGAGCTTGGAGCTGAAGTTACATTTCCGGCTCCTGTTACACCTCCAACTTCTGTGCGGACATCATCTACTTTATTTTGAACACTTGATACTTTGTCTTGTGCCAAATCTTTTGCCGCACTTACGGTATCTTTTGCCTCATTCATGGTATCTTTGGCTTCATTCACCATTGCTTTTGCATCATCTACTTGCGACTTAACATCGTTAACAGTTTCTTTTGCCTTTTCTACCTCTTGTTTGGCTTTCGCTATCTCTTGTTGTGCTTTTTCATATTTTTCTTTGGCTTTTTCGGCTTTTTCTTTGGCTTTTTCTATTTTTTCTTTTTGTTTTTCAAGACGTTCTTTTTCTTTTTGCAATTTTTCGGCTTGCTTCTTAGCCTTTTCAATCGTATCTCCGGCAAATTTAGACATAGAGGCCTTTGCATCACCAATAGTACTGTTCATTTTGCCGGCTAATTGTGTGGTTTGGGTTACGATTTTTGATTGTTTTACCAACTCTATTTTGGAGGATATACCTTCTTTGATGGCGGCAATATCCAATGTTGGCCATTGGGCTTGTGCTCCAGAGGTTATAGACATAACCATCGCTATCCCTAAAAGAGATACTAACATGTTGCGTTGTGTAATCTTCATCATAACCTCCATACGACCATAAAACCGTATATATCTTCTATAATACCAAATTTTCCGCCATTTATAAATGACTATTATGTTTATCACGCAATATTTAAATATTTTGTAACAAAGTTTTCTTCGCCATATTCTTTTATTAACTCTTCTACCAACAACACATTCTTTCTGCCCGAGTTATACAACTTCAAATATGGCCCTAAACCGCTTAAATCAACGTCCAAAATTACGGATTCACCCGTTGCCGGACGGGAAAGCAATATCGCATACGGAAAATCTCGATAGCTCTTACCAAAAATAAAATCGATTTCTCGTTGAGTTAAATTCCAGTTTGCATAGTCTTCCGGCATAGCTTGCGGGTTACGAAAGAAAATTACTGTTTGACATTGTCCGCGAATAACCTCACCAACGCCTAATTTATCAATAATATTTGGCTGTTGGAAAGCACACAAGTAAGCTTGGCGTTTTTTACGTCCTTCTTGAAGACCAATAATAAAGTAATCCCTAAACATCGGGTGTTTTAACATCGGCGCCGTTTCATCAATCATAATGAGCGAAGGAACACCTGTATCACCCGTTTCAGACATAATACGATGCATAATATAACTAATTACTGCAGGAGCTAAGGTTTCATCTTCAAAAATATGTGTAAAGTCAAAGGCCATAAAGCGCTTGCTGGCCAAATCCAAACTATCATTCTCTGCATTAAAAATATTGCCGTATTGATCCGGATTTATCCAACGAAATAGTTCGCGTCTCATATTACCTGTCGGTGAAAAACAGCTTTTATAAAGATTTTTTAATATCCGCTCTTCGGGTTTTAAGTAATCAAATGATGTCGTTACCGCACGTCCTATTTCTTTTTCTGATAAAGCATCGTCAACCATGGTGATGGATTTCAGCCATCTTCTTAAAAATGCTCGGTTATTGGGTGTATTTCTACAGTCAAATGGATTTAATGATACGTTCTTTTCATCTCCATCAAAACCAACATATGCTCCTTGTACTGCGCGGGTAAAAATTTCAGCACCACGGTGACGGTCAAAGAAGAAGACCTTCAAATCACGATGTCTCATGGCTTGTCCTGCCAAAAATGTCAGCAATGTGGTTTTACCTTGTCCGGTCGGACCAATAATACAACAGTGCGCAACCGCGGAATCTTCTGTTGAAACGTGGAATTGAAAACGATAGGCCGAACCAGAGGTGGTTCTGAAAATAGAAATTGCACCAGGACCCCAGTCACTCTTTGGCAAACCTTCTGATGGTTTATCAAACGAAATCGCTGCCGCAACTACCCTTGACAAATAACGATATGTTCTAGGATAGGCATCATATGTCGGGAATTGGTTAAAAAATGCGGCTTGGGCAACCCAGCCTTCCCTTACCGGCGTAACACTAAATAAACGACAAATTCTTTGGACTTCGCTTTCCCCAAAGTTAATCTCTTCCATGCTATCACCACGAATAATAATATCCATGGCATATTCTGTTAATGATTGATAGTCTGCATCACTATCTTCAATTGCTGACAAAGCCTCCGAATATTGACTAACCACATCGGCCGAAAAACTTGTTGCTGTTGCCATTCTTTGTTGTTGCATCAGCAAGGCTCTTGCTTGCGGCTTAAACATTGGTTTTATGTTGTGCAATAAGGTCAGTTCACAATCAATAGCCAATAGAGAAGCTATCATACTTTCGTCCATATAGTCACCGGATGTGCGAATCCCCATAACAATTTCGTATAGCTCTTTATCGCCTGAGAAAAATTTAATTATACCATTTTCACCGGTAAAATGTATATGGTCAGACGTTAAAAGCTCATTTAACTGATAACCGCTGGCACCTCGAACTTTTGGCAAAGGCTTAGAAACTGGACTGCATATTTTGGAAAAGATATATAGAGGACTATCCGTTGCCGCACTATCTTCTGTTTCAAACATCGGCTTAACACCATAATCGTTTAATGTGGCCAAGAGAGACTGAGATGCATAGTTTAAATCTTTTAAAGCGTCTGGTCGATCGACAACCGATAATATAATATAGTGTTTATTACTATAAACCCTATCCAGATTGTTACGCCAAGTCATTGATATCTGTTCTAGCAATTGATTCCCGAAATCGCCCGCATCCTCTTCCATCGGAATTCGCTCACGCAATGTCAGAACACGGCAAATTATCTGCATATCAGACATCGAATCTATCCATGACTTACGCGCTTCCATCATGGCCATGTTTTTTTCTTCTGTAACAAAAGATAAATCTACACCCTCAACACGAAAGACTCTTGCAAATGCTCCATTATAACAACGGATTGTTATTCCGTCCGCCATAAGTTTATTAAACGGCAAAAAGTCTACTACTCGGGATTCTTGCGGCTGAGGCAATATTATCCGACCCAATTTAGTTGCCCATAATCCAGCAAAAGCCGCAGCGGAAACAAAACCAATTACGGCAACAACTACTTCTATATTCGACAATCCTTGAACAAAGATTGTAAAAAAATCAAAATCAGGGCGCAAACTTATTCCCCTTTTCTTTATAAAGATTGTTACTTATTCGGCGTGTTTGACCAAAAGCTTGCATCATTGAAGATATATGGGGCTCCTTATTTCCTAAATATATCACAAAAGCATGACCTAGGACAATTGTAATCATAAATATTAAAGGATTTGTCTGAAACACACCTAAACACATAAACATAAAAGGAAATTGTATACCAAGATTAAGCATCGTCGGCAAAAAAGGCCCCCACAATATTTTAGGGGGATTAGCTACTGCTTTTAGTATCATTTCCCTCATGGTTTTCTTTCCCTTAGTTTTTTTAGATTCTAGCTCATTTTTATTTTGTTGCAATATCGTATGAAAAATTAACAACAGACATTTCCCAGAATCCTACAAAAGCTTTTCTTATTTTTTAGTGTAACTTTTTTTTATGAATATTCTATTAACAAAAAAAGGCACCACAGGGTGCCTTTTTTTGTTTTATACTTTATTATATTTATTATAAAAGTCTTTTATAAACTCTTTCATTTTTTGATTTATCTCTTCTTTTGTTTTCACGCTAGATATCAGAGCTTTACAATCAGACAAGCATTGCTCTTTTCGTTTAGCACTCTGACATTGATTTTGGCATCGCGCATCTTTTTGTTGATTTGTTACCTCTGCAGCAGCTTCTGCGGCATCTTTTTCTTGTTGTCTTTTTTCATAATTACATTTTGCGCAAGCTTCTTTTGGCTCTCCGGTATCAAAACAATTTTGTTTAAATTTTGTATCATTGCATTGATATATTTCTTTTGATTCTTGTGCTACTGCTTGCATGCAACTATTTATTTCTGAAGTTGTTGTCTTACTCAAACATGCCTCACATTTACCTTTAAGAGCAATATAGTCTCCAGTGTATTTAGAGCATTGCTGTTTTAGCGCATTTTTTTGTTCATCACTTATAGCTTTAGGTTTTTCCTCTGCTTTTTCTTCAGTTTTTTCTTCAGTTTTTTCTTCTGCTACTTCTGTTGGTTTAGCTGTTTGTTGAGTGCCTTTATTTAGCGCCTCCTGCATACTCTCTGATGTCGGACGATTATACGGATTTACCAACTCGGTACTTACCTTTTCTCCTTTTGAATTATAAGTTATTTTATTGCCTTGATTATCGGTCACAACTTTCGAACCATCTTTATTTTTGACAATCGTAGAACCATCTTTGCCGGTAATGGTTGTTGTACCATCTGTATTAATAACCGTCGTTGTACCTGTCTTTTCATTAATGGTCTTAATACTGCCATCGCCTAAATTTTGAATCGTAGTATCCCCGTTTTTGGTTTCACTCTTGACATAACCAGCTGATTGTTGGAATTTTTCCTGCTCCGCTTGAGCCTTTTCTTCTCGTTTAGTCTCTTCACTACGGAAATCAAAAGCTCCGCTTTCTTTACCTTCTGAAACAGTGTCCACTCCTTCAATGATACCAGTTCCAACACCAAATCCAACCCCTAAAATAGACCCTAAAGCGCCGTCTCCTCCTATAGATTGGCCTGTCTTTGCGGCATCCGTTGTTTTTCTTACAGAATCTGCAGCATTGCTAACAATATTTTCAGTTTTGTTAATTCCAGAAAGAATTGTAGCTCCTCCGCCTTTACCGTCATTTTCCAACCATTGATTAACGGCTGTTTTGTTTGCTTCAACTTGTTGCTGCATCATTTCCAAATACTGCTTTTCTGTCTGGCTACAATTTCCTGACGAGCATTTCTTTTCTAATTCTTTTGTATCTTGTTCTAATTGAGCTCTAGCTTCCCGTTCTGCATTCGTCAGTCCAGCATCTTGAATATTGCTTGATAATTTTCCTGTATTCGTCGCCAAATTATTAGCTAAATTTTGAGTCGAGTAAGCAACATTTCCTGCTGTATTAGCAATTGCTCCAGCTGCATTAATAATTCCATCAAGACCTCCACCGCTTGCTGCTATTTGCGATTTCATATTTGATATTTGATTTGAAACATTTTCCACAGTATATTTGGTTGTTTTGTACATATCATGTGCTGTTTTGACTGCATTTATTCCTGCTTGAATTGAGCCTTTCAAATCCTTGAGTGACCATTTTTCTTTTTGAGCTGTCACAACTACCTCCGGAAGCATCTGGCTACACATTCCAGATCCTGTACTTTCATCACAATCAATGACTTGTCCGTCACTTCCTTGAATATCCGAAAATCCTGCCGGCAAGTATTTTCCAAACATCAATGTTCCTTTTTGACCTGTTGTAAAATATTCAATAAACGGCGTCATCATTGATAACAAGAATAAGCCTATACCTATATTTGCCAAATGCTTAAAGTTCATTTTACCAAATATTGCAGCATAAGCTAAAGCTATCATACCAAAGCCTGAAATAATGTACGCAATTACTCGCAAGTCCGCCAAAGTAATCATGGCTTTACAAGCAATAAGCAAGAAAATATTTCCTTCTACTTCACTACACATTTTGGGCGCAGCAGTCTGTGCTGCATTGATGTCTTTCATAGCTTCTGCTAGCTCTTTATCTGCACTTGCCGCTTCTGCCAAAGCGTTTTCTTGCGCTTCAGCAGCTGCTATTTCAGCATCACGAGCCTCTACATATTCTTGAGCCGCTAAATCATCATCTTGAGCATTAAAAGCGGCTGCTTTTTGGTTGGCATTATCAAGAGCGACTTGCGCATTGGCCGCAGCCTCTCTCGCAGCTGCCAAATCTTCCAAATCCTTATCATCGCACTTTCCCTTAGCGCATTTCTTTTCTAATTTTTTTATTTTTTTATTCGCGTCTTTTAAGTCGTCTTCAGCCCTATCTATTTCCTTGTCTATGGCTTTCTTTTGCGCTTTTTGCTCTTTCTCTAAAGCTTTTTGTTGCTTTTTTACGGATTTATCCATTGCATCAATTTGTTTTTCTGCTTTTTTATCAAGCTCTTTATTGGCCTTTTTAACTTCTTTTTCTACATCTTTTTGAGCATCTTCTGCTTGTTCCAGATTTTCTTTAGCTTGCTTCAATGCGTCATTAGCTGCTTTCATTTCTTCTGGAGTACTAGCATTTTTTAATCTTTCTTGAGCAGCCGTATATTCCTGACGCGCAATATCTGTCTGAGCTTGCATATTAGCAACACGCTCATTATTTTTAGCCTTTTCAGCATCTGTTTTTTGTTGAATTGCAGCTGCATTGCTATCTCTTATTGCCTGGTTGCTTTTTTGCTGGTCTATTCTTTGTTGTTGTGCATCATAAATAGCCTCTGCTTCAGAATTGCCTCCTGTTGCACTATTTCTTGCTTGATTTTTCCCTATGGTGTTTTGAGTTGCCTTATCCAGTGTATTCCAACCACCAACTTGCTCTTCTTCAGGTGCTTCTTCCTCTATAATATCAATTGCGGCAGATGGTTGCGCCAGCAAAATATTCCATGTTAAACAAAAACAAAGAAGGTATAATGCTTCTTTCAAGAACTTAGCTAAATTTCTCATGGTAAACCTCCCCGTTTCAGTCTTTCTTAAAATAATTATTTGGCCGAGACCAGACTATCTGTTATCATTTTATCGGTTATCACTTCGCTATCAACCATATAGTTGATAATTCCCGCGGTTGTTGCTATTACAAACAAACCAATAATAATTGCCACGAGCCATTTCCAGTTCATCGTTCCAAAAAAAGCTCCGACGGCAATTGCAACCACACCAAAACCTGACACAGCATAGATAATTTCTCGCATACCGCCAAAAATTTCTATCCCTTTATTTGTCAAGTCACTAAACAGAACCCCATCTTCAGCATAGGAGTTTGTTGCAAATAAAATTGAAGAAACTGCAAAAATCATTACAGAAAGAACAAGAAATTTCTTTAATTTTACGCACAACATATTCTCATCCCTTTTTTGAAAAATTTGTTTTATTTTTGAGACACAGATAGCAAAAGGGAAGGATTTTGGTTGCTTTGTATTTAAGTTTTCCATGTTATCCTCCCCTTTTGTTTCTATTTCTACTTAAATTCTCTAATTAATGAGAATTATTTAAATGATGTTGTTAAGCCTGACTCTGATGAACCTGTTGCATATTCAACAATAGCACCGGCTGACGCCAAAATTGCCAAACCTACCGCCAAACCTGCAAACCATTTCCAGTTTACTTTACCAATAATTGCAGAGTAAGCAATACCAACCAAACCGAAACCACCTAAAATAAAGGTAATGGTTTTAACACTATTAAAAACTTCTCGCGTTTTAGCTTGCGCGTCGCCCATAATAGAACTTCCCGTTGCTTGAGCCAATGCTTCTCCTCCAAAACCCATTGCCATAAATAAAGTTAAACAGCAAAGAGTTAAAATGTTTTTCTTTAAAAATTTCATTTTCTTTCTCCTTAATAAATCGCAAAACTTCTTATACTCTTTTAGGATAGCTAATTTTTGGCTTTTTGACCAGAAGAAAGAGCAATACCTAAAATTCTATAATCCATTGTTTTTACTAAATATATTCTCCTGTAACAAAAAATTCACAGAACTGAAATACATAAAAACATCTTATTTTTAATGCTAAAAGGTAAATTTTTCTCTAACAGATTGAGCTTATTTTTGATTTTCATCCTCCGTAAAAGATATTTTTCGTTTCATTTTGTGTATAATTTTATATCTGCCTTGCCAAGAGTCGTATATTGAATTATCAAGGGTTTAGAGGGGTTTTTATTTTGATGGGAAAAACAGGTTTAAAAACTTTTGTTTGTAGTTTTACTTTTTCTTTGTTTGCCTTTGTTGGGGCGGGCAAGGAATTGTTTAGTATATCCCCAAACACTCAAGACAACATCATTATTCCCAACAAAAACATTTCTTTATTTATCAAAGGAATAGACCCTCAAACTGTCTCCTCAAAAACTGCCCCGATAAAAAAGATTGCGCTATCTGCTCCTCTTGTTATGTCTAAAGATGAGGTTAAAGAACCATCAACCAATAAAGCTACTGACAAACAACCCTCTGTTGAGGGAAAAGACTTTATCCCTCTTACTTTTGCAGAAAACAATATTGAAATTATTTCAGAGGCTCAAAAGGAATTTTCCGAAGAGATTAATGATATTAAGTCAAAATCGAATAAAATGCTGGACAATGAGCCAAAAAAAATTGCCCAGAATTTTCAAGATTTTAAAACTCACAAGCCTGATATTTCCGAAATAAAAGTACGCGAAGCTGAAGAACTTCCCTCAAATGCGGAAGAAATAAACTTTTTTGCAAACAAAACCCTGGAAGCAAATGTACAAATTATACGTCCTAACGCAAAAAATGTTGATAAATTTCTTAGCTCTAATTCTCAGCAAGATACCTCTAAAACAGAACCCAAAGACGATTTCACAAAAAAATCCGAAGAAAAAATTCCATTGCAAGACGCCAAAAACAGCGGCAAATCTCATCAAGAAGAAACTCATGTTATTGCGATGGTTCCAGACAACACCTTAGAAGATGAAACAAAAAACAAAGACACATCTGCACCGATTGTTCCGGCATTCAAAGTCGCTTCAGCGAAACCAAACCCCGATATTCAAGTCTCCATTAAAAGACCTCACAGCAAGGTTTCTGCTCCTCATCGTGAGCCCAAAAATCTGCTAATTCCTCTTGAAATCACAGAAAAATCAAGTGGTGAAAATTCAAAAATCATATCTTCTCCTCAAGGAAATAAACTTGCAATGCTTAACAGCAAAGCCCCCATTCACAGCATGGAAGAAACTTTTGCAAAAGAGACGACGGCTCAACAAACTAATGATACGTCTTCTTGGCAAACAATGGCTCAAAAAAGAAGTTCTAACGAAAGTGCATGGGTTGCCGCTAAAGGAAAAGGCTACATTCCTAACGACAAATTAAAAGAAGAAAAATTTTTCAAATCTGCCCAAAAGGAAGATTTAAAAATTCTAAAAAAGGATATTAACTTAGACAAACCTGAAAACGAAATAAAACTCGCCTCAGAGATGGTTGATAACTTGCTTATTCCCATCCCAGACGATATTTTAAATGACCCAAATTTAACACCTCAATTAGTATCTTCTGCACAAAACAAAGATTTGGAAGAAAAAGTGACGCAACAAGAAAATAGCACTCATAAAAGTGCAGACAAATCACTAACTTCAGCAAAGGCAGCCGTTTCTTCCAAAGAAGATACAGAAACTGAAGACAAAAGCTTGCTCAAAAGTTTAACATCAATTTTCAAAAAGTCCAACCCAACAAAAGCTAATGACAACGAAGATGAAGGATTTTTTGACAGCGTTAAAAAAAGTATCAAAAAAGCTCAAACTCCCAGCAAAATCTTACCAACTGAAATTCGTTTGGCTTTTCAACCTAATCGCGCTGAAATTTCAGGTGTAACCCTAAAATGGTTACAAGCCTTTGCTAACAAAATAAATGAAGATAGAAATGCCGGACTTGAAATTCGAATTGACGGCAGCAGCTCCTACGAATTACAACAAAAAAGACTAAATCTTCTTAATAATATTTTAGCAAGTAACGGCGTTGACTTTAATAAAGTTAACACAATCTTCACAACAAGAGAACCAAACTCTTTCATCATAAGAACTGTTCGGATTAACAATGCAAACGGAGGCATAGAGGAAAATAATGATTGGCAAGATTATTATAAGGTGTGGTAAGCCTTGGTAATAAGTCGAGTCTGACGCTTGATTATTTATTTTTCAATATGTATTATAGGGAAAAATATGACAGAATATAGCTTAGGATTAAAAATTATGCGCATAAAGCTTCGGTTAATTACCGGATTAATGGGATTATTTATGACTTCCGGGTGCTTAGGCACACTTTCCCACCCTGTTCAAATGCCTCCGGAATCTGTAGAATGTGATGAAAACGGCAACAGAATTTGCTCAGAAACAAATTCTGCATATCAAAGCTCGTACTCACCTCAAGACAGCGAATTCGTAAATTACACTGAAGTAGCTGCTGATTATAAAGAATATGGTGAACGAGTTCCTAGAGACCAGAATATCGCTAATGGTGGGGCAGGAAGCAATATTTCATCAGCCATTCCTCCCACGATAGAAAGTGAAGTTATTGAATATGAGCAAGAAATAACTGAAACCAACGGGAGCAATTCAGATAGTTCTTCAGAATATAGCGCAGAAGATCCGGTTGAAGATTGGTTAGCAGAAGAAGGACAAACACTTAAAGCTCTTTTAACAGATTGGAGCGAAAGAGCTGGCTGGCGATTGATTTG
The DNA here is from genome assembly GCA_944391515.1 of uncultured Alphaproteobacteria bacterium. GTDB lineage: Bacteria > Pseudomonadota > Alphaproteobacteria > RF32 > CAG-239 > Scatocola. The sequence continues at coordinate 50,784 of CALXTW010000008.1, forward strand.
GAATTCAAATCGAAATTACACATTAACTGCCGGAGCTATGTTTAGAGGACGTTTTGCAGATGTCAGCGCTGCACTTATTAGAGCATTTGCTCGTGCGACACCCGCTCCGATTGCTACTTTTTACAAAGGAAACCGCGTCTTAGTTGTTGAGACAATGGAGGATGAGAATGCTTATGAATAAAATTACAAAATATAGCTTTGGGGCTTTATTGCTTGTTGCTGCTAGCTCTTGTTCTTTATCAACAAAAATGGATGCAACCGTTGAGCGTGAAGTAGAGGCTACTACTAAATTAAAAGAAGTAGCTAAAATTCCAGACAAGGTATTTAATGATGATGTTGTTAGAGTTAAAAATGATATTTGGCTTGGAGACACCAGTCAAGTTGAATATGACGGGCAGCCAATCCCTGCTTATCTGGAAAGCAAAGACGGCATTACTTTAATCAGTAATCGCCCGATTACTTTGTATGAAATCGGTGATATGATTAATAAAATTACCGGACTGCGCGTTAGTTACGCGACTCATTTGGAGAAAGATGTTCTATCAAATGCTTCAAAAAACAAACCTGATGCCGCATCTATTAACGTCGATTGGGCAGATCCGAGTAAGATGTTAGTTTCTTACCAAGGTCCTTTGAGCGGTTTGCTGAATGAGATTGGTTCTCGTTTTGGTATTTGGTGGAAATATGACAGAAAAGAAATTTATTTTTATAAGTACCAAACAAAGACCTTCGTTTTATACAGTTTACCGACTGCTCCACAAGTTTCTGTTAATGTTGGTGGTTCGACTCAAGGTTCTGGTGGCTCCTCGCAAATTTCTTTAACTAGTGGTGCTAAAATGGATTTCTGGAAAAATATTGAGACATCCATTAAGAATATGTTGGATAAAAACTCTAAATATACTATGGATCCATCAAATGGTACAATTTCCGTTACGGCAACACCAAATGATATAAGAAAAATTGCGAAGTTTATTAACGAACAAAATGTTCGCTTGTCAAGACAAGTTGCCATCAGCATTAAAGTTTTGCAAGTTAGTATAGACGATAGTGATCAATATGGTTTGGATTTATCTGCTATTTGGAAAGATCCGACAGGTGAAAGCGTTGGTATTTCAAGTATTGCCGGTGGTTTAGGGCAAGATGTCACAAAGAACTTAACGATGACGCTTTTACCGGGTAACGTTTCTATTGATGCGTCTTTGCAGGCGCTATCTACTCAAGCTACAACTAACTTGATTACAAGTGGTACTGTTACAACGCTGAACAATAAACCTGCACCAATTCAAGTTGTTAAGACACAAAATTATATTTCTGAGATTACCAAAACAAATAGTGGTGGTGATGCTAGCTATTACGATGTATCAACTGAGACAGAAGAAATCGAGACAGGTTTTACCATGGACGTATTGCCAAGAATTTTGGAACATGGTCGTTTAATGTTGATGTTTAACTTGACCTTGTCTGATTTGATTTCTTTAGAAAAAGTAAGCCTGGACGATAGAGCAGAAGGGGAAACAAGTGCCGGTGGAGGACAATATATTCAAAACCCCGTTATCGAATCACGCGGTTTCACTCAAGAAGTTGCTATGAAATCAGGACAATCTTTAGTTTTGACCGGCTACGAAAGAGTTGAAAATACTACCGAAAAGTCAGGCGTTGGTTCTGCTGATAACTCTTTACTCGGAGGAACTGCAAAAGCAGGAAAAGTAAGAAGCCTGTTGGTTATTATTTTGACTCCAGTAGTTTTGGATTCTCCATTATCTCCCGAATCGAGAATGAAAGAATAAGGATTTGAGCAATGGTTCTGGAAGATGCTAAATTTCAAGAACACGATTTTGAAACAGAAGTAAATCGCTCTTGGGCGACAGAATTTACTCTGGAAGGTATTAGTTATGCTACCAGCTTGTTTTGGCAGCCTTTACAGAATAAAGATGATCCTTATGCTGAAGTTGAAGAAACTGCCGGTAGCGTATTAGAAGGGGCGGATCTCTTTTGCATTAAACCCGGTAAAGCACCTCAATTTGGTATATGCGTTTCTCAAGAAGGATATAAGAACGGAACTTTAGCTGCTGCTGTTGCGTTATCTACGGCTTTATCAGATCGTTCTTCTTTTGTCGGTGTGTTTAAGGTAAAAGAAGGGTGGTGGTATACTTGCGTACGTAATGATATTATCCTTTCTGATGGTGATATGCTCTTCTTAAAAGAAGAAGATGCTAAAAATCAGTTTATGTCTATGTTGGCGGTGCCTGACTGGGGACGGAAAATCGCGCCGCCGGAATGGGAGATTGAAGAAACAGAATATCCTGACCTTGCCAAACTCTTACAACGAGGAACTAAAAATAAGCTTCAGAAAATAAAAGCTTTGCGAGGTTCTAAGTTATTTGCTGTGGTTGCCGTATCTGCAATTGTTGGATTGTGGTTAGTATATAGTATCATCAGTAGCATCTTTTTATCTCCTCCCAAGAGACCAATTATAGCACCTGTTAGACCAAAAGTCGTTAAACCTGTCGAACAACCGCCAGAGATTAAGCCTTGGGAAAAATTAAAAAATCCGTCTGAAATTATGCTCCAATGTAAGATGGGTGTTGATGCATTGACACACATTCTTCCACCAGGATGGAAAATCGGTGGTATTACATGCAACGATTCATCTATTACAACTTCTTGGACCAGAGAAGTCGGGCGTATTAGTTGGATTGACAAAGCTCTTTCGTTGTCCGGAATTAATTTCTCGGGAAAATCTATTTCTGATGACGGAAATACTGTAGTGGTTTCTGTTCCTTTTAATAAAATAGATATTATCTCTTCTCCTCCTCAATATATGGGCGTGGATTTGAAAAATGTCTTGAATAATATGTTCCAAGCTATTGGACAGGATATTTCTTTGCAAAGTTTTTCTTACACCTCTCCACGAAAAAATGTGTATAGATCTATCAAGTTTCAATTTAGATCTTTGCAAAATCCTTCTGTTTGGAACGATTTATTAATAAAATTTTCAGGACTTGAGATTAATAGTATTAAATATGATGTAAATACGAAGCAATGGCATTATGAAGGAGCAATCTATGTCTTATAATATAAATTACAAATTGTACTTTGCAGCTATGGCTCTGTTGTTGGCAACAACGCAAGGACAAAAAGCGTGGGCTGTACTCCCTTTAGATGCTGAACAAAATCAACCGGCAATTGTTCCGTTGATTCCTGATGAAATTTCATTAAACGACACGTCGAATGCTAATGATTTATTAGCTCCTCCTACACTAAATAACAATCCCAATAGCCCTGACAAAGGATCTGATGTTATTCCTTTAGATAGTGCAAATAATTTAGAAACAGGCATTCAAGAATTGAACTTACCTGAGCAGAATGAGCCTGTGGTTTTGCCAGGTCAAGGAAACACTGTATCGGATGCTAAAAATTCTTCTAATGAAAAAGTTGCACCTTTGGCGGCAAAATCACCTTCTAAAAATTTGCCAACGCAAGGAAATGAAAAAAAGGATGAAAATGCTTTAAAATTTCAACAATTACAACTTCTAAAACAGCAAGCAACTACTCCTGAAAGTAACAATTTCGGAGAAGCTATTCTCTCTCAAATTGATAATGATTTGTTTAACCAAATGTCTGATTTGGAAAAGCAAACCAGTTTGCTAAGTCTAGAATTGAGAAGAGAAAAAGTAAAAAATGAAATTGAAGCATTGAAAGCGGCAAGACAAAAATCTATTGATGATGCAAATGCTCAAAAAGAAGAAAAGAAAAGAAAGCAGCTTGAATGGGAGCAAGAACAACAAAGAAAACTCTTAGTCGAAGAACAAAAATTAAGAGAACTTAATTTGGCCTACGAAAAGTTGCGGCAAGAAAATGTTATTAAAGCATACAAAGAAGAAATGTTATTAACCAATCAAGCATGGATTGATAACAATATAAAATTGTATGATGAACTTACTAAGATGGAGGAATCTCATTCAAAGCAAGTAAAAGACCTAAAATTAAAATTAAATTATTTATTACAGCTCTCTGAAAAAGCTTCTGAGGCTGCAGAAACGGCCAAACAAAATTATAGTCGAGAACTCACCAATTTACAGACGCAAATTTCCATTCTAAAATCTCGCTTAGAGGCTGAAAAGGTTGCTCGCCAAGATGTTAGCGTAGGAAAAGATAAAGCTAATCCTTTTGCTTCTATGTCTGAAAATGCTGAGCAAGAGAAAAATAAGAGTCAGAAATTGTCTGATGAGTATGCGATTATGGAAATTCGCGGTCAAGGAAGTGAGTTATCGGCAAAACTCATAAATAAAAACGGGTCTTCATTTTTGGTACAAAAAGGCACTGTATTGCAAACAGGGCATAAAGTTGATGAAATTACTCAAACCTATATAACAGCAGTAAAAGATGGGAAAAAAGAATATCTTTATTTTGCTGCCGGAGGAATTTTAGACAGAGAACCCAAAGCAGTCAGCGCTACTTTAGCTGCCGGCGTTACTCCTTTGCCCAAAAACAAATCTAAAGATTTAGAGCCTTTGCCGGCTTTAAGTACTAGCCAAGGATTGCCAAGCTTACGTTCCGGTATGTTTGTCAGGTAAAATGAAATATGGCCGAAGAGGAAATAAAAGAAGACACTAACACAGAAACAAGCCAAGCTTCCGGGCAAGTTATTGGTGCTTCTGGTGCTGAAGGGCAAAAAAAATATAACCTTATTGAAGATGTATTTAGCAACGGAAATAAGTTATTAACTTTGCCCGGTTCTTCTTTAGTAATTAACGATGATACCAGGCGTCTGTTGGCTTTATTTGCTGATGGTCGTTTTTTAGTCGTTGAATCTCATAAGTTTGACGGACGCGTTTTGAGCTTTGAGGTTTTAGCGCGCAAGAAACACTTAAATATCAGCAAGCCAACCTATGTTAGTCAAAATGAAATTAACGCAGTTTATGCTTATGGAGAACGTGCTCAGCCTCTTTCAAACATTGAAGGGGATGAAGATTTAGACCAACTGCAAATGCAGAAAGACTTCGTTAACGTGGTGGCGAGAGCTGCTGCAATGAAAGTGTCTGACGTGCACGTGGTTGTGGCTGACAGTACGCAAATTATGTTTCGCGTAAATGGTATGATGCAAACCGTTATGGAATATAATAAAGACTGGGGGGAATCCTTTGTTCGCGCAGCTTTTGCATCTTCCGATATTTCCGATTCAAACTATGCTCAAAATGAATTCCAAGGTGCACAAAAACTAGGTTCTACGCCTTTGCGCGGTTCTAAAGGTAAGTTAATGTTACCGCACAACGTATTAGCTATTCGTTTGCAATTTAACCCTATTGCATTTGGTTCTCAATATTTGGTTATGCGTTTGCTTTATGCCGATGAAAACCCTGATGGAAGCGGTGACTTACAAGCTCTTGGTTTTGGGGAATATGAAGAAAATCTATTCTATCGTTTGCGTGCTGTGCCTATCGGCTTAAATGTTATTGCCGGACCTACTGGTTCGGGTAAATCAACGACCTTACAGCGCAATATGATTAAACTTCTTCAAGAGAAAAATTACGAAATTAACCTTATTACCGTGGAAGATCCTCCAGAATATCCTATTCCCGGAGCAAGACAAATGCCGGTTACTAACGCTAATACGGAAGAAGAAAAAGCCGAAATGTTTACCAAGGCTCTTTCTGCCGCTTTGCGTTCGGACCCTGACGTTATGATGGTGGGAGAAACTCGTGCTTTAGCAACTGCTGAATTGACATTCAAAGGAGCCCTTTCAGGTCACGGTGTTTGGACAACATTGCACGCTAACAGTGCACCTGCGATTATTACTCGTTTGCGAGATATGGGTATCCAACCTTATATGTTAGCGGATCCAGAATTGGTCAAAGGCTTAATTTCGCAACGTTTATTCAGAAAGCTTTGTCCTCACTGTCGAGTTTCGGTTAAAGAAAGACTTAATGATCCAGCCGTTAAAAGGTTACGCGTTGCTTTAGGCGATTTCGGAATCGAAAACACTTTTGTTCGTGGTCCAGGATGTAAATTTTGCGACAACAAAGGTATTAAAGGGCGCATGAGTGTACCTGAAATTATTTTGCCTGATGCAGTATTTCTGGAATTGATGATTGCCGGAGAAACCAGAAAAGCTATTGATTATTGGACAAGTGATTTGAACGGTAGACCTCTTCGTGATGCTGCGATTGAACGTATGTTAAAAGGTTATATTGATTTAGATGAAGTTGAGCGTTGGTGTGGATTGCTTGACCAACGTCCGTCTTACTAGGGAGTAATTCTATGGCTCAAGAAGAAAAAAAACATTCCGACGCATTAACAAAGGCGATGAAAAAAGTTGGCGCTATTGAAATTCAATATGCCAAACTTATCACAAAAATGTCAAACAAAACACGCCTTAAGATGTATCGTAAAATCGCGTCTTTGATGTCTAACCGATTTTCTTTAATGGATGCCCTTGATTTGCTTTACGATGGTGCCAGCAACGGCGGAAGAAGCCCTAGTGAACCAATTGCAATTGCTATCGCTGCTTGGTCAAAATCTTTACAAAATGGTTTGACTTTTGCTGAAGCATTAAAAGGATGGGCTCCGGCTCGAGAAAGATTGATGCTTTCGACTGGTGACGTTTCAAACCTTGAAAGCGCTTTGCTCAACCTTATTAAAGTTACTGAAGGTACGACAAAAATGGTTCGACCGATTGTGGGCGCAATTGCTTATCCGTCATTCTTGATGTTTATGTCGGTTTTAATTTTGTATGGTATTGGTGCTTACATGGTACCTCCTATGCAAGATGCCGCTCCTAATGTTCGGTGGCGTGGCAGTGCAAGAACTTTGGTAGATGTTTCTGATTGGATTAGAACTTATTGGCAAGTAGCCTTTGCCTCTTTACCGGCTACAATGCTAATCATTTATGCAACTATCGGTATTTGGACAGGCTTCATTCGTGCTTTCTTTGATAGTTTGCCGCCTTGGTCACTATATAAAGTCTTTACCGGTATTAGCTGGTTGTTGGCTATGTCCGCTTTGGTTAAGAGTGGTACGCCAGTTTCAACTTCTTTACAGGCTCTAAGGCGTGATGCAAACCCTTATTTACGAGAAAGAATCGATAAGACTCTAATCTTTGTAAACAATGGTGATAATTTAGGTCAAGCTTTGGAAAAAACTGGGTTAGAGTTTCCTGATCGTGAAATCATTGCAGACTTAAAAGTTTACTCAGAACTTGATAACTTTGAAGAAGCTATGGATAAACTTGCTAATGAATGGTTGGAAGAATCTGTTTATATCATTGAACAAAAGGCTAGTATTTTAAATATGATTGCATTACTTTCCGTGGGTGGTATTATTGCTTGGGCCGTTATGGGCGTGTTTGATATGCAAGACCAAATTACAGGGGCTATGGGATAAAGCTATGGAAAAATTTAAGCAATACTTATTTGTCTATAAACAGAAAATTTTATCTAGTTCGCTTTTTGCAAAGCTCGGGCAAAAAATTATGATTATGATTACGATAATTACGGCTCTTTTGGTCGGAATTTTAGCTTGGGTTATCAAACCAAATCCTGAAATTAATCAGGCTGCTGTTCAGCTTGCTCAAACAGCTAATAATATTCGTCTGTTTTACCAAACAAAGCCTGGATATTGGGGGTTGAGTACAGACAATGTTATTAAAAACAGTCTCTATGCCTCTGATATGTTAAAAGAAGCAAAACTTTATAACTCTTTCGGGAAACCTGTTATTATCGGGCAAGATACAGAAGGCAATATTGTAATGCCTGGAAGTCGAAATTTTATGATTACATTTCCGGAGCTCTCCAAGAAAGAATGCACGGCTATGGCAGCTTTTAAGCTCAATGAGCGAGAAAATCTTACACTTTTGCAAATGGTTATTTTGACAGATGGACAAAGATTTGAGTTTACTTGGGGGGGGAAGCATCCTCTACCCGTAACAAAAACTGAAGCCGCAAAATTTTGTGGTAGCAAAAACACTATCGCTTGGAGCTTTGAATAACCCAATTTGTCATAAAAGATTAAACAAATATTATTCTTTTTTATGATAGACTGTCGGATATAGTTTTAAGTTCCATTGATTTAAGAGTAAGAGGGCATAATGGTTAAACTCTGTGAAGTTTTGTTTTCAGATATTTATATTACTCCAGAAAAAGTAGCTTACATTCCTGATAATGTAACTCCTAACGGGTTAGAAGTTTTAAAAGCCGATGATTTTGAAGATTTCTTTGAATTATTGGAACAATCTTGGGATGGGTCGAATCCTAGCTATTCTATTGTATTTGACAATGTTTTTTACCGTGTTGAAAGAACAGTTTCCATTTATGGAATTCAATATTGCGCACGTAAAATGCCCAAGCAAGTTCCCCCTTTTAGTAGCTTAGGATATCCAATTGAATTAACTAAGTATTTATTATCACTTAGTAATGCTTCAGGATTAATCCTTTGCGGCGGTCCGACCGGCGCAGGTAAAACAACTACGATTTCCAGTTTACTAAAAGAATATCTGACAATGGAAGGCGGATTTGCCTACACAATTGAGGATCCTTCCGAAATGCCTTTAGATGGCGTTTATCACTCAATCGCCGGTGGTTTGGGACTCTGTAAACAAACTTTACCTCCAAACGGAATGTGGGGAGAAGGTTTGAAATCAGCTTTGCGTTCTAAACCTCGTTTTATTTTGGTTGGTGAGATTCGTACACCTGACACTGCAAGTGAAGTTTTACGTGCTGCTACTTCAGGACACTTGGTATTATCCACCATTCACGCTAATAATATTACCGATGCAATTAACTCCGTCGTTAAGTATGCATCATCTACATCTATGAGTGAAGAATTAGCATATGACTTGTTTTCTCGTGGTATGCTTGGCGTATTACACCAAACGCTCATTGGGGTTAAAGATAAAAAACCTTTGGTCAGCTATTTGTTTGCTAATCCAGATTCCAGCAAAGGTGACCAAGTTCGTGGTATTATTAAGGGTGGAAAACTAAACTTAGGAACATCTATTGAAACGCAAATGACGCGTATGAGCCGAGGAAAGAATATTTTCCCTGAATTATAATAGATAAAAAAGCCTCCTAAACGGGAGGTTTTTTTATTCCTAGAAACCTACAATCAATAACTTGATGAAAAAAGTTTTCTGTTACAAAAAATTCACAAAATTTTTAGTGATTTTTTAATAAAAGTATATTACCCTAACAATAGGTTGATTATTTTGTCATCCTTTAGAAAAATTTTTTGTTAGGGAGAAAGAAAATGAAGTTTATTCGTAAAAACCTTTTAACTCTGTGCAGTTTGGCTTTGATTATTGCAATGGGTTTTAGTGGTGAGGCTTGGGCTCAATCAACAGGGAGCTCTATTATGAGTGATGCGACGGGTAAAGTAAGGGACGTTTTTAGTAGCGTTAAAACAATTACTTATATTTTAGGTGGTTTTGGTTTGATTGGTATAGCCTACTCTGCAATTATCGGTAAGGTAAAATGGTCATGGTTTGCAGGTTTAGCTGTTGGTTTGGCGATTTTAGCATCAGCAGGTGCAATTGTTGAATATGCGACAGGAACTAGTGAATCTGGTTTGGATACTGACTTTAAGGGCTAATTTTTTAAGAGTTTCAATATTATTATGTCTCCTTAAAATCGCAAAACTTCAGGAGGAAAAAGTCCGTGGAAGCACGGACTTTTTTAGTGTTTGAAACTAATTACTATATAGCCTAGAGCTCAACAAAATTCTCTTGGCTTCTCTTAGTACTTTATGGATATATTTTTACTATAAATCCCAAGGAAAGACTATCCATTTATCCGGCATTTCTTCAACATAAAAATCAACCAATACTTTTCCTTTTGACTTAGCATAAACTGCTGCAAAATGAGCTTTGGGGAATTCTTGTCTCAAGAGGCGAAAGGTATTGCCGGTGTCAGATAAATCATCTATCACTATGGTATGCTCATCTACCTCTCCAACAAAACTTTTGATGTCGATATCGTTTTGAGAACGTTGTTTGTCGCCATCATAAGAACTCATATTAACAACTTCTACATTGCGAATGTCCAATTCATAAGCCAAGATTCCGGCGGGCAATAAACCTCCGCGGCTGACCGCGACTATTTTATTCCACTGGCCGTTTTCCTTTAATTTAACCGCTAATTGTTTGGCGTGTTGATGAAATTCTTCCCAGCTGATATATAATTTTTCAGTCATTTAATTTTCTTTCTTGTTTTGTTGTGCTTTTATTTTATAAATATATTCAATCACATCCTCATCATCCCAATCAGCGGCACCTCGAATGCGCCCGATTTCTTTTCCTTTATTGATGAGGACATTGTGTGGAGAAGTGAAAATTCCTAAATCAGCAGATAAATCTCCTTGTTTATCAACGTAAAAATCTAAATCAGGAGCTCGAAAACGCTCCAAAAAATTTTTTTGTTCTTCTGTGCCGGTCCACTCACTGGCTGGCGAAATAATTACAACCTTTATGCCATTTTCACTAACTTTTTTGCTGAATTCATTCAAATCATCTAATTCGCGAATGCAGGGAGTGCAATGGCGGGACCAAAAATTGGCTATTACAAATTGGTCTGCAAAATCTGATAACTTATAAGCCTTACCATCTTCCGTATGGCGATAAACGGCTCTGTCAGGAAGGGTTCTTGGCTCCGGGTATATGTTTACAGGGTCAGAATAGCCCCAACCTCCCAGTGCAAAAACAGAAAAGAATATGTAGAGTAACTTTTTTGACATCTGCCTATTAATAACTGAGTTTTAGTTTTTGTATTTCGCTTCGTTTGAGAGTATATATTTATATAATTTCCTATTTGACAACAAAAAGGTTAAAAAATGAAAAATTTTTGTAAATTAATCTCAATTTTAGTGTGTGCCTTTTTGGTATTACAGCTGAGCGGTTGCGGTAAAATATCTAATCCTGAACCTATTGAAGGTAGCGGATATCCGCATCAATATCCCCGCTTTTAAAAAGGAGTTGAATTATGGCTGATGATAATCAATTTGTTGATGAAATGATTCCTTATGTGGAGTTTGCGGATAATGCAAATGAACGTACGCCTTGTGTCTTGGTTTTGGACTGTTCAGGATCTATGCGAGGTGAGCCAATTAAGCAACTTAATGCCGGACTTAAAGCTCTGGAAAAAGAGCTAAAAGAAGATATAGATGCCAGCTCTCGCGTGCAACTCTTGATTATTAAAGCCTTCGGAAAAGATGAGGCCGTTGTTTCTTCAGATTGGATTGATGCCATGAATTTTACCGCTCCCACAATGGAAGCCGGCGGATTAACGCCTCTTGGTAAAGCAATGGAACTCGCTTTGCAAAAAATTGAAGAGCAAAAATGCCTTTATGACAGTTGCGGTATTACCTCTAAAAGACCATGGATTTTCCTTATCAGTGACGGAGAACCCACTGACTATGATTGGGAAATCGTCGCTGAAAAATGTCGCTATGCACAGCAAAATAAGAAAGTAGTGATTCATGCCGTTGGCACCCAAGGGGCTAATTTGGATAAATTGGCAAAATTTTCTTTAATGGCTCCTAAGCGCTTAACCGGTTTGAAGTTTACCGAATTTTTCTTATGGCTTAGCCGTAGCGTTTCTTGTATCTCTAAGGCAGCGCCTAACGTTCCAGATTTGTTGGAAGATACCGGAGATTGGGATGAAGACAAATAATATCCGCGTTTTGGCCACAAGTTTGGTCGGACCGATGCACACTGCCAAAAATATGCCTTGTCAAGACTACTGCAAATATAGTCTCGACGGGAAAAATTTTGTGGCGGTCGTGTCAGATGGTGCCGGCTCTTCAAAATACGGAAAAATCGGCGCAAAAATCATTTGCAACACCCTAACAGACTTACTCCCTAATGCTGATTTCAGCAATGCGAAAGAAGCTGTTGTTAAAGCTATTATGATTGCACGGAATAAATTGCTCCGGCATCGCCTTAACAAAACAAAAAATGAAGCCGGACTTGTGGATTTTGCAGCAACATTAGTTGGTGTTATTTATTGCAGAAACAAAGGTTTATTCTTTCATATCGGCGATGGCGCGGCTTTAGCTTTTCATCAGGATAATTTTGAGCACTTTACGGCTTCTCGTCCCGAAAACGGCCATTTTTCCTGCGAAACTTATTTTTATACCATGGACGACTGGAAAGATAGCCTACGTTTTACCAGTTTTGATAAAGCTCACACCTTGTTTTTGATGAGTGACGGACTTACTAATTTCTCTTTTTCTAAAGATTATAGTCGTATTGAGAAAAATTTTATTGTGCCGATTGATAATTTTTTGACTAATGCCACCAATAAAAGAAAAGCTAAAAAAGCCTTGGAAAATACACTCAATAACGCCAAAGCTCGCAAGCTAAATTCTGATGATAAAACTTTGCTATGGGTGAAACTCTAATGGATAGCGATAGTTCTTTGGTTTATAACGCCATTTATGGGGACGGACATTTTGAAAAAGTGCAACTTGGCGAGCTCATCAACAAAGGTGGCGCTGCCGGAAAAATTTATTTAGATGCCTCTCACCCCGGAAGTGTGGCTAAAATCTTTCACAACCGTAACAAAAGCGCTACAAATCGCAAAAAATTGGAGGCTATGCTCCTAAATCGTCCGAACTTCCCCCGAATTACAAAAGATGAAAATGGTGTGGAACGGGTTCAAATTGCTTGGCCGGATGCCATTTTGGAAGACGAAAACGGTTTTTGCGTCGGTTACCTTATGCCGATGATTAACATGAGCGAGGCGGTATCTCTTGACCACCTTATGCAAAAGGCAATTCGAGCCAAATTAGGTCTACCCGAAAAATATGCTTACCGCGTGTTTGCGGCATATAATGTCGCGGCAATGGTTGCAGCAATGCACAAATGCGGACACTATATCGTGGATTTAAAACCCTCAAACGTTTCGGTCTATAAAGACACTATGACCGTGGCAATGGTGGATTGTGATGGTTTTTCCATTAGAGGTGAAAACAACAACCGATATCCGGCTGAATTTGTCAGTGAAGAATACATTTACCCTGAAGGTATGGATTTAGATTGCGAAGAGATGGGCGAAGAGCAAGATAAATTTGCTTTGGCGGTTATCATCTTCAAATTACTCAATAACGGTATTCACCCTTTCTCGGGAATTCCACGCAAAAATGACGGGGAAATGCTCACCATTCAAAACCGAATCGAGGAATATCATTATGCTTATGGTTTATGGCCGGATACATATCAGGCTCCTCACCCTTACTCTATTCACGAATATTTCGATAAAAAGACATTGGAATTGTTTGAGAGAGCCTTTGTTAAAGATGAAGAAAGGCCAACCGCTAAAGAGTGGCAAGAGCATTTATGGGGTTTGATGCACAACCTCAAGCCATGCAAAAAGAACCCAAACCATTTCTATTTTACGGCAAAAGGATGTGGTTTGTGTGTGGCTGAAGAAAAATTCAAAGGAACACTCAATAACGTCAAAAAACAAGCCCAAACACCACAAATGGTTCGAGGAATGGAAATTTCCACTCTGTCGGTTGAACATTTGCAAAAAGACAAAGCCGAAAAAATGCAGCTTAATCACAAGCTCAATCGCATAGCTGCTGGCGGGATTGTGGTTTATTTGCTCTTTTTTGCACTTTTGTACCCGATGTTAGAACCTATTGAAAAAAATATTCAGGCGATGGGGCTTGGCATTCAAGCAATTGTTACTACATTTCTTATGCTGGGAATTAACAGCGCATTGCATCTCTTGGAACCAAAATTTCCACTATTGCAAAACAAAGCTCTTACGCAAATGTTGCAGGTCTATGCTTTTATTTGCATTTTGATTGTGTTGGTCTCTTTGAATAATTTGCCTGAAGGAATTTTCAGCTTGGCTTTGTAGGAGAAAAATTTTTCTCACAGAGATGAATTGTTTTGAGATTTTTCTCCACAAAATAAAATTTTTGTGTTATAGAGATACAAAAGTGAATTTTTTAAGGAATAAAAGGTTGTTTAAGTTAAATCCCATTATGATTTCTGGAAAAGAGGTTTTCCCTCTGATTGAGGGTGGAAAAGGTATTAACGCTAGTGATGGTCGCAGTTGCGGAGCTTGGGCTCATGAAAACTGTGTCGGTACTTTCTCCGGCGTCAGTCCCGATTTTTATGATGAAAACGGAAATGTCGTTATTGAACGAATTTTTCAGAAAAAACGTGCTGACAGACATGCGCAAATGATTGAATATGCCATTAAAGGCGGTGTTGCTCAAGCACAGATTGCTCACGAAATCTCCGGCGGAAATGGTCGAATTCACATGAATATGCTTTGGGAAATGGCTGATTCTGAACAGATTTTGACCGGCGTATTAGAAAGAGCAAAAGGCTTGATTCATGGTGTTACCTGCGGTGCAGGTTTGCCTTATCATTTGGGAGAATTGGCATCTAAATTCGGGGTTTACTATTATCCGATTGTTTCTTCAGCAAGAGCTTTCCAAGTTTTGTGGAAACGTGCTTATTCCAACTTTAAGGAATTTTTGGGCGGCGTGGTTTATGAAGATCCATGGCTTGCCGGTGGTCACAATGGTTTATCAAATGCCGAAGACCCCAATCAACCACAAAGACCTTATGAACGTTTGGTTGAACTCAGAAAAACCTTACGCAACCTTGGTTTGGAAGATACACCGATTATTTTGGCCGGTGGTGTTTGGTCGCTAAAAGAATGGGAAGATTATATTGACAATCCAGATATCGGTAAAATCGCCTTCCAATTCGGCACTCGCCCGATGATTACCAAAGAAAGTCCGGTTAGCGATGCTTGGAAGAAATTGATGTTGCAGCTCAAAAAAGGCGACGTTATTTTGCAAAGATTTAGTCCAACGGGATTCTTCTCTTCGGCAATCAAAAATACATTCTTGGAAAATTTAATTCGCCGCAAAGAAGGTGAAATTTCTTTCAAAACCGAGGCAGATAATGAGTTTTCTCATCCTTTGGAAATGAGCAGCATTAAAACTGTTTATATTAAACCTGAAGATATTAACAAGGCTGAAAGACAAATTAGTGCCGGTTATACCGAAATTAAGGAAACTCCGGACAGTACGGTTGTCTTTTTAACCCCTGATGAGTGGAAACAAATGCAACAAGACAGAGCTGAATGTGTTGGTTGCTTGTCTCAATGCCAATTCTCTACATGGTCAAGAGCACAGGGCACAACCGGAAAAATTCCTGACCCAAGATCTTATTGTATTCATAAGACTTTGTATGATGTCGGACATAATGGCAGCATCAAAGATAATCTTTTGTTTGCCGGGCATCAGGTTTATCGTTTTGCTACTGACCCATTGTATAGAAACGGAATTCCATCGGTTAAGGAATTGATTGATAAAATTAAATCCGGTGATTAGAAAAATAAAACCCCGCTTGTTGGCGGGGTTTGTTTTTTGAGTTTATTTTATGCTTGAGGCGCTAATTGAGGCGGAATAATCTCAATCCAATAACCATCAGGATCCTCTATAAAGTAAATTCCCATAGCCTCGTTCACAAAACAAATACA
Organism: uncultured Alphaproteobacteria bacterium; assembly: GCA_944391515.1. Lineage (GTDB taxonomy): Bacteria > Pseudomonadota > Alphaproteobacteria > RF32 > CAG-239 > Scatocola. Next base: position 66,284 of record CALXTW010000008.1, read on the forward strand.
GCCCATGGCTTCATGTTTGGCTTTGGCGGCGGCAAAATCAGGTGCCACAAGAGCCAAGTGGAACTCACATTCTCCCAAATCATACTTTTGAGGGTGTGAGGGTAAATATGTCAGCTCCAGTTCAAAGTTGCTTTGACCATCAGTTAAATAAACAATTGTGTAGCTGTTATCTTCGGCTTGAATGCGACGTTTTTCTTTAAGACCAAGAGCCTTATCATAAAAACTTAAACTCTTTTGCAAGTCTGAGACATTAAAATTAAAATGTGTAAATTGAAAAGCCATACTTTCCTCCTTGTCGGCTCTTATAATAAATAAATAATCTTTATATGCAAGCTAACAGAATTTGAGTCCTCTCGCGAATAAGAAGAGGAGCTCTTGGAAAAGCTATGGCGTGCCTAAGAGGACTTCGCTGAGTTCGATTT
>CALXTW010000009.1 GCA_944391515.1 uncultured Alphaproteobacteria bacterium
TTCACAAACATTGCCATCAGGACAGCTTGAAAGCGTGCATTTGTTTTCACATGTCTTACAGTTGTTGTAATATTTAACACCGTTTAACTGGCAGTAATCATTTGGCGTTACCGGACCTAAGTCCGAACAAGTCATATTATAGCCACTTTTGCATTGGCATGAGGTATAATAGGTTACACCGTTTTGCGTACATCCCACGCCCACACCTTGTTGATTTTGTCCGTCACATTTTTGATTATAGTTACTCGGGCAAACACATTTGCTGTAATAAGTTACGCCCTCTTCCACGCAACCGGTTCCTTCCGGAACTTGTGGAGAGCTACAACTCGTTACCTGATATAAACTCCTGTCACAATAACACATAAATTTACCGCCACAGCTATCACCGCTGACGGTATTAGGATATGAACAAGCACTCTTGTCGTATTTATAACGACTATCGCAACATTCTTTGAAATAAGCTGAATTATAAGGGCATTTCAAACCTTGAAGCTGACCTGAACCGCAATTGGTCAGGCTGTAACCGTCTTTTTGGCATTGCTCAATCGTCGGGTCGGTAAAATCCATATTGCCAAAATCAAGATTGCCCCCGCCGGTAATAAAAGAAACACTTGCTTGAGCTGTTAAAGGAATTAAAGATAAAAAAATACCTAAACATAAAAAACGCTGAATTTCTTTCATCTCTAACCTCCTTCACAAAAATAGCAAGGAAAGATGGAAAACAAGGTGTATTATGTAGGTTTGGTTCAGTATAACGTTTCCATCTTTCCATAACTTGAGTTGCAATCAGTTAAAATTCACAATTTAATATTAATTTTACTAATTACTCACCTCTAAATTCATAATATATTAGTAATTTAAAAGAGTCAAGGCTCAAAATTACAAATTTATGATGTATTAAGATTCATAATAAAATAGGAATATGCGGGTATGACAAATGACAATTTTGCAATTTTGCTTGGAAAACGTATCCGAGAACTCCGAAAAGCCAAAGGCATCAGTCAGCTCGACCTTGCCTTTGATATGGATATGTCTATGAACACCATTTCTTACATTGAATTGGGCAAGATTTCACCCAAAATCGATACCTTACAAAAAATCGCTGAAAAACTTGATATTTCCATGGTTGAATTATTTGAATTTTCCGAAATTCAAGCTCAAGATAAAATCACCCGTAAAAAAATTGAAGACATCGGAAATAAACTCAAACCCTATAATAAAGAATTTTTAGATTTGGTTGACAAAGCAATTGACTTGTTGATTAAAGCCCAACAAGTCAAATAGTCTTCATTCTTTTTGATTTTCCAATTTTTCCTAATTAATTGATGCATCCAAAGGATTAAAGCGGAGCAACATCGTGTTCCATTTATCATAATCATTTGCATATTTATCAGCAAAGATTGAGTACGGCGCACAAATGTACACAGCTCTTCGAGCGCTGTCTGCAACAGAGCGGAAATGCGTATCCGAATTATAGCGGCTGCTATCCAAAATATCCACCTTGCGCACACTACCATCTTTGTTCAAAAAGGCACGAATTTCAACCACCATGTCTTTCACGCCCATTGCCCCAGGGTCAAGGTTCCAACAAGCACGCAGACGACCGGCAATGGCATCAATTTCTGAAATTGTCAATTCACTGAAATAAGAACCGCCGGTTCCACCTTCAATACCCATATTATTAACTTCGGTTCCTTCTTTGATTGTGGCTGTTTGTGATTTATTTCCAACCTCTTTTTCCAAAGCATCAACGGATGCCAACAAACTCTTTAACGGGTTTGCAAGTTTAGGCTTACCTTTTTCAGGTTGTTTTTCTTCTTTTTTCGGTTTGGGTTTAACTTCGGGTTTTGGTTTTGCTTGTGGAACAGGCACCGGCTTTTTCTTAACCTTCTTTTCGGGCTTTTTAGGCTGAGGTGCAACCAAATAATCTTGCTTGGGTTCTTCAGCTTTCACTTCTTTGGGAGCCGGAGTCTCGTCTTGCTCCTCAGTCACCTTGCGTTTATCGTCTTTTTTGGGTTCTTCTTTAGTATAATTATTTTCAATTTTGCGTTTAACTTTGCTGGCGGCTTTATCTTCTTTACCCATTTTGGCCTTAGGCGGAAGATTAGTCATTTCCGATATTTTCACATTATTCAAATCCACGATAATCGGCACTTGATTAAGCGTCGTTTTATTATGCCAAAACAGTGGCAAGTCAACCACCATCAGCAACAACGCCACCAAATGTAGAGCGAGAGATTTGTATAATGACTGTTTCATGAGCTATTTTTTCTTCTTTCCGCTATAAGGTTGCGGTTCGGTTTTCAATCCGACCTTATCAAAACCGGCTTCTTTCAGTAAAGCCATCAAGCCGATGACACGACCATATTCCGCACCGGTATCCCCCGAAATTGTGACGGTAAGCTCAGCATTTTCTCCGCGAATAGCTTGTAATTTAGCAACGATTTCATCAGCCGGAACCTCAGTTTTACCGATATAGTAATATCCGTCTTTATCCACACTGATGTTTACTGATGTATCTTCACCGTTTAAGGCTTTACCTCCGACTTTTGGCAAATCAAGAGCAATACCCGAAGTCATCAACGGAGCGGCCACCATAAACACAACCAACAACACCATCATCACATCCATCAGGTTGGTCATATTAATATCAGCATTTCTGCGGCTGACATAGCGCGATGCTCTGCGACTTCCTTGTTGTTGAACAATATATCCCATATTTATTCTCCGGCCATATCGGCTTTAATAGCCGTATCATCAATTTCACGAGACAAAATACTTGAAAATTCAGCCATGAAATTTTCCAATTTTTTAGCAAAACGATCAATATCAGAAGAAATTTTGTTGTAAGCCACAACGGCTGGAATGGCGGCAATCAAACCAAATGCGGTTGTAAACAAAGCCTCTGCAATACCGGGAGCCATAGCCGACAAAGAGTTGCTTTGAGTTGCAGCAATTGCGTTAAAGCTGTTAATAATACCCCAAACCGTACCAAACAAACCAACTAACGGAGCAACCGAACCGGTTGAAGCCAAAAATCCCATACGAGTATCCAATTCATCCAATTCTTTATCCATGGAAACCATCATGGCTTTTTCAATACGTTGTTGCAAAGAAACACCTCGAATACCGCGATCTGTTTTGGATTTAAGAATATTGGTTCTTTTCCACTCTTTCATAGCAGCCACAAACATTGCCGACATCGGATCTCTCGGGCGATTGCCGATAGATTCATACAATCTGTCCAAAGAACCGCCTGACCAAAATTTTTCTTCAAAACTTTTAGTAAATTGTTTGACTTGGCGTAATGTTCCCATTTTTTCAATAATGATAGCCCAAGACCACACGGATGCGGCAATCAAACCAATCATCACCACTTTTGTGACCATATCGGACGCCCAAACCAAATCCCACATTGACATTTGCTCAGCAGCAGTAGTAGCCACATTTGTTAAAGTTTCTGTATCCATAGTATCTCTCTTATCAGCAATAAATAAAGGTTGCGCATAAAATTTAAGCGCAAGGTATCATAAATTATTAAAGATTCAATTAATTAATCACCAGATTTTCACAAAAAAGATAAAATACAACCAACACAAAATGAAATACAACAAAGTAAAATAAATTAAACCGTATTGATTGTTTAAGTGAAAGTATTTTTTCAACAAAGGATAGGAAAGATAAGTTATAAGATAAACACAATAAGTTCTGCCTATATAATCATCAAACGAACCGGAAAACTCGCCTAAAATTAAAGATGCAAGAGTAGTCAATATAATAGAGCCAAGTGCAAATCTAAAAACTTTTAACAATCTCTCTTTCATAACACCCCAAATAATATTTTTAAGTAAAGATTTACAAGCTTGAGAGTTTGTCCAGCAGCTCTGCAGGAATGCGAACCGGGCGCTTGCGCACAAAATTCACATACGCCAATTTGACTTCAATGGATGCCAATAATTCATCTTTGCGCCATACTTCCTGAACCATAACCGCCGAGGCACCTTTAGCCTCAGTTACTTCGCAGGTCACGGTCAAAACGTCATCTAAAATAGCCGGAAGTTTATAGTCAATTGCGCAACTTCTCACCGTAAAGCCACATTTTTCTTCAGCTTTCAAACCTTCGTTATGACAAAAGCCTAAAACACGAATAAGCTCGGTTCTGGCTCTTTCGGCAAAGCGCAGATAATTGGCATAATACACAATTCCACCGGCATCGGTATCTTCATAATAAACTCGAACCGGAAAGGCAAAAACCTTCCCGAAAAATTGTCCCTGAGGTGCAGTTACTTCATACATTAGGCTTCTTCCTCTTCAATAATTTTTAGCAAATCAAATTGTTGCGCCATGTTGCGATTACGCCCAATTTTCGGCAAGCCGAGATATTCACGTCCCGTATCCGAAATCACACGTCCTCGCGGTGTCCTTTGCAAAAAACCGAGCTTAAGCAAAAACGGCTCAATCACTTCTTCAATGGTGTCTCTTTCTTCCGACAAAGCGGCCGCCAAAGTATCCGCGCCCACCGGGCCACCGCCATAGTTCACGGCAATGCATTGCAGATAGCGCCTGTCAAATGCATCAAGCCCGTATTTATCAACATCCAAACGACGCAAAGCCAAATCCGCAATTTTGTTATCAACTTCGCTTGCATCGGCCATAGCCCCGAAATCGCGCACACGGCGCAGTAAACGTCCGGCCACACGAGGAGTCCCGCGCGAACGTTTGGCAATTTCCATCGCCCCATCTTCCGAAATCGGCATACCAAGCAAATGCGCCCCGCGTACGACGATTTTTTTCAATTCTTCCGGGCTATAAAAATCCAACCGCAAAGGAATACCGAAACGCTCTCTTAAAGGGGTTGAGAGCAAACCCGAACGTGTGGTGGCTCCCACCAAAGTAAACGGCTGTAAATCGATTCGCACCGAACGAGCCGAAGGGCCTTCGCCGATAATCAAATCGAGCTGAAAATCCTCCATTGCCGAATAGAGCACCTCTTCAATAGCCGGATTCAAACGATGAATTTCATCAATAAACAAGACATCATTTTTTTCCAAATTGGTCAGGATTGCGGCTAAATCACCCGACTTTGAAATCATCGGAGCCGAGGTTGCGCGAAAACCGACCCCTAACTCTTTGGCAATAATGGAGGCCAAAGTTGTCTTACCCAATCCCGGAGGACCAAAGAGCAATACATGGTCCAAAGCATCGCCTCTTTTTTTAGCCGCTTCAATGAACACTTTCAAATTTTCACAAACCAACGGTTGCCCAACAAAGTCTTGCAAACTGTTAGGGCGAAGGCTCACCGGCATAGAGGAAGTATTTTCATCCTCTTGAAGTTTTTCGGGACTGACTAGTCGCTCATTTTCCATAATTCACATTAGTCCTTATTTGCAAATTCTTTTAACGCCAAACGAATTAAATCCGAAACATCTGCTCCCGGATTCGACGCACTGACTTTATTCACAGCCTGATAAGCCTCTAAGCGTTGATAACCCAGATTAACCAATGCCGAAATAGCATCTTCCATTTTACTGGGATCATCAGCACGAGCTACAATTTCATCTTCATAATTTTGCGTAATTTCGTTTGCTTGTTGTTCATCCATATCACCCTCTTGGCTCAAGTCGCCGTTAGACGTTACTTCCCAAGGCACGGTTACAATCTTGTCTTTCAATTCGGTTACAAGACGAGCCGCCAATTTCGGACCGACACCGCTGGCTCTGGTGAAAGAATTTTTATCCTGAGCGGCAACAGCTTGCGCCAGCTGAGCCGGAGACAAGACCGATAAAATACTCAAACAAACTTTTGCTCCCACACCTTGCACTTTGGTAAGGGTTAAAAACCATTCTTTTTCCCAAGCGTCATAGAAACCAAATAAGGAAATACTGTCTTCTCTGACCACTGTTTCAATCAACAGGCAATAAGGTTTTCCTTTAACGAGTTTTCCCAAAGTTTTGGAGGATGCAAACACCAGATATCCAACCCCGTTCACATCAATGATACAGTAGTCTTCACCGATAGTGTCAATCACACCGCGCAATTTAGCAATCATCAATTTATCCTTATATCATACATAATACCTCGTATCGTAAACAAAAACCCCATTAGATACAAGATTTTTTTATATCTTCCTTAGCATAATCACGAAGATAAGCCAACCACTGTTCATTATTCGATTCTCTAAACATCTCTTCCAAAAATCGATACATAAACTCATGCCTGATTTCGGCTTCTTTGGCTCCGCTTTGCGTCATCATCAAATCTTTAAGTCGAAATAGTTTTTCAAAAAAGTGATTCACAAAATTATCCGACTTGCGGTTAGGGCGACGATACTGCTCTGCTGTTAGATTAAGCTCCGGCCATACATCTTCAGCAAAAATTTTATCAGCACATCCGTGACACCTCTCCAACGCATAAGCCAAGGTGCGAATAACACCCCATGCCCCGATGGCATCCAACATATCAGCATCCGACACACATTTCCCCTCGAGCGAGCTAGGGCGAATTCCCTTTAAGGACTTGCTATACCCCATATGTGAGATAATATCACACACTTGGTTTGCTTTTTCTGCCCCTATTTTGCATTTTGCCATAATAGTTTTGGCATTAAGTAATTTCTCGGCTGCCTCAGCGCCAACGAGTTTATAATCATCTACATCATGCAGCAAAGCCGCCAAACCGACAATTTCTTGGTCAGCACCTTCCATTTTGGCAAATTTCAGAGCTTGGCGAAACACTCTCTCGACATGATCAAACCCATGCCCGTCATTATTGCCTATCATCAAAGACTTAACTTCTTCTTGAACCTTCTCTAACATTTTCTTTTTCCTTACTTAAAATGCACCACACCACGTGTATTAAAATGGCAAATTGCCATGGCCAAAGCATCTGAACTATCGTTATTTTTGGGTTTACATCCGGGCAGTAAAACCTTCACCATGGTTTCAACCTGCGATTTGTCAGCTCTGCCCACACCCACCAAGGCTTTTTTGACTTTAGTCGGCTCATATTCACACACCGGAATTCCAAACAACGCCGGCGCCAAAATCACCACCCCACGTGCCATACCGAGTTTAATGGTTGAAGTTGGGTTATCATTTAAGAACACTTGCTCAATTGCCGCTTCTTGCGGGTGATAGGTTTCAATCACTTCGTTCAAGGTTCGATGAATAATAGCCAAGCGTTCCGGCAAAGCCATCTTAGGGTCAGTTTTAATAAAACCGTCTGCTATATACTTCAAACGATTATTCTCAACTTCAATCACCCCCCAACCGGTAGAAGATAAGCTTGGGTCCAACCCTAAAATACGCATTTTTTGTTCCTTATATAAAAAACGGGCAAAACAACTTTGCCCGTATTCACTGTTTTCATCAGAAAAATTATTCAGCTTCCAAAGCAGCCATTACTTCATCAGAAAAGTCTGCATTGTGGTAAACGCGCTGAACATCATCATCATCTTCCAACGCATCAATAAATTCCAACAATTTTTGAGCTGTTTCTTTATCGGTAATTTCTGTTTTAACGGTAGCTTTCCAATCCAAACGAGAGGCCGAAGGAGTACCGAATTCTTTTTCCAAAGTCTCGGTAACGGCATTCAAATCATCTGGTAAAGTTTCAATTTCATGATGTTCTTCATCAGAAACCACATCATTAGCACCGGCTTCCAAAGCAGCCTCAAAAATCTTATCACTATCAGCAACGCTTGCCGGATATTGAATAAAGCCAATACGTTCAAAGTTAAAAGCAACAGAACCGGCATCACCCATCATACCGCCGCGTTTACCAAAAATAGTACGAACATTACCAACCGTACGATTTTTGTTATCTGTCATAGCTTCAACAATAACGGCAACTTTACCCGGACCAAAACCTTCATAGCGAACGGAAACATAATCACTTCCGCCGGCAGTTTGGCTAGCCTTGGCAATAGCGCGTTCAATATTGTCTTTTGGCATACTTTCAGCACGAGCGGCTTGAATAGCCAAACGCAAACGAGGATTTTTATCAGGTTCAGGCAAACCGCTTTTAGCGGCAATTGTAATATCTCTTGCCAATTTAGCAAAAACTTTTGCTTTTTTGGCATCTTGAGCACCTTTACGGTACATAATATTCTTAAACTGGGAGTGTCCAGACATCAGTGTTTCTCCTAAAAAAAACTTTAATTCGGATAGCTTTTAGCGCAATTTCCGCTTAAAATCAACCCCTAGAGATAAAAAAATACATTTTACCCTGCTATTCAGGCATTAAAATATAATCTAACTTTTGATTATCAGCGTGCAAAACCTTAATTCCAACCCCATAAATATCAATCATCTTTTGGTTTTTTGGAAAACTGATATTTTCAAAACGTCCGTCGGTGCCGTTAGAATTACTATAATCATAATAAGTAAACAGCATTCTATCAAGTTTAATACCGCCATATTTAATATCATAACCTTTCACAGGCTTGGTTTGCTCGGTTTTAGATGTTACAATCGGCTCAAAATACAGATTCTCTGGATATGGAACATAATGAGGCAACATCAAAATCAAACGGTCATTTTTAACATATCCCACCTTATCATAAGGTACACCATCACCATTAATCAAAAGCACCACATTATCCTCTTTTGCTGGAATCAATAAGAACCGTTCTCTATCAATAGTCGATTCGCCCAAGACCTGATACTTCTCTTTTTTAGAAAAAGCCATTGGCACAGATGCGCTATTCATTATGCCATCCATTGCGGGGCGAACATATTCCGACTTATAAAAATTTTTCTGATACGTTTTGACATCGGCCACAGAATAGCCCACATAAGCCGTCAAAATTTTATTTGGCTCAAAGCTACTTTCGGTAATGTACTCGGTTTTCACTAATTTTAACTCATTATCATAATAATCTATTCCATAAGAATCCCAATAAGAAAAGATATTATTTCTTTGTGGTAAAATCGAATAGCTGTCAGCAGACAAGCATGAAGACAGCATCAAGCAACAAATTCCGAGCACTAAATTTTTCATATTATAATCTCATTTTAATGTTTTAATTACCAATAATTATACTATAATCACTCAATAGTAAATAATTGATTATGAGTTATAGGAAGAATAATGCCCAAAACCGGAAGCTGTTGGCTGGTAAAATTTAAGCCATGTGAAACACTAGATGAAGAACTATCATTTTTTATGGATGAATATTTTGACGTTGTCGCCGTCAACTACACCGACGATGGTCTGGAAGAATATGTCGGCTATGCCAACAATAATTTTTCAACTGAAGATTTACACCAACAAGCTCAAGAAAGAGGCTTAACGCTTCCCCCCTACACTACCGAATTTTTGGAAAGCAAAAATTGGCTCAAAGAAAATGTTATCAAGTTCGCACCGGTTGAGGTGGAAGATTTCATCATCTACGGCATACACGAAAAAAACATTCCTGCAAGCGACAAAGTAACACTAAGAATTTATGCAGCCACCGCATTTGGCTCCGAACACCAAACCACAAAATCTTGCCTCAAAGCATTAAGTCGCCTCAATCATGAAAACGCCAAACATACCAAAATTTTGGATATGGGCACAGGCTCCGGCATTTTAGCTTTAGCTGCCGCCAAACTTTGGCAAAATCAAACCCACATTACCGCGGTTGATATTGACCCCGAGGCAGTTGCAGTTACCAATCAAAATGCCATAGATAACCATTTGGCAACCTACCTCAGCACTGCTGTCAGTGATGGCTATAACTCTGACTTAGTGCAAAACAATTCCCCTTATGACATCATCTTCGCCAATATTTTAGCTCGTCCTCTGATTTCAATGGCACCACAGCTCTATTCCGTACTAGCTCCTAAAGGCTACTGTATTTTATCAGGCTTTGTTGATGAACAAGAAGATTGGGTAATAGGCGAGCACCAAAAATTAGGACTAAAATTAGTAGAACTTTATAAATTAGATAACTGGCGTGCGGCATTAATGGAGAAATCATAAATGACACTTTTCGATTTACAAAAAAAATTAAAAACCGAAAAACTAGACGGCTACCTTGTTCCCCGCAATAATATGTTTTTGAACCAAGACTTACGAGAAGACGAAAATCTCATATTGCAACTTACCGGATTTAGCGGCTCGGACGGAACACTTTTGATAACCCGTGAAAAAAACTTCTTATTTGTTGATGGACGCTATGAGCTCCAAGCACCTAAAGAAACCACCCCCGAAGAAGTCGAAGTTTTCTGCACCAAAGAGATTTCAATTTATCAGTGGCTCAAAGACAATACACAAGACCTCAAACGCTTCCGCTTAGGGATTAATCCTTGGTGTTTTACCTCAGCACAAAAAGATGCCCTCGAGGTAAACTGTATCAAAGTTGTATCTGAACCTGATTTTTTACCCCCAATGCTATCATCAACTCCGGCAAACATTTTTGAGTATGAGCTTCAATATGCCGGACAAAGCCGCCACGAAAAAATTCAAACAATAATCAAATACCTCAAAGACATCCACGCCGACATTGCCTTTTTCTCTTTGGCTGACAGTGTCTCTTGGCTATTTAATTTGCGTTCGAATGCGCTTTCCGATACCCCGATTCTCAGAGCCTTTGCTCTTGTGAGCCAAGATGGCAAATGTTGGCTCTTCGGCGATAATCTTAACAGTTCTCACATCAAGTTAGATTATCCACTATTGGCGCTCAAAGAAGTTCCCGCCATTCTCAAAAAATTCAAACACAAAAAAATCGCTTTCGATTCTGCGGCTAATTCTTTTGGCTTATATGAACTTTTGCAACATAACGAAATTGAGATAATTCCTCAAATTGACTACTGCCAAGAACTCAAAGCAATCAAGAACCAAACTGAGCTTACAGGTATCAGACAAGCCCATTTGCGCGATGGCGTTGCGGTTACCAAATTTCTCTGCTGGTTAGACAAGAATTGGCAAGGCAAAACCGAACTTGATATTGCCGAACGTCTTCACCAATTCCGCACCAAAGAAGAGCTCTTTTTCTCTGAAAGTTTCACCACCATTGCCGCCAGCGGAACAAACGGTGCGATTGTCCACTACCACCCGACCGCCAAAACCAATGCACCTTTAAGCAAAAACAGCCTACTGCTTTTAGATAGCGGCGCCCAATATTTTGATGGCACCACAGACGTCACACGCACCATTGCTTTAGGTAATCCCAACCAACAAATGGCTGAGGATTTCACCCTTGTTCTCAAATCACATATTGCACTCAATACAGCTCATTTTCCGCTTGAAACCACAGGCCAAGAGCTAGATGTTCTTGCCCGCGCCCCGCTTTGGGCAAATGGACAAGATTATAATCATGGTACGGGACATGGAGTTGGCTGTTTTCTAAACGTCCATGAAGGACCGCAAAGAATCTCGCGCAAAGGCAGTTCTCACCCGCTTCAAGCCCAAATGATAACCTCAATTGAACCGGGAATTTACAAAGCAGGCCAATATGGGATTAGAATAGAAAACTTGGTTGAAATTGTTCCAAGCGCAACTAAAGGCTATCTGCAATTTGCAAATTTAACCCTTATCCCTATTGATAAACGGCTCATCAATAAATATCTCTTAAACGAAGATGAAATCAATTGGCTGAACAACTACCATCAAAGAGTTGAACAAGCCTTGAGCCCATATTTAAGCCCGTTGGAAAAACAGTGGTTACAAGAGGCTTGTTCTCCGCTTTAGCTACTAAGCCACAAGGAGGAAGCATGCATAAATACATATTTTCCGGACTACTCGCTTTAGGGATAATTTCACCCGCCCAAGCTGAATTGTATTACGAAGGAGGATATAATCCCAACCTAACCTTGCAACAACAACTCGCCGCCGATAACCCCTACTATCCCCGCCCGATAATTTTTGTATTTTATAATAACAATCAATGCTATGAATGCCCTCAAACCATTAATTTGATAGAAAGCGTTTATAAGGAAAATTACCAAGGCACATATGATTTCTATGTCATCAATTATCAAGAAGACTTAAATTATAATTTTACTCAAAACTATAATTTAAGCCAACCTTTAGAAGTTGTCTTACAGCAGGTTGAGGATGGTCAAATGACCAATTTTAGAAAATTGGAGTACTTGCAAAATCAAATCTCAGACCCCACAAGTTTTTCAGATAACCTCACCTACCAAATCAACAGCTTCTTAGGCGAAGAAGAATAAGTTCAAAAAAATCCCCTCCTTTTCAGAGGGGCTTTTTTTTAAGCATTTTTCTTCATTTTATGAAGTAAAGCCAAACGTAAATTTCTGGCATGTCGTAGCATTAATTCATAACCTATTAAAATTATTCCCGAAAAGACCAACGGCAATAAATAATAGATAATTCGATAGGCAATCAAAGCCCCAAACAACATAGCCTGATTATGCTCACCGGGAATAATAAACATAAACAATCCCTCAAACACACCCAAGCCACCGGGCACTTGACTGAACACGCCCAAAACTTGAGCAATCAAAAAGACCCCGATAAAGACATCAAAGGGAATATCCACAAAAGGAATCAAAGAAAAATACAACACCAAAGAGGCCATCAAAATATCAGCACCGCCGATAAAAACTTGTGCCAAAGCCATTTTAGGGGTCGGAATATCAAACTCAATTTCTTTAATAACGATAGGCTTCTTATAAAAGAATGACGCCCAAAAATAAATTCCTAACCCTATCAAAGAGCACAGAGCGGTAATTGAAGTCGTCATTTTAGAGACCGAACCATCGCCAAATGCATGATCGGGAGTAAGAACATATCCCATAATAACCAAAAAGAAGCAAGCAACCAAATAAGTAAATCCGGAAAAAGTCACCATTTTGACAATTTCTTCACCATGGAAACGCCATCTGGTATATAAACGATACCTGATTGCCCCGCCCGAAACAATGGCATGACCGGCATTATTACTAACCGAAAAGCCGATAAAGCCGACAAAAATCCATTTCCAAGCGGCTAACTTGCGCCCAATATATTTCAACGCCAAAAAGTCATAAGACGATAAAGCCACATACCCCACAAAAGAAGCAACGCAAGCATAGATTAAGTTTTGTTTAGGGATACTGAACAATGCATCTTTAATATCTTGCAAATGATATTTGGAGAGCTGCAAATACAGCATATAGGCCGCCAAGCCAAAGAAAAACAAGCCTGACCAAGAAATAATTTTTTTCAACAAACGTTTTGCTTTAAATGACATTCTTCTTCACTCTAAAAAAATCACAAATTACCGTTACTATATAATCACTTACAACCAAGTTTATAACCCGCTTTCAATAAATTATCAAATCAAATAGCGAAATTATTAGATAAGGATAAATAAAAAAGAATAATTAAAGATTAAAACCCTATAAAAAAGTGAGGAGATAAACTCTCTCAGTAAGTTAATCTCCTCTGCTCATAAATGTAACAAACTCTATCCAAAATTAAAACTAAAAGTTTTAATAAAAGTGAGATGAAAATCTAAAATGAGCAAAAAGCAAGCAAAACTAGAGTTTAGAGAATAAAATCGCCTGTGAATAACTATTCTTTATTTTCTTGTTTTTGCATTTTTTGAGCTTGATTAGTTTTAACTTCAGCCAATTTTTGCAAATTTTTATTAACTATCTCATCATCAGGTCTAAGTTGATGAGCCGCTTTCAGATAAGACTCAGCCTCTTGCCAATTTCCCTCTTTCAAATAGCTGATTGCCAAAGTATTCAAACTTTCAACATTATCAGGAAAATAATTGAGTACAGCTTCGGCAATTTCACGCATTTCTGCCAAATTTCCTGCTTCCCAAAAACTTTTTTGATAATTTTGCAAAATTCCCAGCATAAATTCGTTATCTTTAGGTTCTTCATTGAGCCACAACCATTGATTATTATTCGTTGCCGAAAAGTGTAAAATTTTCAACAACTCATCTTTAATGCACTTAGCATCGCCCAACATCTGACACATATAAGTCTTACCAAAACGTAAATCCAATTGTTGCGGAAAGAGGAGTATTCCTTCATTTACAAAATTAAAAGCTTCTTGAGGCTGATTATTACGCAACGACAAATTAACCTGTTCAGCATAAAAAGCCGCATCATAACGATTCTTCTGCCAAATTTGCAAACCGACATATCCGCCAACCCCAATCAAAATCACAATTAAAGCCGCCAAAATCTTTTTCATCTTGCCTCTCCTCAAAACAGATAATAAATGAGCTTATAGAGATTTAGTTAAAAATCAGTTTCCTTTGCCAAGAAAGATGCAAACTCGATTTTGTCTATTTTGTTGACATTTGAATAAAACAACTTATATTGAACCTAAATAAATCAATTATTTTAAAACCTTTAGTTATTATGAAAGAAAAAGAAAACGCCTTACAGGCTGTTCGGTTGCTAATGACCAAACTCGGACTAACTTCGGCAGAAGTAATAAATTTTTTAAGTTCGACACCATCAGCCCAAACGGCAAAAGTTGGCATGTATTACTACGCTAAGGAAAACATCTATTCCCCAAAACCCATTCCAGGAAAAACAATTTCTGGAATCATTGCTTATGTTGACCCAAGCGGACACCATGGGCTGGTCATTGGTCTGAGAGAAGAAAGATTGCCTTGGTCGAAAGAGCAATTATGGTGTGACCACCTCTTGCCAGATGATGGTCTCAAAAACACTCAGCTGATTATGTTGTACGCTCAAAAATACAAGCACAATGCACAAGCCGCTGAATGGTGCCATTCGTACGCCTATGATGGGATTTCCGTCGGCAATGCCTTTTTGCCAAGCTCAGAACAATGGTTAAAAATTATCTCAAACATTGCAGATATTAACCTTGCCCTTGGAAAAATTCACAAACCATTATTGGATAAATTTTTCTATTGGACTTCATCTGTAGCAGAAATAACGGATTACTCAAATTCCCGTGGCCACAAAGAGCAAAGAGCCGAGACAATAGGCACCACCACTTTAGACACAGGCTTAACAGAGAAAAACGTAAAAGAATATACACGCTGCGTTATATCTTTCTAACTTTTTTATTAAGCCTTTTCTCCCATATCTTTTCCGATATGGGAGTTTTTTTATCTTAAAGAATTTATAAAATCTTGCAGTTCCTGAACCAAACGACAGACATGAAAACCATCACATACCGCATGATGAACTTGAATACTCAAAGGCAACACACATTTTTCATTTTCAAAAAAATATTTTCCGAAAGTAAAAATCGGCAACAAATAATCATACCCTTTTTGCAGATTAAGATTAAATCCCTCAAAACTCATCCAAGGTATCATTGAGACATTAAAAACATTCTCAGGCATATCGGGCTTTCCGACCACACCTTTATTTTTGCAAAATGTTGCAACATCACTTTTATAGATATCATAAAAATCTTCATATTTTTTAGGAACATTCGACCAAATACTTGTAAAAGTTTCCGTCTCAGGGTTAAACACCGTATAACTTGGCAACATCTCATCAAAATAGCCCAAACGCCCTTGAGCATCAAAACTAAAACGAAATTCACGGTGTTGATTAATAATTTGCGTTAAGAAAAAAGCAAAGCAGAATAAAGATGCTTACCTCGTTGTTTAAGCGACGTAATATCCAGTTTCACACTCATACTGTAAGTGCATGGAATATTTTGATAATAATGCTCAAAATATTCTTTTCTATCCCAATTGTTCATATCAATTAAAGTAAATTTCATCACACACCTTCATAAATTTTCAAAACCTAAAAACAAGAGAGACCCTTATCGGATCTCTCTTTTAGGAGTGCTATTATTTTGCTACGCTTATTTTTTAAGACTTTCTTCAATAGCAACGGCCACAGCAACCGTAGCACCAACCATCGGATTGTTACCCATTCCGATTAAGCCCATCATCTCAACGTGAGCCGGAACAGATGAAGAACCGGCAAATTGAGCATCACTATGCATTCTTCCCATAGTATCGGTCATACCATAAGAAGCCGGACCGGCAGCCACGTTATCTGGGTGCAAAGTACGACCTGTACCACCACCGGAAGCAACAGAGAAATATTTCTTGTCATGTTCGACGGCCCATTTCTTATAGGTACCGGCAACCGGGTGTTGGAAACGAGTTGGGTTGGTTGAGTTTCCTGTAATAGAAACATCAACACCTTCTTTAATCATAATTGCAACGCCTTCAGAAACATCATCGGCACCATAGCATTTTACTTTAGCTTTATCACCGTTTGAAAAAGCTTTTTCTTCTACGATTTTCAAATTACCGGTAGAATAATCGTATTCGGTTTCAACATAAGTAAAGCCATTGATACGAGAGATGATATAAGCGGCATCTTTACCCAAACCGTTCAAAATAACTCTTAACGGCTCTTTTCTTACTTTGTTGGCAGAGCGAGCAATACCGATAGCACCTTCTGCAGCAGCAAAAGATTCATGACCGGCCAAGAAGCAGAAACATTTTGTTTCTTCTCTGAGCAACATAGCGGCCAAGTTTCCGTGTCCCAAACCAACGGCTCTTTGGTCAGCCACAGAACCCGGAACGCAGAAAGCTTGCAAACCGATACCGATTTTTTCAGCAGCTTCGGAAGCGTTTTTTACATTTTCTTTCAATGCAATAGCGCAACCCAGGGTATAGGCCCAAACAGCGTTTTCAAATGCAATTGGTTGAATACCTTTAACCAACTTTTCAACGTCAACACCTTTGCTCAAGCAAAAATCTCTTGTTTCTTCAATTTTTGAGAATCCGTATTTTGCCAAAACCGGAGTAATTTTTTCTATTCTTCTATCATAACCTTCAAATAACATAACTTACTCCTTTCTCGGATCAATTACTTTTACGGCTTCATCAAAACGACCATAGGTTTTGATGTTGCTTTCAAAAGCCGTTTTCGGGTCAGTACCGTTTTTAATAGCTTCCATCATTTTGCCTAAGTGAACAAACTTATAACCAATGATTTCATTATTAGCATCAACGCCGACATTCAAAACATAGCCTTCAGCCATTTCCAAATATCTCGGACCTTTAACTTTGGTAGAATACATGGTACCGACTTGAGAACGCAAACCTTTACCCAAATCTTCCAATCCGGCACCGATCGGCAAACCGTTTTCAGAGAATGCTGTTTGAGTACGACCATAAACAATTTGCAAGAACAATTCACGCATAGCAACGTTAATTGCATCGCAAACCAAGTCTGTATTCAAAGCTTCCAAAATTGTTTTACCCGGCAAAATTTCAGCAGCCATAGCAGCTGAGTGTGTCATACCGGAACAACCGATTGTTTCAACCAAGGCTTCTTCAATCACACCTTCTTTAACGTTCAAGGTCAATTTACATGTACCTTGTTGCGGAGCGCAGCAACCGCAACCATGTGTCAAACCGGAAATATCGGTAATTTGTTTAGCCTTCACCCATTTTCCTTCTTCAGGAATTGGTGCAGGATCGTGTCTTGCCCCTTTATACAGCGGGCACATCTGTTCAACTTCGTGTGAGCATTGATGTTTGCAAGTCATAAAAAACTCCTTATTTAAAAATAAAAAAACTTCTCCCTTAAAACGAAAGATGGTAGAAGTCATCAGCCATAAAGGCGGTTTGGTTAATATTAACCGGGGAGAACATCATTCCCTTGCTTTTTGTATAAAAGATAAATCCCCTCATTGCAAGTTTTTTATAAAACTGTGAATCTCTTTTTTCTCAACAAAAAATTGACTTTTGTCTATTTTTGTGATAAAAAAATAAACATTACAAAAGTTATTCTTTAGATTATTAACCCATTTCAGAATATGTAAGAGCTTGCTCCCAGGGATTCTGAAATATTAAAAACAAGCCAAGTCGAGACACGAAAGTGGGTAAGATGTTGGCCTTATTTATGAGACAAATCGATGCAAAAATCGTAATTGTAGACGCATATGGCGTCTTTAATTTTGGAGAAGGAATTTCTCCTAATGCCATCGCAACATTCCAGCAGTGGTTAAACGAGGGTAAGAAAGTATATATTCTTTCAAACACAACAGCCCTCAATGATGGAGCAATCAAAAGCTACGAGAAAAAAGGTGTCATCAAAGGCATACACTATACCGACATGATGACATCGGGCCAGTATGCTCATGAAGACATTCTTGCCGGAAATCTCCCAGTCAAAGGAAAGAAATACTTCGTTTTTGGAACCCCAAATTTCAAAAATACCAATCCGATACCGGCAATTTTTAACGGTTCGGAATATGAAGTTGTAAAGGACATCTCCGAAGCAGACTTTATTTATTGTGGAATTCCACAACTCAAAGATGATGCCGGAGAAGCCTACGACAGCGAAAAGGAAGAGGATTTTTTGCCTTTGGTACAAGAGTTGGCAGAGAGCCAAAAACCGCTTGTCTGTGCCAATCCTGACAAAACGGCCAATGAAGGCGGCCGCTTTGTTATCAGACAAGGAACGATTGCAGAACTTTACCAAAAATTTGGCGGTCAGGTAATATTATACGGAAAACCCGATAGTCGAATTTTTGATAAGCTGATTGAGCGCTATTGCTCTCAAATTCCAAGGCAAGAGATGCTTATGATCGGCGATACGGTCCGCACTGATATCAAAGGAGCAACTTTAGCAGGAATTCCTTCCGCCCTCGTTTTGGAAGGTGGTGTTTCTGCAAGAGATATGGTTATCGGTCAAATTCCTCTCGAAATGTATCTCAAAACTCAAGGTTTCTCGCCAACATACGTATGGGAGCGAGTATGTGAGGAACCTTTATTTTAACCCTCCCAAAAGCCTCAAAGCCTTGCCCAAAGCAAGGCTTTTTTTTATAAAGAAATTTTTTGAACTTGAAAAATTGCATATTTTTGCTATAAAAAAACAAATATTTATTTTTATTACCTAAATTATTAGAAATTATGAAGCAGCAAGAAAAAGACAAGTTTTTAAGGTATTGTAAGATGAAACAATACCCAAGACAATCTATTTTGTTTGAGTATTTTCTGACAAGCCTATTTCATCAAATTGAGCAAAATCATAAGACTCAAATGACAGAGCAGTCCTTCGGCTTACCATCTATTTCGTCATTACATTTATTTATGTATGTCGTTTTAATGAATCATTTTGAAACAAAAAAAGAATGCCCTCGTAGCATATTAACTTATTTTCCGCAATGGTTCATAGACGTAAAATCGGGATTAAATTATTATGCACGTTGGCTACTGTCTTTGGATTTGGCTCAGGCACCGCTTTTATCTTTTGTTCGCACCAATGAGGGCATATGTCACAGAACAAAACCTTTGACGACTGATGAGGATTTAGCCATTCGCTTAAGTTTTGGAATCCCTCAAAATGTGGATTGGAACAAAGATGAATTGATTGAGCTAATGTTTTCTCAAGATGAAATTGCCGAAATTAAAAATGATTTTGATTTATCGATAAAATCGTTGTTGCAAAAAACAGAAAATTGGCCAATTGAATTTTGGAGAAATAAAAGAGCTTTTTCGGTGTTAGGTTTTTGTCCTTTTTTGACTTTGCCTTCTAATTTGTTTGAACGCATTATACAAGATTCGCACTATTTGGGGTGTGACCTTAATTGCCATCATGATATGTTTGTCGTTATGGATAAAGTGTTGCAAAATGCAGATTTTATCAATTTGCCACCTCAAAGCCTTATGGTAAATTCACTAGAGTGCGATGATTTTATTAAAAAAATTATGCTATCTATGCAGCAAGATAATACTCTTATTTTTGATAATATGAAAACAAATATGAGTATTTATTGGAAAAAAAGCTAACTAGAAACTAGTATCTATTCAACGACAAAAAAGCCTCCACTTTGGGAGGCTTTTTTTATTTTAAATTTTCAAATCTTTCAGTACTTGTATTTAAACGGAGTAAAGAACATAAAAAGCATATAGACAATAGACAAAAAAAATGATATAAATATGTCAGAAGGAAATTATTATTGGCCTATTGCTATTTTCAAGCATTCAATAGTAATAGGTTATTATTAAAAACAAAGGGAAGAAGCTTGATTCCGCCCTCAAAAGAGATAATTATGAAAACATTAAAGATTAATGAGGTATTTTATGCCTCTGCTAAGAAAATTTATGCCTCAGAGCTAAAGAAGGAATATGAACGTCCTTATATGATTAGTAGATTTCTCGAATTTGTAAGGAAGAGAGATTTCTTGAATATGAAAAAATTTCTGGATAAAGGATTCAATCCTAATCTTGTTTGCGTCCCGATAGAAAGTAGCTACAGCTACGATACTGGAATGATTACAGGTACGGAAACTCTTTATTATCGTATAATGGATATATGGGGAGATAATCCGGCCATAGCAAAATTACTGCGCTTATATGGTGCAAAAACAAGCAAAGAAATCTCTGAAGAAAGTGACAGAGAATGGAAGCGAAAACGAGAAGAAGAAGAGGCTAAAGAAACGGCAAGAAAATTAGCCGTGCACAAAAAAGAAATGGAGGAGTTAGATAAAATATTAGGCTAATTTCTCCGCAATATAAAAAAGCCTCCATTTTGGAGGCTTTTTTAATGGTGCCGACTGAGGGACTTAGGGAGTTCGGTTTGTAAACCTCGCTCATTTCGCTCACGCTCACTTGCTTGGTAACAAACTCTCACCGCTCACAACGAAAACACCGGAGCAACGGTGTTTTCTATCGGTTCGCGCCCGCTTGGGTTCAAGTCCCAAATATTAAAACCATTAAAAAAGCCTCCACTTTGGGAGGCTTTTTTAATGGTGCCGACTGAGGGACTTAGGGAGTTCGGTTTGTAAACCTCGCTCATTTCGCTCACGCTCACTTGCTTGGTAACAAACTCTCACCGCTCACAACGAAAACACCGGAGCAACGGTGTTTTCTATCGGTTCGCGCCCGCTTGGGTTCAAGTCCCAAATATTAAAACCATTAAAAAAGCCTCCACTTTGGGAGGCTTTTTTAATGGTGCCGACTGAGGGACTTGAACCCCCGACCCACTGATTACAAATCAGTAGCTCTACCAACTGAGCTAAGTCGGCATCGACTTAACGACCTAACTTATATAATCACAAAACGCCCTTGTCAACAAAAATTTGCATTTATTCTGCAGACAAAGTTTGGGGAGCATCTTGCCCGTTTTCCACCCGCAAAGAAGCAAACTTAAGATTAACAGTTCCTAACTTTCTTTTTAACCCACGAATGGTAAACCAATACCCAATAGCCACTACTGACGCAGCCCCCACCCAAGCAATAGGATTAGCGTAAAAGATCCCTTTATATCCCATTAAATCAGCTAAGACCACCGCTGCATATGAACGTACTAACAATTCCACAACACAAGCCAACATTGGGATAAACGCTTGCCCCATTCCTTGTAAAGCATTTCTAAAAATATAAATTTGACTTAAAAACAAATAAAAAACTGTAGAAATACTTAAATACCCTTGGGCGATATCAATAATACGTTCATTTTTATCTTTGATGAACATATCAACCATTTCTTCTCCCCAAAACCGAACAATCAGTGCAATTCCTATACTAATCACCGACGCAATCAACGAACAATTAAACACGCCTTTACGGATTCTAAATATCTTGCCGGCGCCATAATTTTGAGCTGTATAAGTCGCCAAAGCAGCCCCTAAAACGACCAACAACTGTGTTGACAACAATTCAATTCTCAAAGCAGCTGTCATTGCCGCAATCACATCAGACCCAAAGGAATTACAAACACTCTGAATAATAATCAACCCTAAAGCAATCAAGGAAAACTGCAAAGCCATCGGAATAGCAACACGCAAATGCGTTTTCATAAAGTTCCAATCAAATTTCCAATCTTCGCGTTGGAGACGCAATAAAGGAAATTTTCTTTCCATATAAACCAAACACAACACCACCGAAATTGTCATAGCAATCACAGTACCAATAGCTGAACCGACCACGCCGAGTTTTCCGAAATAAATCAATAAAAAATTCAGCAAAATATTAAGGACAGAAGAAAAAATCAAAAAATACAAAGGCGTTTTACTATCCCCTAACGCCCGAATAAATCCAGACAGCAGATTATAACTCACAGTCAACACCAACCCTGAGCCTAATACAAACATAAAACGATAAGCATCATTCATAATATTTTCAGGTATATTCATTAATCCCAAAAATTGATGCAAATAAAGCAAAGTCACACAGGTAAGACACAAACTCAACACAACGCTTGCAATCAAACTATGAACGACAGAACTTTTAACACCTTTTTCATCTTGAGCACCAAATCGCTGAGCTGTAATTACAGTCAAACCACTAGTAAAACCAAAAGAAATCATTAAAAGCGTCATAAATAAAGGAGAAGAAGCGCCGACAGCAGCCAAGGCTTCGACCCCAATAAGTCTACCAACAATCAAAATATCCGAGACATTATACAACTGCTGAAACAAATTCCCCATCAACAAAGGGATTGCAAAACCAACAATCAATTGGGTAGGTTTTCCAACAGTCATATCTTTTATCATATTATTTCTCCTTTTCGGGCGCTAATGTATGACCGAAAACTAAAATTGTAAAGACGCTTTTCCATACAAAATTTTATTTACAAAAGAAATCCCTCTCTAAGAAATAACTGAGAAGTTTTTAGAGCCCTAATTTTTGCAAAACTGATTCAAGCTAAAACCTAATTTTTTTAATCCGGCTAAAATAGAATAAACATCATATAAAGCATTATGTTTATCCAAACCCAATTTTTGGAGCTGATTTTCACATCCCAGCAACTGTGCTATTTCGCCAGAACACTGACTTTGAATATCAAAGTTGTGTAATTGATACTGGGTTTGAAACCACGGAGCTATGTTTTCAAAAGACGGATGTTTTTCATCTGTTTTTCCCCAAAGAGCTAAATTATCCAACATAACCTGCCCATCAGTCATATGCTCTTGAGGCAAATTCCATCCATGAGAAAAACAAGGACTACTTCCAACAAAATCCTTAAATTTCTGATAAGCTTCTAAAAATCCCATACCTTTTTCAGCCAATAATTCATCGGTAATTCCCGTCAACTTAATAAAATACTGTGTCAATTTCGGACGAAAATAAGGTTTAACATAGAGATTCAATTCTTCAACAACCTCTAAATCATCAGCATTGATTTTTAACGCTGCAATTTGCACAATTTCAGCTTTCTTTTTATTTTCGGGAGTATCAGTCAAAAAACCATCCCAACTGGCATATTCAGTATCAAAAATAACAAATTGCTTCATATTTTATCCTTGTGTATCCAATAAATATCAGAAAACCAATATAGAATAAATTTCTTAATTTATACATAAAAAAACCGCCCAAAGGCGGTTTATTTTATGGCTGCCTCGCCTGGATTGTAAATTCCCATTGCACAGCAATGGACCCCTTTCGCGCCGTAAGGCTCAAGCTCACATTTCGATTAGGTTCACACCTAATCTCTTGTTCGCTTTCTCCAACTATCCGCTCCGAACCTTGGTTCTCATCGGGCTACGACACGCCATAAAAAAAACCGCCTCAAAAGGCGGCTTTTTTTTATGGCTGCCTCGCCTGGATTCGAACCAAGATACCAACATCCAGAGTGTCGTGTCCTACCGTTAGACGACGAGGCATTAAATTCGTTAAGATATTTACTCTCATTTCTTTAAGAAGTCAAAATATTTTTTTAGCCTCCTTAAAATTATTGCAAACCTGCGTTAATCCGCTCAAAATCATTGGCAATATTTCGATTAATTTTCCTTAAAGCATCTTTCAGAGCTTTAATTGAGCTCATTACCAACGCTTCTTCTTCACTATAGCCATAATACATTGCTACGATTTCCTCACCTTTTCCCATTTCGGTTGATTTCCAAATCAAATCTCCGTTATTGTTCAAAATTGATACCTCAACTTCCAAATCCGTATTTCTATATCCGAATGGGAATCCCAGCAAATTCAAACTATAAATACTAATCCATGAAGGAACAGTATAATAATATCCCGAAGAATAAATCCGACTATTGGTAAAACGCATTTTAATACTTCCCTTACGAGTTCCATAAACTTGAGAAATATTTTCAACATTGCGTTCAAAAAGCGTAATCATATCACGGGTCCGACTATCTTTTTTCTTCACAAAGGTATAAGTATCACCACTAACGCTCCAATCCTCTGATTCAAAACCGCTTCCTACCGAAGAGCCATGAATAGTCGTATCAAAACTATCTTTAATACTGTCTTTATCCACCTCTGTTCTCAAAGGAGGCAGTAATTGCGAATTAGGAGCCCTCAAATTCAAATCATTAAAACTAACCGATTTACAAGCACTTAAAACCAGCACCATACTCCACAACATTAACAGTTTTTTCATATTATTCTCTCCGTGATTGATAATCTTTTTTCCTCATATCACATTTAACTTAAATTTTAGTATATAAAAAAGCCTCTCCGAAGAGAGGCTTTTTTTGACTTATTTCTTTTCTTCAACCGGAACAATTTTAATATGCAATTCTTCCAATTGTTTATCGGTTACAAAGTTTGGAGCCTGCATCATCAAATCTTGTGCCTTACCATTCAGCGGGAACAAGATAACGTCACGAATAATCGGCTCATCCAACAGCAACATAACCGTACGGTCAATTCCTGGAGCACAACCGGCGTGCGGAGGAGCGCCATACTTAAAGGCATTAATCATACCGCCAAACTTGCTGTCCACGAATTCTTTGTTATAACCGGCAATTTCAAATGCCTTATACATAATTTCCGGCTCATGGTTACGAACACCACCTGAAGCCAACTCAACACCATTGCAAACCAAGTCATATTGGAAAGCCAAAATATCCAAAGGCTTTTTGTTGCACAAAGCATCCATTCCGCCTTGAGGCATTGAGAACGGGTTATGAGAGAATTCAACCGCGCCGGTTTCTTCATTTTCTTCATAGAATGGGAAGTCAACCACCCAGCAAATTCTAAAGACATTCTTTTCGTTAATATCTAAATCTTCACCGAGTTTCAGACGAACCTTACCGGTAAATTTAGAAAGTTTCAAACCACTACCGACCATAAACAAAATAGCATCGCCGTCTTTTGCATTAAGGGTTGATTTAATTTCTTGCAATTTTTCGGCACTCAACATTTTGGCAATACCTTTGGCACCACCTTCGGCAAATGCAATATAAGCAATACCGCCCATATCATTTTCTTTGGCAAAAGCATCCAATTTATCAAAGAAAGAACGCGGTTTATCGGCAATTCCCGGAACCACAATGGCGCGAACATCATTTCCTTCGGCCACTTTGCTGTCATAAACGCCAAAGCCTGAATTACCAAACAATTTAGTAGCACATTGAATAATCAGCGGGTTACGCAAATCCGGCTTATCCGAACCATATTTCAGCATAGCCTCTCTAAACGGGATACGCATAAACGGAGCTTGGTCAACCTTTTTGCCGTTAGCAAATTCGTTAAACACACCACCCATTGCATGTTCAATAACTTTGAAAACATCTTCTTGCGTAGCAAAAGACATTTCCATATCGAGCTGATAAAATTCGCCGGGAGAACGGTCAGCTCTGGGGTCTTCATCGCGAAAACAAGGAGCAATTTGAAAATATTTATCAAATCCGGCTACCATCAACAATTGTTTGAATTGTTGCGGAGCTTGCGGCAAAGCATAGAACTTGCCCGGATTAATACGAGACGGAACCAAAAAGTCACGCGCCCCTTCGGGAGAAGAAGCGGTCAAAATCGGGGTCTGATATTCAGTAAAACCTTGCTCGGTCATCAAACGACGCATTGCCGAGATAACCTTTGAGCGCAACATAATGTTTTGGTGAATACGATCTTTACGCAAATCCAAGAAACGATATTTCAAACGCAATTCTTCAGGAGCATCATCTTCCTGAGCAACTTGAAAAGGCAAAACCTCGGCCCGAGAATGCACCTCAAGAGCCTCAACCTTAATTTCAATGTCGCCTGTAGGCATATTTTTATTAACGCTTTCGCGGTGCAATACCTTACCCGTAACACCAATAACGCTTTCAACACGAATATCGTTGATTTTATCGAACAAATCGGAAGAACTGTCAATCACACATTGGGTAATTCCATAATGATCTCGTAAATCTATAAAGCATAGATTTCCCAAATTTCTCTTGCGATGGATCCAACCGGCTAAAGTCACGGTTTTATTCACATCTGTCTCCCGCAATTCTCCGCAGGTATGTGTTCGATATTGATTCATAAAAACCTCATTATTAATATTAATTAACAAGCCTTTTATTTGTAGAACCAAAAATTCCCATTTGCAAGCAATTAAACAAAATTTACGTCATTAAGGCACAAAAAAGGCGAGACGCACGCGTCCCGCCCCAAAATTATTCACAAGATAAAACAAATACCCCATCTGTAAGACTTTCTTTCGTCAACACAACGATTCGTTTTACTTGCTGTATTTTTTTAAGCTCCTTTATCAAAAAAGGAAAATGCTTAGCTTGCAAAACAAGGCTTTCAACCGCAGACTGTTGAATCAATTCCAACAAATCCTCTTTGGCCTTCCAGTTCTTTTGCTCCAAACAAGCAAGCAGTTCCAAGACCAAAATCTTGTCCTCAGGTTCAACCCCTACACCGACCATAGAGGTCATATTGAATCCTTTTTGCTCATCATCAAAAGGCAAAAATTGTGACCAAAAATTGTTGAAATCTCGGTGAGCCGACAACAATTCCTCCACATTTCTGGCATTTTTGACCACCTTTTCCAAGAGTTCAACGTCCTTACCCAAAACCTGACGAATTGCACTCATCCAAGCTTCAAATTCGCTTTCAGGGTCTGTGGTGTAATTGAATTGAAAATATTCTTTCAACAACAACCGGCTTTTCACCAATACTTTTAAACGTTTATCATCGTCCATGCCAACATAAACATTGCGCTGTAATTGTCCGAGCCAATAAGCATCCAGACATAAAGTGAAGTAAAAACGCTTCATATCAGCTTGAGAGACAGCTGTTTTTTTCTTTTCACCCTTCCAGACACCTTCTTGAGTTAACTGTTTATGTATTTGCAACAGACGGTCATCTTTTTTCATTCCCATCAATAGAGATGAATTTTTTGCGCCGATGTGAGCAACAACTTTTTTCGGACGCGCAGCCTCAAGCGAAACGACTTTAGGTTGTTTAATTTTATCTTGTTGGTACATATAATACCAACGTTCCAACTTAGCAACACCGGCCTCATCCTTTGCCACAAAAATATAAATTTCTGCCAAATGATGTTTCATCGCCGCCAACGCCCCTAATCTCAAAGACAATGCAGCACCGACGGCACACATTTGTCCTTTGCGTTTCTGCAACAAATCTTCCTTTTCGCGAACCAGACAATAAAGTTCAATAATATCCTGAGGGGAATAATTAAACTTTTTCACGTCCTCACTCATAATCTCTGCCATTAAGGCCAAAAACTGCTTGTTTACTTTACTTGTTTCCATAATAAAAAAAATAAAAATTGGTAAGACATAAAAATGATAAATTAAGTCTGTTATAGCCAACATTTTAGACAAAATCAAGCTAAAAAACAAAAAAAGGGGTAGTCATTTGACCAACCCCTTCAAATTTCTTTTTTCTGGCTTAAGGATTTTTAAAATTCACGAATTTCAGCATCCCAAAGAACAACCTCCGAACCAAGAACCTGAGCAATCTTGTCGAGCTGCGGCTTCCACTGCTCTACCGACAACCGGCGGTTCTTTGAACAAAAGATTTCGACCCATGGCGTTTCATCGCGCGCCAAGATATCCGATACCTTCATTTTGAGGTAAATTTTGGTTCCGGCAGCCACATCTTCAACAATGCGCTTGGCTGTTTCCACCACTTCGTCAAAGGACTTACCTTCAACGCGGATGGTACCAACCACCTGTGTACACAATTCATCGCCCTGTCCATAAGCATGAAGCTTGTAGTAGGTAATCGGAGCCACTCGATGAGCCATAGCACGACAAATTCCCTGCGTCGTATTAGAGTGGTTTCGAATTCTAATTCGCATATAGTCCTCCGTCACATAACGCGAAATATACACAGCTTGGCGAACGTTATTACTCTGGCTTTCCAATGCAGCCTTTAATGAAGCACTCTTTGGTGCAAACAAAAACCTTTTAACTTTACTTGTAGTTTCCATAAGGCAGTTAATTAATAAAATTAATAATTATTTTGGTGAATTCTCACAAGTTAACTAAAACCACCACCTTTAGTTAACATACAAAATTATATATATTCTGATTTGCTCTATATCCCCATATAGACAAAATTGCAAGTATTTTTTTCAATTTTTTTAAATTTTTTTTGACATTAAACGAAAATTAACAACAATCAGCTATTATTTCTCAAAAACGAATCAATAATGGATAAAAAATGAAACTGATAAATACCACCACTGCCCTACAAGATTTTTGCACCTATCTTCAAGACCATGACTTCATCACGGTTGACTTGGAATTCCTAAGAGAAAAGAGCTATTACGCCCACTTATGCCTCATTCAGGTAGGCGCCGTTGATGATGCAGCCATCATTGACCCTTTGGCACCGGACCTAGATTTATCAGCCTTTTTTGACTTATTGCGCAATCCCAAAATTACTAAAGTTTTTCACTCTTGCCGTCAAGATATTGAGATTCTCTACAAACTATCAGGTTTTATTCCCGAACCCTTGTTTGACACACAAATTGCCGCCATGGTCTGTGGCTACGGCGATTCGGTCAGCTATGAAACTTTGGTCAAAAAAATCTGCAACATAGAATTAGACAAGACGTCAAGACTCTCCAACTGGTCCTTACGCCCGTTAGACGAGAACCAACTGCACTACGCCCTAAGCGATGTAACACACTTGGTAAACGTTTACCTTGGGCTAAAGCAACAGCTTCAAGAAAACAAACGTCTTCATTGGCTCGATGAAGAAGCCGAACTTTTAACTAAACCCGAAACCTATGTGGTCGCCCCGCATGATGCTTGGCTTAAAATCAGACATCGCTCTCATAGTTCTAAGATGCTGACAGTTTTACGCGAACTGGCCGCTTGGCGTGAAGAACGCGCCCAAAGAAAAGATGTTCCAAGACAAAACATTATCAAAGATGACCTTTTGGTAAACATTGCCGCTCTCTGCCCCAAATCTAAAGAAGAATTGGAACAAGTCCGCGGCATGCGCAAAGAAATTTCAGGGGGCAAACTAGGCACCGAAATCCTAGAGGTTATCCAAACAGCTCTGCAAATTTCACCCGAAAACTATGTAAAATTGCCCAAAGACAAACCCATTCCGCAAGGCAGTGCCGGACTTTATGAGCTCTTAAAACTTTTGCTCAAACTTGTCAGTCAAGAAAGCGGTGTTGTCGCCAAATTAATTGCCACCGAAGAAGATTTAAAATATTTTGCTACCCATAATAATGAGCGCAACCTCCCCATCCTCAAAGGCTGGCGTAAGGAACTCTTTGGAAATCAGGCTCAAGCCCTCAAAAACGGACAATTAAATATTAGCTATGATTGTGCCAAACATGCTATCAAACTAACACAAATACCTGAAAGCACCTCTCCTCAAGCCTAAAAATCATATTCGCTTTTGTAAGGCTTATTATAAATTTTATCCAATAGAGCAAGCAGTTTCAGAGCTGCTTCACTTTTGATTGTATAATAAATCGTTTGCGCTTCGCGCCTGGTCTTAACGATTCCTTCTTGTCTTAACACAGCCAAATGCTGAGAAAGAGCCGATTGACTAAGCCCAATTTTTTTCTCCAACGCACCGACGCTGTGTTCCCCCTCACGCAAATGCCATAAAACCTCCAAGCGCTTAGGGTTAGCAAGAGCCTTCAACAAACCGGCCCCTTTTGTAATCACTAAGTTTTTCATATCTTTCACTCCTTGGTTTATTACTAATATACCATAAACCTCGTCCCTTTGGGAGTTATAGAACAACTAAGAGCTATATAGACTTTAGCCGTTAATCACATCTGCTATTGTTTAAGTTGCCTTTATGAGAGGAATATAATAATATTGCTATAATCAAAAAGGAGATATTATATGACCGAAGAAGAATTGAAAAACCTAAGCTTTGAAGAAGCCCTTCAAAAGCTGGAAAATATCGTACGAGAACTCGAAGGAGGACGCATCAAATTAGATGATGCCGTAGCGGCCTATGAACAAGCCGTTCAGCTCAAACAATTCTGCGAACAAAAACTCAAAGCGGCTCAATTAAAAATCGAAAAAATCGAAATCGCCCCCGACGGCACCATAACCACCGCCCCTCTCCCGCCTATGGACTAGATGAATGACTGATATCAAAACAACTATTTCTGAATATTCCGCAAAATTCAACCAAGCCTTACCCTCCTTTTTTCCTCTCCCGCAAGGAGCCGAAAAAAGAGTTGTTGAGGCGATGCAATATTCCGTCATGAACGGAGGAAAAAGACTAAGACCCTTCTTAGTCTATGAAACGGCGCACCTTTTCGGACTGGACTTTAATGCCTCACTTCGTACGGCCGCCGCTCTTGAAATGCTTCACTCTTACTCACTGATACATGATGATTTGCCCGCCATGGATAATGATGACCTCCGCCGTGGCAAACCAACTTGTCACAAACAATTTGATGAAGCCACCGCCATTTTGGCCGGAGATGGGCTACTGACTTATGCTTTTGAAATTTTGAGCGCACCTGAAACTTGTGCTGATGCCCAAACACGTTGTGAACTCATATCGTTGTTAGCCTCCGGTGCCGGTGCATTTGATGGCATGGTTGCCGGACAAATGCTGGATTTAATCGCTGAAGACTTACCTCAAAATGAGAACAGTGAACAATTAATCAAACGTATTGAAGAAATGAAAACCGGACGTCTGATTCGCTATGCTTGTGAAGCAGGCGCCGTTTTAGGACACGCCACTTCAGCGCAGCGCCAAGCTTTGGTTGACTATTCTCGCAAAATCGGCATTGCTTTCCAAATTGCCGACGACATTTTAGATGTTGAAGGTGAGCAAACTCTTGTCGGCAAAACCTTAAATAAAGACTCAGCTCAAGGCAAAGTTACCTTTGTCAGCCTCTATGGTCTAAACAATGCCAAACAAATTGCGCAACAACTCATTGCAGAAGCCAAGCAAGTTATTTCTACCTTTGGCCCTGCTTCCCAAACATTGCAAGATTTGGCCGACTTCATCATCAATCGAAAATATTAATTCAAACATCAAAAAAAGGAGTTCTTTGCAGAACTCCTTTTTTTAAGCTTCAAACAATTACTTGTTCAAATTTTCCAAAATAACGGCACCATCCAAGGTTTGAACCATTTTACCGTTAATAATCATAGCCGGAACGCCATTGATTTGGATTTTGTTAGCTAAGTTGCTGACAGCAGCCAATTCATCGCTAACTTCTTGAGAATTCATATCAGCTTTGAATTTTTCCATATCCAAACCTTGAGCTTGAGCGATTCCATCAATTGCAGCTTCGTTCAATTGGCCACCAAATTCAAACATAGCATTGTGAACTTCAATAAATTTGCCTTGTTTGTTAGCCGCAAAAGCAGCACGAGCAGCATATTCAGAAATCGGAGAAACGAAAGTCAACGGTTTGAAAACATACTTAACATCAGTATTACCATCCATTACTTTTTTGAGTTCAGGATACAATCTGTGGCAATATCCGCAAGAATAATCATAGAACTCAACAACAACCTTTTGAGCATCGGCCGCACCAACAAA
This sequence comes from uncultured Alphaproteobacteria bacterium, assembly GCA_944391515.1. GTDB lineage: Bacteria > Pseudomonadota > Alphaproteobacteria > RF32 > CAG-239 > Scatocola. The sequence goes on from CALXTW010000009.1 coordinate 31,610, forward strand.
CGGAGCTTTACCATCATTGTTGATTTCATTGATATTTTCATCAATCAATTTTTGAGCACCAGCCAAAGCTTGTTGACGCATATTTTCTTCATACTTTTGCATAGCTTGAACAATGATTTCCGGATTATCCAGCAAAGTTTGTTCAACATTAACAGACTTAGTATTCTGGCAGTTCAAGAAGCACATTACTGCAGAGGCAATGGCAACGACTAAAGCCAGCAGAGATACATAAATTGAATTCAATTTGTTCATAATATTGGCATCCTTAAAGTTTCGAATTATAATTAAAACAGATATAATCTACTCAATTCTCAAAACATTTACAAGCAAAATATCTACTTTTTTGTGCACCATAAGAGCAAAACCTAAATCATTTATTCATAAATTGTAGCGTATAATAAAAGCAAAGTAACTTTTGCAGACGAAAGAAAAAATAATGTTTCACGTAAAGATTTCACTATTTGCTAAGACCAAATCTTTAGAAAGCAAAATAGACTTATTTCACGATAAAATTATTGATGTGGCCATGACATTTCAAAAGGCCATACGAGTCTATTTAAATGAACAAAGAAGCAATGAATACAAAAAACTCAACAAACAAATCAAACAAATCGAACACGACGCAGACATCATCCGCCGCGATATTGAAAGCAGGCTCTACGAACACAATCTCATACCGGACCTCCGTGCCGACGTTTTGAATCTTGTTGAAAATTTAGATAAAATCATCAACAAGTTTGATGAAGTAGCTTATCGTTTTTATATTGAGCGTCCCGAGTTTCCTCAAGAATATCACATGCGCATGTTAGAACTTTGTGACCAAGTAACGGATTGTTGCGAAAACACAGCTATCGCTTCACGAGCTTTCTTCCGCGATATCAGTTCGGTACGCGATTATTCTCAAAAAGTTTACTTTATTGAGCACGAAACCGATGTTTCTTCTGGTCATATGAAAGAAGCCATATTTGATTCGGATTTACCTCTGGCCAATAAATTACAATTAAGTAATTTAGTAACAGAAGTCGCCGACATTGCCGACATTGCCGAAGATTGCATTGATGAGTTGCTGATATTTACAATTAAAAGAGACATTTAACCCATGGACCATATGTTTTTCATCTTTTTAAGCAGTGGCTTATTTTTAGGTTGGTCATTAGGCGCAAATGATGCCGCCAATATTTTTGGTACGGCTGTTGGGACGAAAATGGTGCGCTTTAAAACCGCTGCAATTATAGCTTCCATTTTTGTAATTTTAGGCGCGGTTATTTCCGGTAGTGGCGCTAGTAAAACCTTAATGGAATTAGGTGCCGTCAATACTCTGGCCGGTGCTTTTATGTGTGCTTTTGCTGCTGCCGTAACTGTTTATTGGATGGTTAAAAGCTCTCTTCCCGTCTCCACCTCTCAAGCTATCGTTGGGGCAATTATCGGTTGGAACATTTATAGCAACAAACCAACCGACTACACAATTCTCTCACAAATCATCAGCACTTGGGTTTTGTGCCCTGTTCTAGCAGGACTTATTGCTATTTTGCTTTATTTTTTAACAAAATATTGGCTCAAACATGCCAAAATTCATTTACTCAGACTAGATAGTTATACACGTTTTGGCCTCATTGCTACGGGTGCTTTCGGAGCCTATGCTTTAGGCTCAAACAATATTGGTAACGTCATGGGAGTCTTTGTTGATGCTAACCCTTTGCATGATGTACATTGGCGTAATTTTAGCCTTACCAGCACTCAATTATTATTTTTAATTGGAGGTATTGCTATCAGCGTAGGTATTTTTACTCGCTCCTATAAAGTAATGCGCACCATAGGCAAAAAGATAATAGTAATGACCCCGATAACCGCATGGATTGTCGTTGTCGCTCAGTCTATAGTATTATTTTTATTTGCCTCCCAAGGGCTTGAACAATTTCTATTAAGTAAGAGCTTACCAACCTTACCTTTGGTTCCGGTATCCAGCTCTCAAGCCATAATCGGCGCCGTAATGGGCATTGGCTTAGCCAAAGGCGGGCACAATATGCGCTGGGATATATTAGGAAAAGTCTCTCTTGGCTGGGTAACCACCCCGATAATTTCCGCCGTAATTTGCTTTATTTCTCTCTTCTTTTTGGAAAACGTCTTTAATCAAATCGTTTATATTGCAGATTAAAATCTATTTTCCAAACTTTAGATTATTCCAGCCACCGGATTTTTTCTGTTGTTGAGCAGGTTGAGATGGTTGCTCCCATTTACGAATAGGACCACTTTGCTGTTTAACCACCTCTTTTTGCTCTTTAGTTTGTGGCACACCAACCGGCAATAATTGATTAAGCAAGGTCGGAGAAACAAAATCGACACTCAAATTTTGAAAAGCCTCAACCATTGTATCAACAATTTCAGCTCCGGGTTTAAAGTTAAAAGTCTTAACTTTTCCACCATAAAAAATTGAATAAGAATAGCAAGGAGCTGAAATCAACATATCTGTAAAATCCACGCCTCTTACCCAACGAATCATTATTTTAGGCTTAATAATACATTTTTCAGAATTCACAAAATCAATATTATTTTCATTAGCAAAGAATTCTGTTTTAATTGTTTCCTGCAAGGGAGCTGACACTACCCCGCAAAAACCGGTAATAGCCATTCCGTTCAGTGTATAACCGCTATAATTATGAGGACGCCCTGCCACTTGATAACAAAAAACTTGTTCAGCTCCGGTAATATTTGCTAAAGCTGCAGGACCAATAGAATCCTTCACTGCTTGCAAAATTTCCAAACGTTTTTCCTCTTGCCTACGCCAAGAATCTTCATCCTTTTGAAAAGATTGAACTCCTTCAGCTCCTCCATCAAAATAAGTAGCTTGAGCACAAGTTTCACTACTCCAAGCTGCGCTTAACAACAAAGTTCCCAAAAGAAAAAATTTTGCATTCATTTGCATTCAACTCCTATAAACCATAAAAACATTATACAGAAGTTTTTAAACATTGCCTTAAATTTTCCAATTCTTTACACAACAAAAAGCCCCGCTATTGCGAGGCTTTTACTTATCAATATTACCAAGGATCCGTATATCCTAAAGTTGGATCATTTAAACGCTTAACATAATTCTCATTATCCTTTGCATTAACGGCTCTAAAGCTTCCTAATTGATCATACGTTTTATCAACTATAGTAGAATTCCAAACAGTCTCTGCTCGATTGAAATAACAATAAACTGTTGCGTATCCTTCTAATGATTGATTATACACCGGAAAGAGATTCCAAATAACTGTTGTTGTACCTGCACCTGTTGGAGCTAAGCCTAATAAATCCACATATTTCTTATAATAAGAATATGGATAAATAAATCCCATAACTGTACTCCACCCCTTAAATCCACTATTTGTATAAGGAATAACCATCGATCTTAACCATGTATTTTTTTGGAAATACAATGGCATTGGAGCCGTTGTAACATAACTAGATTTATTATAATACTTTGTACCGGTATAACCATCCACATATTCATTCGGATCACGAACATTATAATCAATAATCAAATCAGGTTTTGCAGTTGTTTTGGGTCCAGCTACCCCTGCTTGAGCCATTGATAAGGTAGCCGGAGTTAAGGTAATAACCTTCATATAACCAGGCGGACATGTTGGTGTCGGAACAAAACCTAACCAAGGACTAACCTCACAAGAAGCATTCGTTCCACAATTATTTTTGCCTTGTAAATCAATTGGATTAGCAGTCTCCCATCCTGGTCCAATTGCACTTTCTTGATAAGTATTATCAACAATATAAATACCTTTATTGATAAAATCAGGTAAAATATCGCTTAAACGAGCCCCACCTCGAGTAGTCAATTTAATATCATGCATAACTGAGGTATAAGCTGGATTAACTTGATAATGATCATAGGCCACATACGCTCCCCCACCATAATCCGTTGGTCTAGTCAAAGCATTGGTATCCAAACCATGATTAGCGACAAAACGATCAGCTTTCACATAACCTTTATGTGTCTCTAGACCTCCTGCTGCACTACTAGTGTTAGTTGCCAATTCTAATACCCCTTTACGAATATACACATCCCCTTTATTTGCAGCAGTTGCACTCCCAGCTTGCGTCCCTTTCACATCGACAGTCAAAACACGTGAGGAATCTACCATATTATTAACTTTTAAATAATCATCATCTATTGTAACAGTTGCCGGATTAATAGCTACGTCATCTTTTTGGTTACTTGGATTGACCTGAAAAACATTTGTTGAATCATTATTCAATACCGAAAATTTTCCGCGCATTGAAGCATATCCAGTATTAACAGCAGCAGTTCCTGAAACTCCTGTACCTCCAGGATCGACAACAAAGCCATCAACACCACTACTATCTTTCATCACCAATCTCATTTTTCTAGTTGCCAATTGTCTGTTTTCGACATCAGTTTTGGCATAAGTAGCACCTGCCGAAGCCTCATTACTATTAGCTTCAGTATTTCCTACTAACATCGAGTTTAAAATCGACTTTACCTGAACAGATTGCGGATACAATTTCATCATAGTTTCATTTAAAGAGATTGGCGTTGAATCAGTACTACCACTGGTAATTTTAATTTGACCTGTTGAATCAATCAGAGTACCGCTAGAACCAGATTTAATCTCTGTTTTACCATTAGTTGTATTACTTTGCATCAAAACATTTTGAGACGATTCTAGCAACAATCCCGCTGTTCCACCTCTTAAAACACTCTGAGTAGCATTAGTAAACAAACGAGCATCTGTTGAACCAGTTCCTCCCACTCTAAAATCAGGTTGTTTAAATACAGAACTTGTCTCCGTAACAATCGCATTTGTTGGTGCCGCCGGCGTCCCTCCAACTGTCAATTGCGTCCTCGCATGGAGCTTATTCGCATCTATTGTTCCGCCAACCTTCAAATCTCCACCTAAATATTCATTACCTGTAACATGTAAATTTCCGGTAATTTTTGTATTGGCATTAATATTAACAGGAGCTCCGGTCACTCCTGTATCTGCATTCCAAGAACCACCGCTATAACCTAATGTTAAACCTGAATTGGTAGCATTAAAACCAGTTGTTCCATCTCCCAATCTTAATAAATTACTTTCAGCTAAAAAGTTATCAGCTATAAATTTTACGGCAGTAGCCGAACCGGCATTATCAACCACAAACTGTCCATCAGCAGCTTTAATACCGCTTTTAATGGTTGCGCCACCATTTTTAATATAAAGAGCAGACTCAACATCACCGGCATTTTCAGCAAAATTTGCAGGACGTCCGGCAGCAATAATCATCTGATTAACACTTTTAATATTGTTTCCCAATGCCTCGCTTGAGCCCATCAACAAATCCGTTTCCATTGTATTTAGTTCTCGATTGGTACGATACTTACGATACAAAACATTTTCATTATCCACACCGCCTTGAGAAGCAATTCCTTGAACCGAAGAAGCAATAATCGCGCCATCTTTCACTTTATTAGCTGCTAAGCCTAATTCATTATTTAAATCTTCCACACTCCAAATACCTTGCGTACCCATCGCTGAGGCCTTTCCCCCAGAAACATTGATATAACCACCGTTACTACCAATCATTGAAGCAATACGTGAAGCGCGCAATTTGGGAAATGTTCCACCATCACTTGGTTCTGTAACCAAAAATGCAGTAATTACCCTCTTACGTCCCTCTCCACCATCAACTTTTTTGAGCACGACTTGATAATTTTTACTAAATGTTTTTGAATTTTGGGCTTCTTTATCTTTATCTAAAAAACCATAGGGTAAATATTCACAAAAGTGGTTAATATTAACGGTTTTATTTTGGGTAGATTCACCAGCTGTTGCCACCATATCCCCATAATCTACAGAAGCTGTTTTACAATTTTGCGATACTGTATTTCCTTGAATAATATCATCGTAGTGATCCGAAACATAATCATCTAAAGATTTAATTAATGCGCGTACTTCACTGGCTGCATTAATATCCTGCAATTCGGTTGTTCTTTCAGCTGATTTTTTATATAAAATCGGCGTCACCATAGAAATAAGGGCCAACATAGCCATAGCCTCAATCATTAAACTACCGATTTCGTTTAATTTTGACTTTTTATGTTTCAGCATAACTATTCTCCTCAATTCCTACATATAAGGCGTCATATAAATCAAACAATAGGGGCAATTATTATTGTTAACGCAAACTCTACTAAACGATTTATTACCGACACCGTCTAATTCATTTGAAATAATATACTGAGGAATAGAAGTATATGTTACCTCACGCCCTCTAATAGCCATTGTCGATTTAACGGTTTCTTCTGGCCCCCATAAATCAGAATTTGCCTGAGTTGCATAACCAAAATCCGTTCCCATACCCACCGTATTTTCAATTGCTTTAAGTAAATTACCATCAGGTTTCCCTGAAATCAAATTTCTCCAACGAGACGGAATACATCCAAAAGTCACTAAATAAGTAATAGCTTTAGGATTAGAACAACAACTAACACCACCTGCAGCACATCCTGCAACAGCACTTGATAAATTCGTACTATCTCTATCCAGGCAATAGATTAAAGAGGTATATTCTTCAGTTCTGTCAAATCCATAAGGTAAATAATATTCCAAATCATCAAGCTCTATTTGCCCCGGATAATAAGAAACAACAGTATTGCCATTTTCTGGAGGCTGATGATCTTTAATATATGCTTGAGCAGCTTTGTGTTGCGTAACAATTTTAGCCACGACAGATTCAGCTTGAGGAACAGTATACAACTCAGCCATATCTTCACGCGTTGACAAATTAAACGCGTAAATCATGACAATAAATGTCGCCAACAGCATCCACGTATACATTTTTTCCTCTTATTCAATACATTACAATATATTTTAACATATTAAAAGCTCCATTACCAGATATAGTAAAAAGAGCAAAAAAAATTTAATATATTTGTAACACAAATCCATTCATTATCCTAATTATTGTTATTATACACTCTCATTCAATAATTATTAGTTAAAAAAACACTCTTTTTAAGAGGAAATCCGTTTAATAAGTTGCTTTTTAATGTTTATTAATTTTATTAATAATGTAAAATAGGCAAGAAATAAACAATGGGGAAAACATTATGGACTTCGAAGACGACGACCAAGAACCAGAAAAAGAACTACTAAAACCTTTTAACAAAAAAAAGGTTTTACTCTACGTTTTACCGATAGTGGTCATTATTGGTTTGGTCGTGAGTTTTATCATCGTATTCACCAAAAAAGACGCCGACTTAGGAGGTGAATATAGTATAATATCTAGCAGCAACGAGGATGGCTCTTCTTCAAAAATAACGGTTTTTTATTCACTCCCCGAATTAATGGCCAATCTCCGCACTTCTGACGGAAAGACGACAACTGTAAAACTAAAACTAAGTATTGAATTATCCTCAGTGGATGATATAAAAACCATAGAAGCCTTACTACCAAGAATAAATGACACCTTATTGGCACATATTGTAGAACTTACCCCTGATGAACTAAGTGGGGCAAATGGTCTTTACAATTTGAAAAGAGAGTTGTTATACAGAATAAACCTGTTAACAGACCCAATTAAAGTTTCAAATCTGAATTTCAAAACTTTTGACATTCAGAAAAATAATTAAAAGAGGATAAGACAGTGGCTGAAGAGCAAAAATCCGCAACCGATAGCACCACAGACAACAAAGCACAAGATTGGACCGATAGAATTGAAGTCAGAGAAGGTGGTAGCGTCTCCAATACATCGCTGGATGGGGATTCCAAAATACTTAATCAAGAAGAGATTGACACTTTGTTTGGCTATACTCCTGACCAAGATGAAGAAGGCTACGCTCTAAAAACAGGTGTTCAAGCAATTCTAAATTCATCAATGGTGTCTTATGAACGCCTTCCGATGTTAGATATTGTCTTTGATCGTTTGATTCGCATGATGGCTACATCTTTAAGAAATTTCACCCAAGATAACGTTGAAGTTTCTTTAGACAGTATAGAATCAATGCGTTTCGGTGAATATATCGATTCTTTAACTCTTCCTACATTACTCGGTGTATTCAAAGCAGAAGAATGGGACAACTATGGCCTAATGTCGGTTGATTCTTCTTTAGTTTATTCTATGGTTGATGTTTTGTTAGGCGGACGCCGCGGCACTGCAGCCATGCGTATTGAGGGACGCCCCTATACCACAATTGAGCTCAACCTCGTTAAAGATATGATTGAGTTAATATTATCAGACTTATCAACGGCATTCGACCCCATAACCTCAGTCACATTCAGCTATGACAGATTGGAAACCAATCCTCGTTTTGCCACTATTTCACGTCTTTCCAATGCTGTAATTGTAGCACGTTTAAGAGTTGATATGGAAGACCGCGGCGGCAAGATGGATTTGATGATACCTTACGCCACATTAGAACCGATTCGTGAGCTTTTACTGCAAATGTTCATGGGTGAAAGATATGGCCGTGATGCCATTTGGGAAAATCATCTCATAGAGCAGCTCTGGGAAACAGATGTTGAATTACAAGCGATTCTCAAAGAAAAAGTCGTCACTTTAGGCGAAATTGCCAAATGGGATAAAGGCTCATTTTTACCATTAGATATGTACCCTCACGATGATGTAACGCTTATCTGCGGAGATGTTCCTTTATTTACGGGCGCTATGGGGCGAAAAGAAGAAAATGTGGTTATCAAGATTAAAGGAAAGGCAGAAAAAAATGGATAGTCTTGAGTTAATCATCAATTTAAGCATCATTATTCTTTTGATACCAACCATTATTTACGCTTACAAGCTAAATAAAAACTTAAGCCTATTGCGCCAAAATCAAAAGAGTCTTTCACAGTTGATTTCATCTCTCAATGAGGCAACCTACAAAGCGGAAAACTCCATTCCAAAGCTTAAAACCGTCACTCAAAACTCCTCAGAAGATTTGAAAGAAGTCATTGACAGTGCCAAAACTCTGAAAGACGATTTAACTTTCATAAATGAGCGAGCTGACAATCTGGCTGATCGTTTGGAAAATGTCATTCATGCCGGTCGAGAAATCTCCCCTGCTGGAAACAAATCGCAAAGAATAGATGACAATAAGCTCTCAGAAGACGATTCTCGTTCTTTAGCTGAAATGGAACTCTTAAAAGCTCTTCGCTCGATAAAATAAGGTTTATGTTATGTTAAAAAAACTAAAACAACATTTTCGTATATTACCCTTGGTTATATTTATGGCTGTTTTGACGTTATCAATACGCGTCAACAATTTATTTGATATGCTCAAAAACCCCTACAACAATCATTTCAGCATTTCTCAAAGCAATGCTTTTGCAGAAGAAAAAGATACGCAAGAGACTGCCGACTTAAGCAAAATTTTGGAATCAAATGCAACATCTCAAACCTCCGCCAACGGCACACAAACAAATAGTGCTTTTTCGCAATCAGAGATTATGATTTTGCAAGAATTGGCTGAACGCCGTGAGGCTTTAGATATCAGGAGTCGTGAAATAGACAAGAAAGCCGTTCAACTACGCGTTGCCGAACAAGAAATTGACAAGCGTTTAACCCAGCTTCGAGACTACGAGCAAAAATTGCGCAAACTAATCAAAGAATATAACGATAAAGAAAAAGCCAAAATAGATGCTCTAGTTAAGGTATATTCGACCATGAAACCCAAAGACGCCGCCAGAATTTTCAATACCTTGGATATTGATGTGACCGTGTCTTTGTTAAAAGAAATGAAACCCTCAACCTCTTCGGCGATTCTCTCACAAATGAAAGCAGAAAAAGCCAAAGAAATTACGGATAAGATTATAGGCAACAATATTTAAGCGGACATTAAATTGATTATTATCAAGCAACATAAAATATCCCGTTTTCTGCAAACTCTGCTTTGCAGTACGGTATTTTTATCTCCTGACATCTCTGTTGCTGCATCTGTCGATTCAACCATCACCATTCCGTTATCCGAAACTGTTGACTATACATTAGAGAATAAAGGGCAAGAACTTTTCTTGGCTTTTAGCCAACCTCAACCTTTAAACCAAATCATCAAAACTCTTCCGCAAACTGTAAGCAAAGCGAGTATTACCAACCTCAATAAAGGCTTAATTTTAACATTTGACGCCCCCATCACCGTACAAAACAAAAGAGAAAACGGCAATTTGGTAATTACCGTGCAAAAACAAGAGCAAAATTCAACTTCTCAAAGTATTGATGCAAAAAATTCAGCTCTTAAACTTGACTATGGCTCACACGACGATTTTGATAGATTTACCTTTGAATTTTCGATAGATAAAAAGCCATCTTACAAGGTAAAAGCAACTCCCAAAGAGACGATTATATCATTTAAAACCACGCCCAACATTCTTCCCCAAAATGTAACCCAATATGGGCAGGCAGCTCAAATTATGCGTCAAGGCAATAAGGATGGTGGATTAGATATTATCTTTCCGGCAGCATTGATTAAATCATTTGAGCACAATAACAAAATTGTCTTGGATATCAAAGCGGCTACATCAAAAGCTCAAGCAAACCAAGAAAATATTGAGCCACAAAAATCGCAACCCATAAACAAATTAACACAAACTTTAGCAGTTGTTGAGCCGACATCTCTCACCAATGCACAAGCAGATATTGTTCAACCCAACCAAGTAGCAAGCTTGAGTTTTTCTTGGAATATGCCGGTAGGTTTATCTGTTTTTGAAAGAAGCGGCTATATCTGGGTAATTTTTGATCACATGCAAAATGTTGATCTTCAGACCTTGCAAAATTATGCCTCAGCTTTGGCCGATGAGGTTATCCAACTTCCACACCCCAATGCCACGGTAATCCGTATTCATCCCAAGACTAAAGTAAACACCTTCGTCCGTAAGGAAGGTCTCCTCTGGATTGTTGACTTGTTTACGCGCGATGCACCTGAGGAAGGAGCTTCTCTACCGATTTATACGCAATACAACATCAACAATCAGCCTTATTTGTTTATTCCATCAACCGCAGCCGGAGATGTTGTTTCATTAATAGACCCTGAAATCGGTGATTTAATTGTCACAGGTACCAGCACTGAAGTAGGACTTGGCATCAAAGATGAATATAATTACCCTGACTTAACATTACTGCAAACCAAACAAGGTGTGGCTTTCAGTGCAGATGCTACTGATATTGCCTTAAACCGCGGTAATACCGGTTATACCATCCAGGCTGTCCGCAGAGGGTTAAACATCTCCCCCAATTTGGAGCTTCTGAAACACCAAAAACAATTAGCTCAAGAAGATGAAACTTTATCCAACCTTTCTTCAGAATTCGATAAAGACCTCTTAGGTAAAACTTTCCTAGAAGCTGAAGACCAACTAAAACAAGAAATTATTCAAGTTGATGCAGACCAAAAGGACAAAGCCACTCTTGAGTTAGCCAAATATTATATTTCACAAGGCTTAGGTACTAATGCATTAGGCGTATTGCAAAAATTAGCAGCCAAGAAATCCCCGTTAACCACAACTGAGAGATTTCATGGAATGTTAGGAGCGGCTAACTTTTTAGCCGGACGATACGCTCAAGCCGCCGAAGAATTTTCTTATGGCAAACTTCCCGAAATCAACGAAGCCATCTTTTGGCGCACCTTGTCTTTGTCGGCACAAGACCCAAGCGCCGAAAACAACGCCGTTTTGGTAAGTTACTTAAATTTAGTTCGCAATTATCCGCTTCAAATTCGTAAAGCTATTGCTCGTGTTGGTGCCAGAACTGCAATTGCCGCCGGAGATGACATTACGGCGCAAAGCTTTATAGATATCCTCAAAACCATGAATAAGCCCTATCTACAACCAGAAATTAATTATCTGACAGCCGAAAAGATGCTTATGCAAGGTTATCCGCGCAATGCCATTCAGGAATATCGTAAAGCAGCCAACAGCAATGATTTGAAATATTCCTCTTTGGCCCGTAAAAAGATTGCCGATTTGGAAATTCGCCTAAACGTTATTCCACCGATTAAGGCTATTGAAGTGCTAGAAGGCCTACGTTATGCCTGGGGTGAAATTGAGTTTAAGAAACAGCTCCTTAGTGATTTAAGTAATTTATATGTCAGAAATTATGACTATAAATCAGCGCTAAATACACTTGATGATTTGAAAAAAATCTCTCCACAGGAAGACAAACCCAAAGTAGAGCGCCGTCAAGTAAAACTCTTTGAAGATATTTATCTCAACAACCAAGCCGATAACTTGAGTGCTCTAAAAGCTCTGGCTTTATACCTTGACTACCAATACTTAGCTCCCAAGAGTAAATATTATAACGCGATTGTTCAAAAATTAGCTGATCGTCTTGTTGCTGTTGACTTATTGGACAGAGCATACAATTTATTGGAAGAAAGATTAAAAAGCGGACAATTAAATAAAATTGAGCAAGCCACCTATGGCTCTCGCTTAGCTCTGATAGAATTATTCCGTGGCAACAATTACGAAGCCTTAAAGCTTCTGGATAGCACACAAACCCCAGACCTTCCACAAACTTTAGACCTTCAACGTCGCATTATCAAAGCTAAAGCTTTGGTTGGCACCGGACAAGAAAATCAAGCCATAGAATTGCTAAAAGATGACTACAGTAAAAATGCCTTGTTGTTAAAGAGTGAAATTTTCTGGAGAGGTGGTCTTTGGGGAAATGCCGCTGATTCGATTAAATATTTAATTGAGAAACCCACCCCAGGAAAGCCCCTCAGCGAAGAGCAAATAAATTACATTCTGGATTGGGCAACCGCACTTAAAAAAGCCGGTCGAGAAACTGTGATTATTCGTTTGCGCAACAAGTTTATGCCCTATTTCAAAGACACCAAATATTACAGTGCCTTTAGTGTACTTACCGGAACATTTGATAATTCTCAAATTAACATTCGCACCATAGATAAAGCGGTCAGCGATATTGAAACCTTTAGTAATTTTGCCAAGATTTATAATAAATCTTTGATAGAGGATTCTCTAAGCGATGGCAACACACCTCAATAAATTTGTCATTAACAGTCCTTTTTCCCCCTCTGGCGACCAACCCACCGCAATCAAAGAGCTATGCGACGGCATCAATTCCGGCACCAAAAATCAGGTTTTATTAGGTGTTACCGGTAGTGGTAAAACTTTCACCATGGCCAAAGTAATTGAAACTTGCCAAAGACCGGCCTTGATAATGGCTCCTAACAAAATTTTGGCAGCACAATTATATAGTGAGATGAAAGAATTTTTTCCCAACAACCATGTTGAGTACTTTGTCTCTTACTATGACTATTATCAACCAGAGGCCTATGTTCCCAAAACCGATACCTATATTGAAAAAGATTCGGCTTTGAATGAACAAATCGATAGAATGCGCAACGCTGCCACACGCAACATTTTGGAATGCAACGACGTAATAATTGTTGCCTCTGTATCTTGCATCTATGGCTTGGGCGATGTTGAATCTTATTCCGCCATGACCATCCCCTTAAAAGTTGGCGACACATTGAGTATGAGTGATGTCTGCAAACATTTAGCTGAATTACAGTATGAGCGCAATCAAGCCAACTTTGTACGCAGCACCTTTCGCGTTCAAGGTGATGTATTAGATATTTTTCCGGCTCACTATGAAGACCGTGGCTGGCGCATTTCCTTTTTTGGCGATGAGATTGATGAAATTTATGAATTTGATAGTTTAACAGGCAAAAGAACAGCATCACTAAAAGAAGTAACGGTTTATCCGGCCAACCACTATGTAACCCCTAGACCGGCAATTTCACAAGCCATCACGGGAATAAGAGAAGAACTGGCAGATACAATTGAGCGTTTTAAGGAAAACAATCAGTTATTGGAAGCACAAAGAATAGAGCAACGCACCCGCTTTGACCTAGAAATGTTAGAAACCACCGGCCATTGCAAAGGTATTGAAAACTATTCTCGCTACCTCACCGGCCGCAAACCGGGCGAACCACCACCGACCTTATTTGAATATCTTCCGCCCAATGCACTGATATTTATTGATGAAAGCCATATCTCCATCCCACAAATCGGCGGCATGTTCCGTGGCGACTATAACCGCAAAAAAACATTGGCTGATTACGGTTTCAGACTTCCCTCTTGCGTGGACAATCGCCCACTAAAGTTTGAGGAGTGGAATACCATGCGCGGACAAACTATTTTTGTTTCAGCCACTCCGGGCGATTGGGAATTGGCCCAAAGCCAAGGTGTCTTTGCCGAACAAGTCATTCGCCCAACCGGACTAACCGATCCGGAATGTATTGTCCGTCCGGTTGAAAATCAGGTTGATGACCTTATGGAAGAATGCCGTAAAGTTATAGCCAAACAAGAGCGTGTTTTAGTCACCACCCTCACCAAGAAAATGGCCGAAGACCTAACCGAATATCTTAACGAAAATGGTATAAAAGTTCGCTATTTGCACTCCGATATTGATACCCTTGAGCGCATAGAGATTATTCGTGATTTGCGCTTAGGTGTATTTGATGTTTTAGTCGGCATTAACCTCTTGCGCGAAGGACTTGATATTCCCGAATGCTCACTTGTCGCTATCTTAGACGCCGATAAAGAAGGTTTCTTGCGCTCCACCCGTTCTCTTATCCAAACCATTGGACGTGCGGCCCGCAACGCTCACGGACGCGTTATTTTGTATGCTGACCGTATGACCGGTTCCATCACCGACGCACTCGAGGAAACCAACCGCCGTCGCGAAAAACAAATTCGCTATAATCAAGAACACAACATCACCCCACAAACCATCAAAAAGAGTATCGCCTCCTCTCTCAAAGAAATGACCGAAACTGACTTCCTCAAACAAGAAACCAAACAAGAAGTCGAAGATTTGAAGAATATCGATAAAAAGCTCAAAGAATATACCCGCAAGATGAAAGAAGCCGCTCAAAATCTGGAGTTTGAGGAAGCTATGGTCTATCGTGATAAAATTAAAGAACTTGAACTTTTAGGCATGAAGAACCTCTAAAAAAATTTTTTACTATTCTCTCTTGACTTTAGACATAAATTTGACATAATAAGTTAAATTTTCTATTTTTATAAACTTAAAACTTACAATTATGAAAACAAAAAAAATTACAATCGAAGCCGGAGAAATTTTTAACGCTCTTAAAGAGCAGGTAAGAAACAACACTGTTGCACTTGCCAAGAAACAACCTATCACAGTGCAGCCAATTCACATTTTTCCAGAAGAGGTACCAAACCTCGAAACTGCTTTTGAAATATTCAAAGCAGCTCTTGAAAAAGAGAATCTGGCAGTAACCAAACTCCGCCGTGAGAATGGAAAGGACATTTTGCCACCTACGCTCTACGTAATGGAGGCAGACCCTAACACGGTTCTGGCGATTTCTGGAGATAAAATGTTTTTCCTTGATAGCCGCGTCTATCAGGTAACCAACCACTTCCGCAGGGGTGTGGCAGAAATTCAAAAAATTGAGAACGGCGAGATTACGGCACAATACCGTTAAATATCGTCCTTCTCCTCCCAAGCGGTCTAAACAGACCGCTTTTTTTATTCTCTATGATACGGATGATGATTGATAATTGTCTGAATACGATAAATTTGTTCAGTCAAGACTGCGCGCATGAGCATATGCGGCAAAGTAAGTTTACCAAAAGATAAGAGCAAATCGGCCTTATCTCGAGTCGATTGCAAATGTCCGTCCGCCCCGCCGATAAGAAAACAAATATCCGAACAACCATTCAGCATCCAGTTTTCAATTCTGTGTGCCAGTTCCAAACTCTTGATGTTTTCGCCCCGTTCATCTAACACCACCACTTTTGCCCCTTGCGGAATGGAAGATTGCAAAAACTTAGCCTCCTCTTCTTGGGTGGCGTTATCTTTTTCTTTAATCACAATATCCCAACCGGAACGCTTCACATATTCATCAATAATTTGCGCTTCTGGTGAATTTTTTTTGCATTTTCCAATAGCAATAATATGTACCTTCATGTTTGTCTCCTTGCACATACTCTAACAAATATTTTCCCAAAAACAAGCCTCTTCTAAAAGATTGACATTTTAAGAGTAAGCCGATACATTAAGCGCAAATAAATATTATTAATCATCAAAACCCTATTTTTATGGATACATCTCATATTTATATGTTTATTGACTATGACGGTGTCGTAAAAACCTATGCCGAATGGCTGCCCAATTATAACCGGCGGCAAATTGCCCCTTTTAGCCACTCCATGATTAGGATACTCTCCTATTTTGCCTGGCGGGCAAATTTACCGGCATATTTTATTCCGATATCATCAACACCGGGCTCTTACAGCAAAGCAGAACTCAAAACCATGTTTGAGCAAGAATATGGCGTTTATAATTTGGAGCTTCATCCGCAAGAACCGATTGTTCCTGTTCGCACCAATCGTCAGGATTATGTAAAAAACATCTTGCAAAAATACGACGTCCAATATCACCTGATATTAGACGACGAGTTTTTGTGGTATGAACACGAAAATTTGAACTATTTCCGCACCGACACTTTTGACGGCATCAAACATGACACCTTCTGCCAAATCTGTAATTGGATAGAAACAATAAACCCTCTAAAATAACAATTATTATGGAAACAAAATCAGAAATCAAAAACAAGATTCAAGCTTACTTGGCTAAAAACGATCTGCGATTTGAAACCTTGGGAGAAAATAACACCCTAAACAAGCACACACTATGTGTTACCCAAAGCCAAGAAACGATTTGCACTCCCAAACAAGCTTATGAATTCTTAAACGAAGTCTTTGAGTATGAGGTCGATAAAAAAATGGTAAAATTTGACCATTTTAGCCTACCAACACTCGAACAAAATATCTTAGGCTGGATTTATCCTGCCTCCGAAGGCTACTACTTCATCAAGTTTAGAGGAAATCACCTCTACCTGGTTGATAGAAGATTTTTTGAATAAGCTAAAAAAAACAAAACCCTTGGAAATTTCATTTTCCAAGGGTTTCTAATTATTCACCAGAACGAGGCTTAATCGCCGACCACATTTTTTCCAAACTATAAAAAGCTCTGACCTCCGGCTTAAAGATATGAACAATCACATCAAAAGCATCAATCAAAACCCAATCAGCTTTTTCCTCACCTTCTGAAGTTGACGTATAGCCGGAAGCTTTCAAATTTTCTTGAACTTTTTCAGCCAAAGCCGCTACATGTCTTTGGGAAGTACCACTGGCGACCACCATTTGATTAGCGATTGATGTTTTGCCCTTTAGGTCAATAACCACCACATCTTCAGCTTTGTTATCTTCCAAAGTTTTTTCAATAATTTCCAAAACTTTATCTTCGTCTTTTACTTCGGTTTGTTTTGCAGCTGCTTTTGCCACGTCTTCACTCCTTAAAAAAATAGTTATCTCCTAAATTGGAGACCAAGTTTTTTCTTGCTCACAATCTTCTACGGATTCTTGTTCATCTTTGTGAGCTCTGTCTCTAGTAATATATTTATTCAAATCAAGCAAACAGTCAAATATTCCTTGTCTTGCAATCGCCGACATTGCATAAACTTTATGGCCGAGAGCTTTCTCCATAGCCTCCACTTTAGCTTGAACTTCCTCCAGCGTTAAGGCATCACACTTATTCAAAGCAACAACTTCGGGCTTTTGCATCAATTTTTCATCATAGAGTTCCAACTCTTTGCGAATGACCTGATATTCATTCACCACATCCTCAACCGTTGCATCAACAATGTGTAAAAATGCCGCACAGCGCTCCACATGTTTTAAAAATCTATCGCCCAAACCGGTACCTTCGTGTGCTCCTTCAATAAGCCCCGGAATATCGGCAATCACCATCTCATAATTATCAACCCAAGCCACCCCAAGGTTTGGATGCAAGGTTGTGAACGGATAATCGGCAATTTTCGGACGCGCTTTGGTAACAACTGATAAGAAAGTCGATTTACCGGCATTAGGTTGTCCGATAAGTCCGACATCGGCAATCACTTTCAAGCGGAGCCATACCCACATTTCTTGGCCTGGCCACCCAGGTTCGGCATAACGAGGTGCTTGGTTAACAGAGGTCTTAAACTGCATATTTCCTCTGCCCCCGTCACCGCCTTTAGCAATCAAAAACTTTTGTCCCGGTGTCACCATATCCACAATGACTGTTTTTTGGTCATCGGTCAAAATTTCGGTTCCGACCGGTACTTTAATGATAATATCTTCACCTTTGGCTCCTGTCATCTGTGAGCCCATACCATTTTGCCCCTTATGGGCTTTAAAATGTTGCTTATAGCGAAAATCAATCAAAGTATTGAGGTTTTCAACGGCCTCAAAATAAACACTACCGCCTTTACCGCCATCACCGCCGTTTGGACCGCCAAATTCAATATATTTCTCACGTCTGAAAGAGACGCAACCTGCGCCACCATCACCTGATTGAATAAAAATTTTTGCCTGATCTAAAAACTTCATATTTTTTGCTTTACTTCAACAATTCACAAGAAATATAAAATACCAATATTTTAAGAAAAGTAAAGGGGATGATAAACACCCCCTCCACCGTATTGAATTTCTTCAACAATTATTCGGTAACAACAGAAACAACTGTTTTATCACCGGCTTTTTTGCTGAATTCAACTTTACCTTCAGCAGTAGCAAAGATGGTATAATCTTTACCTAAGCCAACATTTTCACCCGGATGATATTTTGTACCGCGTTGACGAACAATAATGTTACCAGGGATAACGGCTTGACCACCGCTTTTTTTCAAACCTAAACGGCGTCCTTCGGAATCACGTCCGTTATTAGAACTACCGCCTGACTTCTTATGTGCCATAACTTAATCTCCTAAAACTAAAACTATTTACCAAGGATATCGGTAATTTTAACCAGAGTGATGCTCTGTCTGTGACCGTTTTTACGACGATAATTTTGTCTTCTTTTCTTTTTGAAAACAATGATTTTATCATCTCTGGTTTGTTTTAAAACCTGAGCTTTAACGCTGGCACCGGCAACCAAAGGAGTACCGATAACATCATCAAGAGCCAAAACTTCGTTAAAAACGACTTCTTTACCTTCTTCGGCGGCGAGTTTCTCGAGTTTAACAACATCACCAGTTGAAACTTTGTATTGCTTTCCGCCAGATTTAATTACTGCGTACATTTTTATTCACCTAAAATTTCGTTATTTTAAACATAAAACGTTGCTTTGCACTATACATAACTTTTCGGCTCTGTCAACAAGAATCTGTTGAAAAATCCACTTTTTGGCAGATTTTAGTGTTTCATTAAAATTCTATAGAGCTCTGGGGTCATAAATTTCCCCTGCCACAAGCCTTTTTTAGCTTTTTTTGCCAGATTTTGAGCCTTTATGTATTTAGGGTTATCCGTACGATACACCACCGCCCATCCGTTTGCAAGCACTTTAAGGTTAAGATTTTCACCATTGGCAAAACATTCCGACAAATCACGCTTATAAATATCAGTTGCAATTTTGTTGCAAGACACATTTTTGCCCCTAACCAAACGGCGCATAAATTCAAGAGCTCTTTGTCCGCAAGGATAATCAAACCCGTCTTTATCACCGCAAGTCTGGTTATATTCAGGGGCATCTATACCTTGCAAGCGAATTCTCCGTCCATGCATAACCAAACTATCCCCATCAGTAACCTTAACATCCGCAGCCCATGCATGAGCTGAGACAAATATTATTCCGAGCACCAACCAAAATTTCATATATCCCTCAATCTGAAAAAACTAAAGCCGAGTCTAAAACGTAAAATCCGCTGAATAACCTAAAAAAAAACTTTGTTGTTTCTCAAACTTTGTCTTATGATACGAATAAATTAACAGATGTCAAATAAGGTTTAATAACGTGTTCAACTTAAGATATAAAGTTTTGCCTTGCATTACGGCACTCCTCTTAGCCGGATGTTCTTTTCAAGACGCATTTTGGTTTATGACACATCCTTCTCGCCCCTACGGAGGGTCGGCCTTTGGTGGTCAGCTTCAAGCCCCTAATTCCGTTGTTGTCTGCCGCAGCAAACAATGTGCCGCTGCCAAACTATCCATGTCTAGAGAGTACATCTATAACAGCCTGCTTCACTTATTTGACAATAACAATCACAAAACTGCTCTGGTTTGCGCAGCCAACCCCGGTAGCCATACCTGCACGGAATCTTTTATCACCATGCCGATTACGGTTGGAATTACCCCTGCCTATGCTTACATAGATTCGGTTAAAATCACCGATGTTTCGGTTGGCAAAGGCAACACGCAATTAGGTCTAATCTTAAACTACAACGTAACTTATAACGGGCAGTCTCCTGATTGTACCCCAGCCAAGAGTCTGATGTATGTAAAAAATGTCAACAACATCATTTTAGAGGATTCGGGCTATAGTTGCAAAATGACCACAATTGGCCAAACCTCCATAAAAACCTTATTTACAATCGACTATATTGATTTAGACTTTGGCTTTATCGGCGGTTATTATTCAATTGGCTTCTCAGGTCCAGCCTACGGCGGCGGTTCAGGCTATATGTTACTGCGTCTACCCAAAGATGCTTACCCTCTTTCTCCTGAACTTACCCAGCCTAAAAGTGCCGGTAAACAAGTAAGCACTTTGCTTAAAGGCTCAGCGGTTGCAGAAAGCATAACCGAAGAAGAGGAAGTTTCAACCACCCAAGGTGTTCAAATTTTTCCATTACATAAGTAAAAAAAATAAACCCCGCTAAGCGGGGTTTATTTTTATCCATAAGTAAAATATTGTGCTGCCTCATAAATAATAATTTTTTCGACATTAGCAAATTTTAAGGTTTGTTGTCCGTGCGTAATAACTCCTGAGTTATCTGGTAATTGTCCATAACGAGTTTGGTATTCCAATAAATCCCTAAAGCTCATAAACAAACCATTGCTAAACGTAATATTCCACCCATAGTGCGAAATTCCAACATTAACATGAATAATCTTGCACTCATTATTACCGACAAATTCTGAAATTTGTGATTTAGCATCAAATTCAAAACATTTATCGTCACTGCTACCACTATACCATCTGGCAGCCTTTGAACGCTCTTTTTCCTCATTTTGGTGCATTTGTTTAGCACTAGGCACAATCACCGAACGAACATCACTAAAATAAAGCTTAGAGGCTTTAGGTCCAGTCAGTAAACCAGAAACAGGTTTGTTAAAAGTAATTTGTTTGCCTAACTTATCGCCCAAAGAAATATTTACAAAATCTTTGACAATGAGTTTGGAGTTATTGGCGATATTGCCATAAATATAATGTCCACGAATTTTTGCAAAATCTTCCGTTGGCGCCATAAAAGTATATTTTTCTTCATTAAAGAGTTCCAATTTCGTTTTGCCGGATTTCATAATTTTAGCATAACGTACGGTATTATCTCCTTTAGGCAAAACCAATTCTTTTTCATTTGGGCTTAGCCGAACCCGATAATCATCAAAAATAATCAAGCTCCAATCATTTTCTTCATGTTGATTAACATCAATATCTTCAATCACCAAATTATAGACTTTCTCATCCGCTTGAAAGCCTCTGAAACCGGAATTTTTATTAAACGGAAAAGCCACACTGCACAATGATTGATACTCATCATCGCTCATATCATAAACCTTAATTTCAACCGGAATTTCCTCTGTTTGTTGAAAGACATGAGCTGGCGTTGGTTCCGCTACCGGAGCATGTGCCACTGGTGCGGTTATAACCGGCACATTTTCTTCCACCAAACCAGATACGCTCACTTGTTCATCTTTTGCAACGCTATCAGTTTTTATAACAGCTTCTTGAGGAGGAACTTGATAATCCAGACTTTGAGGTAAAGAATCTTTGCTCTGGATTGAAACAATTTCTTCTCGAACAGACAAAAGCTCCTCATTAGGCTCCTCTTGAACCTTTTGTTCTTGAACCATCGGTTCTGGAGCTGGCATAACTTCCTCTGCCACCACAGGCTCAGCTACCGGCTCTGGTGCAGGAACAACTTCCTCTGTCATCACAGGCTCAACCACCGGCTCTGAAGCTGGCGTAACTTCCTCTGCCATCACTGGCTCAGCTACCGGCTCTGGGGCAGGAACAACCTCTTCTGTCATCACAGGCTCAACCACCGGCTCTGGTGCAGGAACAATTTCCTCTGCCATCACTGGCTCAGCTACCGGCTCTGGGGCAGGAACAACTTCTTCTGTCATCACAGGCTCAACCACCGGCTCTGAAGCTGGCGTAACTTCCTCTGCCATCACTGGCTCAGCTACCGGCTCTGGGGCAGGAACAACCTCTTCTGTCATCACAGGCTCAACCACCGGCTCTGGGGCAGGAACAACTTCTTCTGTCATCACAGGCTCAACCACCGGCTCTGGTGCTGGCGTAACTTCTTCAAAATCATCTAGATTCAAATCTGGTGCCGGCGTTCCAAATAATTCTTTTTCAAATTCATCGTCAGCAACTTCACCTTCAGGCTGAAAATTAACATTTTGCAACGGAGAATCATCATCCAATATTTCATCCAAACGTGCAGATTCGCTACGCGGCTCAGTCAAAAAATCAGGCATTTTCAAATCTTCCACCTGATTATCCTCAGCCAAGTCTTCAAATTTTGGCAGACTTTCATCTTCTTTCCATTCTCCTGATGGTGTTTCAATTTCAAGATGAGGTTCTTCAACAATCTCACTTTGAGAAACAAGAGGCTCTCCTACCGGCTCATATACCACTTGTTCTGCCACATTATCTGCATTACTTTTCACAAACTGAGATGTATTCTCTTGAGGCAAAACATTTTGCCCCTCAGTTGCTACATCAGTTATTTGGGATACAACATTCTCGTCTTCACTAAAGATTTCTTGCCCTGCTTCATCAACCGGAACTTCAACATATTCATACTCATATTCTGCACCTTCGGGCAATTCTTCCCCTTCTGCCAATTCAATATATTCGTACTCATATCCGTCATCAACAGAAACCGTTGTAGCACTATTCACTTGAGAATTTGTTTCATCCACCATGTTTTTATCCTCTTGAAATCAAAACTTAAAAAACATTATAAACAGATTCTCTTAACATCGATTTAACAATTAAAAAGAGCATCAAAATAAAATTTGATGCTCTTTTTAATTGGCTTTAATAGCTCGCAAATTCCAGCGTAGCGCTCAGCCCAACCAGGCCATAAATTTACGAATTTGCGTGCTATAAGGGAATAGAAATGAGAACCCTCAAGCCTCCTATAGGACTATCTTGGAGTTCGATCGTACCTCCATGAGAAGTTATCACATCTTTGGCAATAGCCAATCCCAAACCGACACCACCGGTTTCTTTATTACGAGATTCATCTAAGCGATAAAATGCCTTAAACACTTCTTCACGCTTATCTTTAGGAATTCCCGGACCATCATCATCAACCACAATTTCCATTTTCCGGTTATTGCTTTCCAAATCAACAGAAACGGTTTTGCCATATTTGAAAGCATTACCGATAACATTTGTCAAAGCCCGTTTCAGAGCTTGTTCACGCCCTTGAATAGCGCTGACTTGGTCATTTGTTTTATAACGAATCATAGCATTTTGGTTACGGAATTTATTCAAAACACTCATAATCAATTCGTTCATATCCACAAAAGTAGCCTTTTCTCCACCTTCTCCACTGACAAAAGACAAATATCCATCGAGCATTTTTTCCATTTCATCAATATCAGAGAGCAAATCTTTTTGCTCTTGCGGATCCGGCAACATTGTTGCTTGCAATTTCATACGCGTCAAAGGAGTTCTCAAATCGTGAGAAACGCCGGCCAACATTTGTGTTCTTTCACTGATTTGTCGTTGAATACGTTCTTTCATCTTAATAAAAGCAATCGCAGCTTTTCTGACTTCAGAAGAACCACAAGGCTTAAAGTTTTTATTATCAATACCTTTACCAAAATCTTCCGCCACTTGAGCCAATTCAGCAATTGAACGAACCTGAATACGCAAGAACATCACAGCCACTAAAAACAGCAGTAAAGAAGTTCCAATCATCCAAGCTACAAACCCAAAGATAGAAGTAGAGAAAATATTTTTTGAGGAAGTCTCAAACTTAAACAAGCGCTTGGGAGTATCCACAAACACGGTTAAATTTCTGTCACCTTTTTTGCCCATATAAATCGTTGTAACATATTCAGGAAAAGTACGATTTAACTCTTTCTCCAAAAATCCGGTTACGAGTTCATTATTTCGACTAACCTTATTAATGATACGGTGTTTATCCTTGTTCAAATAAACACTAACCGTCATATCAAAAGTATCACTCGTTACTTTTTTAATTTCTTGCAGTTTGTCAGGAGATTTATCAATAAGTTGCATCACAAAAGACATATCTGAGGTCAAATTATTTGATAATCTTTTACCGACACGTCCCCATGTTCCGTCAAAGAAAGCAACGATTGAAACAACTTGCACCACAATCAATGGAATAAAAATCAATAACATCGTGCGGAAGAACAAAGTTTTTGGTAACAACTTCAGTTTCAAATAGCGCAAAGTGTTATCAACTTTTTCAGGAAATTTAATTCGCATTTACTTACTCCTAAAATCAATAACTGAAAACAGTTTAGAATCATTTCGCAGCAAATTCCAGTAAAATAATCGGCTTTGAGCAAACGAAAAGTTACAAAGTACTACAAAAAAAACTCAGCCCTAAAGCTGAGTAAAATTTCCTAATCAGAAAGAAGCATATACCCTTTACCGCGCATAGTCTGTAAATAGCGCGGATTTTTTGAATCTTGCTCAATTTTTTTACGCAAGCGAGTAATTTGCACATCAATTGAACGAGGACTCTGCCCTGCTCCCAAAATCTCTGCCAACTTCTCTCGAGAAAACACCTGACCTGATTTTTCGCCCAAGACGGAAAGCAAAAGTTGTTCCACCGGTGTAATATGGACAATCTGATTTTGTTTGGTCAACAACTCTTTCTTATCCAAATCATAGGTACACAGCCCCAAATCCAAGACTTGCTTTTTAGCTTTACTATCTTTAGGTGTGCGTTTCAAAATATTTTTAATACGCAAAACCAGCTCTTTAGGCTCAAAGGGTTTGGGCAAATAATCATCAGCCCCTATTTCGAGACCTGCGATTCTATCAGCGGTTTCGCCCATAGCTGTCAGTAAAATAACCGGAACTAAACTTTCCTGACGCAATTTTTTTAAGAATTCCAATCCGGTTTCATGGGGCATCATAATATCGACAATCAACAAATCAAATTGATAGTCTTTTAAGCGCTCTCTTGCATCTTCAGCATCTTTCGCCACCGAAACAAAAAAATCACTTTCACGCAAAAAACGCTGTAAGAGCGAGCGTAAACGAGTGTCATCGTCCACTACTAAAATATGTGCTTTTGTATCACTCATCTCACTCGCTCTACACAGTTTTTATTTTGCTGAGTTAGCTTCTTTCTTGGCTGATTTTTTAGCCTTAGATGCTTTTTTTGCCACTTTGGCAACAGCTCTTTTCTTGGCAATTTTTTTGCCGGTTTTAGCCACTACCTTTTTAGCCTTTTTTACAACAGCCTCAATTTCGGCCACAGCTTCTTTCATATCGGCCAATTTAGGATTTTTCTCAGCCTCGATAGACTTAACATAATCCAAACTTTTTTGAAAATATTGATAACCGGTCACAAAAGTCAAAACAGCGGCAATCCACAATAAAATTACACCCAAATCATGGAACATATAGCCCACCAAAATCATGGATAAAGCAGTCATCTGAAAACCTGTTTTCCACTTAGCCAAGCGGGTAACCGGCATACCAACATGAACTTCGGCCAAAAATTCTCTTAAACCAGAGACCAAAATTTCACGACACAAAATCACAATCACCGGAATAAAGTTGATAGGATGAACCATATTATCTGCCAAAATCACGATTAAAGCAGAAGCAACCAACAACTTATCGGCAATTGGATCGAGCAAACGACCGAAAGCCGAAGTCTCATTACGGCTTCTGGCCAAATAGCCATCAAAATAATCGGTAATGGAAGCAATGATAAACAGCACTGCTGCCAACATCGACCAAACCGCCGTATGAATATAAATTGATAAGAAAATAACCGGAATCACCAAGATTCTGGAAATTGTAAGCAAATTAGGCAAACTATACATTATTGTCCTCTCAATTATTTAACAAAATTTTGCCTTATGGTATGTCAGAAATTTCAATTATGGAAGTAATTATAAATCTTTTCCGCTGTTTTTTTACTAATTCCTTCCACTTTTTCAATATCTTTGGGTAAAGCCTGAGAAATTGCCTCAACCGAACCGAAATGATTGAGCAAATCACGCTTTCTTTTAGCCCCGATTCCTTCCACTTCATCAAGCCTTGATTTGGTAATGGATTTAGCTCGTTTTTTACGGTGTGTACCGATTGCAAAACGGTGAGCCTCATCACGCAAATTTTGCAAATAAAAAGCGATAGCCGATTGGTAAGGCAAAGCAAAACTCTCTTTACCCACTTGGTGATAAAACTCTTTACCTGCATTTCTATCCGGACCTTTAGAAATTGCAATAATCGCAATTCCGGACAAATCATAGTCTTTTAATGCCTCATGCACGGCATGGAGTTGCCCCAAACCACCATCAAGCAAAATCACATCGGGACGATTTTCATCACTCATGCGTTCGAAGCGTCTGGTCAAAACTTCTTTCATCATTGCAAAGTCATCATTAGTAATATTCGGATTTTTGATATTAAATGTGCGATAACTTTTTTTATCAAACCCATCAGGTGTTGCCACAACCATAGCCCCGATTGCATAACTGCCTTGAATATGCGAGTTATCATAAATTTCGATTCTTTTGGGCAAACAAGGCAGCTCAAAAACTTTTGCCATTTCTTCCAAATTAGCCCTAACAGATGCCTCCATAGCTACTTTTCTATCGATTGAAGCATAAGCATTGTTCAAAGCATTTTGGAGCAATTTTGCCTTAGCTCCTTTTTGGTAGGTATTGATGTGAGTGGACAGCGCCTCTTCCAAAAACTCTTTATTTTCTAATTCCAAAGACACCACAACTTCTTTGGGCGGAATATGTTCCCCATAAAAGCTGCTCAAAAATGCTTCCAAAATTTCCCCGTCTTCAGCATCTTGAATTTGTTTAGGAAAATAGGGGACATTGCCGCAATTTTGCCCGGAGCGAATAAAAAACACCTGAATACAAACCATATTTCCTTTTCTAGCTAAAGCAACCAAATCGCAAGAATTGATATTTGCATATTCAACCATTGTTCCGTTCTGAACATTAGTTAAGGCTCTGATTCTGTCTCTCAAAATAACGGCTTTTTCAAACTCCAGATTATCGCTTGCTTCTTGCATTTTTTGTGACAGTTCTTCTTGAATTTTGGTATTTTTGCCATCTAAAAAATCAACAGCTTCCCGCACTAATTTATGATAATCTTCGCGTGAAATTTTCCCAACACAAGGAGCCGAGCAACGTTTTATTTGGTACTGCAGACAAGGCCTTTCGCGGTTATGAAAAACATAATCTTGACAAGAACGCAGCAAAAAGGCTTTTTGCACTGTATCTAAGACATGATTAACCGCCAACACACTGGCAAAAGGCCCAAAATATTTACTCTTATCATTACGTTTGCCACGATATTTGCGCAAAGCTGGAAAATCCGATTCGACATCAATCACCAAATGCGGAAAAGTTTTATCATCTTTCAGTAAGATGTTGTATTTAGGTTCGAGTTTTTTAATCAACTCATTTTCCAAGAGTAAGGCTTTTGCCTCATTTTCAACAATAATAAATTCCATGCGATGGATTTCGGAGACCATTCTTTGCAGTCTGACCGGAAGTTTATGAATATGAGAATAAGCCACAATTCTTTTCTTGATATTTTTGGCTTTACCGACATAGAGAACTTTTTCATTTTCATCAATCATTCGATAAACCCCGGGTTTCTCCGGAGCTACTTTGATATGACGTTTCAAGTTTTCCAATCCTCTTTGGATATTTCCCATATTTTACCCTTTTCTGCTGTTTGAGCTAAAGTATAATCATTTTTTTAATGAAGTGTTAGCAAATTTATGGTATAATCCCAAAATAGAGTGATAAAAGACAATACAAGTCTAAGGAGGAAAAGATGTCAGAATTAGGAGCAATCAGCGAATACGCCTTAGCTGTGCAACAAATGCAAATGTCCCTAATTAAGAATCAAGTTGAAATGCAGCAGCAAGCTGTAGAGATATTGCTTGGCGGCACTGATGACCGCACTGTTGCCCCATCAGCAACCACGGGCATAAATGTTGATAAATCTATTTAGAACAATCACAAAAAAGCTATCCTTAAAGGATAGCTTTTTTATTACAAAACAAAAGACTAACTTTTATTGTTTAAGTTGCTGTTCAAAACTTTCTGCGGACTGATAATCTCCGTCATCTCCGCCAAATGACCAAAAACTAATAAACGCCATCATCAATAGAGAGCTCACTACTAATTTCAACCCTGATAACACGGCATTTGAAGCAGTCTTTTTGGTATCAATAGTCAAACCGCCTCTGCGATAAGCGGGCCGAAACGCAAAATTATAAACAATCGCCAGCATCAAAGCCAAAGCATAAAATCGATAATCAAAATAAACTGCCGTCACTTGCTCATAGCTCAAGTTAAAATAAAAGAAACCACCTAAAACCAAGCCCAGCAAGACAAATGGATCGAGCAAAATCCCCGAAGTAAATAATGCTTGAATTCCTTTAAGCATCTTTACTCCATACACGACGGCTCAAAACATTAGAATCATTTTTGTAAGGATTCGGCCAAACACAACGAGCTTTAGCTGATTGAACCATCTCTCCGTTACGATAACGAGTCGTAGCTAACAAAGCCAAATTTCCTTTACGAACGACCACACGAGAAGGCGCCACAACTTTATTTTTATACCAATCCAAATTTTCCAATGCTTTTTGCATAATATCCTCCTTTCGGGTAGCCTAAATTAGGTATAATTTACGCCCGAAAAGTAAATAAAAACTTAAGACCAAGAGATATCACTTTGTTATACCGATTTTTTTGCCTCAAAGCCGGCAGATTTTTCCAATACAGCCACAGCCTCTGCATTAACTTTTTCAGCTAAAGCAACATCATCACTCCAAACCCAAACTTGAATTTTAGGTTCAGTTCCGGACTTACGCACCAAGACCTTACCTTTACCTTGGATTTCTTGTTCAGCTTGTTTGATTGCTTGTTGAAAATCAGGGTTTTCAAACGCTTTAAGCATTTCTTCTTTAGATTTAAACTTGCTGTCAACACGTTTTCTAAACATTGGCAAGAACAAAGGAAACAGCTCACTCATTTTTTGGGAGCTTTTGAGCAAACCTTGAGAAAGCACGAGGGCTGCCACCATAGCATCACCTGTTTTACCGAAATCAGACAACACCATATGTCCTGATTCTTCCCCTCCGAGGTTTGAGCCATTCTTTTTCATCTCGTCAATAACAAATCTTTCTCCCACACCAGAACGAACACATTTAATACCCAGTGTTTCAAAAAATCTATCCAAAGCCGGATTAGAAACGATTGTCGCCACCACGGTATCATTTGCCAAACGCTTCTCGTCTTTCAAGCATTTTCCTAAGAAAGCAATAATTTGGTCACCATCTAGACGATTGCCCAATTCATCACAAACAATAATTCTATCCCCGTCTCCATCAACGGCTATACCTAAATGAGCATGAGAGTTACGAACTGTTTCAATCATTTTTTCGGTATGTTGTGACCCACAATTGAGGTTAATATTTTTACCATTAGGCTCATTACCAATCACAATCACACCAGCACCCAAGCTCTTAAAAACTTCTGGCATAATTTTAGAAAACACCCCGTTAGCGCAATCAAGCACTACACGCAAACCAGACAGCGGCTGTTCACCTTGTACAGCATTTAAGGCCTTATCAACATAACCGACCACAGCATCAGGAATCTCTTCTGAGCTCCCGATTTCATTAGGATTGAGCGTAAAGTTATCTGCACTGATTGCCGCTTCAATTTTGGCGGTGTCTTCATCGGAAAATTTATCCCCTTGAGCATTAATCAGCTTAATACCATTATCTTGAAACGGGTTATGCGAAGCGGTAATCATCACACTCATATCAACATTCAATGATGGCGTCAGCATCGTAATGGCAGGAGTAGGAATAACGCCCAGTTTAAGCACATTCACACCTTTTGCATTAAAACCGGCACAAAGTGCTACCTCTAACATTTCACCGGAAACTCTGGTATCTCTGGCGATAGCGACTTTCTTTTTATTGGTGCAAATCAATTCACCTGCAGCCATCCCCAGCTTCAAAGCAAAATCAGCCGTCATCGGATAAACATTTGCCACACCACGCACACCATCAGTACCAAATAATTTATTTCCCATATTAAACTCCTGCATTAAAAAAATTCACAATAAAAGTATCATAAACGACACAATCAAAACTACAAGCTAAAATCCAAGATATTAACCTCAACAAATATTCTGAAATATTACAAAAAACCCGTTCTTTTTGCAGAACGGGTTTTGAGAATTAAGGGAAATTAAATTTCAGGAACCGAAGAATGGGTTCTTTTAGCTTCATCAACCGGAGCTTCATCAGACTTATCAATCTTCTCTCCATTGATAACTTTCTTAATCTCATCTCCGGTCAAAGTCTCGTATTCAATCAAAGCCTCAGCCAACAAATTCCACTCCTTTTCTTTTTCCTTCAGGAGTTTTTTAGCTCCCTCATAGCCGGTATTAACCAAGCGTTTGATTTCCGCATCAACCAAACGAGCTGTTTCTTCGCTCATATTTTGGTTTTGCGTTACCGATTTGCCTAAAAAGACTTCACCTGAATTTTCGGCATAGAGCACAGGCCCCAATAAATCACTCATACCCCATTCGGTTACCATCGAGCGAGCCAAATTGGTTGCCATCTGAATATCGCCTGATGCACCTGAGGTCACAGAGTCATAGCCAAATTTCATTTCTTCGGCCACGCGTCCGCCCATTGCCACCACCAAACGCGACATCATCTGTTGTCTGGTAATGGAATAACGGTCTTTTTCCGGCAATTGCTGAACCATACCCAACGCTCTGCCCCGAGGTATAATCGTAGCTTTATGAATTGGGTCAGACCCTTCGGTAAACAAACTGCAAATTGCGTGTCCGGCCTCATGATAAGCAGTATTCATCTTTTCCTTCTCATCCATGGCCATAGACTTGCGCTCAGCACCCATCAAGACCTTATCTTTGGCCTCGTCAAATTCTTTTAGGGTAACTTTGCGTTTGTTTTTGCGTGCAGCTAACAAAGCAGCCTCATTAACCAAGTTCGCCAAATCCGCACCAGAGAACCCAGGCGTCCCTCTAGCCACAACATCTAACTTGACGTCTTTTGCCAGAGGTACCTTTTTGACGTGAACTTTCAAAATTTCTTCACGCCCTTTAATATCTGGGTTAGACACGGTAACCTGACGGTCAAAACGTCCTGGACGCAGCAATGCTGGGTCCAAAACATCGGGTCGGTTGGTTGCGGCAATCACAATCACGTTTTGATTATCATCAAAACCGTCCATTTCAACCAACAGCTGGTTAAGTGTTTGTTCACGCTCATCATTACCACCGCCCAAACCGGCTCCACGATGACGCCCTACCGCATCAATTTCATCAATAAACAAGAGGCAGGGAGCATTTTTCTTGGCCTGAGCAAACATATCTCGAACACGCGATGCACCCACACCGACAAACATCTCCACAAAGTCTGAACCCGAGATTGAAAAGAACGGAACATTAGCCTCACCGGCCACAGCTTTTGCTAATAAGGTTTTACCTGTTCCCGGAGGTCCAACCATCAAAACACCTCTAGGGATTCGACCACCCAAGCGTTGAAACTTAGTCGGATCTTTCAAAAAGTCGATGATTTCTTCAAGCTCTTGTTTGGATTCATCGCATCCGGCCACATCGGCAAAAGTAACTTTTTTGTTATTTTCAATCAATCTGGCACGCGATTTTCCAAAACTCATGGCCTTGTTGTTGCCTGAATTTGCTTGGCGCATGAAATAAATCCATACCCCGATTAACAAAATCATCGGGAACCAAGAAATAAAGATTCCCCAAAAAGTGTTAGAAGACGTATCTTCAGGCTTAGCCTCCACCTTCACACCATTCTGACGCAAGGTCTCAACCATAGAAGGGTCATACGGCGCATAGGTATAAAAATTTCTGCCATCAGTGAGCTTTCCTTCAATATTTGCACCCGAAATCACCACTTCACTGATTTTTTTATTTTCGGCTTCATTCATAAAATCCGAAAAAGCCAATTCGGCATAACTTGCCTTTTTAGCACTTTCGGTAAAACCATTCATCAACGAGGTCAGCAAGACAATCGCCACCAACCAAACAATAATACTTTTTCCTGAACTCATTTACATTAATTCCTTAAAAGCTTTTACACTTGATTCAATATAGGGTGTCGCAACTCAAAACACAATAGGCATTTTATTTTTCACCAATGCCACACGGAGTTTATAGGGCAAATCAAAATGCGAGTAATGCGAATTTTCTTTCACAAAAGCCTCCCACACCGCCTTTGGCATTTTCTTTTTTGAGCGCACCTCCCGCACAATCCAAAGCTTATGTTGCCCCACAAACAATTCACACTCTGAAAGCGTCGCTCCACTGAAATTTTCATTATTCGGTTGAGTTAAATTTGCAACCAAACGTTCCACATCATCAGCCCGCGGAGTGTAGTCTTTGCCACTGATTTTTTTGAGTAAATCATTCAAAACCTGATAAACCAATTCCTCATGACTTTCTCTAAGCGCTTTTAAGGATATACAAACCCCGACTTCATCCCAAAACCTAGCATATTTAGCAATAAATGTTTCGACTTGTGCACGAATAAAATCTCTACTCTTAGTCAAAACTTTCATTGTATCAGCGATTCTTTGCATCGAAATTCCGGTTTTCTCTTCCAAAATCGGCAAAAACTTGCGAATTCGACACCGCAAAAAATCATCACTTTGGTTAGACGGATCTTCCACCCAACGAATATTCCGTTGTTGCAAATACTCTCTCAACTTTTGGGGATGAATATCCAACAAAGGGCGAACGATTCTCAAATCTTTCCAAGCCCCAACAGCCCCCATTCCGCAAAGACCTGTTAAACCGCTTCCTCTGTGTAAACGAATAAAAAATGTTTCCGCTTGGTCAAGAAGATGATGCGCCACACAAAGCGTATTTACATCATTTTTTTTGCACCACTCATAAATTAGATTATATCTGGCGATTCGAGCAGCTTCCTCAATACCTTGAGTAGGCTTTTTGCCTTTCCATGTCAAAATATGGTGTTCAATTCCATATTCATTCATGAGCTGAGCAACATAGTTTGCTTCTTTCAAAGATTCTTTGCGTAATCCATGGTCAACAGTTAAGGCTACGATTCTCTTTTTTCCCAATAGCTCAGCCAAAACAAGAACCAGAGCTAAAGAATCAGCCCCGCCGGATACCCCGACAGCCACTTTGCCTGTCTCAAAAAGCGATAAATCTATTTTTCTTTCTAGGGAGAGCATTCTCAAAACAAAACTTACTTACATTTCAGCTTAGAAGCTTCATTTTTTGCCTTATCCAGCAATGTCTTTTCAGCTTTTGGAAATTCCTTTGCCACGTTAGTCAACGCGGCACAAGCTTCTTCTTTTTTACCCAATTGGTTCATAGCCATACCGAGCTTATATAAACTCTCGGCACCCTTAGCACCGTCCTTGTATTTTTCATATCCTTTGCCAAAAGCCACAGCGGCCTTAGCATAATTTTTCTGAGAATAATAAACCTCTCCCAACCAATATTGCGCATTTGCCGCTAACTTATCTTGAGAAAAGCGATTCAAAACATCACTAAAATTAGCTTCTGCCTTATCATATTGACCTGAATTATAGGCCTCAAGTCCTTGCTGATAAACTTTATTCACATCTTGCTCTTGAGCGACTTTAGGAGCCTCAACCGGCGCTAAATTCCCACCTTTAATAGAGTCGCCGACTAAAGATTTTGGAGCATTATTTGCGACCGGAGCATCAAATTTTTTGCTCTTTGCTTGAGTACCGGCACCACCATTTAGAGGCTTACCCTCAATCATTCTAAAGCGAACATCAATATCTTTATTAATCATATCCATACGGTCATTGAGCTGTTTGATTTTGTAGTTAACCTCTTCAATCTTACCATTCATCTGGCGTAATTGTTCTTCAAAATCGCTCATTCTGACCATCACATCAGATGACTTTCCGGCCGGAGCCTCAGTTTGAGAGCGATAAACTTGTCTTTGCAAAATTTTCACATCTTCGCGCAACTCATCAACATCTGCTTGAAAAGCGTATGGCTCCACCCCGTAAACCATTGCCGGAGCTGTTAAAACTGCCAAAAGAGCAACACCTGAAACCTTCAATTTATTCATCATTATCAAAACTTTCAAAAAAAAGATTGCGCCATATTTGCATTTAATTTAGCGCCAAAAAACAATAATCTCAAGCCCCTAGCACTTATTTATCCCACGCACAAAAAAAAGATACCCCCGCGTAAAACGCGGGGTTCTTCATATGCGGCTATAAGCCTTTAGCACTGGCCTCCCCTAAA
>CALXTW010000010.1 GCA_944391515.1 uncultured Alphaproteobacteria bacterium
CCGTGGTCTACGTGACCAATGGTACCAATGTTGCAGTGAGGCTTTGTGCGCTCAAATTTCTCTTTTGCCATTTTAAATTTCTCCAAAATGAAATTAATAAAATTAAATTTACAAATATAAAACGAACAAGAGGCAAGAGTGAAAACAAATGTTGCTCCACTCTCGCATCTCATTCACTTGATTAAGCGTTTTTCGCTTTAATACCTTCGGCAATTTCCCGAGGAACTTCAGCATAGTGGTCAAAGACCATTGTAAACTGAGCACGACCTTGAGAAAGAGAACGTAAGGTATTTACATAACCAAACATATTGGCCAAAGGAACGCTGGCATCAACAACGCGAGCATTACCTCTTTGATCCATACCGCTGACCAAACCACGACGAGAGTTCAAGTCACCGATAATATCGCCCATATATTCTTCCGGAGTAACAACTTCCACTTTCATAATCGGCTCTAACAATCTGGCATCAGCTTGTCTCATACCTTCACGGAAGGCAGCACGAGCAGCGATTTCGAAGCACATAACGTTAGAGTCAACTTCGTGGTAAGCACCATCATACAAGGTAGCTTTAACACCGGTAACCGGATATCCGGCCAATACACCGGCATCCATAGCAGTGCGCAAACCTTTTTCAACACCCGGAATATATTCTTTAGGAACGTTACCGCCAACAACCGTATTGTTAAATTCAAATCCGTTGTAGCCTTCCATCGGCTCGAATTTAATTTTAACTTTAGCGAATTGACCGGCACCACCGGATTGTTTCTTGTGAGTATATTCAATATCACAAGGTTTGGTGATGGTTTCACGATAAGCAACTTGCGGATCACCGACATTGCAATCAACTTTGAATTCACGTTTCAAACGATCAACAATGATTTCCAAGTGCAATTCACCCATACCACTGATGATGGTTTGACCTGAATCTGGGTCAGAAGAAACGCGGAAAGAAGGATCTTCCATAGCCAAACGAGACAAAGCCAAGCCCATTTTTTCAACGTCAGCTTTAGTCTTTGGTTCAACAGCCAATTGAATAACCGGATCAGGGAATTCCATATTTTCCAAAACAATCGGATTAGAAGGATCACACAAGGTATCACCTGTAGTAGTATCTTTCAAACCAGCCAAGGCAATAATATCACCTGCGTGAGCTTCTTTCAAATCTTCACGTTTATTAGCATGCATCAAGAGCATACGACCAATGCGTTCTTTCTTATCTTTAACAGAGTTATAGATATAAGAACCAGCAGTCATTGTACCTGAATAAATACGAGTAAACGTCAAAGATCCAACGAATGGGTCATTCATAATCTTGAATGCCAAAGCAGCCAAAGGAGCATTGTCCTCAGGATGACGTTCAATAACTTCATCAGTACCCGGTTTTACACCGTCGATAGCCGGAATATCCAGCGGAGATGGCAAGTAATCAATAACGGCATCCAACAACGGTTGTACACCTTTGTTCTTGAATGCAGTACCGCACAAAACAGGAACGAAAGCTTGAGCCAAAGTACCCTTACGAATACATTTTTTCAAAGTATCGATAGAAATTTCTTTTCCTTCAAAGAAATCTTCCATAGCTTTTTCGTCTTGTTCAACTGCAGATTCGACCAACTGAGAGTGATATTCCTCGGCCTTATCTTTCAAATCAGCCGGAATTTCTTCCACGTTAATCGGAGCGTCAGCTGTATCACCGGTATAGATAATGGCTTTCATTTGCAACAAATCGATAACGCCTTTGAAATCAGCTTCTGCACCGATTGGCAATTGCAAAGCCAAAGGCTGAGCACCCAAACGGTCTTTAATCATATCTAAGCAACGATAGAAGTTGGCACCGATACGATCCATTTTGTTGCAGAAACAAATACGAGGAACACCGTATTTATCAGCTTGACGCCAAACGGTTTCGGATTGCGGTTCAACACCGGCAACGGAGTCGAATACGGTAATAGCACCATCCAATACGCGGAGAGAACGTTCAACTTCAACGGTGAAGTCAACGTGACCCGGAGTATCGATAATGTTAATACGATGACCTTTCCAATAGCAGGTAGTAGCAGCAGAAGTAATGGTAATACCACGTTCTTGCTCTTGCTCCATCCAGTCCATGGTAGCAGCACCGTCGTGTGTTTCACCGATTTTGTGATTTACACCGGTATAATACAGAATACGTTCAGTGGTCGTTGTTTTACCGGCATCGATGTGAGCCATGATACCGATGTTTCTATACATTTCCAATTTATGTGTACGAGCCATTGTATTAATCCTATATTAGAATTTGTAGTGAGAGAAAGCTTTGTTAGCTTCAGCCATTTTGTGGGTATCTTCGCGTTTTTTAACGGCAGAACCTTTATTGGCATAAGCATCTAACAATTCGTTAGCAAGTCTTTCAGTCATGGTTGTTTCAGAACGTTTTTGAGCGGCGGCAATAATCCAACGAATAGCCAGAGCTTGACGACGATCAGCACGAACTTCACAAGGAACCTGGTAAGTAGCACCACCGACGCGGCGAGATTTAACTTCAACAACAGGTTTTACATTATCAATAGCTTCATTAAAAACGCTCAAAGCATCTTGCTTGGTTTTAGCGGCCAAAATGTCGAAAGCAGAATAAACGATTTTTTCTGCAACGGCTTTTTTACCGTCTTCCATAACGTTATTAATAAATTTTGCGACTACCTTATCATTATACTTAGCATCAGGCAGTACGATTCTTTTTACAGCACTATGACGACGTGACATTATCTTTATCTCCTATTTAGGTCTCTTTGCGCCGTACAAAGAACGACGTTGACGACGTTTAGAAACACCTTGAGTATCCAAGGTACCACGAATGATATGATAACGAACACCAGGCAAGTCTTTTACACGGCCTCCTCTAATCAGCACCACTGAGTGTTCTTGTAGGTTGTGACCTTCACCAGGGATATAGCTGATTACTTCAAAGCCGTTTGTCAAGCGTACACGAGCAACCTTACGCAAAGCGGAGTTCGGTTTTTTCGGGGTAGTTGTATAAACCCTTGTACAAACACCACGTTTTTGCGGGCACGCTTTCAAAGCAGGAACTTTGTTTCTTTTCACTTTGGGTGTTCGTGATTTACGAATTAACTGATTAATTGTAGGCATCACTAATTTCCTTAAATTAAAATTACATCTTGTTTACATAAAAAACCCGATTCACAAAAGCACTAAGCCTTGCAAACGGGGGAAAAACTACCACAAACTCTTAAATCACAAGGGTTTGCGTCATTTTAATTAAACTCATCTCTTTAATACCGCAGTACAAAGATTGAGCGCATAGTAGATTAATGGCGTTCAATAGTCAACTAGTTTTTACAAAAATTTTCATAAATTTGAGTCTAAAAAACTTTTACCTTTCATTAACCTTTAGAACAAGCTCTTTTTCTGAGCTTTTCTCAGATTCATTTAAACATACATTACGAGTCGCAGCACCTAAAGCAAGATTTTTTCTTTTGAGTCAATTGGAGTCCAACAAAGTACAAAAAAAAGGTTGCCGAAGCAACCCTATTAGCAAGAAGAAACGATTTAATCCCCATGAGCGTTATCCAGCCAAACTTTTTGAGCCTGTTTTTCTTCCTTACGATAAATCAGATAAAGCATCGCAAAAATGGCGCAAAATATTCCCATAAAAACATTGGTCATTTTTCGATTTAGCAACACGCGCTCTTCAATCAAAGTTTGTTCATGAATTTCTCCTTTATAAAAAAGGACATCATCATCACCGACAAACTCAATAGCCGTTACCATGTCATCTTTTTGCGGTACCGCCACATCATTTTGATAATATTTGGCTGAAACGATAGCTTGACGGCTTCCGGTTTCCGACTGAGCAACCATCTCCAGAACCTCCGTTAACTTTCCCTGATAACACCCTCGAACGGCAACATCGTTAAAAAGAAAAAAATACAAAACAAGCCAAACACAAATGTTCAGGCCAAGCATACACAAACAAAACGTACTTCTTTTAATGTTTTTAGACTTCATAATGATACATTTAAAAGTTAATAATAAAAATTTCCCGTAAACTAACAGCCCCAAGATTAAAAGTCAACGTGAAAACATCAGGCACTCAAGAATAACCCTTAAAAAAGTCTTGCTTTTTTTAGTATTAGAGATTAGGTTCAAACCATCTATGTAATCTTAAGCAAAGGACACCTTATGACTAACGATAAAGATTTACAATCTGCCCGTAGAACAATAGATAAAGAAATTGAAGCCATCCGCATGATGGAAGAAGAATTAAACGGCAACTTAAGTCAAGCATTAGACGTCATGCAAAGCACAAAAGGGCGCGTTATTGTGACCGGAATGGGAAAGTCTGGTCATGTTGGTTCAAAAATCGCCGCTACATTAGCCTCTACGGGAACACCATCTTTCTTTGTTCACCCTGGGGAAGCAAGTCATGGCGACTTGGGCATGGTAACCGAAAATGATGTTGTCTTAGCTATTTCCAACTCTGGAGAGACGAAAGAATTATCTGACATTATTACCTATTGCAAAAGATATGGTATTCCACTCATTGCAATCACAAAAAATCCCAACAGCACATTAGGACGTATGGGAGACATTTTGTTAAAATTGCCTGATGATGGAGAAGCATGTCCTTTAGGTTTAGCTCCTACCTCCTCCACCACGGCAACGATTGTCTTAGGAGACATATTAGCTATTTGTTTATTGGAACGTAAAGGTTTTTCAAAAACCGATTTCAAACAACGTCATCCTGGTGGAAAGCTTGGTTCTTTCTTACAAAAAGTTTCCGATTTAATGCACAAAGGAGATGAAATACCTTTAGTATATGATACAGCTCTCATGCAGGAAGCTCTGTTAATGATGACATCAAAAATGTTAGGATGCGTTGGCATTATTGACAAAGACAGACATCTGATAGGCATTATTACTGATGGTGACTTAAGACGTAACTTATCTGCTGATTTGGCCACCAAAAAAGTAACTGATGTAATGACCAAAAACCCCAAGATTACAACTCCGGATACTCTTGTCGCAGAAGCGGTAAAAATTATGAATGAAAAGAAAATCACTCAACTATTCGTCATTGATAACGAACACCCTGTCGGTGTAATTCACTTACATAATTGCTTACAAGCAGGAGCAGCATAATTTGTTTGACACGCAAAAAATAGATTCCTATTTTAACGGGTCAAAGGATTTTTCACCTACAAAAGAAAATCCGTTGACCCGACGTGCCAAAATAATGCGTTGGATAAAAATTGCGCTACCAAGTATTGCCGCCTTGCTCATCGGTTTGTTAATTGTAATGCCCGGCCTTCAAACGGAAAGTGAAAAATTAGCCATTGATATTACACGCCCCAAAAAAGGGGAGCTTGAAAAACTCCACATGGAACAAACCGCGTTTTATATCACGGACGCCGATAACAAGGTCAATAATTTCAATGCTGATAATATTGATGAAACCGAACCTGGTTCAAAACTCTTAAAATTAAAAAATCCCAACGGAATTTTACCCAATACAGACAACACTTGGGTTAATATTCAATCCCCCACCGGCTATTACAATCAAAACACATCTTTACTTCGATTATTGGATGGTGTTGAGGTATTTTATAGCAACGGCATCACCGCCACCAGCGAAGAAATGTTTTTTGATTTTAAACAATCAAAAGCATACAGCATCAAACCGACAACGGTTAACGGAGAAAGCGGTCATATAGAATCTCAAGGATTTGAATATTACCAAAATAAAAATTTACTGATTTTCACGGGTAAAACCCATATTACTATGCCCGAAGAACAAGTTAAAGGGGACAATTAATGCGCATTTCATTTATATCACTAGCTCTTTTGCTAACGCTCATTTCAACAGCCCATGCTGAAGACATACATCTAACGGCAGACGAGAGAGTTGAGTGGTACCGCTCTGAACAAAAAATGGTCGCCATTGGCAATGCCGTTGCCACTAAACAAGATATGAATGTTCGTGCCGACCAAATGACTGCTTTTTATGAACAAGCTTCTGAACAAAGCGGCACAGACATCAAAGATGTTCACGCTATTGGAAATGTCATAATGACATCCCCCTCAGCCCAAGCATACGGAGACACCCTAGACTACGACCTCCGCAAAGATGAAATGATATTAAGAGGTAAGCCGGCAGCAAAAATTACCACCACCGACAACAAAATCATCACTGCCAGGGATAACATTACTTATTACCCATCTCAAAATAAGGCCATTGCTTTTGGCGATGTTATAGCGAAAGACCAAGATAATACAATTTACGCCAACAAAATGGTAAGTTACTTTACAAAAAATGCCCAAGGTCAATCCGAGCTTAAAAAAGTAGAAATTTATTCTGACGACAAACAAGTCAAAATCATTAACGAACAAGCCGTGATTACCGGAG
This sequence comes from uncultured Alphaproteobacteria bacterium, assembly GCA_944391515.1. GTDB lineage: Bacteria > Pseudomonadota > Alphaproteobacteria > RF32 > CAG-239 > Scatocola. The sequence goes on from CALXTW010000010.1 coordinate 6,405, forward strand.
ACTGGGGTGTATATCTGCCCCAAATCAACAAGGTTCGCCTTTATGATAATGTTATCATCAATCAAGATGGCAATATCTTGCATGGCGACTATGCCGAAACCGACCTCAAGACTAGCATCAGCCGTGTTTTATCAAACAAAAAGAATGGCAAACGCGTTTCCGGCGTTTTCATAGAAAAAGACAAAGACGAGAAAAAAACAGAGACGCCCAAATCCCCCTCCGTCAAAACACCGGCTAAGCCCGAAACGAAACCCCAAGCCAGCAAAAATAATTGGAATTTAAAAGAATAAGTCAGGACAAGCCATGAACAAATATGCCTCATCACAAGTATCCACATTGGAAGTTTTTAACATCGGGAAAAGATACAAAAATCGCCCTGTGTTACGCAATGTTTCCCTCAATGTAAAAAGAGGCGAGGCCGTCGGACTTTTAGGCCCGAACGGTGCAGGAAAGACTACTTGTTTTTACTGCGTAACCGGTTTGATTACACCTGACTACGGCGATGTTCATATTGACGGACACGACATCACCAATTTACCAATGTATCGCCGCGCACGCATGGGCATTGGCTACCTACCACAAGAAGCCTCCATTTTCCGTGCATTGACGGTAGAACAAAACATCAAAGCTATTTTGGAAATTGTCATTGACGATGAGAGCCAAAGAGAAAATATGTTAGAAGAACTCTTATCTGAATTTTCCATTGCTCACCTGCGTAAATCTCCGGCCATTGCTCTATCGGGTGGCGAACGTCGCCGTCTGGAAATTGCCCGTGCTCTGGCCAGCCAACCCCACTTTATATTGCTGGACGAACCTTTAGCCGGTATTGACCCGATTGCCGTAGGCGAAATCCGTAATTTGGTTTCTCAGTTAAAACACCGCGGTTTAGGCGTTTTAATTACCGACCACAACGTTCGTGAGACCCTAGATATTACCGACCGCGCCTATATTTTGCATGGTGGTACGGTTTTAATGGAAGGAAACCCTGACGAAATCGTCAACAATAAAGAAGTTCGCAAAGTCTATCTGGGTGATAACTTCTCTATTTAACCAACAGAGAAGGTAAATTCATGGCATTAACCCCAAAAATAGAAATTAAGCAGTCGCAATCGCTGTTAATGACGCCGCAACTTCGGCAAGCGATAAATCTTCTGCAAATGAATAATTTGGAGTTAAGTGAATTAGTCTCAGAGGAGCTCAATAGTAACCCTTTTCTTGAAAGGGAAGATGACCACCTCAACCAATTACCTGATGAATTCTTCCCCTCTATTGATGATAATCCTTCACCTTCTTCTGCAGAAGAACCTCCCCTCAGTGATGACATTGACTACGATAACAACTTTGAAGATGACTTTGGAAGCGACCGTGCCGGCTATGATGATATTCCCACCGATGCGAATTGGAAAGATTATCATCAGCAAAAAATTGCCAATTCCGATGAAGACTTTGACTATTTTGAGCAAAAACTAGCTTCACACAAATCGTTATATACATTTTTAGATGAACAAATCTCTCAAAAATTTGACACCCCCAAAGAGCGTCTGATAGCCTCTCGCTTAATGGAGTTTTTAGATGCTGCCGGCTATTTTCGAGGCAACCTTACTGAAATTTCAGCCAAACTAAATATCCAACAAGATTATCTGCAAAATATCTTATCCCGTCTTCAAACCTGTGAACCTTCGGGAATTTTTGCCACTTCTGTTGCAGAATGCTTAAAAATTCAGCTCCAAGACAAAGACCGCTACGACCCCTATATGGCACTTTTACTTGAGCATTTAGACTTAGTAGCAGAAAAAAAATACAAAGAATTAAAAAAAACAGGTGGTTTTTCAGATGAAGATTTAAACGATATGCTAAGTGAAATAAAAGCATTAAATCCCAAACCCGCCGCCGACTATGACTTTGACCTAACATCCTACATCATTCCCGATGTTTTTGTTCGTACCAACAAATACGGAGAATACATTATTGAATTAAACTCAAAATCATTACCCAAGGTTTTAATCAATCAAGACTATTACAGTGAAATAAAAACTTTAAGCTCTCATAACAAAGAAGCCAAAAGATACCTCAAAGATAAATTAAGCTCTGCTAATTTTCTAATCAAAGCACTTCATCAAAGAGCGACCACCATTTTAAGAGTCAGTGAAGAAATCGTCAAATTTCAACGCGATTTTTTTGAAAAAGGAATTGACCACCTCAAACCAATGCTATTACGCGACGTTGCCGAAAGATTAGAAATGCACGAAAGCACCATTAGCCGAGTCACAACCCGCAAATATATGCATACCCCACGCGGCATTTTTGAGCTGAAATATTTCTTCTCCACAGCGGCCGGCAGCTACACCGGCGATGAAAATACATCCGTAACCGCCATCAAACACAAAATCAAACAATTAATTGAAGAAGAAACACCAGATAAGATTCTCTCAGATGACATGATAGTTGAGCTCTTGGCACGCCTTGGAATCAAAATAGCCAGACGAACAGTCGCCAAATATCGCGAAGGAATGAACATTCCCACTTCTGCCCAAAGGAAAAGAGAAAAACGTCGAAATTCTTAATAGTTTCCACAGACGACTTGCTTTTGTAAGAAAGATAATATATATTGACTTTTAGAGAAATATAGAGTTATCTCTCAAAAGAAAAGTTTTAATAATTTAATTTGTAAGGTAAAGATTATGAAAATTACATTGACAGGTAAACAGGTTGATATCGGAGACAGACTCCGTAAGCATGTTGAAGAGAATGTCTTAAATTCTGTAAACAAATATTTCCCGGCTCCGATTAGCTGCACCGTAGCTTTTTCTAAAGATGGCGATGAATTTGGAGCAGAAGTAACGGTTCACCCTGCCAAAAACATTGTCTTAAAAGGCTCTGGCTCAGCAGGTGATCCTTATACCGCATTTGACAATGCCAATGCCCACATTGCGACCCGCTTACGCCGTCACAAAAACAAATTAAATGACCACAAAGGCAAAACAGGCTTAGCCGAAATGGCAAACGAAGCCGTATTTCCGCTTCATGAAACCGAAGACGAGATGGATATTGATGAGAGTGCACCATTAACCATCGCCGAAACGGAAGCAAACATTCCGGTATGTACGGTTAGCGAAGCTGTTATGTACATGGACTTGGTTAACGAAGCAGCCATTATGTTCCGTAACAGTGCAAACAATCACATCAGCATGGTATATCGTCGTAAAGATGGTAACATCGGTTGGGTTGAACCCAAAGCTGACAAATAAGCAACTACATAAGGCATAAAAAAAGATGAGACTTTCCGAGATAATGTCCGCAGATTCGATTGTGCTTTCACTAAAAGCCAACAATAAGAGACAATTGCTTCAAGAGTTGGCTCAAAAAGCATCAGAATTAACGGGAATTAACGATCGTACAATATTTGATACCATTCTTGAAAGAGAAAACTTAGGTTCAACCGGATTTGGTGCGGGGACAGCTTTGCCTCACGGACGCTTAAGTGAACTTCAAAAAGTATTTGGCTTATTTGCACGCTTGAATTCTCCGATAGATTTTGACGCTATTGATAACAAACCGGTTGATTTAGTATTTTTACTCTTATCAGCAGAAAGCAACGGAGCAGACCATTTAACGGCTCTGGCACAAATTTCCCGCATTCTCAAAGATGAAGAGACTTGCTCAAAATTACGGGCTGCCGGCTCGAAGGAAGAAATTCAAGCCTTATTAACCAACTAAAAGAAAAGCTCCGTTAATTCGGAGCTTTTTTATTTTTTCTCTTAATGCACTGACTTAGGTTTCAAATCATTTTGCTTAGCCATAACAAAAGCAAATTCCCTATCATCAGTTGCCGCAATTTTTGTTCCGTCAGCCGCACAAATCAGCCACATTTCTTTACCATCCATAACGTCATTTTTAATAAAGGCAACATCTTCATCATTCCAACAGCGCAATTCTTCTTCCACTTCCGGAGAGAGATGCATTTGTTCTAACTTAATATTATTTTTAGTCATCAAAAACCTCAAAACATTTTATATTTGTTAAGATAATAACGTTATATTTATTAAATAATAGCTAATAACGACCAACGCAAGTATATTGAGGCTTAAAATGTTTTTCAGCTTAAATAAAAAATTTATCTACACAATATCACTTTTTTTCATAATCATATCGGTTATATTTCTATACGCGTTTTACATTATTAATTTATCCAAAACTCAAGAAGAACAAAAATCAGTCATAAGCCGCAATCAACAATATATAGAAATATTATATGAGAACATAGCCTTACGAAAAGAATTAGTAGCAATTGAAAACAACTATCCTCAAATAAAATTCAGTAAGAGAACCAAAGATTTGACAAAATCATCTCAACTCAATGCCAAACAACAACAAATTTCACAAGAACGCCAACGCGCAGAAGAAGTCATAAAGAACTACAATGAGCGCTATAAAACTTTGGAAGAAAGTTTTCGTATTATTTTAATCAGCACATTATTATTCTTTTGCGCCATGATAGTTTTATGGCTCCTTATCAAAATATGGGTTCTCTCTCCGATTGAAAAACTCTCCAATGCCAGTAATCTGGTTGCCAAAGGAGAATATGGCTCACGCATTCATCAAGATAAAAAACACTATACTTATGATGAATTTGATAATTTAATCACCACGTTTAACCAAATGCTTAAAAGCATTGAAAACAGCATTCAAGAAATTCACCGTGCCGAATTTTTCTTACAATCAATTATTGACTCTATTCCTGATGGCATCAGGGTCTTAAAAGAAGACGGCACCATCATTCTGGCTAATAAAGAATATTACCGCCAAATAAACTCTTCACAAAACTGTATTGGGCAAAAATGCTATTTCTCCTCACAAAATCAAGATTACCCCTGCCCAATGAGCAAATTCACCTGCCCAATGGCAATATTTAAGGAAGGTAAGACCACGAACCTAAAATTCATTCAACAATTTGCAGCTTTTCCCAACAATCCATTATCAATCAATGCTGCATATATGACATTTAAAGATAATAATTCAGCAACTCAAAAATACATTGTTGAATCCATAAGAGATTTAAGTGAAGACATTGATTTTTCACATCAGCAAAAAGTTTCTTCTCTTGGTTTTTTATCCACCTCTGTTGCTCATGAAATGAAAAATCACTTAGGCTCCATCAGGATGATTTTGGAAGGGTTGATAAAGAAATACCACCACCAAGACAGTGAGGAAAAATCCTATCTTGAGCTTATTCATAAACAATTAGTTGACTGCATTCAGGTTCCGGAAAGGCTTTTAAAACTAGCCCAATTTACACCGGACAAACAACATCCTTACAATTTCAGCGATAGTATTCAAGATATCATTTCCATTCTTGATTACGAAACAAAAAATAACGGCATTAATATAAGTTTCAAAAAGAGCCGCAAAAAATTATCAGCTCTAGGAAATGCCGCAGACTTCAAAATGGTTATACTCAATTTAATGCAAAACGCCATCAAAGCCATGCCCAACGGCGGACAAATAGACATCCGCATATCGGAAGATAAAACTGAAAATACTGCTCAAATATCCGTTCAAGACACAGGTATAGGTATCGAAAAAGAGAAATTAAGCCACATCTTTGAGCCTTTTTATTCTCAAGGACATTCTACTAAAAATTCGGGAACAGGTCTCGGATTAGCAATTGTCAAATCCATAATTGAGAAACAAAACGGAACCATATCTGTTACCAGCACACCGGGAGTTGGCACCTGTTTTACCATAAAAATACCACTTTATAGTGAGAAATAATTTGCAAAAATAAAAATTAAGGTTTATACAGAAGGAAATAATTAATCAGTAAAGGAAATTTTATGAGTAAAGAAGAACTGCTTGAACTGACAGGTGAAGTAATAGAAAAACTTCCCAATGCCATGTTTCGGGTAAGATTAGAAAATGGTGTTGAAATATTAGCGCACACAGCCGGAAAAATGCGCAAATTTAGAATACGTGTTATGGTTGGGGATAAAGTTGATATTGAAATGACACCTTATGACCTTACCAAAGGACGAATTACATTTCGCCATAAAGAATAAAAAAAACCTCCCCAATGGGAGGTTTTTTTATTAGATAAACTTAATAGCGGCAAATCCGCCCACAAGGAGCAAAACAAACACCACCGAGAGCATTCCCAAATTCTTTTCAATATAATCCTTCATTGGCTCTCCAAATTTTTTCAAGAGCCAAGCCACCAAAAAGAACCTACCGCCTCTGGCTAAAATTGATGCAACAGTAAAGACCACCAAATCCAAATGCACCACCCCACTGGCAATAGTCACCACTTTATAAGGGAAAGGCGTCAAACCGGCAGCAAATACAATCCAAGCGCCCCATTCGTGATAATACCCCTTAAAGACATCAAATTGTGCCATATAACCATAAAACTCTAAAATTGGCTTAGCCAAAAGCTCATAACCAAACACGCCGATACAATAGCCAAAATAACCACCTATAACACTGGCTATAGTCGTAAGTCCGGCAATTCTATAAGCTTTTTGAGGAGTTGCCAACACCATGGGAATAAGCATAACATCCGGCGGAATAGGAAAGAAAGAACTTTCAACAAAAGCCACAATAAACAAAAACAACATAGCATATTTGCTGGATGCCAAATCCAACATATAGTCATAAGTTGCGTGAATTAAATTATGAATTTTTCCGCAGGCTTTTGTAAGTATCATATTCACCCTCTAACAAAATTTATTTTTCTCATAGTAGGATAAACGACAAATCACCAATGACAAACAAAATCTCAGATTTTCCACATAAAAAAATTACTCCACCAAAGGATTTTGTTTTTTATAGGCATTCCAGGTATTTTTCAGCAACATAGCCACAGTCATTGGTCCAATTCCTCCGGGAACAGGCGTAATATAAGAAGCAACTTCTTTCACCGCATCAAAAGCCACATCTCCACACAAATGACCATCAACACGGTTAATGCCGACATCAATCACCACCGCACCTTTTTTTACCCAATCGGCTTTCACCATTTCCGCACAACCGCAAGCTACCACCAAAATATCTGCTTGCTTACAAATACTTGGCAAATCGAGTGTTTTAGAATGAGTAACCGTTACCGTACAATCTTGGTTTAAGAGCAAGTCAGCCAAAGGTCTCCCAACAATATTTGATCGTCCGATAATCACCGCATGTTTTCCACGCAAATCTGCAACATAATGTTTTAAAAGTGCCACAATCCCTTGAGGCGTTGCCGCTACCACAGCTTCTGGACTATTCATTTGAAGCAAACCGGCATTAATTGGGCTAAATCCATCGACATCTTTTGAATGTTTAATCCAAGACAAAACTTTTAACTCATCAAATTGCTTCGGCAAAGGCAACTGCACAATAATCCCGTTAACCTCATCATTATCATTTAACTCAAGAATTAAATCTCTCAGTTCATCTTCACTAGCAGTTTCGGGAACATAACAAATTCGGCATTTCATACCAATTTCAGCCGCAGCCTTATGCTTATTGCGAACATAAACCTGACTAGCCGGATTATCTCCGACTTGTACCACCGCTAACACCGGAGATGAATGAGTCTTAGCAATTTCCTCTGCTAAAAATTTGCGCACATTTAAGGCTTCTTGTTTTCCATCCATAATGATTGCCGTCATTTTTCATCTCCTAATTTTACAAGTTTTTCCAGTATTTGCTCATCGGCATATAACAACAGTTTTTTATAGCGATCGGTTTCTCCGCTAATAAGTTCAATCTTACTTTTTGAGAGTTTCAAATTTTTTGAGAGTAAATCAATGAGCTCTTTATTAGCCTTTCCTTTTTCGGGCACACTGACAACAGATACTTTCAAAAATTCCACACCATCAGCCCCCTCAAAACATCCTTTTATTTGAGCAGAGGAAGCATTGGGCGTCAAACGCACATTGAGTATAATTCCTTTGTCTGTAAGATATGCAAACATAAATTTATCTCTCAAACTCAAAAAGGAATCCCCTAAAGATTCCTTTTTGCTAAAACTCTGATTTTCCTTTTTAACTACATAACCAGTTCAGAAAGTCTGGTAAACAGTCTGCTGATAAACAACAATACCAACAATAAGATAAACGGAGAAAAATCAAACCCGGACACAGGAGGAACTTTTTCACCGATTTTCTTATAAACAGGCTGAGTTGCTTTTTCCAAAATCTCCATAGTTTTTTGAGCATATTTATTATTGGCTTCCAAAATTTTGAAATAAATCAACCAATGGAGTACAATTTCAACCACGACCACCTTAAAATAAAGGCTAACAACCAAATTAATGATATAGAAAAAAGGTTCCAACAAAGCACCCATAAAATTTCTCCTTAAAAACACAACATTGCTTTAGGTATAAACCAGCTTCTTTTGATACGCAACAAATTTATTCAACTTGTTAAGCACGCATCATACTTTCTTCCCGAGCCTGACGCTCTAAAGCAGCCTGAATTCCCTCTCTGGTTAAAGCTCGTTGTCTCAACCGATTAGCATCATATTGAGGAACATCTTTGAGAGGAGGTCTAAGCCCACGCAAGCGTTCAATACGTGTCCGAATATCTTCTTGCTTGGTTGACACATGCTTTGCCATATAAATAAACTCGCCGGGACTTCTGTTGTAAGACAAGCTATGGTCAAAGCTACGTTCTTGAGCATTTCTTTCAGACATATCTGCCCGCCTGACATCTTCCACCAATCTGGTATAAAAGCTGTATCCCGGTAGCATCTCCACATCCAAGTCATGGTCTATTTCCAGGTCTTTAGCTCTCATCCTAAATTCGGCTAATTGATGTTGTGTCGGATTACTTCCCATATCTCTCAAAAATCCGAGAAGACGATAATAATGCAACGCCTTTTCATATTCTTCGCGCTCCACTTTTTTATCGGCCTCATTTTTAGTTGTTACCAAAATTGAGCTTCTGATTTCTCTTAACTTTTGGAGTTTAAGTCGAAGCTCATCATATTTCACTTTAGCATCTTTATTTCCAAGTTGCACACTTTTTTCATACAAACCAAGACAAGTAATCAATTCGGTTTCACGCTGAAAAGACATATCAACGAAATCCGTTTTTTCCTTCAAATCATCTTCCGAAACAAAGCCATCATTCATATGTTTGATGATTTGTTGTCCTTCATCAATCCAGGTAAAATACTCATTCATGGTCGATGTTTCACAGTTAATTCGCTCAATAGACAATGCTTGGTCAAAATAGAACGTATCTTTTTCGATAGCATCAGCCAACTCTTCCACAAAGGCGGATAACTTCTTATCATCTTTTCCATCATTAACAACGTCATCTTTAGATGCGTAAAGAGCTTTTTGCACCAAATTCATTTTCTCAGGAGCTTTAAGATGAGAATTTTCGCCCCCTAAAGCATTAAACATAACATTTCTGGGATTTTGTTGTGTCTTTTGCTCTTGCTGACGTTGAAAACTTTCCCAAACGGCACTGAGGCGATTCACTCGTTGCTGATGTTGCTGCAGTCTTTCTTCAGAATTTTCCATTATTCAATCCTCACCAGAAATTAAACTTCCTCAAAAATAATTTTTGCTTCTTCCAGCCAAATAAGTCTATCAATCACCCAATTACTGATTTGTTCGATTTTTGCCAAATCAACCCCCATTGCCATACCTACTTTTCCGATAAAAGCCGTCTCAGCATCGGACAATTCATCATCAGCATGAGCTAAAACGCACATTTCTTTAATTAATTCCAAAGCTGCACGACGATCATCAATTTTCTTAACTTCTTCAATAATTTCTTCATCATTATCAATTTTCAAAATTTCATTAACGCGTTTAGCCGAAACCCCAAAAGTCATAGCCACGTGTTTAATAAACTCTTTTTCATCTTCGTCAAAATGCCCGTCTGCTGCTGCCAAACGAGAAAAAGCTTTCAAGAAAGCAATTTTTTGGTCTTCATTTAATTTTTCCACACAATTCATATCCATCTCCACTTGCAAATCGGTCATTTTTACCTCGTTAAAAATTAATCATCATTTAGAGCATACTCAAAAAACCGACTTTTATCAATCAAAAAGCTCACACAAATAAAATTTTCCAATAAAAAACCGGCAAAATCACAAAAAAGATTTGAAAAAAATCCGCATATATCCTACACTAAAAGTTAGAACATAATAACGCATTAAGAAAACTAATGGATAAGCAAGTGGATACAAAAAAATATTATATTAAAACTTTTGGCTGTCAAATGAACGTATATGATTCAAACCGCATAGCCAACATCTTAAACACTTTGGGTTATGAGGAAGCTCCCACGCCCAAAGCAGCAGATTTAATCATTTTCAACACTTGCCACATCCGCGAAAAAGCAGCCGAAAAAGTTTTTTCTGATTTGGGACGCATTTATCTGATAAAACAAGAACGTGCCTTAGAGGGTAAAGACACCATCATTGGCGTTGCCGGTTGCGTCGTTCAAGCCGAAGACGAACAAATTGCCAAACGCGCTCCGTTTGTTGACTTTGCAACAGGTCCTCTGACCTACCACCGCCTGCCTGAAATTTTAGCAAAAGTCTATCGCAAAAGAGGTCAAAGCATTATTGATACCGAGTTTCCGGCAGAATCAAAGTTTGACTTTTTACCCGAAAACAAATCAACCGGAGGCTGCTCATTTTTAGCCATCCAAGAAGGCTGCAATAATTTTTGCACTTATTGCGTTGTTCCATATACCCGTGGTATTGAAACTTCCCGCCCTGTAGAGCAAGTCTTAAACGAAGCTAAAAGATTAGTCTCAACCGGCAGTGTCGAAATCAACTTACTCGGCCAAAATGTTAACTCCTATCATGGTGAAGATGCCTCCGGCAAAGAGCGCAATCTGGCTTATCTCTTACGTAAATTAGCCGAACTTGATGGCCTCAAACGCATTCGTTATACCACATCTTATCCGGCGGATATGACTGATGATTTAATCGCTTGCCATCATGATTTGGATAAGCTGATGCCCTACTTGCATTTACCGGTTCAGTCCGGCTCAGACAAAATTCTCAAGGCCATGAACCGCCGTCACACCCGAGATGATTACCTGCGTGTAATCGAAAAACTATACCTTGCCAACCCGAACTTAAGAATGTCCTCTGACTTTATTGTCGGCTTCCCCGGAGAAACCGATGAAGACTTCAAGCAAACACTTGATATTGTCAATCAAGTTAAATACATTCAAGCTTTCTCCTTCAAATACAGCAAGCGCGCCGGAACACCGGCTGCCATTATGCCTAATCAGGTAGAAGAAAAAATCAAAAAAGAGCGGCTGGATATTTTGCAAGACCTTTTGTTCTCATATCAAGAAAAATTCAATCTCTCCAGTATTGGTAAAACCATGCCTGTTTTGTTTGAGCACAAAGGCCGTCATAGCGGACAACTCATCGGCCGCACTCCTTATATGCAAAATGTTCATGTTGAGATTGCTAAGGAATTTTTAAATAAAATTGTTGATATTAAAATAACCTCCGCAACAGTAAATTCATTGACGGGAGAGCTGGCGGAAACTAACCAAAAAGCGTCATGAAAGGGTGATTACCATGGCAGAAATTAGCTTTGAATTATACAACAACCAACTGGTTCAACAACTGGTTGGTCCGCAAGATTCCAACCTCAAGCTGATAGAAAAGCTCTTAAACGTCAGCATTAGTTCCTTTGGCAATCAAATCACGATTCAAGGCGGCGGAGCTGCCATTGAGCAAGCCAAAACCGCGATTGATATGCTCTATTCAAAAGTCAGTAAAGGCATTGATGTCAACGAGCAAGAGGTCAAAGCCGCAGTTCGCATGAGTGATGAAGGCTCTGAAAAAATCACCGACCAAAACTTAAACGATATCGTCCTAAAGACCAAAAAACGCCACATTTACCCACGTTCGGCCACCCAAGCCAAATACATCCAGGAAATGATGCAAAATGAGTTAGTCTTTGGCCTTGGCCCTGCCGGTACAGGTAAAACCTATCTGGCGGTTGCCTTAGCCGTTTCTATGATGTTGGAAGGCCGAATTGATAAAATCATTTTATCTCGTCCGGCTGTTGAAGCAGGTGAAAACTTAGGTTTCTTGCCCGGCGACTTAAAAGACAAAGTTGACCCATACCTTCGTCCGCTCTATGATGCCTTATATGAGATGTTACCGGCCGAACAAGTTGATAAAAAATTGGCCATTGGCGAAATTGAGATTGCCCCGCTTGCTTTCATGCGTGGTCGTACACTTTCCAATGCCTTTGTAATTTTGGATGAGGCCCAAAACACCACTCCTATGCAAATGAAAATGTTTTTAACCCGTTTGGGTGAAAACTCCCGCATGGTTGTCAACGGCGACTTAAGTCAGGTTGACTTGCCGCGAGGTGTTATATCAGGCTTAAAAGATGCACTTGATACGCTTAAGAACATTACTAACATTTCTTCCGTAACCTTTAGCGCCTCGGATGTTGTCCGTCATGGTTTGGTTGCCAAGATTGTTAAAGCCTATGAAGAAAAATCACAAAAGCAGCAAGCACATGATTAAACATCAACTTGAAATATCAATTAATGAGCCCTTGTGGCAAAAAGTCCTCCCCGAGTTAGAGACCCTCTCCGGGGAGGTCTTTTCGCAAGTACTAGATTATGTCTCCACCCACGAAGACATAGATTTTTTGAACTTGAACAAATCCATCAATGTTAATCTTTGCCTGAGCAATGACACCGAAGTTCATGCCTTAAACAAAGAATTTCGCGGTATGGATAAGCCCACCAATGTCTTATCTTTCGCCAATATTGATGACGATTCTTTTGATGACTTATGTCAATCCTCACCAGAAATTGAATTAGGCGACATCATCATCGCACTCGAAACCATGGAGCGTGAATCCAAGGAGCAAGAAATCTCTTTTCATGACCACTATTGTCACCTCTTGGCTCATGGTCTGTTACACCTTTTAGGCTACGACCATATAGAAGAAGACGAAGCCCGCCACATGGAAAGCTTTGAAACCGCCATTTTGCAACAGCTCAACATTGCTAACCCTTATGAGGAAGAAGAATGAACCAACTCCGTACTTTGCTGATGAACAATCCCCTTTCAACAGCCTTTGCTCTTGGCGTTTTAAGTATCACGGCACTTCCGCCGTATTTTTGTTTTCCGATACTTCTTCTCACGTTAAGCGGACTCTTTTACTTACTGCAAAATGCCCAAACAAGCAAAGATTGGTTTAAGCTTGGCTATTGGTTTGGCTTTGGTTTTTATGCCTTTGGCCTGGCTTGGATAGGCAATGCCTTATTGATAGATGCCAAAACTTTCGGCTGGCTTTACCCGATTGTTCTCATGGCCTGTGGCGGATTTTTCGGATTATTCATCGCTCTTCCGGCAAGTTTGAGTTTTTACTTCAAGAACATTTATGCGCGTTACCTTTCTTTTAGTGCCTTATGGGTCATTTTTGAGTGGATAAGAAGCTTTATCTTCACGGGCTTTCCCTGGAATTTACTAGGAACAACTCTGGCTTTTTCACCTCAAACCATGCAACTGGCATCCGTTATCGGCACTTATGGTTTGTCTTTGCTTGTGCTTTTAACCAGCCTAGCCCCAGCCTTCTGGCTATGCAATAAAAATCGCAAAAATGCTTCTCTCTCACTTGGCATCATCTCTGTCCTGATAATACTCAATCTGGGCTATGGCTTTTGGCGAGTAAATTCCCTCGGCGATTCGCAAGAAAGCGACATTAAAATCCGCCTAGTCCAACCTTCCATTCCCCAAACCATGAAATGGTCACCGGTTTCTTTAGATGAAAATCTCAATAAATACATAGCTCTGAGCCGAGAAAAAGGATTAGAAGACATAGATTTTGTAATCTGGGGAGAAACAGCCAGTCCCTTCCCCTTAGATTATGATAACTATTATCGCGAATTGGTTACCAATGCCATTTCAAAAAAAGGCCATCTCATCACCGGTTCTCTACGCTATGAAGCCGATGAGAACAACTTTTATCAACCGCTCAATTCCATGTTTATCTTAAACAAACATGGCGTTATTGAAGCCCATTATGATAAAAGCCACTTAGTACCTTTTGGAGAATATATTCCTTTTAGAGAATATTTGCCCAAATGGGTTCGCCCCATCACCAACACCATAGCCAATTTCAAAGCCGGAACGGGTTTACAAAACATCAAAATTGCCGATTATCCGAGTCTTGGTGCACTTATTTGCTATGAGGTCATATTTCCCGCTCAGGTAGTAAACAAAAATCAAAAACCTCAATGGCTGATCAACCTAACCAACGATGGTTGGTACGGTAACAGTGCCGGACCTTATCAACACCTTGTCAGCGCACAAATGCGAGCCGTAGAAGAAGGAATCACAATAATTCGCGCCGCAAACACGGGAATAAGCGCCGTTATTGACCGATTAGGAACAATTCGTCACTCATTGGGACTCAACCAAGAAGGCATCCTGGATGCATACCTTCCGCAAGCCCTTGAAACGCCGACAATTTATGGAAAATATAGCAATATCATACCATTAATATTATGTTTTTTGAATTTAGCATTAGCTTTATTACTAAAAATAAAAGCAAAATAATCATTTGAAAAACAACGAAAAATTGTATTTGCAGATATTTTTTTACAAAACAATATAAAATATTATATAAATATTTGTTGACGAACAAATCGGAAAATCCTATTTATAGGGTATGAACGTAATCAAAAGGAAACAAAAATGACGACAGAAATTACAAAAAAATCTAGCCGAGGTAGAACTCCTACCGGGCAACCCAATCCGATTGATGTCCACGTAGGAAACCGTATCCGATTAAGACGTACTTTATTAGGCTTGAGCCAAGAAAAATTGGCAAGTCTTTTAGGCTTAACGTTTCAACAGGTTCAAAAATATGAGCGTGGTATGAATCGAGTTGGCGCCAGCCGCTTGTGGGATATCGGTAAAGTATTGGAAGTACCTGTCGGCTTTTTCTATGAAGATATGGATAAATCGGTTGCCAACCAAAGCCCGAGAATGTTCAGCTTATCAGATACCGCTCCTGAATGTTTGGCAGAAGACGATGCCGAATTTGACTCTGACCCGATGAACCGTCAAGAAACCATCGAGTTGGTAAAGGCTTACTACAAAATTCCTAATCGTAAAGCCGCCAAACATATGTTTGACTTAATAATCGCCATGTCAAAAACCACTTATAACAACAATGACGACGACGATAAGGAATAATTTTCAAAACAATTAAAAAAAGCTGGCAAAATGCCGGCTTTTTTTTTATACTCAGTTCCAGTAAAATAAAAGGATTGAAAAGATGAGTACTTTATTTACCAGCGAAGCCGTTTCTGAAGGACATCCGGACAAGGTTTGTGACCAAATTTCCGATGCACTTGTTGACTTGTTTTTAACAGCCGATTCAAAAGCGCGCACCGCCATAGAAGTTTTAGCCACCACCAATCGCGTCATCATTTCCGGCGAGACCAAATGCAACGCCTATATCTCAGCCGAACAAATTGAAGATTGTGTTCGTCGCACGGTTTGCAAAATCGGTTATGACCAAAAAGGTTTCAGTTGGCAAACGCTCAAAATTTCAAACTACCTTCACCACCAATCGGAAGATATAGCTTTAGGAGTTGACAAAGAAGGCGCAGGTGACCAAGGCATTATGTTTGGCTATGCCAAAAAAGAGCAAGGGATAGAAAGCCACTATATGCCTTTAGCCATTTATCTCGCCAATAATATCTTGCACAATTTAAGCCTTGCCCGCCATAAGCAAGAAATTATCGGTATTGAACCTGACGCTAAAAGCCAAGTCACCTTAGAATATGATGAGACCGGCAAACCCGTCGCCATCAAAAAACTGGTACTCTCTACACAACACAAAGAAAATCTTTCTCAAGAGCAAGTTCGAGAAATTGCAAAAAAATACATTGCACAAAGCATTCCTCAAGGCTGGATGCCCAAAGATGAAGACATCTTAATCAATCCTACGGGACGCTTTGTCATTGGTGGTCCGGACGGAGATACGGGACTAACCGGACGCAAAATCATTGTAGATACTTATGGCGGCTATGCTCCGCACGGCGGCGGCGCTTTTTCAGGGAAAGACCCTACCAAAGTTGACCGCTCCGCAGCCTATATGTTGCGCTATCTTGCCAAGAATATAGTTGCTGCCGGTTTAGCCGAAGAATGCTTGCTGCAAATTTCTTATGCTATTGGGATTGCCGAGCCCCTATCTCTTTATATCAACACCTTTAACACCAATCATACCGATGAAAATAAAATCTTATCTTTCATCAAAAAAAATATTGATTTAACCCCATCGGGAATTATAAAACATCTTGCCCTCAACCGCCCGATATACTCTCCGACAGCCGCCTATGGTCACTTTGGTCGCTCTGCCGGAGAACAAGGAAGTTTCAGTTGGGAAAAATTAGATTTAACGGAAGAACTCAAATCATGTTTATAGATGACAGACCACATTTTTTCGGACGCCGCAAAGGTCGCATTATCCGCAAAACCAAAACCACTTTGTTGGAAACATTTTTGCCAACTCTAAAAATAGATGCGCAAACCGACTTTACCGCCCCTGATTTATTTGGCGTACCTGTCAAGCAAGTTTGCCTGGAAATTGGTTTCGGCAATGGCGAACACCTCGCCGGACAGGCCAAAAACAATCCTGATGTCGGTTATATCGGAGCCGAAGTTTTTCAAAACGGCGTAGCCAATCTTCTCTCACTCATCACCGGCATAAAAGTCACCGCCGACCTGCCCGAAACCATCACTCTAGAAACAGGTCGCGTTGACAATATTCGCGTCTGGGATAACGACATCCGCCTTTTGTTCAAAAGTATGCCCGATAATTTTTTAGATAAGGTCTATCTTCTGTTTCCTGATCCATGGCCCAAAAAGCGCCATGCCTCCAGACGTTTTGTAAACAAAGACAACCTTCAAGAATTGGCGCGCATTCTAAAACCGGGCGGTATTTTACGCATAGCCACCGACCATAAAGTTTACAAATCCTGGACCTTACACCAAATGCACGATTGTCCGCTGTTTCGCTGGACCGCCACTTGCGGCAATGATTGGAAACATGAACCCAAAGATTGGGTCCAAACCAAATACCAAAGAAAAGCGCTTAAAGAAGGACGTCATCCGGTCTTTTTAGACTATGAAAAGCTCTGATTAATAAGACGGAACGGTTGAAATCGTCGGATTAATATTTGGCTCCTCTATGGTGTTAACATCACTATCGGGATAAGATTGAACATCATAAATTCGCCCGCCAGACTCATAGAGTGTGTTTTGAATTTGGCTATTAACCTGTTGTGGTGTTTCCGAAGATACCGACGGATTTTGCGGCAAGCTCTCCTGAATTGCCCCTTGCGGTAATTGTTGCCCCATCAATTGTTGAGGTTCCGACAAAGGTTTAGTTTTTTGCAAAGATTGCTCCGGCATATTTTCTGCCTCATCCGAATTAACAATCGGGTCCCCTAACGGATTTTCATCACCACTGGCTTGCTCAACCTTAAAGGTATTAACTTGCCCGTCAGCACTTTGCGCCGCGCCATAAACCGTCACCTCGCCTGAGCCATCATCATCCGCCACATTAAGATTTTGCGCCTGAACCAAACCACTTCCCAAAACGAAAGTCATTACCACAACTAAACCATTTCGCAGCATTTTTGTTTTCCTCATTTCAAACGAACCTAAGACAAAGATAATCTTCATTAGCACAAAAACAAGGCGGAGAAACAAAATTTCTCCGCCTTGCAACTTGTAACGCGTTTTTCTAAAATTAGATTAAACGCATTGTATCTTGGGCAATAACCAACTCTTCATTAGTCGGAACCACAAATACTCTGACCTTAGAGCCTTTCTTTGAAATTTCAATTTTTTCGCCACGTTTGCTATTGGCTTCTTCATCAAGCTCAATACCCAAATAAGCCAAACGCTCGCACAGCATTTTACGAACCAATGAAGAATTCTCACCAATACCGGCAGTAAAGGCAATCGCATCAACACCACCCAAAACGGCAATATAACTACCGATAAAGCGCAAGATAGTGTGAATATAAACATTCGTAGCGGTGATAGCATCTTCATGTCCGGCCAAACAAGCAGCTTCCACATCACGGTTATCAGAATAGCCGCAAAGTCCGAGCATTCCGCTTTCTTTATTCAACAGACGATTAACTTCCTCAACGCTTTTACCTTGAGTTTTCATAATGTGCAACGGAATATACGGGTCAATATCGCCGCAACGCGTACCCATCATCACACCGGCCAAAGGCGTAAAGCCCATAGACGTATCAACACACTTACCGTTTTCGACCGCCGAAATCGAAGCCCCGTTTCCAATATGGCAAACAATAATTTTGCCTTCTTTTCCGATTAACTTAGCAACTTCTTTAGAAACATAATAGTGAGAAGTACCATGAGCGCCATAACGACGAATTTGATATTTGGTATATTGCTCTAATGGCAATGGATAAAGATAAGCCTCCGGTTTCATACTCTGGTGGAAAGCCGTATCAAAAACCACAACTTGTTTAACATCCGGAATCAAAGCTTTCATAGCTTTCAGACCCAATACAGCGGCCGGATTGTGCAACGGAGCAAGAGCAGATAACTCATCAATTTGTTCAATAACTTTATCGGTCACGAAAGTAGATTCTTTGAAGATAGAACCGCCTTGAACGATTCTGTGTCCGACACCGGCCAATTCGCTCATACTGTTAAGAGCGCCGTTCAACAACAAAGCAAACACCTCGCGAATAGCCTCTTGGTGCGATGGCAAATCAACGTTTTTGGTAATTTTATCATTATCACCGATTTTAATGGTAACAAACGAATTATCAATTCCGATACGGTCAGCCAAACCTTTAGCAATAACTTCGTACTTATCGCCATCAACCCCAAAAAGTTGATACTTCAAAGAAGATGACCCAGAGTTCAAAACCAAAATTTTTTTCATACCACTATCCTTATAAGTAAGATTAAGACAAATGAACCGATTGCAAAGCGGTAATGGCAATCATACCGACAATATCTTCAACCAAAGCACCTCGGGACAAATCATTAACCGGAGCGTTCAGACCTTGCAGCAGCGGACCGTAAGATTCGCAGCCGCCGATTCTCTGCAAGAGTTTGTAACCGATATTTCCGGCATCCAAATTCGGGAAGATTAAAACTTTTGCTTTTCCGGCAACATGACTATCGGGAGCTTTTTTGTTTGCAACAACGGCATCTAAAGCAGCATCGGCTTGCATTTCACCATCCAATTCAATACCTTTACCGGCATATTCTTCAGTTTTAAGAGCCTCTTGCGCCATAAGTGTTGCACGTTTTACCTTATCAACCGAGTCGCCTTTACCAGAACTTCTTGTCGAATAAGACAACATGGCGATTCTTGGCTCAATTCCGAATTGCAAAGCGGTTTCGGCACTGGTTAATGCGATATCACACAACTCTTTATCAGTCGGGTCAATCACCACAGCGCAGTCAGACAACAAATAAGCCTCACCGTCTTTAACCGAAATCAAAGCAGCAGAAACACCACGCTCTTTGTGAGCTGATTTAATAATCTGCAAAGCCGGACGAACGGTATCAGCTGTTGAGTGGTTAGCACCCGAGAGCATACCGTCAGCATCACCGGCTTTAACCATTAATGTTCCGAAATAATTATAGTTTTTGGCAGTCTCTTGAGCTTGTTCCTCAGTCATCCCCTTAGCTTTTCTGAGTTCAAACAACAAGTTTGCATAATCTTGCAATTTTGGAGAAGTCTCTGGCTTAATCACCGAAATACGGTTCATGCTCCAATTATTCTTTGCAAAATATTCTTTAATTTGGGTTTCATCACCCAAAATAATCAAGTTAGCAGCCTCTTCTTCGGCAATAATATGAGCCGCTTTTAAGATACGTTCGTCTTCACCTTCGGGCAACACGATAGTTTTTTGGTATTGTTTGGCTTTTTGCACCAAATCATTCAAATAATTGCTAGTAATCATAACAATGAACCTTTTCAAAAGAGATTTAAGAGATTATTTTTTTAGTAATAAACAACAAACTCTCATAAAAGTCCACCAAGAAATTACCTCTTGCATATACAAATATAGGATTTATCGGAAAAAACTTTTGCTTTTTATTGCAAACTGCACTATCATCTGCACAAAAATCAAACCTGACCCAACAAAAGGATGGAAAAAATGGAAAGAACGCTCTCTATCATCAAACCGGATGCCACCACCCGCAACATCACGGGAAAAGTCAATTCCATGATTGAGGAAGCAGGCTTAAAAATAGTTGCTCAAAAGCGCATTTGGCTTTCAGCATCCCAGGCTGAAGATTTTTATATTGAGCATAAAGACAAAGCCTTTTTTGCAAGTTTGGTAGAGTTTATGACCTCCGCCCCGATAGTTGTTCAGGTTTTGGAAGGTGAAAATGCTATTGAGCAATATCGCAAAATTATGGGCGCAACCAATCCGGCCGTTGCCGAAGAAGGAACAATTCGTAAAACTTATGCTTTATCGATTGATAAAAATACGGTACACGGCTCCGATTCTCCAGAATCAGCCCAAAGAGAAATCAACTTTTTCTTCTCCAAAGTAGAAATCGTCGGTTAATGAAGGAAAAGATTCGTGCCTAAACTTTTTGCCTCTTTTATATTTTTAACTCTGATGATTTTCAGCTCCTCCCTCCATGCTGAAGATATGAGCTTATACGATGTTGAAATAAGGGTAGATATCACTGCAGAAAATGCTTCCATAGCACGAGAAAAGGGCATGAATGATTCTAACCGTCAAGCGGTTATGACGGTTGCGAGCAGACTAACCACCCCCGAAGGTACAAAAGTACTGGAACAATTAAACGATAATCAAATTCTCAACTTCATCAAAGAAGTTACCGTTGGCGAGGAAAAAGTCTCCGATGTTCGTTATATGGCAAAACTAAAAGTCACCATCAATGCCGACATCTTAAAAGCCTACCTGTCTGAAAAAAACGCGCCTTTTGCCATGGTGGAAGAAAGCAAAATCATCATAATTCCATTGTTCAGAGAATTTCGCACAGATTCGCCTCTGTTATGGGAAGAAAATAATCCTTGGCGTGAGGCATGGGTAAACAACCCACTCACCACTGGTCCGATAAAAATATCAGCCTTAGGCGATGAAGCCAACCAACAAATAACCGCCGCCCAAGCTCTGCAAATGAATGGCATTATCCTTGACCAAATTGCCGGCAACAATCAAACCCGCAACATTTACATTGCCGATGCTACCTATGACGGCATTGATGGTTTAGATATTACTTTATCAAGCTACGCCAATGGCTCTCAAAACATTATCAAGGTTCCCGGAATGAGAAGTCCGCAACTCTTTACGGACGGCGTTCAAAAAGTAAAAGAATATCTGATTGGTCAAGCCCAACAACAAACTTTAGCGGTAAACACTGCCGCTCAAGAGATTACGGTTTTATATAGCTATGCCAACTTGCGTGATTGGGTTAATCTGCAAAAGACCATAAAAGCCTCAGCCGGTGTCACCGACTTAACTACCGACGCTCTCGGCAACGGCAACGCTCAATTCAAAATCAAATTTAACGGTACCTTTGACAGATTGCAAAGAGCCTTACGCGACAAAAGATTAAACCTAACCGCCTATGACGGATTCTATAATCTGGAACGCTATTAAAAAAATCAAAGAGGAGAAAAGACCATGGTTTTTCAAAAAAAAGAAAACCGCAACTGGGTATTTTGGCTAACGCTTTTTGTTTTATTTTGCATAGCGGTTTACGCCCTCAAATCAGTACTTCTCCCCTTTGTAGCCGGCATTATTATCGGTTATTTGCTTGATCCATGGGCATCATATTTTGAAAAACATGGCATGAACCGAACCTTAGCCACTTTTTTGGTTTTGTTCTTAGTCATCATCATCATGATACCGGCGTTGCTGATTCTCTTTGGAATTATAGATGAACAAATCGGTCGTTTTCTAAATGCTCTTCCGCAATACATCTCAAGTTTCTTAAAAAAGATAGAACCGATTATTCAAGAATTACAATCGCGCATTCCCTCTCTTGAGGCCGATAAAATCAAAGAATACATCCGTAGCAATATGTCTAACGGACTGAAGATTTTTGGTTCTCTTGTCCGCAGCATCCTCAGTAGCGGATTCGCCTTTTTCAACTTGTTATCATTGTTGCTGATTACACCGGTTGTAGCTTTTTACATGCTCCGCGATTGGGATACCTTTATTGCCAAAGTTGATAGCTTGCTTCCGGTAAAATCTCAAGATTCAATCAGAACACAAGCCAAAGAAATCGACAGGACGCTCGCCGGATTTATCCGTGGACAATTGAGCGTTTGCCTCATTCTGGGGGCTTACTATTCTCTTGGTCTCTACTTTGTCGGATTAGAGCTAGGGGTTGTAGTTGGCTTTATGGCCGGAATCATTTCTTTTATTCCTTATATCGGTAGCATTTCAGGATTTGTCGTCAGTATGGGTATTGCACTCGCTCAATTTGACAGCCTAACACCGATTCTCCAAGTTGTTGCCGTCTTTTTGAGTGGACAATTCATTGAAGGCAACTTCCTCACACCTAAATTGGTTGGAGACAATGTAGGTCTTCATCCGGTATGGGTAATGTTTGCTTTGCTTGCCGGCGGTGTTTTATTGGGCTTTTTAGGCTTAATGATAGCGGTTCCAGTTGCAGCAATTATTGGCGTTTTAATCCGCCATGCCATAGACAACTACAAACAAAGCGATTTGTATTTGGAATAAATCTGCGAAAAGTCTCAAAAACTCTCAGTTTCTTAAGATTTATTTTAGAATTGCAAACTATGATAAACTCCAAAATCATCTATCATCAAAGGGGTTGTCATGTTGTATGCTTTGCTCACTTCCACAGACACGCTCATCATCAGAGCCATTGTGGCATTTTTCATAGCTTTGGGTCTATCTTTAGCTTTTGGTGGAAAATTAATTAATTTTCTGCATCACCACCAAAGCAAAGGACAACCCATTCGTGAAGATGGTCCTCAAAGCCATTTGCTGACCAAAAAAGGCACTCCTACCATGGGAGGATTGCTTATTTTAGGCACAACCACGCTTTCCACTTTACTCTGTGCCGACCTACAAAATCCCTTTATTTGGATTTGTTTACTGGTATTGCTGATTTATGGCACCACCGGCTTTGTTGATGACTATGTCAAAGTGACCAAACAAACAGCTAATGCCATGACCGCCAAAATGAAATTGGTTTTGCAATTCAGCACCGCATTGATTGCCGTTAGCGTTATTTCTTATGCCACGCCCGAACCTTATCGCTATAGCCTGACAATTCCTTATTTTAAGGATTTGGCACTTAACCTTTGTTGGTTTTATATTCCCTTGGCGATGATTGTAATTGCCGGAGCCTCCAATGCCGTAAACTTAACAGATGGATTAGATGGCTTAGCCTCTGGCTTACTCATTTTAAGTTTTGGTGCATTTTTGATTTTTGCCTACACTTGCGGTTCTGCGATTGCACCAGAATTTACCTCTTTTGTAATTCCTTCTGCCGGAGAAATCTGCATTTTATGTGCTGCCGTAATTGGTGGCTGCTTAGGCTTTTTATGGTTTAATGCTCCCAAAGCTCAAGTATTTATGGGAGACACCGGTTCTCTTTCTTTAGGTGCTCTTTTGGGCACCATTGCCGTTATGACCAAGCATGAAATTTTGCTGGCCATAGTTGGCGGAGTTTTCGTTATGGAAACCGTTTCGGTCATGATACAAGTTGCCTACTTCAAAAAAACCGGCGGCAAACGCTTTTTCAAAATGGCACCGATACACCACCATTTTGAGCAATTAGGTTGGCCCGAAACCACCGTTACCATCCGTTTTTGGATTATCGGATTCATTTTAGCGGCATTGGGTTTATGCAGTTTGTTATAGGCGGAGGAGCGAGTGTTTACATTTTCACGCAACAGTCGTTCGCAAATTGCCAACTGGTGGTGGACCGTTGACAAAGTTTTACTCACGCTCATCACCATTTTAATCCTCATTGGCATATTTTTAAACTTTTCTGCCAGTCCGGCCGTTGCCAGACGCATTGGAGCTGAGAGTTTTCACTTTGTCAAACGCCAATTAGTATTCATTCCTTTAGCCATTGGATTGATGCTCTACCTCTCCATGCAAAATTTGCGCTTTATTCGTCGTACCGCCATTATTGGTTATGGTGTAGCCATGATTTTAATGGTTCTCACCTTGTTTTGGGGAGAAGAGACCAAAGGTGCTTCTCGTTGGATAAGGGTTTTGGGATTTTCACTCCAACCATCTGAATTCATTAAACCCACCTTTGCCGTCGTTGCCGCCTGGCTGTTTGATGCTCAAAAAAGATATCAAGATATTCCGGGAACATTGTTGTCCTCAATTTTATTTCTGGCAACTCTAAGCTTGTTACTCCTCCAACCCGATATTGGTATGTCTTTTGTTGTAACGGTTATCTGGGGGTTTCAACTTTTCTTAAACGGGTTATCACTGATATTAGTTGGTTTTGCGATTTTAGCCGGCATTTTGGCATTAGTTGTTGCCTTTTTCGTTTTTCCGCACTTTCACACCCGCGTCATGCAATTTGTTGCCTCCGAAAACGAAGTCAGCTACCAAGTCAAAAAAGCCATGGAAGCTTTTGAAAATGGTAATCTCTTTGGCCGAGGACCTGGCGAAGGTGTCGTCAAACTCAACATTCCTGATGCCCATACCGACTTTATATTTGCAGTTGCCGGAGAAGAATTTGGTTTAATTTTATGTTTAATTTTGGTAGGATTGTTTGCAGCCATAGTTATTCGTTCCATGCTGATATCACTCAAGGATAATAATTTATTTATTATTTTATCATCGGCCGCATTGTCAGCCTCTTTTGGATTACAAGGAATCATCAACATGGCATCAACCCTACACCTAATTCCGACCAAAGGAATGACTTTGCCATTTATTTCTTATGGTGGTTCATCAATTTTAGCCACCTCTTTGGGAATAGGAATGTTATTGGCCATAACACGCAAAAACGTACACGCGGAGGATAAAGATGAAGCAGACTAAGGACCAAAAACCGCTCATTATTTTAACGGCCGGCGGCACGGGAGGACACGTCTTTCCGGCAGAATCTTTGGCCGAAGAATTATCCGAAAGAGGATATGAATTAGCTCTTGTCACGGACGCACGCGGTAAAAACAATTATCACGGCAAATTAAACGAAATTCCTAATTACTCGGTTTTATCCGGTCCTTTAGTTGGTAAATCAAAATTCACCAAAATCAAAAGCCTGATAAAGACATGCTTTGGCATTTTGCAAGCCGGTTTACTCTTACTGCGCAAAAAACCGGTATGCGTCGTCGGCTTTGGAGGTTACGCTTCTTTCCCATGTTGCATGGCGGCCATTTTATTAGGCGTTGACTTGGTTATTCACGAACAAAATTCAGTCATGAGCCGCACCAATCGTTTTTTGAGCAAATACGCCACCCTTATCGCCCAAAGTTTCCGCAATGCCAAATATACTCCTCTGCATGTCAAAAGCGTCGTAACCGGCATGCCGATTCGCAAAGCAATATCCTCGCTCAATGGCAACGCCTATCCCAAGCTCAAAGATGCAAAATTTAATTTATTAATTATCGGAGGTTCTCAGGGAGCAAAAATTTTTGGCGAAGTAATTCCTCAAGCCATACAGCTATTACCGGAAGACATACGCCACAATCTGAACATCACCCAACAATGCAAAGCCGAAGACATCACCGCCACACAAGAAACTTATGCCAACAGTGGTTGCCAAGCTAACATTGCTTCATTTTTTTCTAATATGCCGGAACTCTATACACAATCACATTTAATCATTTCCCGTGCCGGAGCGTCATCAGTATTTGAAATTGCGGCGGCAGGCATTCCATCGATTCTCATTCCGCTTCCTACCGCTGCCGACGACCACCAAACCGCTAATGCCAAATACATTACGGATTTTAACGGCGGTCTTGCCATTTCACAAAAAGATTTCACACCTGAAAACTTAGCCAAGATACTGGAAGATTTAATATCTCATCCCGAACGCCTGCAACAAATGTCCTTGAGTATCAGACGCTCAGCCATTACCGACGCAGCCACTCGCTTGGCCGAAGCAATTGAAAAAGAAATTATATCCCAACGCTAGGAGAGCAGCATGTTACATCTATTCCGTCGCAGCCTGATAGATATACTACCCAAAGTCCGCGGCAAATATCAAAAAGACGTTCCTTTAAGCAAACACACATGGTTTGGCGTCGGTGGTCCGGCGGAAGTAATGTATCATCCTCAAGATGCAGAAGATTTAAGCCTTTTTATTCGTACAAAACCCTATAATTTACCAACTTGTATTATTGGCGGCGGTAGCAATCTTTTAGTCAGAGACGGTGGCATTCCGGGCGTGGTTATCAAGCTCGACAGTGCAGCTTTTCGCAAAATTACGGTTGAAGACAACCTTATCACTTGCGGTGCCGGTGTTAAAAATGCAGAGCTCAAAAAAATCATGCTCGAACACGAATTAGGGGGATTAGAATTTTTATGCTCAATTCCGGGAGTAATCGGCGGTTCTGTCAAAACCAATGCCGGCTGTTTTGGCTCTGAAGTCAAAGATGTAATTGCCAAAGCCACAATCATCAACGGCGCCGGAGAGATTAAAGAAATCGGTGTTGAAGACTTATTGCTCTCCTACCGCAGCAGTTTCTTTCCCGACGATTGGATTATATTATCTCTCACCCTCAAAGCCACCCCTACTCCGGCTGAAGAAATTCGCAAAAAATTAGAGGAACAAAAATCCTACCGCCTCAAAAAACAACCCTGCAATGCTAAAACTGCGGGCTCAACTTTCAAAAATCCCGAAGGCCTAAGAGCCTGGGAGCTTATCCAAAAATCGGGTTGTAAAGATTTAAGCGTCGGTGGTGCCAAAGTATCGGAAATACACAGCAATTTTTTAATTAATACCGGCAACGCCACCGCCAAAGATATTGAAACTTTAGGTGAAACCATCATCCAACGCGTCAAACAAAAAACCTCCATCACTCTTGAGTGGGAAATCAAACGTTTGGGAATACAAAAATAAGCCATGCCAGAAAAGAAAACCCCTACAATAGCACCGGCTGCAGCCGTGAGCATTCCGACCCGCATCAGCCTACCTCAAGAATGGCCGTTTCGCCTTGCGGGCAATATCTTTTTTCTGGCATTAATTTGCGCTTTAGCTTCCGCCATCATCACCATCAAAACCAACCTCATCGGACGCAAGCTGACCGACCTCAGCACAGAGTTTTATAACTACACCAGCCACATTGGTTTTAAGCTAGACGATATTGTTGTCTCAGGCAGACACAAAACCTCAAAAGAAGATCTCAAAAACATTTTACAGCTCAACCGAGAAAGTAATATTCTCACCCTTGATTTACAAGACATAAAACTCAAACTTGAACAACTCCCATGGATTCGCAAAGCCGAAGTCAGCCGTCATTACTTCCCCAATATTTTACAAATTAATTTAGAAGAAAGAGAAGTCGAAAGCATCTGGCAAATTAATAATCAATTCCATCCGATAGACCGTGATGGTCATGTCATTAACGCCCCGTTCAGTTCCCCTCGCCCAATATTATTGATTGTCGGCGAAGGAGCACCTGAAAATATCCCGCAATTAATGCAAATTATTTCCACCGATAAAGAGATTTTCTCGCGCATAAAAGTTGCCAATTTTATTTCCGGCAGACGGTGGAATTTAATCTTAGACAACATAGAAAACGGCATCACCATTAAACTTCCGGCACAAGACATCGAACAAGCATGGAAAAAATTGGTAAAATTAAACACCTCGCAAGGACTTCTTAAGCGTAAATTAACCATAATTGATTTAAGATTCCCCAATAAAGTAATCGTAAAATTAGGTAAAATGACCAAAGAGGAGCGTGAACGCCTTAAAGAAGTCAAAGAAAGCCTAATGTAAAAAGCCAAACGAGGGATAAGTTGACACATTCATTTAACCGCCTGACCACCATAGCCGCGTTAGACATAGGCTCGTCAAAAGTTTGTTGCCTGATAGCAAAAATCAGCCGCGATAAAAAAATCAACGTGGTTGGCTACGGTTATAATGCCTCCAAAGGTATCAAAAACGGAATTGTGACCGATATTAATCAAGCCACATTATCGGTTTGCAACGCGGTTGAAACTGCGGAACAAATGGCCAATGAGCGCATCAATCGCATCATCGTCAACATCTCCGGCGACAGAATCAAAAGCAGTATCAAAGGGGCAACAATCGCCATCAACCGCAACCGTCCGGTTAATGACATGGATATCAAAAAGGTCATTGAAAAAGGCATCAACAAAATAAACGTTGAAGACAACGAACTCATTCACTGCCTACCGACCAATTATCGCCTTGACTTGGGCGAAGAGATAAAAGACCCGCGCAATATTTATGGCGAGAATTTATCCGTCAACATTTTGCTGGGAATGGTGCCTGATATTCAGTTCAAAAACCTTTCCACCGTAATGGAAAATGCGCACCTTGAAATTGCCGAGAAAGCCTTTTCAGCCTATGCTTCGGGTTTAGCTTGCTTGGTAGAAGATGAAAAAGAAATCGGCGCATCAATCGTTGATATCGGGGGCGGCACCACCAATATCGCCACATTTAAGCACGGATATCCGATTGCCTTTTCTTCCATCGGCGTTGGCGGCAACAATGTAACCAATGATATTGCCTGGGGTTTAACCACTTCTTTCACTCATGCCGAAAGATTAAAAACCCTGCATGGTTGCGCTTTTATGACCTCGCAAGATAAAGAAGACTTAATCAATGTTTATCCCGTTGGCGAGGAAGATGACAGCCTCATCAAACAAGTTCCCAAAGCCGAATTAATCAGCATTATCACACCGCGTATTGAAGAAATATTTGAACTTGTAAATAAGAAGCTCGCTGAACATGGTCTCAAAGACATTTCTTCACACCGCGTTGTTCTCACCGGTGGTGGTTCACAATTATCAGGGATTCGCGATATTGCCACCATGATACTCGACAAACAAGTCCGCATTGGTCGTCCGAAAAACGTTATCAATTTACCGGATAATTTATACAATCCATGTTTTTCAACCGCCATTGGTTTGTTGCTGTTTGCACTGAATTACAGCGAACGAAAGCCCAACAAAATCATCAGTAAACCGGTTGCCGGTAATTCTGGGTTGAGCCGAATAATGACTTGGTTTAAGCAAAGTTTTTAAGCTTTTCCACCTCTTTTGTTTTATCGCAAAAGAGGTTTTTTTATAAAATTTCAAAAAATTTAAAATTAAAAAAAGTTAGTAACCAAAACTTAATTTATTTTCCGTATGCTATACATAACTTAAGTAAAATTTTTGGAGTAAGAAATACAATGTCAATCAAATTAGCTGTACCAGAAGCCACCGTAATGCACTTAAAACCGAGAATCTCAGTCATCGGCGTAGGCGGAGGCGGCGGCAATGCCGTCAACAA
Organism: uncultured Alphaproteobacteria bacterium; assembly: GCA_944391515.1. Classification (GTDB taxonomy): domain Bacteria; phylum Pseudomonadota; class Alphaproteobacteria; order RF32; family CAG-239; genus Scatocola. The sequence goes on from CALXTW010000010.1 coordinate 35,880, forward strand.
CATGATTGACCAAAATTTAGAAGGTGTTGACTTTATCGTTGCCAACACTGACGCCCAAGCTTTAGCCCATTCCAAAGCCAGTCGCAAAATTCAATTAGGTCTTGAAACCACCATGGGTTTGGGTGCCGGTGCTCGCCCCGAAGTCGGACGCATGGCTGCCGAAGAAGCCAAAGAAGAAATTGAAAAAGAATTAGAAGGCGCCAATATGGTATTCATAACTGCCGGCATGGGTGGTGGTACCGGTTCAGGTGCTGCTCCGGTTGTCGCTCGCCTTGCCAAAGCCAAAGGCATTTTAACGGTTGGCGTTGTGACCAAACCTTTCCAATTTGAGGGTCGCAAACGTATGGAAACAGCCGAAGCCGCTGTTGAAGATTTCACCAATTCGGTAGATAGTATCATCATTATTCCAAACCAAAATCTGTTCCGCGTTGCTGACAAAAAAACCACTTTAGCCGATGCTTTTATTATGGCCGATAACGTCTTGTATGCTGGTGTTCGCTCCATCACCGACTTGATGATGATGCCGGGCTTAATTAACTTGGACTTCGCTGATATTAAGAGCATCATGGAAGACAAAGGCAAAGCCATTATGGGTACGGGTGAAGCCGAAGGCGAAGATCGTGCCATCAAAGCCGCCGAACAAGCTCTGGCCAATCCTTTGCTTGATGATTGCTCAATGCGTGGAGCCAAAGGTGTATTAATCAACATTACCGGTGGTTCTGACATCACCTTATTTGAGATTGATGAAGCCGCCAGCCGCATTAAAGAAGAAGTTGATGAAGATGCTAACATCATCTTCGGTTCAAGTTTTGATGAAGCTTTAGTAGGAAAAATTCGTGTTTCAATCGTTGCCACGGGTATTGGCGATGGCGCAGTCAGACAACCTCAGCCCAAACCGGCAGCCAAGGTAGCAGAAGACTACCTCAAAGAAAGCTTTATGCCGGAAGTCAAAACATTAGACGTTCCGAATGAAGAAACCGATTCCAACTTAGAAAAATTCTCAGCCACCGCTCCTGAAATGAGCGAAGAAGCTGAAACGCCGGAGGAAACAATCATCAGCGCGCCGATAGTTTCCTTTAGCTCCGACGAAGAGACTTCTCCTGCCAATGAAGAAGAGCCTATTGCTCAAGCTCCGGTAGAAGAAGAAAAATTTGAGGATTTCAATAATCTTGATAATTCAACGATTATAAATGATATGCCTCAAGCCTCCTCTTTGTTTAAGGCTATTATTAGCAAAAACGAAGACATAAATGTTGATGACCAACTCGCCAACATTTTATCTTCAAACGAAAATTCTTTTACGGCCAAGACCTCTCTCAAACAAGTAGAGGAAGAGCCGGAATTATTCCCGAACCACAATCCGAAACCTTTTTCAGCTCCACGCAAAGAAGAGCCGGAAAAATTGATTGTGAACGATGATGATGAAGAATATACCCCAACCCTCATTGAAAGAGTAACGGGCTTCTCCATCGCCAAGAGAAACCGCAAGAAACAGGCTAAGGAAAATGAGCGTTACCAAGAGCCTATTTCTCCCACTTTCTCAGACAACGATTACGACCCTGAAGATAAGTTGAATCTGGAGATTCCGTCATTTTTACGGCGTAAATCGTAATTTTAAGATATTATTATAGGTTATAAACCTAAAAAAACCCTCGATTAACGAGGGTTTTTTATTAGAACTAAAAGCAATTATTTTTGCATATTAATCAACGTAATTTCTACACGACGATTCTGCTCTCTTCCGGCAGCAGTACTGTTAGAGGCAATGGGGTTACTTGGTCCCATTCCCATAACTGATAAACGGCTAGCAGATACACCGCGGTTTTGCAGGTATGTTGCCACAGCTTGCGCACGTTTGAGGGAGAGTTGATTGTTATAAGCCAAAGCACCGGTATTATCGGTATAACCAACCACTTGCACCAAAGTCTGGTCATATTCTTTGAGCACTTTTGCTACAGAATCCAACACTCTGTTAAATGAGGTTTGGAAGACAGCCGAGTCGGTTGCAAAAGTGATATTGCTTGGCATAATCAAACGCACCTGCCCATTCATTTCTTGAACCTGAACGCCGGTACCAACCAATTCCTGACGAAGTTTACGCGCTTGCACATCCATATATCCTCCTGTTGCAGCTCCGCCAACAGCCCCGACACCGGCCCCGATAAGGGCACCTTTTTCTCCGCCAACCAAAGCTCCGATTCCAGCCCCCACAGCAGCACCGATACCCGTTCCCCAAGCCGTATTAGAAACCTTGCTCTGCCCTGTATAAGGGTCTGTTGCACAAGCTGCCAACAAAGAAAGTGCAGCCACCGACATAATCAATTTTTTCATATTCCATCTCCTAAAATTAAGATACTAATAATGTAGGAGTGGATAAGCGAAAAAACAAGCCAACAAAAAACCCTGTGAAAAACTTCACAGGGCTGTAATCTCTTTTTTTCTGGCTTAGATTACTTTTTTTTGAAACATGGCGCCGCAATATTTGCCAACTTGTTCCAGAATTCAGAAATCAAAATTCGCTTCTGAATTTCTTCTTTACCGATACCTTGCGTATGAGCAGCATCGTAGCGGGCAGAAAGTTGGTGTCGGTTAATTCTAGTTCTCAGCAAATACTTCTCCATCGAGGACAAGCCACCGATAAAGTCTGCAACATTTGCCTCATCCATTACCACTACTTCGCCATTCATCTCAATTACCTGAGGCTGATTTTCTTTCAACAAGCCTCTTAAAAATTCTTTAGTTTTCATCTCTAAAAGAAAATTAAAATGTTAAACAATAAAATTATATAAAACCGCCGTAACACGGTATCTCTCTCAAAATAATTATTAATTGCTTAGCAATATATTCCCTAATTTTCTCTAAATCAAGCAAAATTTTGTCCAAGGCGCAAAAAAAACGGCTATTTTCAAAATAACCGTTTCTTTTTACTTAAAAAATTTATACATTTTTCTGCTTTTCTCTCAGCATTTTCTTCGCCACATTATACCGTATGCGATAATAAAGTGCCGAAGACACCGATAACAAATCGCCATGAGTATTCAGCAAATACCCTGTACGTTGTACGACATCTTCTAATTCTGTAATTGACTTATTTGCTAATTCGACACGCAATTTTTTCATATATTTTGCATGTAAACACCACAAATAAATACCATAAGCGACCGCTCCCGCCACAAAAGCAATGAGCATAATTAATAATCGTTGCTCCAAATTTTCCATAATGATTAAGTGTTAAATTATACAATAATAAATTCATAACACTAACAATAGTTTACTAGACAAAATATGTCAAGAAAATATACCTCAAAAAAATCCCCCTACCTAACGGTACGAGGGATTTTAAATAAAACGAGCCAATATTATTCCGATGGTAATATCGGACGCTGGCTTTCTTCCAATTTATTTGTCTTTCGATTAAAAACAATATTATCCGTATGAGGAAAATCTTCAGGATGCTTTTGGGCTCTCCTCAAATCAGACAACTGATAAAAAGCCCAAATCAACTGACGCCAACACCAAATTGATAGGACACCAGCTACGATAACGGCCAAAATAATAAATAAAATTTTCATAATTTCAGAAATTTAAATAGTACGACAAATAATAAATTTATTATTTGCAACTTAATCAGCCCCTCGCAAGATGTCAATAAAATCAAACAAAAACTCCCCCATACCTTTAGCATGAGGGAGTTCTTAAATTATCTAAAGCCTATTGAGCTTCGTTTTCTGCTTTTGGCAAAGTATGATTTGCTTGAGCTTGAGCTGCTTCCTCTTTAAGAGATAAAATTTCTTTATCATTTTGAGCAGCAACTTTTCTCAAAGCTCTCAGAACCGTACCGGTACCGGCCGGAATCAAACGACCGACGATAACGTTTTCTTTCAAACCACTCAAGGTATCAACCTTGCCTTCAACAGCAGCCTCAGTCAAGACACGAGTTGTCTCTTGGAAGGATGCGGCAGAAATGAAGGACTTAGTCTGTAAAGAAGCCTTTGTAATACCGAGCAAAATCGGATCAGATTGAGCCGGAGTTCCGTTTTCGGCAATGACTTTAGCATTTTCAGCTTCAAATACATCGCGGTCAACTTGTTCACCGACCAAGAATGTTGTATCACCCGGTTGTGTAATTTCAACTTTACGCAACATTTGAGAAACAATAACCTCAATGTGCTTATCGTTGATTTTAACACCTTGCAGACGATATACATCTTGAACTTCTTTAACCAGATATTCAGCCAGTTTTTCAACACCCAAGACGCGCAAGATATCATGCGGAGCAGGTGTTCCTTCAACCAGCATATCACCTTTCTTGACGATATCACCGTCTTGAACAACCAAGTGACGTCCTTTCGGAATCAGGTATTCAATAGGTTCACCTTTTTGCGGAACAACCGTAATACGTTGTTTTGCTTTGTAGTCTTTACCAAATTCAACCATACCATCAATATCAGAGATGATAGCGGCATCTTTCGGACGACGAGCTTCAAACAACTCGGCAACACGCGGCAAACCACCGGTAATATCTTTTGTCTTAGAGCTTTCTCTCGGAATACGAGCGATAACATCACCGACTTTAATTTCATCACCGTTTTCAACCGTCAAAATGGCATCAACCGACAGATAATAACGAACTTCTTTACCGTTATCATAAGTTACCGGTTTACCTTTAGCATCTTTCAAAATAATGCTTGGTTTCAAACCGGCACTGTTTGAATTTGAGCGCCAGTCAATAACCACTTTAGAAACGATACCGGTTGTTTCATCAACATTTTCTTTAACAGAAACATTGTTAATGAGGTCAACGAGTTCAGCTTTACCGGCTTTTTCAGAAATGACCGGAATTGTAAACGGATCCCACTCAGCCACTTTCTGACCTTTTTTAACCTTGTCACCTTCAGCCACCAAGAGCTTTGTACCATAAGGAACGTGGTGACGAGATTTTTCACGGCCTTGAGCGTCTTGAATAACGATTTCGCAGTTACGAGACAAGACAATACCATGACCTTCAGAGTCAACAACCAAGTGCTTATTTTCCAATGTCATAACACCTGCAAACGGAACTTCAACAGAAGCTTGTTCAGCAGATTTAGAAGCGGCACCACCGATGTGGAAGGTTCTCATGGTCAACTGAGTACCAGGTTCACCGATTGATTGAGCAGCGATAACACCGACAGCTTCACCAACGTTAACCGGAGTACCACGAGCCAAGTCACGACCATAACAAGCGGCACAAATACCATGTTCAGCCTCACAAGTTAATACTGAACGGATTTTAACTTGTTCAACACCGGCAGCCTCAACGACTTCAACATCGTTTTCATCAATGAGTTTACCTTTTTTAACCAGAACTTCGCCTGTCTCTGGGTGAACAATGTCTTCTTGAATGGTACGGCCCAAAATTCTCTCGCCGATAGAAACGATAACATTACCGCCATCCACAACCGGACGAACAATAATACCACGTTCCGTACCGCAATCGGTTTCGGTAACGACCACATCTTGAGCAACGTCAACCAAACGACGTGTCAGGTAACCTGAGTTAGCGGTCTTCAAAGCGGTATCTGCCAAACCTTTACGAGCACCGTGGGTTGAATTGAAGTATTCCAACACCGTCAAACCTTCTTTAAAGTTTGAGATAATTGGTTGTTCAATAATTTCACCGTTCGGTTTAGCCATCAAACCACGCATACCGGCAACTTGACGCATTTGAGCGGCAGAACCACGCGCACCTGAGTGAGCCATCATGTAAACTGAGTTAATATAACCATGATCGATTTTTGAAATATTTTTCATCATTTCATCGGCAACTTTATCAGTACAAGCAGCCCAAATATCGATAACTTTGTTATATTTTTCACCTTTGGTGATTAAACCGTTTTGATATTGTTGTTCAAACTCTTTAACTTGTTTTTCGGTTTCAGCAATCAATTCCTTCTTAGCTTCCGGAACAATCAAGTCGTCTTTACCGAAGGAGATACCGGCCTTACAAGCGTTTGTGAAACCAAGTGTCATAATCTTATCGACAAAGAGCACGGTTTCTTTTTGACCGCAGTGACGGTAAACAATATCAATGATTTCACCGATTTCTTTCTTACGAATCAAGCGGTTAACCAAAGAGAACGGAACATTCTTGTGCTTTGGCAAAATCTGAGAAACGATAATACGACCGGCTGTTGTTTCAACCAAACCATATTTAATTTCCCCATCATCATCAACATATTCCATACGGCACTTAATTTTAGCGTGCATATCGAGGAATTTGTTGTCCAAAGCCATTTGAACTTCGTCAAAGTTCGCATAAACCGAACCCTCGCCCATAACGCCTTCAGCTTCATAAGTCAGGTAGTAAATACCCAAAACCATATCTTGAGAAGGAACGACAATCGGCTTACCAGATGCCGGAGACAAGATGTTGTTGGTAGACATCATCAAGACGCGGGCTTCGAGTTGAGCTTCAATAGACAAAGGAACGTGAACAGCCATTTGGTCACCATCGAAGTCGGCATTGAACGCAGTACAAACGAGTGGGTGCAAGTGAATAGCTTTACCTTCAACCAATACCGGCTCGAATGCTTGAATACCCAAGCGGTGCAAAGTCGGCGCACGGTTTAACAGAACCGGATGTTCACGAATAACTTCTTCCAAGATATCCCAAACTTCCGGACGTTCTTTTTCGACCATACGTTTTGCAGCTTTAATGGTTGTGGCGTGTCCATACATTTCGAGTTTTGCATAAACGAAAGGCTTAAACAATTCGAGAGCCATTTTCTTCGGCAAACCGCATTGATGGAGTTTGAGTTCCGGACCAACGGTAATAACCGAACGCCCCGAATAGTCAACACGTTTACCGAGCAAGTTTTGACGGAAACGACCTTGCTTACCTTTGAGCATGTCAGACAAAGACTTCAGCGGACGTTTGTTGGTACCGGTAATGGCGCGAGCGCGACGACCGTTATCAAACAAAGCATCGACAGATTCTTGCAACATTCTCTTTTCGTTACGGATAATGATGTCCGGAGCATGCAGTTCGATTAATCTTTTTAAACGATTGTTACGGTTAATAACACGACGATACAAATCGTTCAAATCAGATGTAGCGAAACGACCGCCATCCAACGGAACCAAAGGACGCAATTCAGGCGGAATAACCGGCAATACATCCAAAATCATCCATTCCGGTTTGGTATTAGACTCAATGAAAGCTTCAATAATCTTGAGGCGTTTAACCAACTTTTTGCGTTTAGCCTCAGAGTTATTGTCTTTGAGTTCTTCACGAATAGCTTTGCGTTCAGCCTCCAAATCGATAGAAGCCAAAATTTCTTTCAAAGCCTCGGCACCGATACCGGCTCTAAAAGAATCTTCACCATATTCGTCAATAGCTTCTTGGTATTGTTCTTCGCTCAACAGTTCATTAACTGACAGAGGAGTCAAACCTGGTTCAATAACGATATAGCTTTCGAAATACAAAACTCTTTCCAAAGCCTTCATCGGAATATCCGTAATCAAAGAGATACGGGACGGCAAAGACTTCAAGAACCAAATATGGGCAACCGGCGCAGCCAGTTCAATATGTCCCATACGTTCACGACGAACTTTTGATAAAGTAACTTCAACGCCGCATTTTTCGCAAACGACGCCGCGATACTTCATTCTTTTGTATTTTCCGCACAAGCATTCATAGTCTTTAACCGGACCGAAAATACGAGCGCAGAACAAACCGTCTCTTTCAGGCTTGAAAGTACGATAGTTAATCGTCTCAGGTTTTTTAACTTCACCATAAGACCAAGAACGAATCTGTTCAGGCGAAGCTATTGAGATTTTAATTTGATCAAAGGATTCTGCAGAAACCTGCTGACCAAAAAACTTCATAATATCATTCATAAGTAAAACTCCTTTACCTTAAACTTCTTCGTTCAACATCTCAACATTGAGACACAGAGATTTGATTTCTTTAACCAAAACGTTAAAGGACTCAGGAACGCCTGCTTCAAATCCATCATCTCCGCGAACAATAGCTTCATAAACTTTAGTACGTCCGTTAACGTCATCTGACTTAACGGTGAGCATTTCTTGCAAGGTATAGGCAGCACCGTATGCTTGCAGAGCCCAAACTTCCATTTCACCGAAGCGTTGTCCACCGAATTGAGCTTTACCACCCAACGGTTGTTGAGTAACCAAACTGTACGGACCGACAGAACGAGCGTGCATTTTCTCGTCAACAATGTGGTGCAGTTTAATCATATAGATTGTACCGACAGTCACTTTACGGTCAAATTTTTCACCGGTACGACCATCATAAAGGTCAATCTGTCCTGAAGTCGGCAAGCCAGCCAAACTCAACATCTTATTGATATCTTCCTCATGAGCACCATCAAATACCGGAGTAGCCATCGGCACACCGTTTTTGAGGTTGGAAATCATTTCCAATTTTTCAGGCTCGCTCATTGGTTCAATATCATTTTTGTATTGTTTGTCACCATAGATTGCCTTGAGTTTAGCATTGAGTTCATCAATCGTTTTTTCGCCGCGTTTATATTGTTCACACATTTCGTTGAGTTGTTTACCCAATTCGCTGGCAGCCCAACCTAAGTGTGTTTCAAGAATTTGTCCGACGTTCATACGAGACGGAACGCCGAGCGGGTTCAAAACGATATCAACCGGGGTACCATCTTCCATGTAAGGCATATCTTGCAACGGCAATACACGAGAAATAGTACCTTTGTTACCGTGACGTCCGGCGATTTTATCACCGGTTTGAATTTTACGTTTGGTAGCAATGAAGACTTTAACCATCTTCAAAACGCCCGGCAACAAATCATCACCGCGTTGTACTTTTTCAACTTTATCTTCGAAGTGTTTTTGAACTCTTTCAACGCGAGCATCAAAAGCAGCCAAAAATTCTTCAACTTTAGCCATAACTTCTTCGTCTTTAACAACGATTTTACGCCATTGAGCAGAAGGTACGCCATCCAAAGCCTCTTCGGTAATGGTAGAGTTCTTTGCAATACCCTTAGGAGCATCAACAACTTTTTGCCCCAAGAGCATTGATTTCAAGCGAGCTTCAAACGAACGACGAATAATGGCAATTTCATCATCACGGTCTTTAGCGAGTTGAGAAATTTCTTCTTGCTCAATAGAGAGAGCACGTTCATCTTTTTCAACACCGCGACGAGAGAAGACGTGAACGTCAACAACGATACCTTCAATACCCGGTTGAACGCGCAAAGAAGTATCACGAACATCGCTGGCTTTTTCACCAAAGATGGCGCGTAACAATTTCTCTTCCGGAGTAACCGGAGATTCGCCCTTCGGAGTAACCTTACCGACCAAGATATCACCGGCTTTAACTTCAGCACCGATATAAACGATACCTGCTTCATCCAAGTTGCGGAGAGCTTCCTCACCGACGTTTGGAATATCGCGAGTGATTTCTTCTTGACCGAGTTTGGTATCACGAGCCATAACTTCAAATTCTTCGATGTGTAAAGAAGTCAGAATATCTTTACGAGAAATATTCTCTGACAACAAAATCGCATCTTCGTAGTTCAAACCGTTCCAAGGCATGAAGGCAACCAACAAGTTGCGCCCCAATGCCAATTCACCCATATCGGTACAAGGACCATCGGCCATAATATCACCGGCTTTAACATGGTCACCGACCTTAACCAAAGGAACTTGGTTAATGCAGGTATTTTGGTTAGAACGACGGAATTTTTGCAGTTTGTAAATTTCAACACCGGCATCGGCAACATTGTCGTTGAGAGAGCGAACCACAATACGGTTAGCATCAACGGCGTCAACGATACCATCATACTTAGCCACAACGGTAGCACCAGAATCTTTAGCAACGGCAGCTTCCATACCAGTACCAACCAGCGGAGCTTCCGAACGCAACAAAGGCACACCTTGGCGTTGCATGTTTGCACCCATCAAAGCACGGTTCGCGTCATCGTTTTCCAAGAACGGAATCAAGGCAGTAGCCACAGAAACCAATTGTTGAGGAGAAACGTCGATGAAATCAACTTCTTCAGGATGAGCAAACTCAAATTCACCAGCTTTACGACAAGCAATCAAATCATTTTCGAAATGACCATCGTCTTTAACCTTAGCATTTGCTTCAGCGATTTTGTATTTGCTTTCTTCATCAGCTGACAAATAAACAACTTCACTTGTAACTACGCCGTTAACAACCTTACGATACGGGCATTCAATGAAGCCATATTTGTTGATGCGAGCATAAGTAGACAAAGAGTTAATCAAACCAATGTTCGGACCTTCCGGAGTTTCAATCGGGCAGATACGACCATAGTGTGTCGGGTGCACGTCGCGGACTTCAAAGCCGGCACGGTCACGAGACAAACCGCCAGGTCCTAATGCAGACAAACGACGTTTGTGCGTAATTTCGGATAACGGGTTGTTCTGGTCCATAAATTGAGACAACTGAGAAGAACCGAAGAATTCTCTGATAACGGAAGCAATCGGTTTAGCATTAACCAAATCTTGCGGTTTTACGTTATTAAGAGATTCAGAGCTCATTCTTTCACGGATTGCTCTTTCCATTCTGAGCAAGCCCATGCGGTATTGGTTTTCCATCAATTCACCGACGGAACGAACACGACGATTACCCAAGTGGTCAATATCGTCAACTTCGCCTTTACCGTCACGCAATTCGACCAAACGTTTAACAATGCGCAAAATATCATCTTTACGCAAAGTACGATAAGTATCCGGAGCATCTTCAAATGAAATGTCCAAAGCAACATTCATCTTAACACGACCGACAGATGACAAGTCATAGCGTTCGTTATCAAAGAATAAAGCGCGGAACAATTGGTCAGCAGTTTCATAGGTAGGTGGCTCACCCGGACGCATAACACGATAGATATCGAGCAAAGCTTCTTCACGATTGTGGTTTTTATCCATTTCCAAAGTATTGCGGATATAAGGACCGACATTAACACCATCGATATACAAAACTTTAATTTCGCCTACTTTAGCAGCCGAAATATTTTTCAAAACTTCTTCATTGAGTTCAGCACCGGCATCGGCAATAACTTCACCGGTTTTCGGATTAATAACGGCAGTTGCCAAGAATTTGCCAAATAATTGATCCGGAGCAATACGATAATATTCCAAACCTTCATCAACTAATTTTTGAGCTGAACGCGGGGTTAATTTTTTACCTTTTTCCCAAACAACTTCACCGGTTTTAGTGTTAACCAAATCAAAGTCAAATTTAACGCCTTTCATACGTTCCGGCATAAATTTAACTTTCCAGTTTTTCTTATCGGCAACATATGTATCAACGTCATAGAAGTAGCTGAGGATTTCTTCTTTATCCATACCTTTAATTTCGGACGGATCGATTTTTTTACCCTGAGCCTTTAATTCTTTAATTTTGTCTTCTGTTTCTTTTGAATACAAAGAATACAAAATAGAAGTAACCGGCAATTTACGACGACGGTCGATACGAGCATAAACCAAATCTTTGGCATCAAATTCAAAATCGAGCCAAGACCCGCGATAAGGAATAATTCTTGCAGCAAACAAATATTTACCGGAAGCAACAGTTTTACCTTTATCGTGATCAAAGAACACGCCTGGAGAACGGTGCATTTGAGAAACGACGACACGTTCAGTACCGTTAAAAATAAAGGTACCTTTATCGGTCATTAACGGAATATCGCCCATATAAACGTCTTGCTCTTTAATATCGTGAATAGACTTAGCACCGGTTGCTTCATCCACATCCCAAACGACCAAGCGCAAGGTAGCTTTAACCGGAGCGGCATAAGTCATATCACGTTTAATGCATTCATCAACGTCATATTTTGGCTCTTCGAGTTCATACTTAACAAACTCTAATTCACCGTTACCTGAAAAATCTTTAATTGGAAAAATAGATTTGAATACTTCTTCCAAACCGAATTCGCACTGACCTTTTTCACGATTGGTTTCGATAAAATCAGCATAAGAACCGGTCTGAACTTCGATTAAACTTGGCATATCGGCAACAGCGTCGATTCGGCCAAAGTTTCTTCTTACACGTCTTTTGCTCGTATAAGATTCTTTCATTGTGTTTTCATCCCTAGGTTTTGATTCCGCATCAATCCTGCCATATTTGCTATGAACCCCGCATGCGGAAGGTTAAAAAATATAATTATTTCAAAGGTGAATCCCGCCAACCCCTCGGGTGCGACCCTCTCGACGGCGATTCGAAGAATAATATTGTAGAAAAAAATTCATTTTCTTTTATACCTAAGCGACTCTATTTGCAAGATATTTTTCATCTCCTGAGTCAAGTTTTTTATGCTTAGTTTTAAGAAAAATTTTAAGTCAAATAAAACCGGCGAGTCGCCATTTACCGCTCTGTTGATTTATTAAAATATAAAAAATTTTGCACCTTATTTTGATTGGCTAGAAAGCTTTTCCCTTCTTTTTGCAAAGAAGTTGTCTGCAACATCTCAAAACTATCCATACTAATCAAATTGGCAGCCAAAGACATTTTTGTTTGCCATGGTTGTTTATCAAATTCTGCAAAGTTTTGTAACATCTTATTTACTGCCGTAAACTTATCGCCTTGCCCTTGTTTTTCCAATCTTTTTATGTAGCCCAACATCCACAAATACACCGACATATAAGATTTTAATTCTTGCGTATTGGCTCCATCCGGTGCTTCAAGCGCAAACATTCCGTTTTGGTGAATAAAATCCAAAGTTTGCAAATTTTCATCTGCCAAAGCTAAAACTTTTTGCTGATGAGCCGGATTTTCCAACCCCATCAAATAATGCGGCAACAGCTCGGCAAAACCTTCACCCATACATCCCATATTGCGAAAATATGCCCCGTGAACAATATGCCCCAATTCGTGAATTAGTCCCACCTGTTGCTGAAAAGACATCGTCTCACCAAAACCATTTTCAAACCAATTTTCATCCACCATCAAAGCCAAAGGATAATTTTTATCTAATGCAACCGATGCCTCACACATCCCCTGCTCTATAGGCAAGCCCAACACCTCACCAAACTCTTTTCCTTCAGGAAACACCAAAAAAGAAGCACGAAACGGCATTTTATAATCAAGAGGAATTTGACTGACACTTTCAATCAAATTTCCCATATGTGAGATAAAATTATCACATTTTCCGGCTTTTACTTTTTCGCCCAAAGCCGGACGAACCGCCACTCTCATCTGCGGACTTACATCAAACACTTCAAAATCATATTGCTTAAATTGAAAATTTTTCATCTCTTTTGCTTCTAAACTCAAATCTGTTCCACATCCCGAAACAAAGCGATAATACCATCTTCATATCATTTTTCAACCAACACCTCATCTCCAACTTTCCTCTCTTCACACAACAAAAAAGGACTGAAATAACACACATTTCAGTCCTTTTACAAAGCTAAAATAAAATTTTGGTTTGTAATTCAATCACCACAAGGGCTTTTGCATTACTCCTTCAAATCTTACTTCAATTCAACTTTAGCACCAGCTTCTTCAAGTTTCTTCTTGATTTCTTCAGCTTCAGCTTTCGGAGCAGCTTCTTTAACAGTCTTCGGAGCACCGTCAACCAAGTCTTTAGCTTCTTTCAAGCCCAATTGAGTGATAGCACGGATTTCTTTAATAACGTTAATTTTGTTTGCGCCAGCTTCAACCAAGATAACATCGAATTCATCTTTTTCTTCAGCAGCAGCGGCACCAGCAGCAGCACCACCAGCAGCAACAGCAACGGCAGCAGCGGCAGAAACGCCCCATTTTTCTTCTAACATTTTTGACAGATCAGCAGCTTCCATAACGGTCAAAGCTGACAATTCATCTACTAATTTGGCTAAATCGGCCATATTTTTTCTCCAATAAATTTAATTAAATCAAAAAACTAAAAATTCAACTCTTCACAAAATTTTGCATTCACAAAATTAAGCGGCTTCTTTTTCAGAATAAGCTTTAGTAACACGAGCGAGCTGAGCACCGGGAGCTTGTAACAGACCGATAATTTTAGCACGCAATTCATCCATAGACGGAATAGTAGCCAAGCGTTTGATTTCATCCAAAGAAATAACGCCGGTACCCATAGCACCGCCAACGAGGACGAGTTTTTCGTTAGTTTTAGCAAATTCAACACAAGCTTTGCAGGCAGAGATTGGGTCATTAGCAAAAGCAATTGCGGTCGGACCTTTGAACAAATCTGCCAAAGATTCAAATTTTGTGCCTTTCAGAGCCAGACGAGTAATCCGATTTTTAGTAACTTTAAAACTTGCTCCGGCTTTACGAACATTGTTACGCAGTTCAGAAACTTCTTTAACCGTCAAACCTTTGTAGTGAGATACGACGACAACTTCAGCTTCATTAAACAACGCATTTAATTCGTTGAGCAAGTCTGCTTTTTCTTCACGGTTCACTTATTGTCTCCACAATAAAACATCAAACGATGTTGTTTTAACACATATCAGTTTATCCGCACCGGCAACTTCGGAAACACCTCTGTTACGAGCGCCTCAAAACCGAGACCTAATCTGTCCAGGAGAAAAGATATAAATTTGCATTTACTCCCGTCTATGCAGGATATTTAGGAACACCCAGACCAAGGACTTACCTCAGAAATAACGAATGCTCACCTGCAGTCTTGGACAGTTTTTCGGAACATTTGTTCCGAGAGCGGATTGGGAGGTTACCCTCCCGCTCCAAAACTCATACAATCACCAATAAAAAGTGAAACTTAATATTGATTTTTCATTCAAACAATCAGCTATTCCTGAAAAATCAACAGTTCTCTATTTTATTAGAGATTAGAAAGATCAACTTTAACGCCGACACCCATAGTGCTGGACAAAGAAACTTTCTTCATATAAGTACCTTTAGCACCTTGAGGTTTAGCTTTTTGAATTGCTTCAATGAAAGCTTTAGCGTTTTCATAAATTTGTTCTTCGCTAAAGGAAGCTTTACCAATACCGGCATGAACGATACCGTTCTTTTCAACACGGAATTGAACTTCACCGGCTTTAGCGTTTTTAACAGCTGTTGCAACATCAGCGGTAACAGTACCCAATTTCGGGTTTGGCATCAAGCCTTTAGGACCCAAAACGCGAGCAACACGACCAGCCATACCCATCATATCCGGAGTAGCGATACAACGATCGAAATCTACTTTACCAGCCATAATGGAATCAACCAAGTTTTCAGCACCGACAATATCAGCACCTGCAGCTTTAGCTTCGTCAGCTTTTTCACCTTGAGCAAAAACGGCAACGCGGATTTTTTTACCGGATCCGTTCGGCAAAGCACAAACGCCGCGAACCATTTGGTCGGCATATTTCGGGTCAACACCGAGGTTGATGGCAACATCAATAGTTTCGTCAAATTTAGCGGTAGCGTTTTCTTTAACGATTTTAACAGCATCTTTCAGAGCATAAGCCTGATCTTTATTAACTGTTTTATAAGCGTTTACGATTCTTTTTCCAGACATCTATCTTACTCCACTACCTTAATACCCATAGAAATGGCTTGACCTTTAACCATATTCATAGCCGCTTCAACGGTTGAGCAGTTCAAATCCGGCATTTTGGTTTCAGCAATTTCTTTAACTTGGGCAATTGTAATTTGACCGGCAACAGATTTACCTGGTTCTTTTGAAGCAGATTTAACGTTAGCAGCTTTCTTAATCAAATAAGAAACCGGCGGTAATTTTGTTTCAAAAGTGAAGGATTTATCTTCATAAGCGGTAATAACAACCGGAACAGGAACACCCGGTTCCATCTTTTGGGTAGCTGCATTAAACGCTTTGCAGAATTCCATAATGTTTAAGCCTTTTTGGCCCAAAGCAGGACCAACCGGAGGAGAAGGGTTAGCCTTTCCTGCGGGGATTTGCAGCTTAATCAATCCTAAAATTTTCTTTTTGGACTTAGCCATTTCAATACCTCTTGTTAGGTTTCGTGGTAATCAAGACCAATGGCTCATCTCCCACGAAATTATTAAATACACGATTCTCTCACAAAAGGGACACAAAATTCCCTTTTAGAGTCGCCTTTGTATATCACATTTTTTTCTTTTTGCAAGTCTTTTTTCAGAATCTTTGTCCACCAGCTTTTGCATTTCAGCATCATTCACAATGACCGAGGTGCAATTAGGACATTTTTTTGCCTGCAACGGAATATCCGTAAAACAAAACGGACATTTTCTGGTTCCCTCCGGTTGTTGATCGCACAAATCCAATCTTTCTCTGAGTTTATTAATTGTCTTAATCAACAAAAACACGGCAAACGCCACGATTGTAAAGCTCACCAACGCATTAAGAAAATTTCCCAAATTAAGGGTAATGGCGCCGGCTTCGGCTGCTTGAGCCACCGACACATAAGGCCCCTCAAATTCAGCCCCTTTCTTTAAAACCAAAAACAGATTAGAAAAATCAACTTTTCCAAGCAACACGCCCAGCGGCGGCATAATCACATCTTTAACCAATGAATCAACCACTTTTCCGAAAGCCGCCCCGATAATAATACCAACAGCCATATCAATCATATTGCCGCGCATGGCAAATTTTTTAAATTCATTAAAAAAACTTTTAATCACTGTCTCGCTCCTCTGCCTAAGCTAAAAAACAAAAGAGGGCGATAACTTCGCCCTCTTAAAACTTGCCAAAATTTATTTAATTTTTTCAACTTGGTTAAATTCCAATTCCACCGGCGTAGAACGACCGAAAATAGAAACCGAAACTTTCAAACGTGTCTTTTCCAAATCAACATCTTCAACCAAACCGACAAAAGAAGCAAACGGTCCGTCGGTAACGCGAACTTGCTCGCCGACTTCATAATCAACAACGGTTTGCGGACGTTGAATGCCCTCTTCCATTTGTTTCATAATGCGGTTAGCTTCAGCTTCGGTAATGGGTTGCGGCTTATTTCTGCTGCCCAAGAATCCGGTAACACGCGGTGTATTCATAACAACGTGCCAAGATTCATCAGACATTTCCATCTTAATTAAGATATATCCCGGAAAGAACTTGCGCTCAGCATTAACTTTAGTGCCTTTACGAACTTCAACCACATCTTCGGTCGGAACGATAACATCTAAAATTTTATCTTCCATTTTTTTCAAAATAGCTTGTTCTTTAATAGATTCGGCAACTTTTTTCTCCGAACCGGAATAAACATGCAGAACATACCAACGTGCAGTCATAAAACTATACTCCGAGACCAAATATTAACTTAACAACCCAACCAAAAATCTGGTCAACAAAGAAGAAGAAAGTTGCGGCAATAGCCACCAGAACGATAACCATAATAGAAGTTCTGACAACTTCGTTTTTGGTCGGCCAAGTAACCTTTTTAACTTCTTGTTTAACCTGTCTAAAAAACTGTATTGGACTGATTTTTGCCATGGATTTATCCGCTATAAAAAAATTACAAATGCTTTTACGAAGACCGTAAAAAAATATTCAGGACGTAAACATACATCCCCGCTAATGTTGGCAAACATAGTAAAATTTTTTTGATATGTCAACAAATATATTGTCAGTTTCCGCAAATAAAAAGAAAAACCGCCGACTTTTTCAGCCCTCTTTTGGGCTCACATAAAATTCTTGACTCTTCACCCTCTCTTTGTATAATTCCTGGTATAAAACAATTATTATAACTCTTAAATTTTTAAGCCTATGACAGTAGAAAATGTTTTACTTACCTTCATGGTCGGATTTGCCTTTAACGTATTTTTATCCATATTAACCGGAATAAAAGCCTTCAAAGGCGATAATGAAAAATCCAGTGCATTCAGCATTGCTGCAATAATTGTAAACGCAGCTTTTTTATGTGCCGGAGTATATTTACTTTGGTACAAGGCATCCTGTAATTAACTTTATTGTCTAATTATTAAATAAACCATTTATGAAAACACTTAAAAAATTAATCATCCGCTTGAGCAACAACGAATGGCTCAAGTTGTTTTTGAAGCAGTTTTTCTTAATTGCCCTCTATGCAACGTTATTTATCACAATAACGCCATTGCGAAATTTCCTACTCAGTATAGGAAAACCCAACATAGTTACGGTGATGATTGCCATTGGTCTGCTGTATCTCAGTCTGGCATCGATTGTAATCATGTTAATGCTAATATTCTGCCCGATTATAGGAAAAATTCGGCGCTACTTGTCACAGAAGTGCGACAATATCATCACTTGGGCCCACAAATAGACCAAAAACTCAAAAAAAAGGCACTCACAACGAGCGCCTTTTTTTTAATCGCTTAGCTATAATACACCCCAACAACCGAGGCTATTCCCAAAACAAGAGCCAAACTTTTCTGTTTACTAAATTTATCCATTTTAAAGAATACGGACAGCAAAAACACTAAGAATATTCGCATCTGAGCAATAATCATAACAATCGTTGGAGCATCATTAATAAAACTAAATGTTTCTAAAACATAATAAACACTTTCTAATACCCCGATAACCAATCCTAAAAATAAAAAACTATTCCACCATTGACCAGATTGTCCACTATTTTGCGTTTTATTCATCCAAACTTTATAGGCAAAATAAGGAAGGGCAACAACATAATAAGTTAAATTGATAGCTATCTCATTTGCACCTAAGCCATCCGAAATTTTTATCAAGTAAGGAGCCGTAACATAAAAAATCACCGATGCCAAAGACCAAATAAAACCTTCTCTTTTTATTTTTTTTAAATCTGAAGTATCATGCTTCAAACAATCTTGGCAAAACAACGCTATTGAAAAAACAAAGACCATAAACATAAACACAAAATAAGCCGTAACCTTAATATATCCGACCCACGAATCAATCAACAAAGTCAAAAACAAATTACTGCTTTCAATAAGCCCCACCAACCCTAAAGGTAAGTATTCTAACGACTTAACAAAACAAATATACCCCAACAAAACAAACATCGCATGAACTAAAAGATAAGGAATAGCATCAAAACTAAACATTATCCCCACATTCAGTCCATATAAAAATTGCAAAACAAACGCGATACCTGAAGTATATAACAATACTTTATGATAATTAAATTTATTCACCGTATAGTCTAATACAGCATCCGAAAATGAGTTAGCAATAGTAGCCCCAACAGCGGTATAACGATAATCCATTTTATCCTCTGGTTATTTGCCTAGATTTTACTCATATAGAACAGATAAATAAAATATTGGTTAACCTCAGGATCTAAAAAAAGGCACTCACAACGAGCGCCTTTTTTTCTTATCTCACATAATCACTCAAAAGTCTCTTGAAGCTGAATATCGGGATTAATTAGCTTAAACTCTTCCCAACTCATCACCAAAGAGATATAAACATTTGCCAACTTTTCATCGGCATCGACACACCTTAAGCATACTGCTTCGGGATGTGTCCGATATTGCGGATATCCCTCATTGTAACGACTTCGGGTCCAACACTCACCAAACCATTTAGTATTATACCATTCCGACAACCTGTAAAAAGCATAAGAAATCAGTGTTGAACGCAAAAGAGGATAATGCAGCTGGCTCCACTGTTTTTGCAATTCAAGACTTTCCAACAAAGAGCAGTTATGCCCTATCGGTTCAAACAAAGCAATATTCACCAGAGCCTTGCTCATATCCAAACCATCCAAACAACTCGCATCGGTAATCTCCTCTTCTTTCAAATAAAGAGCCACACCGACAGCATTTTCAGGATTTTCTACAACTTTCAAATCACGATTAACATAAACCGATTTTTTCATAAGCCAATAATAAACAAGTGAAACAATAATTAAATTTGCTTCTTGATATACCACAACCAAATAAAAAGACAACTGATTTATCTACTCAAACAATCTACATTTTAACATTCTAGAAAGAAGAATATGCTACATTACCAGAAAATTAAAGTAAGGAAAACTCATGTCAGAAAAAGAAAAAATGCTAAACGGCGAATGGCATAACGCTAACTTTGATAAAGAATTGCTTGCCGAAAGAAACAAGGCCGAAATACTATGCCATCATTTTAATATGGCCCTTCCCTCCAGCAAAGAGCAAACTTTAGCCTTAAAAGAGTTATTAAACACTGAGCCTCCTCAAGGGCTAACCATCCTTTCTCCGGTTTATTTTGATTATGGTTCTCTCACTCATTTTGGTGAAGGAACCTTTGTAAACCACGGATGTTATTTTATGGATGGAGGAACAATTAACATTGGCAAAAACGTATTTATCGGTCCCTTTTGCGGATTTTATACCGCCAGCCACCCACTAAAATCCGCCCCCAGGAATGAAGGGCTGGAAAGAGCCCTGCCGATCACTATAGGAGATAATTGCTGGTTTGGCGCCAATGTAACCGTTTTACAAGGTGTAACTATCGGTAACGGCTGTGTCATAGCTGCCGGAAGTGTTATCAATCAAGACATTCCCGACAACAGTCTTGTGGCCGGCGTACCCGCCACCATAAAAAAACAAATTGCCTCATAATTCGCCGCTACAGTTGACAAATAGACAAAACAATGTTAATATACACACATTAAAACAACTAAAGGAATAAATCTATGTTTAACGGAATTCAAACCAAAATAAACATTTACAAAAACAAACAAAACTACAAACATAACATCAAAAGAGAACAAGAATTTTTATCCAAACTAAACCAAAATGATATTCAAATTAAGGTATCGGATAAAAAAGAAACAAAAGACGGCTACCCTGACAACATTGGAAAGTGGTCTGCTATTGTTGAAATGACCCACAATAAGAGTACATTTAGGGTTGAATACCAATATAAATACACCCCTGGAGAATCAAGTTACGATATATATACACCAGACAGTGCTACTCCAGAAGAAAAGAAAATGCAAGCAAGCGTTTTTCATAATAATGAAAAGCTCTATACTTCAGAATCAATTTATAATTGCAATATAAGAACAGATGGAGTAGATGCCATTCAAGAATCTGAACGAAACAAAAAACTAAATGACAAAGAAGAACAGTTGTCACTTTTAGTTCGCATTGCGGCTCCTCACGCAAAGAAAATATTTGAACCATTTGAAGAACAAAAAAGACAAGAAAAACTAAAGGAAGCACAACAAGACAAACAAATACGACAAAAAAAAGAAGAAGAAGAAATCGCGAAAAAAATGGCTCTAAAAAAGAAATTAGATAACTTTTTTAGTATATAACTTGAAAAACAAGAAGAATTATCTCCCATTGGACTAGAAAAAATATTGCCACAACACATTGCAATTTTTCTCAAATAACATTTGCCAATAACAGCCGCCATTGAAAGCGGCTTTTATTGGCGAAATTTATAGAATATACAGCAGATTTTACCCATTTACTTTATCATTTTTTGACGCGTTATTTGGGTTTTGCATAACTTTTGCCGCACGAGCAGCTTTCAACCGACTTGGACTAACCAAAGTTTCCATAGTTCCACAATAGCTGCGGTATACAAATTTTTTGCCATCATCCGCCCGACAATTAAATCCGACACAGTTCTTTTTCTTTCGATCATAGACATCGGAATTTTTATTCACAGCGGCCATAAAATCCCCAAAAATTGTTTTATCCATATTGGTATCCATAATACGAGGCGCCCTATCTTTCATCGGATTTGCCGGATCATAAACATACATCTGATTATCTTTTTCAAAAACAACATATGCATGCTCTCCTTTTTCACCACTTGATATTTCAACAATACTATTAACCAGATAAGACTTTATTCCGCTTTGTTGACATAAATATTGAGCCATAGAAGCCCTTTCCGCACACATGCAATATTTATGATCAACCATATAAGAGAAAGGCTCGCCATCAAAGATACAAGCTGTTCTTTCATATTCATCTTTGGCCTGACACCAGGGCATTGCATCTTCAATAAAGCTTTGTATAATCGCAAATTTTTCAGGATCTGAGGATGCTTCTTTCAAATTTTCTTGAGTTTTTTTGAGCTTCACGCGAAATATATCATTCTTTTGACAACATGTATCGACATCAAAATTCATATTACTTACTAATGTCTTAGCCCCTCGTAAAAGGATGGGGACATACCCTGACTTTATATTATTTGCTATAACAAAATCTGCATCATTATTAGCTACAATATCACAATCAAATTCATCCGACATCCACATTTTCCTCAAATTAGAATTGTTTTTTATCACCTTAAACTTAACGTCAAAAAATTTTCTTTTCACTATAGCTCATTCAATTTTATGGTATAGCATATAAAGCCATACAAACTACTCACTGTATCCGCCCTCTCTAAGATTAGAGACAAAATTCAATCCCAGCATATTTTCTTTTGACCTCACTTGAGGTTTATTAGGGATTTTCACCTCTCCACCTATTCCTCTAAGCGTACTTATTTTATCGGAAACATTTTCTTCTTCCCTAAAATTCGATTTACATTGTTTTTTCATTTCTTCAGCAAACGTTGTAAGTTCTTCCAATCGAGCAATCTCCTCATCTTCGATAAATCCCGTATCAAATCCGCCATTTTTATAAAAATCAATAACTTTTGTCTGAAAAGCGAAAACCTTTTCTATTTCTTCCGGAGTTTTAGCTTTTCTCAAATTATACTCAACAGCACCTTTTAATAACTTATCAGCTTTTTTTTGATTATCTTCTGTTCCGGTAACACTAAAACCATTAAGATATTCTTGAAAATTAACATCTGCAACTTGCACTGTTTTATTAAAATCTCGAGCAAAATTTTCACTTACTCCAAAATAAACATCATGAATAAAATTATTATTCTCTAGATTTTCGCCCATTAGCAAATCCGCCATAATAACTTGAGAAACATAGCTACATCCGGCATTGGGACCAATTTTTCCATTAAACCGACTGGCCAAAGCGTCTGTTATAGCCTCATTCAAATCCAGCCCTTGGCTGATTAGAGTATTACCTTTATTATCATATTTGCTATATTTTGCCCCCGTTTTTATAAATCCGTAATTTTCGGTTTTGCCCGTTTCACTGGAAAAAGCATGTAAAACCTCATGAGCAATGACATGATCACTTGCCCCCATTCGTAGAGCCACGCCCTGATTAGTCGAATAATCCGCCTCATTTATATCTGTAAAAAATTTATGAGCCCCAGCCGCCAATTTAACATCTTTTAGCTTCCCATTACTCATAGTTTTATGAATTAACCCACTTTCGCAAACAATAACCGTCATATTTTCAGAAATGCTATCAATTTTTGCTTTCCAATCATCCGGAGCAATTTTACGAGCAAAATCCTGAACCTTACTAATCTTTGCCTCAAGTTGAGGATTAACTTCTGTTGGGGTATAGTCCTGCTTTCTAAAAATCATAACACACTCTCTATTTTCTGTATTTAAGAATAATATAGCATAATTTTGTTATTAATTATAGATAAAAATAAAAAATATGATGAGTTTATAAAAAATCTTTACTTTTTGCTCCCATCTCCTATACTTCACTCAAAATAAAATTATAATGTTTAACTATTAAAATATTAGCTTATGAAAACAATAGAAATCATCACTGATGCTAAAGACATTTTAGCTCTGGTTGGTTACCTTTGCGCCTCAAAAGAAGATTTGCAATACCAATTATGTCAAGAGCCTGATATTAAATTAAAAGCCTCTTCGCCTGATATTCCGCCTCAATGGATTATTCCCATAACAATATCCGGTAAAGAACATATTAAATATTTGATATTTAATCACGCATTTTGTTCGTTAAAAAGTATCAAAATAAATAATGGATTTGATATTAATTACTTTATAAAAAAGAGTAGCTCCCAAACAAAGCATTTTCATCGGTGGGATATCAAAGGTAAAAGCGTTATAACAAAGTTTGTTATTTCTGAAAAAAGAGAACCAATCTACCTTCCTCAAATTTTAGGAAGTCGCTGTTATGATGAACATCAAACGGATTGCCCTGTATTGTTTTTAACCCCAAACGATATTATGAATAACTTTCCATTCAAAGAAGTTATCAACGGAGTAAAAAACATAGAACTAAAAATAACGAGCTATGATGAGCCCATCTGGCTTTTAACGCAAAAATCTGGAAAAAAATATGTTATCTATCCATGTGCTTTACATCGTTTTTATGATGAGTTAAATGTCACTCACATTTTTCCCGGAGAACTAAAAACTCCGCAAAAAGGCGAAGAGTTTTTGGTAGGGCACTTAATTGGAGGAATTATTTCTCCCCTCATTGCTTTTAAGATAAGCTCCAAGCAAGAACTATCCATCATACGTTTTAGCGAAATGGATTTGAAACCTTCAAATGATAGCATCATAACTGAAATTCTATAATAAAAAAGGAAGTCTGAAAACGGCTTCCTTTTTTATTATAATCTTTTTATAACTGACTTGCATCTTGAATATTAAAACTTTTAAGACAATCCACATACTTTACTCACGACAAAAATTCTTTACTTTCCTCCCCTATCCAATATACTACATTCAAAATACAATTATGATGTTTAACTATTAAAAATATAAGAATTATGGAAAAAGAAGGCCCGAGAAAAACAGATTATTTGAATCTTTCTGCTTTACTTAAGGCTGAGAGAAGCGGCTATTTTGATGAACAATTAGCACTACAGAGAGCAAACAAGGGAAGTTCCGGACTAACAACGGAAAGCTACGTCCTTGAAATTATCAAGATGAAACACCTTAAAAGAACGACATCTCCTAATGTTTATGATACCACCAGAAAACATTTTCATGGTGACTATTAAAGGCTATTCATCAACCCCAATAAAAAAGGCCACCTTAACGGTGACCTTTTTTATTGGCAGGACTTATAGGATAATCCACAGACTTTTATATTTACTTCCCACTAAAAAATAATTTAACCCACCATTGATTTTATAGGATATATTTCCTATATGTTGTTTGATAGCACTATCATGTTGTTAAATCTTACAGAAAGGAAAATAAATGACCAACAAAGCTATTTCAAAAATAGGTAAATATGCGCTAAAAAAATTGGCAATAAAACTATTGATAAAGCAATACAAAAAATCAGCAAACCATATGAACGATTAAAACGTGAAGTATTTGGAATAAAACCTCTTAATATTGGAGAAAAAGAAACTATAAAATGTTTACAAAATCCACACAATAGTTTAAATTATTGTAAATCCGTCGGAAACACAGCTAGAAAAGCCTACCACAAAACCGGAAAATACAAATAATACCGCAGCAAAGGCAATATGAATATTGCCTTTGCTATCTTTTCTAATAATCATTTAATAGCGAGGTTTTAATGAAAAAAATATTTTTGTTCATAATCGGATTTTTTTTAATACCCTCCATTCTGGGCTCTGCAACAGCCTACTTGTTTAATCCGGAAAACTACGAAACCTATATCAGCTTTTGGGGAAGTATTTATTTATTGATTTATATACTTTTTCCCCTCCTTTATTCCTCAAAGATAAAACAAAGAATAAACAAATATCCATTCTTTGCAATTTTATATATTATCTTATTTTTGCTAACTTATTTAACACTATTTTATGCAACAAACTAAAAACCGCCCTTTCGAGCGGTTCTTTTTATTGGCAGGGGCAGTAAGACAATCCACGAACTTTGAACACAAAAAATGCCGTACGGCAAATAAAATCCAGAAAATCTTTAATACAGAATAAAACCGCAAAAGGGACACTCAATATATCCAGGACGGATTAGATGAGCAATTCTACCGCACTCCGGACAAATAACAATACGAAAATAGCCATGTTCTTTTTTAGACATCATAATTTTAAATAATTTAAGTGATACAATAATTTTATTTAGTATTTTTTATATATACATATTTCTATTAAATATCAAGTAAATTATTCATCATGATTTAGCTGCTTATTTCAAGCGTCCCAAAACAAAATATAATTTCATCTAATTAACTACTTATAAATCATAGAATTTTGTTTTGATTAGTCCGTATAATAAGCGGGAACTGATGTCTATAACGACACCTTACACGGACTTAATTAAGTTATTGATTTAAAAAGAAAAAAGACACCTTAAAGCGTCTTCATCTTAAGTGGCAGGGTAAGTCAAGATTGTCCGCGACATTGCGTTCGCAATGCTTGTTCCTTCGCGCTCGTTCGTTTCACTCACCGGCGTGCTCCAAGCCCGCCTCTCGCTTGGCGTCAAACTCACTTCCTCGTGAGTTCGAACCTAACTATCTCTATTGCCAATAAAAAAACCGCCCTTTCGGACGGTTTTTTTATTGGCAGGGGCAGTAAGATTCGAACTCACGACCCTCGGTTTTGGAGACCGATGCTCTACCAACTGAGCTATACCCCTATTAAAACACAAGCTTTTTCAAGCAAGCAAGATATTAGATACACAACTCTTCACGATAAATCAAGTCTTTTTTATACAATTAAACCAAAAATTTTCATCTCCACACAAATCTCTATTTTTTAAACAACAAAAGAGCGGTTTGTTATCCGCTCTTTTATAAAAGATTTTTCAAAGCAAACCGCCTTGAACTTTTTTTCTGGAGGCCTGAGACAAGAGCCGAATAATTCTATTTTGCTCGTCCACGTCTTTATAGGTACCTTCCCAAAAAGCATAGGAATTAATCCCGCCGAAACGCTTAAACATGCTAAAAGCAATATCTCCAAAGCCGGCATACAACAAGGAACCTTGGGTCGTAAAAATCACCACATTTTGAACATCTTGCAACCAAAACAACCTATCGGTTATGGTCCGAAATTTTTCATGAGGTAAATCTTTTACAATCCGCAACTGATTCTGCATTGTCATTTTTTCAAGACACAATTCAGCTGCCCTTTCCTCTTCTGGGCTAACACCTGATTGAGTTCTATCATAAGCTCTCACTTTTTCAATTGCTCGTTTAGAATATCCCATTCGAACCAATTCTGCCATTTGGTTAACCGAATAAGGATATTTATTATAAGCATCCTCATCATTGGCCAAAACCAAATTCTGCCAATCAGACAAAGTCTCACCACAGTCAACTGCCACACTAAGCAGCGCGGAATGCGCACAATTTACTTTATAATCAAGCACATTCACAACACCTTTTCTAACAGAGGTAATC
Source organism: uncultured Alphaproteobacteria bacterium (assembly GCA_944391515.1). Classification (GTDB taxonomy): domain Bacteria; phylum Pseudomonadota; class Alphaproteobacteria; order RF32; family CAG-239; genus Scatocola. The sequence continues at coordinate 62,908 of CALXTW010000010.1, forward strand.
CCGACAAAATAAGGACGTTTTCCTTGAGCGATAATTTCATCAACTCTTTTCTGAGAGACATCATAAATTCCGTATCTGCCTTCATCAACGCATTCATACGAAATTCCTTTTTTCTCCAAAATTTTGATGATTTCAGCCGTAACGGCACTTTTCTTTCCAATAAAATAATACTGTTCCATATATTAAAATTTTAATGATTAGTCAAAAATCAATTTCTTAACTGCTGTAAATCTTTATAAACACAAAAGAAAGCTCGCAAAAAGCCTCGTAAAGACACCGGTTCATTTTCTATTCCCGACAAAGTATTTTTGATACGATTACGAACCATAAAATGATACCATTGAAACTCCTCAAGTAACATTTTACATTCTTTAATTTTTTCAATTCTACTTGGCCAATAATTATACATTTCCTCGACTTCTTGATAAGAAACCAAAGGAACATTCCACCATAAGGAAAACTTTTCATGAACCAGTTGATTAACGATTTCGAAGCGTCGTCCTGACATTTGAGCAGATGTTACCGGATCAACAGCAATCATAAACACCTTAGAATTAACCAAAGTCGAATAATAATCCGTCAAACTACGAATAACCACTTGCCGTAACGTCTCCAAACGTTCATCATCTTTTTGACAAGCCAATACAGCTGCAACTTCACTCATTTTAACTTCTGGAAATTTTTTCATCTTCATAATAGTAAAAAAATTAAAAATAAAATATTATCCTCGCAATAACACACTCTGATTAAAAACGCAAATATTTTATAAACAAAAAAAGAGCTTGGATTTCTCCAAACTCTTTTCTTTTCCTTTGTTACAGTTTTATCCAAAAAACTGAGCGCACATAGCTGCTCAAATTCTTAAAATAATGAGCCGTCAAAAAGGAATTAAAATCAAAATTGCATGCATAATTCCAATCAAATTCATTAGCAGACCAATAACCACCTTTCAGTTCCGGAGCATTCAACATACGCAATGAAAGATTGATGAGCGTTTTATTTGCAAACAATTTTTTTAATTCTTCCAAAGAAGGAAGAAAACCGACACTATTTTGCACTCTCGCCCCACAAGACTCAAAACACCATCTGGCTGCTTCCGCTTGTTTATTTTGCTTTTTAGCCTCACCGAGGAGTAAAAAAGTAGCCTCTTGCCCATCAGTGATCTCTTGCAACATCTTAATATTTAGACAATCACTAGACCAAGGTAACGATATTTGATCCAAACCGACAACTAAGGCTTTTTGAGGTTCAACATAACCGATAACCCCCTTTACCTTACCTTGAGGCAAAACCTCAGCCGCAATTGTGCCATCATTATACACAAACATCCCAGGAGTAACCACATCAGGACGTTGACCGGCTTTAGCCCTCAAACAAGCCACATCAATTAAATTAGAATTAACAGCATACTTCTCATTAAAAACGCGCGCTACCAAAGTCACAACTTGCTCTAAAGTCATTGATTGAGATTGAAAAACATCTCTTAGCGCCTTTTCTAAGTTTTCTTTTCTATTCATACGCAATAATTTTTAAACATTAATAATAAAGTTTATACCCTACCCTTATCACACCTAGACAAATTTGCAAGAAATTTATTTTACATCACTCAGCCTTTTAAAAGCTCAAGATTTGGAAATTATAGCGTAAAAAACAAGTCTCTCAAGACACGTTGTCGAGAACTCCCTGCCCTTATAGAAACTCGATAATTGAGATGAGTTAGAACATAAGAAAAAGAGGCTTCTTATTCAGAAACCTCTTTTTTCAACTTTCCAAAGTAGAAATAAATTGTGTGTGCTACGACGTTGATTTAAATACAGCACAAATAAACTTCCACTAGCTAACGCAAGTGGTATTACCTGTTCCGAACTACGTTCGCCCTGCCCAAAGGCTTCGCAAGCCTAACGGCTGGGCAGGTATGTCTACATCTACCTGCTTACGCAGGTAGTGTTACGTTCGAATCATAAAAAAATTCCCTAAGAGCTAGGGAATTTTTTCGTAAGAGAAATAACGATAAAGGGGATTGCTGCGCCGGAAATTTTAAGCGACATGTACATATAGCTACATGAGCGAAAAATTTCCTAGCTTGAATCCCCTTTTGCGTTATTTCAGAATTTTAGATACTACACCAGCACCAACTGTTCTACCACCTTCACGAATAGCAAAACGTAAGCCTTCGTTCATGGCAATCGGGTGAAT
>CALXTW010000011.1 GCA_944391515.1 uncultured Alphaproteobacteria bacterium
GTCTTCTTATAACTTAGCATATTCAAAAGCGTTTGTCAAAGGATTTTACTGCAATTTTTATATTTTGGCTAAAGCATATAAAATAAAGAGGCTAAATCCATTAGCCTCTTTTTTGTAATACACACACGCCTATTCGTGTAAGTGCGGCATTGTTGCTTCTTCTACCAAGTTTTTGATAAAGTCATCTAACTTGATAATTTCTTGTTTTTCAGAACCAAGACGACGAACTGCAACAGTTCCGTTTTCTTTTTCTTTAGCGCCGACAACGGCAATAACCGGAATCTTAGCCAAAGAATGTTCACGAATTTTGTAGTTGATTTTTTCGTTTCTCAAATCGGTTTTGGCATACAAACCGGCAGCTTGCAATTTCTTGGCAACTTCTTGAGCGTAGTCATCAAATTCGCTGACAATCGGGCAAACCACAACTTGTTCCGGAGAGAGCCATAACGGCAATTTTCCGGCGTGGTTTTCAATCAAAATACCGAGGAAACGCTCAATAGAACCAAACAAAGCTCTGTGCAACATAACCGGTTGGTGCTTTTCACCATCTTCACCGATATAAGAAATATCGAAACGTTGCGGCAAGTTCATATCCATTTGTACCGTACCGCATTGCCATTCACGACCGATTGCATCTTTCAAAATGAATTCGAGCTTCGGACCATAGAAAGCGCCTTCGCCTTCGTTGATTTCGTATTCATAGCCATTGTGTTCCAAAGCATTAGCCAGAGCTTTTTCCGAAATATCCCAAATTTCATCTGAACCGATACGATAAATACTGTCCGGACGAGTGGATAGATAAATTTTAACATCTTCAAAGCCAAAGTCTTTGTAAATATCCAAAATCAACTTAATTGTTCTGACGCATTCTTCTTCCATTTGCTCAGGGGTGCAGAAAATATGCGCATCATCTTGCGTAAATTCGCGAACCCGCATTAAGCCCATCAAAGAACCCGATGCTTCATATCTGTTAACTTTACCGAATTCAGCCACTCTCAACGGCAAATCACGATAAGATTTGATACCTTGTTTATAGACGAGCAAGCCACCCGGGCAGTTCATCGGTTTAACGCAAAATTGCTTACCGTCTTCGGTCTTGCCGGAATAGTTATGCGCACCGTATTTATCCCAGTGACCGGAGATTTCCCATAATACTCTGTCCATAATACGCGGTGTTGAAATTTCAATATATCCGTTGTGCTCTTGGCGATTCCGCATATATTCAATCAATTTTCTATAGACTTTATAGCCTTTGTCATGCCAGAAAACGGCACCCGGAGCATATTCCGGCTCAAAATGGAACAAATCCATTTCTTTACCCAATTTACGGTGGTCGCGTTTTGCGGCTTCTTCCATCATATCAAGGTAGGCTTTAAGGTCTTTCTTATCCGTCCAAGCGGTTGCATAAATACGTTGCAACATTTCCTTAGAGGAATCACCTCTCCAATAAGCGCCGGCAACTTTCATCAGTTTGAAAGCATCGCCGATTTTTCCTGTTGAGGGCAAGTGCGGACCTCTGCACAAATCGGTAAAATCGCCTTGGCGATACAAAGATATTGTCTCACCTTCGGGTAAATCTTCAATAATTTCGGCTTTATAATGCTCACCCTTGTCTTTGAAAAATTGAATAGCTTTATCTCTGGGCATAACAATACGCTCCAGCTTTTCATCGCGTTTAACGATTTCATGCATTTTTGCTTCAATTTTTTCAAAATCTTCGGTAGTAAAAGGTTCTTTGCGAGCAAAATCATAATAAAAACCGTTATCAATAGCCGGTCCGATTGTTACTTGAACATCAGGCCACAATTCTTTAACAGCTTGAGCCATAACGTGAGAACATGTGTGACGTAAGATGTGTAAACCCTCTTTATCCTTACCGGTGATGATAGTCACGGTTGCGTCGGTAGTGATGGGAGTGCTTAAATCTTGCGTTGTACCGTTCACGTTAATCGCAAAAGCCGCCTTGGCCAAACCTGCACTAATTTTGTTAGCGATGTCAAAACCATTGACCCCGCTTTCCATCTCTAAAACACTTCCATCAGGAAGTTTAATCGCAACCATGTTAAATTCCTTCAATTAAATTATTTGTTATTACTTTTGAGCTGCAAGCCAGAACATATCTTAATTCTTACAAACTCAATGTTTTATATTAAGCAGTTCTTTATAAACTGCAACAGTTTTTTCGCACATAATATCTTTTGTAAAGTTATTTTGCACGTTTTTCATTCCCGCCAGAGAGATTTTTTTGATTTCAGCTGGCGAGAGAGCTAGAGCCCAATCAATGGCTTCAGCCAAAGAAATGGGGTTGTTGCTGTAAAAAAACTTTCCGGTTACCTCATCGGTGATAGTATCAAGTGACCCCCCGATATTAGAGGCAACCACAACTTTCCCCATAGCTTGTCCTTCAATAGATATGCGCCCGAAAGCCTCAGGTTCAATCGCCGTCGAGAGCACCACATTAGAAACCATCATTAATGCAGGAACATCGGTCGTTTGCCCATGAAAAGCGACATTCCCTTCAAGATGATATTTTTTTACTAAATCTCTAAGGTGTTCGCTATATTTAACTCGTCCCTGGTCTGGACCGACAATCAGACAATAGTAATCTTTGTGTTTGAGTAAAGACAGAGCTTCAAGTAAAAGATGTTGTCCTTTCCAGTGCGTCAAACGGCCGATAAGAAGAAGCACTTTTTTATCCTCGGGAATGTTATATTCCTTAATGGTTTTAATAATTCGTTCTTGAGAGACAGCCTCTGGGTTAAATTTTTCAACATCAACACATCTGTGTACTAAGCGAATTTTATCTTCTGAAACTTTGTAATTGGCCAGAATATGCTTTTTGATATGTTCCGAAATGGCAATGACGCGCTCGCCCAAAACCATTACCTTGTTATAGATTTTTTTCAAACCCCAAGGCCCTAAGCCATAAGTTCCGTGGAATGTTGACATATAGTGGACACCGGCTTTCTTAGCGGCCCAATAAGCACTCCACGCCGGAGCTCTGGAACGAGCATGTACAATATTGATGCCGTTTTCTTTAATGAATTGCTCCAGTTTTTTTGCGTTGGCGCGCATCTTAAAAATATTTTTTGTTTTCAAAGGCAAGGTCAAATGCTTAATTTTATCTCTTTCTAGCTCATGTACCAAGCGTCCGCCTTGAGAGGCAACGAAGTTTTTAATGCCTTTTTTTTGTAGGTAAGTTGCAATTTCAATAGTGCCACGTTCGACACCGCCCATTTCGAGTTCCGGCAGAACTTGTAAAACCACCGGAGAAAAATCATTGCTATTTGTCATTTTACTGTTAAAATCCTAAAAGTTTTATGTTTAAGGAGTGTCTTTTTATGAGTGAATACACTTTTGGTTCAAACTTTACAACAAAAATCGACTTTCGCCAAGCAAAAACGCCAAGGACTAACAATTTAACTATAGTCTATTTGCATGGACTTTACTCGGATTGCTGGGGAAGGAAGCCTGAGTGTATTGCCAAATGGTGTATGGAACATGGTTTTGACTTCTTCCGTTATGAACTAGCAGGGCATGGTTCCGATTCGTCTCGCTATGAAGAAGTTGATTTTAATGTTTGGAAAGAACAACTCTTAGAAGTTTTGGATAAGATTGTTAAAACCGACGTTGTTTTGATGGGCTCTTCTTTGGGTGGATGGTTGAGCTTGGTTGGCGCACTTAATCGTCCCGAACAAGTAAAAGGTGTTATAGGACTTGCGGCAGCGCCTGATTTCACGCTTGATTTGGAGAAATATATTTTCACTCCCGAGCAGACCAAAACTTTTTATGACGCCGGTCGTCTTGAGTTCCCGATGAAAGACTTTACTTACGTCTTCACCAAAAAAATGTTTGAGACATCAAAAGAAAATCTTTTACTTGATAAAGCCTTGCCGATAACCTGTCCGGTTCATTTGATACAAGGGCAAAAAGATGCGAATATATTGCCGGATAAAGCCTTAAAAATTGCGCAGTGCCTGACAAGTAATGAAGTTGTCGTTAAGCTTCTGAAAGATAGCAATCATCGTTTAGGTACGGATACTGATATTTCCGAGATTCTAAATACGCTAGAGAGTTTGCTTTCTCGTATATTGAAATAACTTAAGCAATTAAAACTCTAGTAGTCGTTGTTGTTGAAAGGAACATCTTGAAGGACGCGTTGCGGCTTATAAACATAAATATTGGTAATGGAAGGTAAGTTATAAGCTCGATGCCAATAACCTTTGTCTTCCATACATAAGCGATATTTTTTAGGATTAGAATCATAATCATCACGTAAAGAGTTAACCATAATGGGCATGGCTCCAGGATAAGGAACATAGCTTGCCCAGATGCCTCTTTCGGCAAACCAATCAGCGCGAATATCAAGTTTAACTTCTTCGGAATAAAACCAGGTTCTGAAATCAGGTAGTCGTAAATCTTCAGCTTGGCGCATGCATTCTGAATGGTCTCGAGCAAATTTTTCAATTCCGGTATTTTCTCTTTCCCAATGATAGATTACTTGACCTTGCCCGTTGGAAAACCAAGAGCAAGAAGTTAAAGTCAAACAAGAAAACAAAACGGAATAAGCAATTTTTTTCATCATTAAAAGTCCAAATTGGCATAATGTTTTGCAGGTAATATGCCTTTGATATTATCTTTAAGGATATCCTTAAAGCTAGGGCGAGATTTAATTTTTGAATACCAGAGTTTGGCGTTTTTGTAACTTTCCCAAGGAATATCACCGAGGTAATCTATAATTGATAAATGAGCGGCAGCGGTGATGTCTGCCCAAGAGAAGTTTTCGCCGGCCAAATAATTGCGTCTTTCAATCAGCCAATCAATATATTCTAAATGAAAATTAAGATTGTTGAGACCTGCTTTGAGGAGGCGAGAATCAGGGGCTTGACCAGTTCCAAAGCGTCGATGAACTTTTTCCATCACTACGTTGCGATATACTTCGCGATAAAATTTATCGTCAAACCACTCAACCAAGCGTCTTACTTCGGCGCGCTCTTTTGGGGTTGATGGCAAGAGTTTGTAGTCTTTTGAAATTTCTTCCAAAAATTCGCAAATAGCATAATTTCCGGCAATTACGTTCCCATCATATATGTAAATGGGTAATTCTCCTGCGGGGTTAAGTTTAAATACATTTTGAGAAAGGTTCCATGGTTCTTCTTCCTTGAGGATGAACAACATCTTTTTTTCAGTCATGGCGATTCGCACTTTACGAGAAAATGGAGAAACCGGATGATGTACTAAAAGAACCATAATTTCCTGCCTTTATGCAATATTTGTTAAAAATTTAGGTATAGTTTAACAACTTGAATTGAAAGGTCAAGTTTTCCTAGAAATTTATACTTTTATTATTTTTTTGCAAAACTAGGAGGAACCACACCAAGATTTTGTTGTTCGACTTGCTGGAGCGTTTGAATGAGGTGCTGTTCTAAATCCTTTCTGTATTGGTCGTTTTTCAACATTCTGGTAAATGTGGAATAGAGCGATTTACGAAGTTTTGATGTTTTAGAAATACCAATAAATAAAGGCATATCCCAAAGAGATTGTTTGGAAAAAGCTACCTGTCTGCGAATGCCAAGTCGAGATGTTTGCACAATTCCATAGTAATAGCTTGTAAAGACATAATCAATTTCTCCGGTAAATAGTTTTTTGTATAAATCTTCGGAGTTGTCGGTATAAACAATGTTATAATTTTTCATGGTATTTGTAACATAGTCAGCTAAATGTTCTCTGGAATCCATGCCGCCTTTTAATTTTTTTAAATCATCCATTGAGCGAACTTCTGTGATTCGATTCGGCATCATAACGACACTCATGGGGTTGTTAAGAATTGAAGGGTAAACATATTCAATGCCGTGGTATATATCTGTGTCGTAGTAAATTCCAAGGATGAGGTCTATTTCTCCCCTAATTACATCTATAACAAGATCTTTGTAGGGTTTGTTGTAAATATACACTATATGGTAAAAATTATTTTTTGCAAAATTATCAAGAAATTGATTGTAAATTGTATGCATTTCCGGTACACTTGAAGTAGCAGAAACTTCGCCAAATGGTGGGTAGTCCAAGAAGGACGTAATGCGCAATTCTTTGAGTTGAGTGTTTTTGTCGGATTTTACTTCGACCATGGCAAAAGCATTTGCTGTGATGGTACACAAACAGGTCAGAATAAAGAATTTTGTAAGAAAATGTTGCATTGTGGATAATCTCCGAATAAATAAAACTCAAACTAATAATAAATTAACCAAATTATATTAAAAAGGTTTTAAATTTGAATTAGCAAATGGGTAAAAAGATGAATGAAACACAAAAATATTCAGCTACCGATGTTTCATCGATGGATCAAGTAGAGTTGGAAAGCAGAGCTTTTATTCGGGCTGCTTCTTCTTTAAATATGATAAAAGAACATTGGGATACCGAGCAAGGAAAGCTTGAGGAAGCCTTGGATAAAAATCGCAGGTTGTGGACGATTATTGCCAGCGCAATGAAGGAAGAAGATTGTCCTCAACCGGTAGAAGTGCGCAACAATATTTTGAATTTGGCATTATTTGTTTTTCGCCGGACTATGGATGTTTTGGCGGATCCTAAACCCGAAAGTTTGAATATTTTAATTGATATTAATATGAATATAGCCAAAGGCTTAGCAGGACGTGAATAGTTTTTTAGAATAATTTTTTTTGTTATGCTTTGAAGTTTACGCACCCCTCGGGGTGCTTTTTTTATGTGTATTATTTTTTTTGGCACGAATATTGCATATAGTTACGCAACGACTAATTCTTTAAGGAACTTGATGATGGAAATTAAAGAGATAAATAAAAATGGCTTGCTTGGTATGTTGCAAATGAATAAGAACAACATACAATCTGGTAATGTTGGAAATATGGAATTTGGAAACATCTTAGCCAACTTAGATAGTCTCAATGTGTCTAAACCGGATGTAAAAGAGGATTTCAATCGGGTTAAAGAAAAAGTCTCTTCACGCTTTGATGCTGGAAGCTCTAAAGATATGTCTTCTTATGATAACCAAGTTTCTGCAAAAGAAGATACTTCCGTAAAAACTGAGGGTAATAAGGCAGAAAAACCAAAGACGGATAATACAAAAGAATCTCAGGATACTTCGGAAAAAACTCAATCTAAAGAAGATAATAAACAAACGGATTCACAAAAAGAGAAGACAGAACCTTCAGAAACAAAAGAAAACAGCTCGGAGAAAGTGGCTTCTGGCGAAAAAGAAGGTAAGACCGAAACCGTAACAGAAGAAGGATTAGTGAAAGAAAAAGATGTTAAAGAGGTTTCTGTCGATGCTTTGGTTTTATTAGGAACAGTTATGGTGGTAAATCCGCTAGACGGAACACAAATGCAAGTTTCTGGACAAGAATTGGCAAGCGCTTTGTCTGCCCAAGGTATTGAAACTGTTTCGCTGATGGATGGCGAAAATAATCAAGCAATCGTTATGATGCCGGAGGCTGAAACTCCTGAATTTAACGCTTTTCAAGAAGCTATGCAATCTTTTGAGATTGTTTCAGACGGAGTGGAACTCCAACCTGTAAAAACACAAGCTCAGGCTGAAGCTGAAACAAAAGAAGTTCTCCCTCTGGATGTTGAAGGTAATGTTGTTTTAGATGAACAAGCTGCGCAATTGAGCGAAGTAAGCGGCAATCGCAAAATTAAAGTAGAAGTAAATGTAAAAGAGGAAAAAATTGCCGATAAGGTTGACTCTAGTATGGTAAAAGAGAGCAATCTTTCAAACGATGTATTGTCTGCGATTATGTCTGGAGATGAGCAATCTAATCCACTGACGGAAATGAAAGCACCGAGTGCCAATGTAAGCCAAAATGCTCAAACGATGCAAAATCAAGTAGCTCAAGTCAAATTAGCAGGTGCTGTTGCCGCGCAAAATAATGTCGCTACTTCCGTTGCCGATGATGCAGCTTCCCTTTCATTAGATAACAATACGACCACTATGGTCCAAGCCGGAAGTTTGGGCCATGAAAATATCTCAAATGCAAAAATTGCCGCTAATGACACTCAAAATACTTCATTTAAGGATGTCTATAAAGGCATGAGCAAAGAAGTTATTGACCAAGTAAAAGTAAATATAACCAAATCAGCGGTTAAAGGCGTTGATAAAGTAGAAATTCAGCTCAAGCCTGAAGATTTGGGGCATATCGAAGTTAAAATGCAAATCGGCAAAGACGGCAAATTGCAAGCCCATATCGTAGCTAGCCGCCCGGAAACGGCAGAAATGCTGCAAAAAGATATTGCCAGCTTGCAAAAGGCATTTAATGACGCCGGTTTCCAAACCGATGAAGGAAGCTTGAGTTTTAGCTTCCGCAATGAAGGGCAATCAAATCAAGAGCAGGAAAGAAATAACCTGCGTAACTTTATAGGGCAGGCGCTGGAACAAGAAACAGCCATGGACGTAGCCGGAAATGATACGTTGTACAATGGCGGTTGGAACGGTGCCAACGGATTAAACATCAGAGTGTAACCAAGGAGGCCTATCATGACAGATATTAATGCGATAAACGGTTATACCCAGACAGGTAGTTCAAGTACTAATCAGGCAAGCAATCAATTGTCTGCAGATATGAACACGTTTTTAACCCTTTTGACAACCCAATTAAAATATCAAGATCCGATGGATCCGATGGATACTGCGGAATTTACCAACCAATTGGTGCAATATTCCAGCGTAGAGCAAGCCATTCAAACCAACTCAAAGTTAGATTCGTTATTATCATTAAATATGTCTAACTTAGGTGCTCAGGCTGTATCTTATATTGGAAAAGTTGCTCAATGTTTAGGTGATGTAATGCCGATGGAAAATGGCATGGCCAAAGCAACTTATACCTTAGATAAAAATGTAGAAAGTGCCGTTATTACAGTTAAAGACTTGGAAGGCAATATTGTTTATTCCGAACAAGGCAAAATTACAGCCGGTACCCATGACTTTGAATGGGATGGTAAAGATATGGATGGTAACCAATTAGAAGACGGCGCTTACCAAATTGAAGTAACTACCAAAGTAGGCAACGGAGAAACCGCAGCTACCGTAACAACAACAGTCTTTGGTAGAGTAACGGGTGTAGCAAGTGACTCTAATGGTGTTTACATCGGCTTAGGCGATGCCGTAACCGCAAACTTAAGCGATATTTTAACGGTTCGTACGGATGACTTTTTTGATACAAATAAACCCGGAGAAGGAGATGGTAACGAAGATGGAGATGGTAGCACTCCGCCGGAAGGAGGCGACGGTGAGGGCGAAGGCTCCGGAGAAGACGGTGCCACAGAAACTTTAGCTAGAGTATTAAGCAGTGCAGCAGGAGCAGCAGCCCGCGCAGCCACCTTCGGATTATTATAATTTAGACTTTAGGAGATAAAACAATGAGTATTTTTGGTGCATTACAGTCCGGTATTTCGGGATTAGCCGCCCAATCAAGTGCAATGGGTGCAATTTCCGATAATATCGCAAACGTAAACACAATTGGTTATAAAGTGACCAATACCCAGTTTTCCACTTTAGTAACCAAACAAACCTCTTCAACAATGTATTCCCCTGGCGGTGTTCAATCTCGTCCGCGCCAAGAAATCAGTGCGCAAGGCTTATTGTCTTCCACCTCTATTTCTACGGACGTAGCAATTACCGGAAGTGGCTACTTTGTTGTAAACCAAGCTGCTAATCCGGGGGAAGGCGATATGTGGGCCTATACCCGTGCCGGAAGTTTTGGTTTGGATGATAACGGCTATTTGGTCAATACCGGCGGATTCTATGCGCAAGGTTGGTCATTGCTGCCGTGGGATGGAAATCCGAACGCCAGCGTTGTTAATGTAAACGGCATTAACTATATGAAGGCTTATTATGATGCCAGCGGTAAAACAGTTTATATTAATGATAACATTATTGATAGCCGTAACCTTCGTCCGATTAATCTTTCAACAATTGGTGGTACGGCCACAGCTACTCAACAAATCAGCATGGGGGCAAATTTACCATCTAGCGCTCCTATATTCGACCCGACCAATGCATCAGCTGGTGGTAAGGAAAAAATTTCCGCTTTGATTTATGATAGTTTGGGAAATGCCAGCAACTTGAGCTTAGAATTTACCAAAACCAGCTCAAATGGATGGTCTATGGGAAGCTCTATTCCAAGTGGTGCCGCTTCAGTTGTTATGACGGGTAATACCGAAAACGGCAACGATATCAACGCCGATGTCTATTATGCGGCAGGACAATTAGAGTTTACCTCTATTCCGCAAAATGGTTCTACGATTAGCATTACCGATGCAGGAACAGGCGAAACCTATACTTTTGAATTTGTTAATAATGCAGATGGTTATGTTGGCGCCAATATTCCGGTCGAAATCAGCAAACAAGTTGTATCTATTGATGACTTTGTTAAAAACTTTGAAGCCGCATTGAAAGCTAATATGCCTTCTGCCGGACGTTTTTCTGCTGATGGAAACAAAATCAGTATTGTTCAATCAACCATGGGTTCAGCATTAACAATTGATGCCAGCAAAACTTTGGCTTGCGTTCAAAGTGCGGTTAACCCACGTGCCGATACAGGCTTGCCGACAGGTATCTTTGATATTCCGCAAATTGATGATGATATCAAAAATGGTGCTCGTATTGACTTTACAAGTACGACAGCTGCTGATTATTTGAATAAATCCATTACCATTAATGGTCAAACTTATACCTTCTCTAATACGGCTGCTCCAGACAATCCGCTGCAAGTAGATATTTCTGATTACATTTCTGGTGGAGATGTTGATCCAACAGGTGTAGTATCCGCATTAGCAAATGCCTTGAATAGTACTGCAACTGAGCCAAACCGCTTTGTAGCTAGTGGTATGTCTTTAGAGATTTTGCCTTCATCATCTGGCGGGGATATCACGATTGATACTCAAAACTTAGGTACTGCCATTGATGGTGTTGTTCGTAATAAAGACGGTGCCTGGGGCTCCATCCAAAATAAGAATGTCACCATCGGCAGCACCTTCAAAACCAATACGACAGAAGACCAACAAGGTTCAATCGTTCCGGCTGTTCGTTTTAACTCAGATGGTACACCAAAAGAATTTTGGGTAAATTCTATGGAAATTGAATGGGCGAATGGTGCTGAAAATATGACCGGCGAAAGCGGGCATGGTACTCCGATTACCTTAAATATGGGTAACGTCGGCACCAACGATGGTCTGACCAACCTGTCGGGTAACTTCACCACCAACTATATCAAACAAGACGGTGCAAAATTTGGTAGTTACGCAGGTGTACAAGTTAGTGAAAATGGTGTGGTTACAGCTCTGTTTGATAACGGTGAAACCAGACCGATTGCTATTCTTCCGTTAGCAACTTTTGCCAATCCGGAAGGTATGGAATCTCTGACTGGTAATGCTTGGATTGAAACCGATGCTTCAGGTCAAGCTTTGTTAAAAATGGCAGGAACCAATGGTGCAGGAGAAATTACTTCTGGTGCATTGGAAACCTCAAAAACCGACCTGGCAACAGAGTTTTCTAACATGATTGTTACCCAACGTGCATACTCAGCCGCCACCAAGATTATCACGACGGCAGATGAAATGCTTGATGAATTAACTCGTATGACATAGGCTGATTCATAAAGATTTGCACAAATAAAATTAACCTCCTAAAGTAAGCCCCGCCGTTTAACGACGGGGCTTTTAGAGGGTTTGGTAAAAGATAACGCTGTGAATATTTAAAAATATCGTTTCCTTAAATGTAAAATTAAGCTAATCATAAGGTAATTAGACGTTTAACTAGAAAAAATAGGTCTCAAAGTGAATAATTTTTGGCAAACAATAAAGAACTTGTCGCCTGGCAGATTGGCTGCCATCGCCGCAGTTATAATATTTTTGGTTAGCTTCTTGGGCTACATGATTGCTCGTGTAAATGATACGGAATATGTAGTTCTATATACGGATTTGGAAATGGATGGAGCTAAAGAGATAGTTACCAAATTAGAGGCTGATAACGTCAAATATAAGCTCACCAAAAACGGAACCGAGATTCAAGTTCCGGCCGAAGACGTAAACCGCCTGAGAGTCGATACGGCCGAAATTGCCATGGGATCAAATGGTTCAAACGTTGGTTATGAAATTTTTGATCATACAGATGCACTGGGTTCTACTAATTTTGTTCAAAATGTAAATTTGGTGAGGGCTCTTGAAGGAGAATTAGCTCGTACGATTCGTTCGGTTGATAATATCAAAAATGCTAGAGTCCATTTAGTTTTGCCTAAAAGAGAAATGTTTTCAAGAGAGGAGCAAAAGCCTTCCGCCTCGGTTGTAATTAAAACAGTCGAAGGGCCTCTGAGCGCTAAGAGTATTCAAGCGATTCAAAAATTAATCGCGGCGTCTGTTCCCAAATTAGATGTTAAAAATGTGGCAATTGTTGATAATTTTGGTAATTTGCTGACCAAAAATTATGAAGATGAAGAAACTATGAATGCGGCCAATAATGAAATCATGCGCTTGGAGCAAGAGCGTAAAATGAGCTCTCAGGTGCAAGATTTGTTGGAGCGTACTATTGGAGAAGGAAAAGTTCGCGCTCAAGTAAATTTGGAGATGGATTTTGATCAAGTTGTTACCAAAGAGGAAATTTATGATCCCGATACTCAGGTCGTTCGTTCGCAAGCAACCGTAACGGAAGAAAGCTACAATAAGGATAATGAAAATCCGGTAACTGTAGCTCAAAATATCCCAAACGGCGATATGATGGCAACCAATTCCGGAAGCGCATCACAATCGTCTCGAACGGAAGAGACAATTAATTATGAAATTTCAAAAGTAGTTCGCAATAAGGTCAAAAATACCGGAACAATTAAACGCTTAACGGTTGCGGTGATGGTCGATGGTATTTATGAGAAGAATTCCGATGGAAAAATGGTTTATAGAACAAGAACTCCTGAGGAAATGGAACAAATTACGAATTTGGTAAAGTCTTCCGTTGGTTATGATGCCAACCGCGGAGATATTGTTGAAGTAGAAAATATGCGATTTGTAAATATGATGCCGGAGACAGAGGAAGTGCAAGAAGTATTAATAATGGGATTTACCAAGGATGAATTAATCCGTATAGCGGAGGGTTTTGGTGTTGCCATAGTTGCGATATTAGTAATATTGCTGGTTATCAGACCTCTAATAAATAATGCCTTTGATGTATCAAACAGCAATAATGAAGGTCGTCTGCTGGGCAGTAATCCTGAAGATGATAATTTATTACTTTCTAACTTCTTAAATGAGGCAGATGAAAGTGTAGAAGAGCTAATAAACTTAAATAAGATAGATGGTCGAGTAAAAGTTTCATCATTGAAGAAAGTCAATGAAATAGTCGAGAAGAATCCTGATGCGGCGGTCAATGTTATCCGCGGCTGGCTCTATTCCAATGATAACAATTAAAGAAGAGATTATCTGATGAAACAAAACGTAATAGATGATTATAATATCCTTTCTGGTCAACAAAAGGCAGCCATATTGATGTTATCCTTAGACGAAGATCGTTCTGCCGCAATGTTTTCTCTGATGGATGATGAGGAAATTAAAGAGCTCTCAGTAATTATGGCTAGCTTAGGCAAGGTTAATTCTGGAGTTGTTGAACAACTTTTTTCTGAATTTGTTGATAAAGTTTCCAGTACGGGGTCATTGGTTGGTACATATGAAACCACGGAAAGATTACTCTCTAAAGCTTTGGATAAAGACAGAGTTTCTACTATCATGGAAGAAATCAGAGGTCCTGCTGGTCGTACGATGTGGGATAAGTTGGGTAACGTAAACGAGCATGTTTTAGCCAACTATTTGAAAAATGAATACCCACAAACCATCGCTGTTATTTTATCAAAAATTAAAGCCGAGCATGCGGCTAAAGTTATAGCCTTATTGCCAGAGAACTTTGCGATGGAAATCGTTATGCGTATGATACGTATGGATTCGGTTCAAAAAGAGGTGTTGGATGGTTTGGAAAAGACTTTGCGTAAAGAATTTATGAGCAACCTGTCTAAGTCCACACGTCGCGATTCTCATGAATTAATTGCTGATATCTTTAACTCATTGGATAGAAACACCGAAAGCCGCTTTATGGAAGCCTTGGAAGAACGTAATCGTGAATCTGCCGAACGAGTTAAATCACTTATGTTTACCTTTGAAGATCTTATCCGTATCGATGCTCAAGGTATTCAAATCTTACTGCGTAATATTGATAAGGATAAATTAGCCGTTGCCTTGAAGGGTGCGTCTGAAACCATTAAAGATTTGTTCTTCAATAATATGTCTTCACGTGCCGGTAAGATATTAAAAGAAGATATGGAGGCTATGGGCCCTGTACGTCTGCGTGATGTTGAAGAGGCTCAACAATACATTGTTACGGCCGCCAAAGAGCTTTCTAATAATGGTGAAATCGTCATTAGTGAAGGTAAAGACAGCGACGAGTTGATTTACTAGAAGGATAGCAATGGCACATTTTAAGAAGTTTATGTTTGATAATTTTGTGATTGAGACAAAACCCGAAGCGGATTTGCCTGAAGAAGACGTAAACTCTTTATCGCCTGAGCCAGAGCCCGAAATTGAAGAGCCAATTCCCGTTGATATTTTAGAACCTATTCCAGAGCCGGAACCTGAACCTGAACCGTTACCGGAGCCCGAGCCGGAGCCTGAGCCAGAGCCGGAGCCAGAGTCAGAACCTGAGCCGGAGCCAGAACCCGAGCCAGAACCAAGCTATAGTCAGGAAGAGTTAGATGAGAAAGTTGATGCCGCTCGCACCGAGGGTTATGAGCAAGGTTTCAAAAACTCACAGCAAGGCATAGATGCTGAAGTAACCTCTTTATTGATGGATATTTCTCAAAAATTGCAAACTTTGCTGGATAATCGAGACAGTCTTCAAAAAGAGCTTGAAAATCAATCAATCGAGGTTATAAGAACGGTTGTCAAAAAATTAGTTCCAACTTTGCAGGCTAAAGAGGCAGCTAATTTAGTATCCAAGTTTATAGAGGATAATTTCAACAATTTTAAGAATGAATCAAAATTGTCTTTCTATATTCATCCAGATATTATATCATATGCCCAAGAAAAGATAGCCTCGCTGGCAAAGAGTTATGATTTTGAAGGAAAGATAGCTCTTCATAAAGATTCACTCTTGGCAAAAAGTGATTGTCGGATAGAATGGGACAAAGGCGGAATAGAACTCAACGGCAAGCAGCAATTAGCCAAAGTTGATGAATTTCTTACAGCTGAAGAAAATACAAAACCGGAGATAAAACATGACAGATAAGATTGAATTGGATGAATTAAGCGAAAGCGCAATACTGGATGATGAACCGGTATTGAAAAAAGACAACCAAATGGATGATTTTGATATTCCGAATTCTGCCAGCGATTTGGAAGCTGTTTATGATATTCCGGTTAAAGTATCGGCTATTTTAGGTAAAACCAAAATGAAAGTAAGCCAGCTCTTAAAACTCAACAAAGGAGCAATTATAGAGTTGGACAGTAAAGTAGGCGAAGCAATCGACGTTTATGTAAATAATAATCTGGTAGCCAGAGGCGAAGTTGTAGTCGTTGACGACAAGCTGGGTATCACCATGACTGAAATTGTGAAGACCCCGACCAAATAGCAGGTAAACGATGGAATTATTGATAGTCGGCACATTAGAAGGACAAATTGGTGCGGCAAGCAAAATTGCCGTTCAGCAAGGTGGTCATGTCACTTTAGCTGATACTGAGGAAGCCGGTTTGGAGGTTTTGCGCTCCGGCAAAGCCATTGAGCTGGTTATGATAGATGTTAAGCTAGATGTCTATAAATTTATTTCTTCACTAGAGCAAGAGCGTATTAATGTCTTGGTTGTAGCTTGCGGTGTTGCCAATGATTCCTCATTAGCGGTCAAAGCCATTAAAGCCGGTGCCAAAGAATATATTCCGTTACCGCCTGATCCTGAGTTGATTGGTGCGGTTTTAGCTGCAGCCACGCGTGAAAATCATGCACTTATCTATGGCGATAAAAAGACCGAAGCGGTTTTGAAAATGGCCAAACAGATTGCTCCGTCTGAGGCCAATGTTTTACTGACCGGACAATCAGGAACCGGTAAAGAAATCTTTTCACGTTTTATTCATGATAATTCCAAGCGGGCTAATAAAAAATTTGTTGCCATCAACTGTGCCGCTATTCCGGAAACCTTATTGGAATCTGAGCTTTTCGGTTATGAAAAAGGCGCTTTCACGGGGGCAGTTGCACGCCGTATCGGTAAGTTTGAGGAAGCCTCTGGCGGAACTTTGTTGCTTGATGAAATCTCAGAAACCGATATCAAAATTCAAGCCAAATTGCTTCGTGCCATTCAAGAAAAAGAAATCGACCGTATCGGAGGCAAAGCTCCGATAAAAGTTGATGTAAGAATTATCGCTACATCTAATCGCAATTTAGATGAATGTGTTAAGAATGGTACTTTCCGTCAAGACTTGTATTACCGCTTAAATGTTGTGAATATAAATATTCCGCCGCTCAAAGACCGCAAAGATGATATTGTTGTTTTGGCCAAACACTTTGTTAAAAAATATTCTGAGTTAAACGATTTACCGATAAAAGAGATGACCCCAAAGGCAGAAGAAAAATTGCTGAACTATCTCTGGCCGGGTAATGTTCGTGAATTGGAAAATACGGTTCATCGTGCCGTCTTGCTCAGCACCGGTGAAAAGATTGATGAAGATGCCGTCCTTTTAGATGACATTGATTCAATAATTTCTGCACCTCAAGAGGGCGAAGTGATGAGCGGTGGTGAATTTGTCGGTAAAACCGTCGCCAGCATGGAGCGTAATTTGATTATTGATACGCTCAAACACACGCTTGGTAATCGCACGGTTGCAGCCAATATTTTAGGCATTTCGATTCGCACACTCAGAAACAAACTTAAACAATATCAGGAAGAAGGGTTTGATATCCCCGAAAACTAGGATATGACTGACCAATGGCAAAAAAGATAGCAAATAATGCTTCCGCATTTGGCGGTAAAAGCTTTAAGGAGTTATTGATAGCCTCCACCAAAAGGGGAGATATCTTTTTTGCATTATCAATTATTTTGATGTTGGTCATCTTGATTATGCCGTTGCCGGCGTGGTTGTTGGATATTGCTTTATCCTTATCCATTACAATATCCTGCTTGGTATTGATGACGGCAATTTTTATTGAAAAGCCAAATGAGTTTAGCGCTTTCCCGCTGGTATTATTAATCACCACCATGTATCGCTTGTCCTTGAACTTAGCCTCCACCAGATTGATTTTATCCAAAGGATATCAGGGACCCGATGCCGCCGGTGAAGTGATAGCTGCCTTTGGTGGATTTATCATGGGCAATAACTTTGTGATTGGTGTGATTGTGTTTGCCATTTTGGTCATCGTCAACTTTGTGGTCATCACCAAAGGTTCGGGACGTATTGCTGAAGTTGCTGCCCGCTTTGCATTAGATGCTATGCCCGGTAAACAAATGGCGATTGATGCGGACTTGTCATCAGGACTTATCACCGAAGATGAAGCCAGAGCCCGCCGCGAAGATTTGTCAAAAGAAAGTGCTTTCTACGGAGCCATGGATGGTGCCTCCAAATTTGTACGAGGAGATGCTATTGCCGGCTTGATTATTACCTTTATTAATATTGTTGCCGGTATTATTATCGGTATGGTTCAAAACGATATGAGCTTTTCGGCGGCAGGCGAGGCTTATACGCGTTTAACGGTTGGTGATGGCTTGGTATCCCAAGTTCCGGCATTAATTATTTCTGTAGCTGCCGGTATTTTGGTTTCCAAAGCAGGTATGACCGATTCCACCGATAAAGTTTTGTTTGAGCAAGTTGCCAATTATCCGAAAGCCTTAGGTATGAGTGCTTTCTTGGCTTTTGCCTTGGGAATGTTGCCGGGTACTCCGGCTGTTCCGTTTATGTTGTTAGGAACGCTCACCGGAGCCACGGCTTATTATTTGGATAAACAGCAAAAAATTGCCCAGCAAAAAGCAGCTGAGGTCTTAGAGCAAGAAAAGAAACAAGGCGCCCTCACCAAAGCGGCAGATGAGCCAATTGCCAATGTTTTGCGCATTGACCTGATTCGTCTTGAAATTGGTTATGGTTTGCTCCCGCTCATCAATGAGGAAACCAACCGTAAATTAACCGACCAAATCAAAGCTCTGCGCCGAGCTCTGGCTGCGGAATTGGGATTTGTCATGCCCTCAATCCGTATTCAAGATAATATGCAGTTAGAGGCGAATGAGTATAATATTTACATCAAAGAAGTTAAAGCCGGTAAAGGCGAGTTAAGACCGACCCAATTATTGGTTATGGACCCGAGAGGCGAACCGATAACTTTGCCAGGCGAGGCCACTACCGAACCGACTTTTGGCCTGAAAGCCATGTGGGTTGACCAATCATACCGTGAAGAGGCTATGTTTAGGGGCTATACGGTCGTCGATCCGGCAACGGTTGTTACCACCCATATTACGGAACTTGTAAAAGATAATATGCCAGAGCTCTTGTCTTATGCCGAAACGCAAAAACTCTTGGATGAATTGGATAAAGAACACCAAAAACTCATCAAAGAGCTCATCCCAGGCAAAGTCAGCCTTGGCGCCGTTCAAAGAATTTTGCAAAATCTGTTGCAAGAAAGAGTATCTATTCGCGATTTGCCAACCATTTTGGAAGGTATTTCCGAAGCTGTTGCTTCTACCCATAGCCTGATGATGATAACTGAGCATGTTCGCACCCGTCTGGCACGCCAACTCTCCAATGCCAACGCCAATGAATTAGGGGTTATTCCGCTCGTCACACTTTCACCCGAATGGGAACATGCCTTTGCCGAAGCCATAGTCGGTGAGGGAGATGACCGCCAGTTGGCCATGGCTCCGAGTGCTCTGCAAGCCTTTATTACCAAAGTACGCCATGTTATGGAAGATTTGGCAATTAAAGGAGAAACGGCAGTATTGCTCACCAGTCCGGCAATACGCCCGTTTGTTCGTTCAATCATTGAACGTTTCCGTCCTTTAACGGTTGTTATGTCGCAAAACGAAATTCACCCCAAAGCCAAGATAAAAACGGTTGGTCAGATATAAGGAACTTAAGCCATGCGCCTAAAAAATTATGTCGCCGCCAGCATATCTGAAGCCATGCTCCTCATCAAAAATGAGTTGGGCCCTGATGCCATAATCATCTCAACCGAAAACGAAAACGGCTTGGTTAAAGTTGTTGCCGCCTTAGATGAAAAAGAGAATATCGACTTTAATTCAGCCGACGAGTTAGAAATTATTCCCAGCCGTCAACGGTTTGATGACACACATTTAAGAGATTGTTTAGACTATCACGGCGTCATACCGGTTGTCAGCGAACGAATTTTAGCCTATTGCCGTAATCTGAGCTTGGAACATGGTATATCAGATGAGCACAGATTGGTAATGTCTTGCTTTAGAGAGATGTTTAAATTTGGCTCTCTTTTGGATTTAACTTGTCCGGTTAAGATGTTTATGGGCGTCCCTGGTTCGGGAAAATCCACTACAATTGCCAAAGTAGCCACGCAAGCCCGCTTTGAAGGATTAAAAAGTTGTATTATCTCCACCGATAATGTCCGCGCCGGCGCCAATAACCAGCTGGAAGCCTTTGCCAAGATATTGGAAACGGACTTTTTCTTTTGTAAAGGCGAGAGGAGTTTATATGAGGCCGTGCGTTCAGCCAAAAGAACTTACCAGCTGATTTTGATTGATACACCGGGGGTTAATCCGTTTATTCAAAGCGAGATTGATAATCTGCACAATCAAACCGAAGCTATCAAAAGCGATATAATTTTGACGGTTGACGCCGGAAAAAACTCTTTTGAGGCGGTGGAAATAGCTGAAATATTTAATCAATTCGGGGTCAAATATTTACTCCCCACCAGGTTAGATTTAACCCGCCGCATAGGGTCACTCTTATCCATAGCCGGTTGTTGTCGCATGGGCTTTTGTGCCGCAAGCGTCAGCTCCAGCATTGCTCGCGGTATGGCGCCGATAACTGCCAAAAATTTATCAAAACTTATATTGTCATGATTGGGAATTAACATGGAACAGAAACAAGAAGAATTAAAAATCATGCCCAGAGGCACAAGCCCGCGCAGTCTTCGCCGCGGTCGCAATATGATTGCCGTAGCTTCAGGCAAAGGAGGCGTTGGCAAAACTTGGTTCTCAATCACTTTGGCACAAGCTCTGAGTGGTTTCAGACAAAAGACCTTGCTTTTTGACGGCGACTTAGGTCTTGCCAATGTCGATATTCAGTTGGGTCTTTTGGTAAAAGATGATTTAGGCAGTGTTGTAGCCGGTTCCAAAACGCTCAATCAGGTAATTCAGCATTGCGACAAAACCCGTTTTGATATTATTGCCGGACGTTCAGGCTCAGCAGGCTTAGCCTCTATGCCGATAGGTCGTCTGCAAATTTTGGGCGAGGATTTATCTTTGCTGGCCTCCTCTTATGATAAAGTGATTTTGGATATGGGCGCAGGGGTTGAAAAACCAATCAGAATCTTGTCCAGCATGGCCGAAAAAATCATTGTATTATGCACCGATGAGCCCACATCTTTAACCGATGCCTACGCATTTATCAAAATCATGTCGATGCAGTACCCAAAATCCAATATCAATGTGGTGATAAATCAGGCTAATTCATTGCGTGAAGGTCAAAGAACGTATGATACTTTGCTCAAAGCCTGCACCAATTTCTTAAAAATTAATCCGCCTTTGTTAGGCATCATCAGAAGGGATGCCCGTGTGCGTGATGCTATCCGCAACCAAACCCCGCTGATGAATCGCTATCCTACCTCTGAGGCTTCAGAAGACGTCATTAACATTGCCCGTAAACTATTGACTGAATAAGAAATGAGCACCATAATTCCTCCAATTACCACGCCAGATATTTCCACCGGAACAGAAACGACGCTTCCCAATGGTTCAATAGATAGTTCTGGCACGGTTTTGGAGGGAATAAAACCGGGAACAAACTTGCAAATTACCTTGCCCTCACTCTCGCAAGGAAATTTGAACCTCTCAGTCAAAATTGAGATTAATAATCAAACCTTAGAAATTCCCCTCAAATTAAATTCTAATCAAATTCCTCAGCCCAATGCTTTAGAGGCAGGAGAACTTCCCGCGGAAATCAAAGTTCTGAATAATCATCAAGGCGAACTTAGCTTTAAGTTTGTGAGCATTAATAACCAATCGCCCGAAAAATTTATTGCCCCAAACAAAGTGCCAACTTCTGGTACTGAGACGTTATCTAAACCCCAAACCGCACCGGTGATTATTTCGGGGAACGAAAACTCGGTTCGCCCTGAAATTACATTGCATGAGATGAGCTTGCCCAAGATACTCACTTCGTTGAGCGGAGAAAATAACTTGCCTCCGGAAGTGCAAAATTTGATTGCCGATGGCAAATTAGAATTTGCCTTTAGCAAAGTAAATTCCTCTACACAATCCTCACAACCTTTGCCTCAAGACACGCAAACTGCCTTGCTTAACTTAAAAACGGCTCTTGACTCAGGAGATACCAAAAGCATATTGTCAGCTCTGCAATCTTTGCAAGGCAAAACTTTCCCAGCCATCACCCAAACCAGAGCAGATATCGGGCTCACCTCATTTCAAACCCCGTTAGGCGAGGTTGTGAGCCAAACCCCGCTCAAGTTAGAAAACAATTTGCCGATAGAACTGGTGGTCAAAAACATCACGGTTAAAACTTTGCCGACAGAGGTGCTTGATACCTTATCGGCTAGTGCGAAGTTGCTGGAAGATATGGCATCTCTGCCAGTTTTGAATAAAGAGCAGCCAATCTCTTCCAAAAATATTTTAGAAACGCTTAAAAACCTTCCTTTGCCGCCGGATATTAAGCAAGAAGTTGTTTCTAAATTGCCGACCCCAAACAAACAACTCTTGTCCAACCTGAGCAATTTTGTGAAAGCGGCTGTGCACCAAGAGGTCAAAGAATGGTTAGGACCTCAACTCTCAGAGCTGGTTCTCTCGTCCGGTCCCGATGGCAAAGAGGCACTGCAACAATTAAGCCAAAGTCTAAATGCCACATTAAGAGAGACGCCGACTTGGAGAATGGTGGAAATTCCGTTTTACACCGGCGAGAATATTGAAAAAATCCGTTTGGCAGTAAAAAAATATAATGAAGATGAGGAAGAAAACCAAAATTCCTCACGCCAAAAATACGGCACGCGCTTTTTGATAGATACCAATTTCACACGTTTGGGGCGCTTTCAGTTTGATGGTTATTCTCTTGTCCGTGAGCGCCGCTTTGATTTGATAATTCGCACCGAAAAATATGTTGGCAATGATTTATGCGCCAATTTAATGCGAATTTATAAAAATACACTGCATGAATTGGATTATGCCGGCACAATAAAAATAAATGTTAAGGAAAATTTTATCAAAATCAGCGAAGATGAAGAAAATAAGACTTTGTCCGAAGGAATATTGATATGATACCGCAAACAACAGACCCTTTGGGTTACTATGCCGTTTTAGGCGTATCCTCAACCGCCCAAGAAGCAGAAATCAAAAAGAACTATCGAGAGCAAGCCAAAAAATGGCACCCCGATTATAACACCAGTGCGGAAGCGGTAGAAATATTCCAAAAAATCTCGGTAGCCTATGATGTAATTAGTGATGAAACGCAAAGATTGAAATATGATTTATTATCACAAATTTATACCTCTGAGAATTTTCCGCCGATGAATGCGCTGAAAATTTATACCAATCACAAAGGGCAAGAAGAAGTCAATTTAAGAACCATAAAATTAAGGCAAGTTATCGGAAAATTGGTAAGTTTTACGGATAAATCTGTTCCGGAAGTTTGCGATTACGAAGAAGCCAAAAAACACGTCTTATCTAACTCACTGCTCAATTGGACTTTAGGTTGGTGGAATATTCCTGGGCTTGCACATAATATTCAGGCCATCACCGACAATTATCGCCACCTAGGGGAGAATACTTTCGACAATCTCAAACTCTTGGTTCATAATATGATAGCCTATGCCCAAGAAAACAAAAACTCTCAAGCCCTAATGTCTGCTAAATTGGCAATGAACTATGCAAATCCATACCAAAAAGAATTAATAGAGTGTTTTATTCGTACTTTACCACCAACGCAAATTGCTCCGAACGCTATCAAGAATTGGGATTATGGTAAATTAAAAAATTTGCAGTTAATAGTGCCGGCGATAATTGCGTTAGTGTTGATGATGGGTGTATCCACACGCGTTATGAATTGGCAAGAGTTTAATAAATATTTTGCGCGCAATAATGATATAACCTATTTCCAACAGGTCAGATTTAATGACGGTCGAGGGGTAGATGACGTTGTGGTTTCAAAAGTATTGGATATTCCGGTTGATACCACGGATTTGAAAAAATTATATCATGTTACCCAAAGCTGCGAGGTCATGTATGGGCCAGACGAACAATTTGATAAATTGGCCACATTAAAAGCCAAAACCACCGTACGCCTAACGGGCTATACGCCAAATCAAGAATGGGCCAGAATTATGCTAGATAACGGCGAAATGGGTTTTGTAAAAATGGATATCTTAAAGTCAGGAATTGGCAAAGATATTCCCGACGACAGCAAAATCTATACCGGTATAAGGGTTAATTAAGTTTAAGTTGCTCGATATTGAGCGCTTTTCCTGTTTTGTCATCCACATCAATCATTACGCCGAAAAGGGTTCCCGGACCTTTAGCCGGTGTCAGACGCCCTCCGGTATATTTGCGAAGCAAACGATTGACGGGTTCTGTTTTATCAAAGCCAATAACCGAGTTATAGTCACCACACATTCCGACATCGGTCTGGTAGGCAGTTCCGCCGTCTCGAATACAAAAATCAGACGTTGGAATATGAGTGTGCGAGCCGATAACGGCAGAAACACGACCATCCAAATAATGTCCGACTTCAATTTTTTCAGCGGTGGCTTCTGCGTGAATGTCAACAAAAATCGCGTTAATGTTTTTACCTAAGGTATAGTTTTTGAGAACTTTGTCAGCAGCTTGAGCCGGACAATCAACCGCTTCCATAAACAAGCGTCCCAAGAGTTGCATAACGAGAACTTTTTTGCCGTTTGCAAGCTCAATTTCAATAGCGCCATGTCCGGGCAGACCTTCGGGATAGTTAAGCGGACGAACGATTTTTTTGCACTCACCCAAAAAAGGAATGAGGTCTCTTTGTTGCCAAACATGGTTTCCCGTCACCAAAGCATCAACGCCTGCATCTAAAAATTGTCGACAAATAGAGGGACTTGCGCCAAAACCATGAGCGGCGTTCTCAATATTAACGATAATCACGTCGGCTTTATAGTCGTTTCTTAATTTGCTTAAGTTATTTAACACCACATCTCTGCCGGCTCTACCGACCACATCACCGCAATAGATAATTCTCAAAACGTTGTCTTTCAAAGAAGTTACACAAAAAAACTCCGAAATAACGGAGTTTTTATATAGGTTAATCACTAATCGGAGGGGCCGTCTGATCGTATCAAAACATTCTTATCGAACCGCTTCTCAACAAGGTGGGTGCCATATAAAAAGACCAGGGTCAGTTCAGGGACAGCTCCCTAAAAAATAACGTTGGCTCGGAAGATCTGCGGAAACACGCAACAGACAGCTTCCCTCCTATGAGGATAGATTACAATGATTCGATTTTATTTGCAACAGAATTTATTTGTTGCGCCAGATTTTGCAAATTTTCGGCCAGAGACTTATCTAAATCAAGGAGTCTGGTGTTATCCACAGGCTGAGGAGCAGCCACCACCGGCGCACCTTTTTTGAGCTCGGTTAATTCGTCGGCTAATAATAATCCGACCATGGCGAGCAACATATTTTCGTTGACTTGCAAACTGCCGCCCGTAATCATTCTGGCTTTTTCATCCAGCAGGCGGGAGAGTTGCAAAATACGCACTTCTTGACCGTCTTCACAAGCCACGGCATATTCGCGCGAGTTAATTGTTATCGTAACTTGAGCCATCGTTTTCCAATACTTTATCTAATCTCGAAATAACCGAATTAATGTTGTTCATAATATTTTGCGAAGAAGATTTCAGCAAATTGAGTTGTTTTTCACGTTCATCAAGTTCTTTTTTATAAAGTTTTTGAGATTGCTCAATTTGTTGAGATTTGTCGTTGAGAACGCCGTTAAGTTTATCAAGAGCTTGGTGTAAACTCTCCAAGGCGGAATTCGTCAGCGGGAGTTCGGAATTTTTTTCTGTCATAACAAAAATATACTTCCAATTTAGAGATTAATCTTTTATTATTCTTAAGATAATACTTATTCCTCAAATTAATTCAAGCATCAAAGGCAGGTTATGCAAAAGTTTATTGTCCGTCTCTCGGAAGAAAATCAAAATTTGATAGATAGTTCGGAAATTGAGTGCTTCGTGCTCGATTCGGAATTGCCAAAAGAATTAAATAAAAACTTGGCAAATCAGCTAAAGACGCAAGGAAAAATAATTTTAAGTATAGGGAATAAGGCTCTTGAACTTTGCCAAGACTTAGCTTTGGACGGAGTTATTGTAGATATGAGCCAAACGCCGCACGCAAAAGCTTTTATTGATGATTTGCGCAAGCAATTGGGTAAAGATGCCATCATTGGGGCCATAACACGCAATCGCCGACATGAAGCCATGATTATCAGCGAGGCTGAACCTGATTTTCTGATTTTTCAGGCCTGGAAGGACGGACAGCCACAAGTTGCCGAATTGGTTAAATGGTATAACGAGCTGTTTTTGATACAATCAGCGGTGCTTTTAAGGGAAGATGATGTCTCTTTTTCAGATTTTGAATGTGATATCGTAATAATATCTGACAAAGAGTATAACTTTTTTGTTGCTAAAAAACAAAGATTAGATTAAGTTCTTGATAAACATTTCATTGAAAGTTTAACGAAATTAAAAAATCAAAAATAAAATTGTAAATACGGAGATAATAAATGAAACAACTCGCAGGTTCTATTCGCATCGGTTGGGTAATTGAATATAAAAACAAACCATGGACCATCACCAAAGCAATGCATATTAAACCGGGTAAAGGCGGTGCATTTATGCAAGTTGAAATGAAATCGGTTGAAGAAGGTACCAAAACCAACGAACGTTTTCGTACAGAAGATACTGTAGAAAAATTGATGGTAGAAGAAAAAGATTGCCAATTCTTGTTTGAAGATGCAACCGGCTTAACCTTTATGGATAGCGAAACTTTTGATCAATTCTCAATGCCTTCAGATATCTTGGGCGATAGCCGTCCGTTCATGACCGATGGTATGCAAGTAATCATCAGCTTTATTGATGGTAAACCGATTTCAGTAGAATTGCCGCAACAAGTAATTTGTGAAGTAGTTGAAACCGAGCCGGTTGTTAAAGGACAAACTGCCGCTTCATCTTACAAACCGGCAATTTTGGATAACGGTGTACGCACAACTGTTCCGCCGTTTATCGGAGTCGGTGATAAAATCGTTGTCGGAACGGCTGAAGCCAACTATGTAGAGAGAGCAAAATAATGTCTTATCTTTCCCCAAATCTTTCTTTGCTGATAAATGCGGTTAAAAAGGCCTCCGGCTCTCTTAATCGCGACTTCAGCGAGATTGAACAATTACAATCATCGGTTAAAGGCTATAAGGAATTTGTGGTTGCCTCTTACGGCAAAGTCTCAAAAGCCCTTCAAGTCGAATTAGGCAAAATCCATCCGGATTATCCGATAATTTCCGATGCCGAAAAATTAAGCGGGCACAATTGCTATATTGTTTCCCCGATTGATGGCTTGAGCAATTTTTCAAGAGGAATTCCTTGCTTTGCCATCAATGTTGCTGTTTATGAAAACAACACCATAACCGCGGCAATTATTTATAATCCGGCAACAGATAACCTCTATTTTGCTGAAAAAGGCAAAGGCGCTTATAAGGAAGGTTTCCGTAATCATGAGCGTTTGAGAGTATCAGCTCGCAAGGACTTGCAAGATGCTTTGATTGCAACACTCGTTAGCTACCAAAAGGATGTCAAAGAATACGATTCTCTGCAGCAAAAAATTGTCGCGGCAACTGACAACTTGCGTATTTCAGGTTGTTGTTCTTTGGACTTGGCTTATGTTGCTTCCGGTAAATTTGACGGAGCCGTTAGCCGTGGCAATAAGTTAGCAGACTATGCTGCCGGCATTTTGCTGGTTAAAGAAGCCGGTGGTTATGTTTATGACATTGACCAAGCCGATAAAAGAACTGAAAACTTAAATTTGGTTTTGAATTCCGGTAATTTAATGGCCGTTAATAACGAATTAGGTCGTAAGTTAGGCGAATTATTGTCAAAATAATTACAAGAGGGAGAATGAGGATGAGAATAAAACAAATGCTTGGCGTATCACTTTGTACGCTGATGCTTGTTGGTGCTTTTGAAGTCAAAGCTGCCGACGATTCTTATGTTGATTTGTCAGTATTGAATAATTTGCAACCGGGCGATTCGCTTTTTGTTGAAACTCAACCTCTTTTTCCAATTGTCAAAAAAGATACATCTTCAGCTCCAAAGGTAAAAAAAGCCAAAAAGAAGAAAGCTAAAAAGCAATCTTCAAAGTCTCAGAAACAAAAGGTTGAAAAACAAGCAAAATCTTCGGAGATTAAGGCTGAAGTAAAAGTTCAAAAGTCAAAGATTGCAGAAGAAAAGCTAGATATTCTCCCTCAAGCACCGGCTGTTCCTCAACCTCTGGCTGAAAAGAAAGAAGCAGATATAAAGTCTGAAACGCAAATTTCAACAGAAGCCTCTCAGGCTTTAAATTCGCTTCAACAACCTCAAAAGAGCGAAGAAAAGGTTGTATTAGAGGAAAAAGTTTCGACTGAACCCAAAACTGCGGAACTTCAAAGTCCAGAGCAAAAGTCAGAACAAGTTCAATCGGTAACAAAACCAGCTCCTAAGGCAGAAACAATACCTGTTGAAAAATCTCAATCGGAAGTAAAAGAGACTACCCCGGCTCCTCAAGCCGAATCTCTTAAAGAGGAAAAGACGACAACTCAGCCTGAAGCAGTTGTGCCGGCAGTTCAATCTAAAGCAGAAATCAAGACGCCCCAACAAGCTGAAAAGCCAGCTACGGAAAAAGTAATACAGCCGCTTATACCTCAGTCTTCTTCTCAGTCAACAGATGACGATAAAGAAGAAATTCGCTTTGCCGAAGGTTCTTATGAAATTTCTGAAGAAAATGCACAAAAGATTATCTCTTTGATTTCCTCTTTTGAGAATCCGCAACAAAATAAAATAGCCATTTATGCTTATAACTATGATAATGGTGAAAATTCATTCAAGAAAAAGAAACTGAGTCTGGATAGAGCCACGGAGATTCGTTCTTTGCTTCTCAATAAGGGATACAAGAACTTCAGCATTAAAGTAATTAATGTAACGGACAGTCCGGATAAGGGTAATTTGGTAGAAATTGAAGAAATTAAGTAAAAAAATTAAAAATATGTAAATTAATGCTTGCGTAATTAAAGAGTCTAATGTATAAGAGCACTAAATTTATATGTCTTTAAATAAAGTTTTGGAGAAAAAGCAATGAAAAAAGGAATTCATCCGGAATATCACGAGATTACCTATGTGATGACAGACGGAACAGAATTAAAAACAAAAAGCACTTGGGGTAAAGCCGGTGATAAAATGACTTTGGAAATTGACCCGAAATCACATCCGGCATGGACAGGTATTCATCGTATGGTTGATACCGGTGGTCAAGTATCTAAATTTAACACCAAATTTGGTGCTTTTGGCCTTAAAAAAGATACCAGCGTATCAGGCAACAAGTAGGCTTAATATATTTAGCTATTTATTAACCTGCGTTATGTAATAATAACGCAGGTTTTTTTTATATTTTAAACAAAGCGAACGAAAATGGTAAAAATAATACACTATGAGGTTTATGCCGATCGCGGCGATGGTTGGAAATTGGTTGAACAATTTTCCAGCGATCAAAGACAAGAAGCTGTAAATGTAGCCAAAGAATTAGAAAGAGACGATAAAGCAGCGGTTAAAATTATTCGTGAAATTTTTGATGTTCAAGACAACACCTATCAGGAAAGTGTTGAATATGTAAGTGGTTTGAATCGCAAGAATAAGCCTAAGAATTCGAGTGGTTTTTCGTTTAATAAAACATATGATGGAGAATATAATGTAGAATATGAGAAAACCAATAATGATAAAAATCCATCAAATTCCATGTTGTTAGCTTTGTTGAAGTTGTTTGGAATAATTTTTATCTGTCTGGCTTTTGCGAATTTATTGGTCACATTGTTAGAGCCGCTGATAGAAGTATTTATTCCAGAAGATCAGCGAAAAAAAGTATTGTTTGTGGTCTTTTTTGCCATCTTTATTTTTGCGACGGTTCCTTTAATTCTGAAGAAAGTTCCATGGGGAGCATTTTACGGTCGCAATAAACGTAAAAAAGTAATCAATGAAAGTCGTTTTTTTGATAAAGCTGAGGCTATACTGCGTCGCTATAATATGAATGACAATTTTGATGATGCAATTACGCCGGTCTTTCCGGAGGCACCATTAGAGCATAAAAGATATATTGTTGATTTTTTAACGGAGATAATGGGGAGCCTGGATACTGAAATTTCACTTCACGACCGCTTTACCAAGCTAGGAATTAAGTTAGTTGTCTATGGCGGATGTATGGAATTATCTCGTTATTGCGGATTAATCATCTCAGAGGCGAACTCATTATTGTATGAGGCTTATAAGATATTGGATGGTGATAATCCGGACTTAGCCTCATTTTATGAAGCCAAAAGAACCTATAAAGATAATAAAGTAGCTGTATTTTTAACCGGAGTTGGTGCTTACCTTATGTCACAAGTTATCAAAGGAGAAGAGATGGACTCATCTGTGCTCAAGATAACCATGAAAAAATGGATAAAGCAAAATACTCAACCCGAGGAAGAGCCACAAGCAAGTACCTTGCCAGAGTTGCTGGCAGAAGAGTCCGAAACTCCGAAGAAACCGATAAAAGAAAAACAGGTAGTCTTTAAATGCGTGGCAGGTATCAAGACCGGAATAAATTTTTATGATGATGAAAAAGAAATTTCAGTAGAAACCGCGAGTATAGTCAAAGGAGAGATTCGAAATATCATCTCCAATTTAGTAACAAAATTAGAAGGCGGAGAAGTTATAGAAGAGGATAGCATTACTACGGTAAGCTTTGATAAATTGAACAATGCCGTCAAATTTACAATTGATTATTTGAACGATGTTGAGAATTACAAAGAGCAATCGGAAGAGAGTGGTCTCTTGCTGGATAATAAGTGTTGTATATTAGAAATGCCATCGACGGAAGATGTGAATTTGAGTCCCTATTTAACAGATATTTTTGAGCAAACTTATAATAATGAAATCATTGTCAATGGGGTTATCAAGGACGAGCTGACAGATAGCCATTATGAGTTTGAATATTTGGGCGATAAAAAGTTAAGCCGCACCGCCAAAACGGAAGCATTGTACAAATTGCAGTATTAAATGCATAAAATAATTGCTAAGCAGATTTAGGTATGGTAAACTAAAAGAAGGTTTAACAGGGAGAAAAGCGATGGTAAGTTCAATATCTTCTACCACCAACAAAGATGAAAACGGTGTCAGTAGTTGGGAAAAAACGGTAAAAGACGTTAACGACATTGATGAAAAATTTGCCAATGCCAGAGACATGGGCTATACCCGCTTAAACTATGCGCGCGTCACCACAGTTGGTAAATTAGCTGGATATGATGCCGTTGACTATTACAAAATTCAGGTGCAATCCAATGGTAAGCTTTCAGTCTCTTTGCGTAGTACAGAAGGTGATGATGATACTGTTCTGGATTTATCTGAATATGACGCCAAGTTGGAAGAGTTAAAAAAATTAACCGATCCTGAAGGTTGGGAGAAGGAACAAGCCGAAAAAGCAGAGCAAGAAGCCAATGCACGCCTTTTGGACTTAACGGCAAAAGGACTGCAGTTGCAAGTTTATACCATCAAAAATGGTAAAGAAGTTTTGATAGGTGACAGTAATGCTGAAAAAGGCAGTGATGAATATGAGGCAATGAGCCAAATTCTGTCAGGCGACTATCGTGCACAAAAAGGTACTTATTACTTTAAGGTATCCAGAGATGAGACGATAGATGCTGATGAAGAAATGCCTTATGCGTTACAGGTTTTGCAAGGTGATAGTTACAAGCATGACTATGTAATGACGGAACAAGTATCTCAAGATACCACCAATAAAAAGAATTCTACCATTCCGACCAGTTCTACCGATGGTACCTTATCAGGAGCTAATGCGATGTTGATACAAGCCGCGCGTTATGAGGCGACGGCACAAATGTTGGCAGTAGGTTATCAAAATATGGCCAGCATATATGGTAACAACTCCACAATGACGGTAGGCTCGCTTACAGTTAGTAAATTATCATAAGACACTAAAAAAAGACTTGTATATTAAAGAAAGAAAAACTATCCTTAGGATAGTTTTTCTGTTATTGAAGTAAGTAAAGAAAGGAATAAAGAAATGACAGCTCCATTAATGCCGAGAGCTACTGCGGTATGGTTGGTAGAAAATACGACTTTAACATTTAAGCAAATCGCCGACTTCTGCGAATTACATGAGTTGGAAGTACAAGCAATAGCTGATGGTGATGTTTCGTTTAACATTATGGGATTAAATCCATTAGAGACCAATCAATTAACAGCAGAAGAAATTAAACGTTGTGAGGCAGATAAGAGAGCTTCTCTTCAAGCCAACAAGCTGGAATTAAATGTTCGTGAGAAAAATGCCAAAGCCAAAAAGCTACTTTCTCCGACCCAAAGAAGTGACAAACCTTGTGCTGTATTATGGATACTTAAAAATTGTCCGGAAATTATAGATTCTCAAATTTGCAAACTGGTAGGTACTACTAAACCGACCATTGAAAGCATTCGGACCGGCACCCACAAAGATATGATGAATATCCGTCCCAAAAATCCGGTTGCAATTGGTTTGTGCTCAGAGAAGGAATTAGAAGCATCTTTAGCATTCTGTAAGGCCAGAGCCGAAAAGGCAGCAGCCCCGAAAAAGGCTTCTAAAAAGTCTAAAACAGCTAAAAAGACTTCTTCAAAAAAATAAGAACATTAAAGAACAAAGCCGCCCGTGTCTAACAGGCGGCTTTTTTGTAAAAAGAGGATAATATGGACGCTGTTCTGTTAGCTCAACAGCTAATCAAATATGCAGAGAACCCTAATCAAATAAAAGACTTTCTGGTTTCTCATTTAAAGTCATTAGGGTTAAGTGTACAAGTAGGAATTGGCAAATCAGCGCCAGATGACATACTTGCATCGATAGGGAGCGGAGAAAAACATCTTTTATTATGTGGTTATTATGACGTTTTGCCCGTCAAAAGCAAAGAGTGGAGTCAGCCCCCATTTAGTGGTAATATTGTATCAAATCAACTCTATGGGCGAGGGGCAACGTCGCTTGGTAGCTTGTCTTGTGCACTTTGTGCCTTAGAAGATGTTTTATCACAACATTCTAATGTTCATATCAGTCTTTATTTATCATCAAAAGGGGCGCGAGCTTTGCATTCAATGAATAATACCACCATGCAGGCTCTATTGCAAAAGAGCACACCGGTAGATACGTGCCTGTCAATAATACCTCAAGCCAATAAGGAGTTAGGGGAAACAATAAGTATTGGAGCCAAAGGATGTGTGATTTTTCAAATAAAATCATTTGCAGTATCCGGAAATCCGAGTTCTCAGAGTGAACGCGCCAATCCACTGCATAATATGGTTGATTTTTTATTTAAGGTAAAAACCTATCCGATAGACAACGGCAATGAAAATTTTGGTTCCAGTACATTGCAAATTTTAAGTCTGGAAAGCCATTACTCCAAAGAAGATGAACTCCCCGAGAGCGCAACGGCTACAATTGGAGTGTATTATAATTCAGGGCATACAAAAGAAGAAATTGTGGAATGGATGCGCAAAAATATGGTATTTTCACGCGGACAATTTGAAATGTCCTACCGATATGGGCCGGAAAGTTATATGAGCAAAACAGACAACACAAGTGAAATTTTACAGCTCTCAATTCGGAAAGTATTGGAAAATAATCCCTCTCTCAAAGGGGATAGTATTCCTAATTTTGCATGGCGTATAGGTCATTTGCTTCCAATGTTTGGATTAGGCTTACCCGCTAATAAGATGCATTGTTGTGATGAAGCCGTTCGTTTGGAAGATCTCACACATCTCACGGAAATTTATAAAGACTTTTTAATGCAATATTTTAACTAGCGCACCATGTTGGGTCCAAGACCAAATGAGGCACCGGAACCAACCGATGAGCTGGAAGAACTTGAAGATTTTCTGGTTCTTCTTCCTGCACTTCGAGAAACCTTAGGCCCGTCATCTTGGTCTTGAACAACTATTTGCGGAGGCGTATAAGTTTCAGTTTGAAGCTCTTCTTTAGGTGTGTTTTCAGCCACAGTTTCCTCAGATTGGTTATCAGCAATTTCAGCCGGCAGATAAACTTTTTGAGGAGCAAAAGGATTGCTTCCGCCTCTGAAATGAGCCGCAACTTCAGGAGATGGAGCAACCACTTGAGCTGGAATATTTGTTTTGTCGGAGTTTAATTCTTCGCCCTGAGCAAAGGGATTGTCATATTCTTCTGTTACATTATCTGTAGAAGAATCCTTTGTTTTTTGTAACTCTTCAGGGAGGTTGATGATTTCTACACTGTCAATAATCTGCGCTTCAGTGTTAACAGTGGAAGGTTCTTGAGGCGGAAGAACTTGAGCCAAAGCCATAGGGTTGATCAGTTCTTCGTTACTTGAGTGAGGAGATATTTTCCCATCTTCATTAACTTCTAATCTGCTGTCATCAGATAGGGCCGATAAATCGGCTTCCAAATCGCTGTTGTAGGGCGCTTTTCCTGTTTGTGCAATCACGCTTAAATCTTTGAGATAAGCCTCATATTCTTGTTTATATTTAGGAGTTTCTCCCTCTTTAGTGACAGGGGTAGAGTTATCTAAATTAATATCAAGATTGGGATTAAATTCAGGTTCTGGATTAGGTTGTGCCTGTTTTTGTTGTTGAGGTTGAAATTCAATAGATTTCGGAGCTTCTTGTGCTTCTGGCTCAACTTGCGGCTGAACTTCTGGGATATAAAAAGGAGGCAGAGTTTCTTTGTATTCAACGTCTTTTTGAGGAACAAAAAAGCCTGGTTGAGGCAAGGGTTTGCGTACATATTTTTCTTGAGCCAAACTCAAATTTTCAAATCCCAATCCGAAACCCAAACTCAGTACTGTTAAAAGAGCAAGTTTTTTCATAATCACTCCGTCTTATAATTCTAACCTAAAATTAACAAATTCTTGGTATGAACTATACCATGAAAAACCTTTTTTTTGTATTAATATTGTTTAATTTGTTCGCGCCTTTAGGTGAAGCTAAAGCTGCCGGGATGGATATACTCGCCAAACACCAATGTGAAGAACAAGATTTTTCCCTTAAAATAAATTTCACTACTTCATACGGAAAGTTGGTTTACGACCAATCTAAAACCAAGGCAGAGCTAAGCGTTATGGCGCAAAGAGCCGGTATTTTTGAAAAAGGCGTTTTTGCCGCAGGATTAGCCTTGGTAAATATAGATTCGGAATATGAGCTCAACACCATGACGCAGTCTCTTTCTGATGGAGGACATTGTCTGATACCTTATCAATTAAACGTGCATGTCGGCTATTCGCAACCAATTATCTATTTAGCCAAAGAGTTGGAAAAGGGAAGCTGCACTTATAATTTGGTCTTGCGCCATGAGCAAGTTCACCAACAAATAAATAAACAAGCATTGGAATATTTTGTACCACAAATTTATCAGAGCATAAAAGAGCAAACAGCGCAGATAAAGCCAATGTATATTGCGCCACAATCCTCAGAAGACAAAGCGGCTCAGGAATTAACGAAAAAATACCATCAAATTATCACCCCTTTGGTTGATAATTTTCGTGACCAAATCCTAGCCGAACAATCAAAACTAGACAATCAGCAGCAATATCAAAGAGAAGGGGATATTTGCCGCCAGTTTAACCGCAAATCCCGCTCTTAGGATCTAAGCATTCATCTAAGAAAGAGCCAATGCCTTTGTAGGCATAGTCAATATAAGTCTTGTCTTTTGCTGAATTTCCGTTGTAGAAAATGCGAACGGTTGTCATGCCGATTTCTTTAGCAAATTCAAGATTTGAGTAACTATCGTCAACAAAAACACAGTCTTTGGGGGCAAGTTTCAAACGCTCACAAAGCTGTTTGTAAACATCAGAGCTTTCGTTTTTCTTGAAAGTGTCAAAATCCTCCACGGAATAGAATTTTCCTTTAAAGAAATCATACAAACCGATGTGTTTCAAAATTTTTTCACATACATCGCGTGTGCTGGTAGAAAAAATATATTGGTCACAAGGGAGTTTTTCGAGCTTTTCGAGTAAATTTTCATATGGAACGATAGGCTCAATCGGCTTACGTTTGTGATAAGCAAAAAAGATATCTTTAGGGCTGATACCATATTCTCTGACGAACATTTCGCCACCATCTCGATAAACGCGATAAGATTCTTTAACCTTTTCCTTAGCGGTCTTAAAATCAAGCGGAACGCCCAAATCTTCAATAGCAGCAATAGCGGTGGCTTCATCTAAAATATCTGCAAACTCCGGGGTAATCCGATAGAGAGTATTGTCCAAATCCCAGATAATATTATTTTTGCCAAATATCACTTTTTTACTCCATTTAATCATCATCAAACCCA
This sequence comes from uncultured Alphaproteobacteria bacterium, assembly GCA_944391515.1. Classification (GTDB taxonomy): domain Bacteria; phylum Pseudomonadota; class Alphaproteobacteria; order RF32; family CAG-239; genus Scatocola. Next base: position 35,811 of record CALXTW010000011.1, read on the forward strand.
ATAATTGTAACAGATAAAGCAAATTCGTCAACCTCAAAAAACACAAATAAAATAATTGAAAAACGCAAAAGAGGGGTTACATAAAAAATGTAGAATAATTTAAACCATGAGGGAAACGAGATGAAAAAGATATTTTACGTTATGGGATTATGCGCATTGGCACTTGGGGCCTGCGATGGTAAAGACGCCAATGCGCAAATGCAAGAGAGTATGGACGTTGGCTCACCCGAGGGTGCCAATATGCTCATGCTGAAAGAAAGCTATACCGTCACTGCGCCCGCAGCCAATCCCACACCTCAAACCAATGAACAGATGGAACCACTTCCGGGAGATCCGGGTGTAGAAGTTGCACCCCAACCGGAATCCTCTATGCCGGCAAGTGATAATAATGCGCCAGATGATGCAGATGATTCAGAAGAACTAATTGAAGAAACCATTACCACAACCACGCAAGGGATGTAAAACAAAGCCTCTCTTCGAGAGGCTTTGTTTTTAATATACGACGACTGGTCGAACATTTCCTGCTACAGTCTTTGTTTTATCATAACAATAACCAAAACCGCTATCTAGGATTACATAGCAAGCATAACCCGCATTTTGTTCCACAGAAGACCAATAATAGGCGTATTTATCTAATGGATAAACTAGAACTCTTGATTTAATGGTATCAAATGTATTTTTAACAACATTATAAGTATCATAAAAATTTTGCAAATCTCTCATACTAGGCAAAAACCATTGTCCTTGTTTACAAAAGTCTTTACTACAACCTTTAGGATTATATAAATTAGCTGCATTTGCTGCATAAGTTGTACCGCTACATCCTCCATTCGTTGTAAGGATTTCTTTAGTATTGGCTCGTCCATCCACGCTACAAGTAGCTAGCGCATTTAAATTCAAATCAGCAGTACAATTTGTTAAGAAAACAATATCACATTTGGCACTTGACCAATTCATTGCACCGCCGCTACCTGTATAATATATACTTCCATCTTTTTTTGCATCGGTCAAAGCCATAGCTAAACGATGAGAGGTATCAAATACTATTCCTATGGGGGTGCGACTTGAATCTAGCTTATCAGGGCTAATAGCACAAGTTCCATCGCCATATAAAACATCTCCTACACTATCACAAGTTTTTGTTAATATTTTTTCTTCACAAAAAAGTTTGCTTGTGTCAAACGGACATTTAATTGCAGCAACGCCTGAACAATCACTCGCGGTCTTGGTATAGCCCAAAGTAGCGCAATCCGGTGTCGGCGTGCAATCAATAGCATAAGAATTGGTTGTGCTTAATATCAATCCAAATGCGGAGGATATTTGCAACATTCTTTTATATAACTTTCTCATTTTCTTTCTCCTTTTTTGAATTGAATTTTAAGCATCTTTACAAAATACAGCTGCACTATTGTATGGACATTTGACGTAGCCATTTGGACATTGACTTGCTGATTTTGTGTAGCCTAGCGTTGTGCAATTGGTTTGTGGGGAGGTGCACCAATAGGTATAATTTGTTGCGCACCCTATATCGCAATATTTTTGTGAACAATCTTCATAATCACAAACAACGCCATCCGGACAGCTAGAAAGCGAACATTTATTCTCGCAAGTTTTACAGTTATTGTAATATTTGGTACCATTCAACAGACAGTAGTCACTTGGTGTAACCGGTCCTAGTTCTGAACATGTCATATTGTAGCCTGCTTTACATTGGCAGGAGGTATACTTGGTTGTTCCGTTATAGGTACAGCCCTCGCCGGCTCCTTCTTGGTTTGTTCCTGTGCAAGTTTGATTATAGTTGCTAGGACATACACATTCTGAATAATATTTTGTTTCTTCTTCGGTACAGCTACTGTTTGAAGGAACTTGTGGCTCCGTGCATTTTTCAATTGGATATAATGTTCTATTGCAGACACATTTATATTTGCCACCACAACTATCCGTACTTAATTCGTTAGGTGAATTACATGTTGCTGAGGTATATTTATAGCTATCGGAACAGCATGTTTTAAAATATTTTAAGTTATAGGAACAGAAATCAAATTTCCAATATCCAGCGTCACAAGAATCTTTAGTATATCCTAAATTTTTGCAAGTTTGTTCCGAGGGATCATTAAATTCCACATTGCCGAAATCTATATTATCACCACCGGTTATGAATTGAACTGAGGCTGTTTGGAAAGAATTGCGCATAGGCAAGCCTATTCCTAGGCTTGCCCCTGACAAAGGTTCAAACTGATTTAGACTGGTTCTTACGAAGTGCGTGTATTGCTGAGAAACACCTTGCTCAGTCATAGAAACAAAAACATTTTCACTCGTGCCTCCCATAGCGGTTAGCACAAGCAACGATAATCCTATCGCAAGCTGCTTTCTCATAATACACCTCATTATAACTGAACTTTGTCACTTTATAATTTAGCATATTCAAAAGCGTTTGTCAAATAGATTTACGCGAAGAGTTATATTTTGGCTAATTAAATTATCTTTTGGATTTTTTTTCAAAAGTGGCTTCAATGATACGGCTTTGGCGTAGTTCATCTAAGTCGTAATTGGCCTTTAAATCAAGTTGCGGAGCAATTTCTGAAATAATTTTTCCGGCAGTTGGCACGGTGTTCCAACCGGAAGTAACAAATCCCCAAGTCTCTTTTAGTGGTTTAGGCTCATCCATCACCATAAAGAAAGCATATTTAGGGTTAGAAGCAGGGAAGGTTGCCAAGAAAGAAGTCATCACTTTCTTGTCAACATATTTGCCATTTACAAGTTTGTTGGCAGTACCGGTCTTTCCGGCAACTTCATAACCTAACACATTAGCTCTTTTACCAGAGCCTTTGGTAACCACGCCGCGTAAGAGTTTGCGCATTTGTTGAGAGGTATTAAAAGAGACGACCCTTTTGCTTTCTTTAGCAGAACCATTTTTCACCAAAGTCGGAGCGTGATAAATTCCACCGTTTACAATGGCCGAAAAGGCGCTGACTAGGTGTAACGGCGTAATGGAAATACCATAACCATAGCCGACTGTTGCGGTTGTTTCTTCGCCCCAACGTTTTTCAGAAGGAATGAGAGGCACACCTTTTTCGGCAACTTCAATACTGTGCACGGGTGTAAAGAAACCGAGATTACTCAAAAACTTGCGTTGTTCTTCTTTTCCAACAGTCAGGGCAATTCGAGCTGAGCCGATATTAGAAGAGTAAATTAAAATTTCCGGCAAATCGAGCCAACGGTTTTCGCCACGATAATCTTTTATGGTATTATAGCGAAGTTTTAAGGGCTTGGTCGCATCCCATTTATCAGAAACTTTAACTTTTCCGCTTTCCAATCCCATGGCGGCATTAAAAATCTTCAAAACAGAGCCTGGTTCATATACGCCTTTAGTTGCAAAGTTAAATAAGGCACGGTCAGGCACATTGTTCATCATATTAGGGTCATAGTCAGGCAAAGAAAGCATGGATATAATTTCGCCGGTATTCACATCCATCAAAATGGCGGCGGAACCTTCGGCTTTAAATTTTTCGATTGCGGCTTGCAGTTCCATGCGAATAGTGTCTTGAATGCCGGAATCAATCGTTAACGTTAAAGGAATATCGGATTGAGTGAGACGTTCATCTAATTCTTTCTCCATACCGGCAATACCTTTGTTGTCAATATTGGTAGAACCCAGCAGTTGCGCAAAGAGTTCTTTGTGCGGATAAATTCGTTTTTCTCCGTTTTCAAAGTCTAATCCAGGAATCCCCAAAGCGTTGATTTGGTATTGTTGTGACGGGGTTAAATTGCGTTTGATATAAACAAAGGTACTTCTTCTTTGGAGTTTATCTAAAATATCTTCATATCTGATATCGGGCAAAATTGCGCTGAGTTTTGCGGCAGCTTTTACTTTGTTAGGAACTTTTTTCGGATTGGCATAAAGATTAACCGTAGGCAAAGATGTGGCGATAATTGTTCCGTTTCTATCCAAAATATCCGCGCGTTTAATAGGGTTTGCGGCATAAGCAAACAAGTGTTTGGATTCTTCATCTTCTTCTAGGGCAGCGGTTTGGTGAATTCCGCCTGATAGGCAAACATCAAATAATCTGATGCAAATAACCAAATAAGCAAAAATAAAAAGTAAGGTAGCGAAAGCGACACGATTTTTAACGGTCACCAAAGGATCTCCGTCAAAAATATGGTTATTAAAAACATCATCTCTATCTATTTTGATTTCTTCCCCCGGAAGATAGAAATGCGCTTTATCTTTTTTGGAAAAATACTTCCCCCATAACATTTCGTGCTTCTGCCTTAACCTTTAAGAGTTAGCGTTGCGCTTTAACCAATTTCTTCAGTTCTTTATTGCGCGCGGCCTGATTGTTAATGTTTCTTTGAGCGAGCATACGTTTATTTTCGGATTCGCTCTGATACTCAAATGGTAACGCAGAATAGTTAATAATTTGTTCAGGCTTGACCGGATTTAGCAAAATATGTTTTGCGGCCAGAGTTCTCAGTCTTGAAGGAGAGTTCAAATGGCTCCATTCGGCTTTCAAAACATGGATGGATTTCACATCGTCTTGAATGTTTTGATTAATGCGGTAAAGTTCTCTTTCCAGAGCTTGTACCTGATTTTTCATTACAAACATTCCAAAACCAACCAAGCAGGTGAGGGTGACCCAGAGGCTTAAAGTTGCAGTTTTTGTACTATTCATATCGCGTATCCTTTCTGGTAGCGTTACTTTTTGATGGCATAGCGTAATTTTGCCGAACGGGAGCGAATATTTGTTTCCAGCTCTTTCTGAGAGGGAACAATCGCCTTAGAGCATTCAGCAAGGCTAAAGCCGTCATCTTGGGGGTTAACATCTTTCCGGTAGCGAGAGACATGCACGTTTTTACCGGTATTTTCTCTAAAAAAGGTTTTAACAATGCGGTCTTCCAATGAGTGGAAACTGACCACAACGATTCGGCCCTTTGGCAAACACAAATCAAGAGCCCCTTTCAAACCACCTTCCAACTCACCGAGTTCATTATTAACGATAATGCGTAATGCTTGAAAAGTTCTGGTTGCGGGGTCAATGGCATTAGGGGTCTTGTGAATCACGCTATAGATAATCTCGGCGAGTTCTTTGGTGGTGGAAATAGCTTGTTTTTTGCGATATTCCACAATTTTAGCAGCAATTTGGCGAGATTTGCGTTCTTCACCATATTTATAGATAAGGTCAGCCAAATCTTTTTCTGAGGCGGTGTTGACGATATCGGCAGCTGTTTCTCCCTCGCAAGACATTCTCATATCCAAAGGAGCATCTTTTGAAAAAGAGAAGCCGCGCTCTGCCTGGTCAAGCTGCATGGATGATACGCCGATATCAAACACCACACCGTTAATCCCTTGGTTGACGAGTTCTTTGATGGAACCAAACGTTCCTTGGCGAAAATCAAATCTCTCGCCAAAGGCATCTTTGAGTTCTTGTACTCTTGGCAAAACCGTCGGGTCACGGTCAATGGCAATCACTTTGCAGTTGGCTGATTTCAGAATTGCTTCGCTGTATCCACCGTTACCAAAGGTAGCGTCAACATAAACTTCGCCGTCTTGCGGGTTGAGATATTCAAGCACCTCTTGGAGCATAACCGGAATATGTTTGGCTTTTTGCATCATGCTTGTGCTCCAGCGGGAAGTTTGAGAGATGGGCGCTTTTTCAAAACTTCGGCACGAATGCGAGCTTCTTCTTTTGCCCAGTTTTCAGGGTTCCAAATTTGGAATTTGCGACCTTTACCGACAAAAACGGCCGTATCGGTAATTTCGGCGTGTTTCAGGAGCTTTTCGGTCAAAACAATACGTCCCGTGCTGTCAAAAGCAAATCTTTTGGCATCACCGAAAATCAAATTGGTCAAATCATCTTGTTCTTGGGAGAAAAAGTCGAGGCTGCTTTCCATGTCGGAGGCCAGCTTTTCCAAAAGTTCTTCGGGACAGCCTTCAATACAAGGCGAGGTCAAACTGCGGTAGCAAACAATCTCGGTTGATAATTCTTTAACGATTGAGCGGTAATCTGAAGGCAAGGAAACACGGCCTTTACTATCGACCTTGTTTACCACTGTGTCCATAAACAGAAAAGTTTTGCTCAACTTTTTGACTCCGGATTAACCATAAATTGCCCTAATGTTTATGGTATATCATGGGAATTTATGGGAATCAATGGGAATTTTTAGTATTTCATTAACTGTTCTATTAATGTTCTAATAATATTTAAAGCGATTCGCGCCAATCCCTTGCAGGCTTTGGCTTGCGTAAAAATAAAAAATATGGGGATATTTTGAAAAATTTTTTTAGCCTTGTTTAAATCTCGTTTTGGACTCAATTTTGTCTATTTACGAACCGTAAATTTTGTGCTATTATCAATTCTAGTGAATTTATTATTATTAAAAAACTTCTTTGCAAATTGGGCACTTGTGAAGAAGAAACCTTAAGCCCATTTTAAGAATTATGAATATTAAAAAATTTCCAGTGCTTAGCACTGGCTTCGGCTTGAAATTGATGGCCGAAAATGGCGAAATTTACAACAGAGTTAGTAATGAAAAAGAGGCAAGCGAAAAAGAAAACTTGCTTGTCTATGGCACAAACATTGATACAGTCCTCTGTATCAAAAACGGCAAGCCACAGATGATGCCGATTTTTGTGCCTAACAGCATCTTCACAGATACAGAAGGTCGTTTCTTCCTACTTGCAAAGGAGAAAACAGAGACTGAAGTAGCTCTGAAGGCCGAAGAGGCAGGCTGTGGTTACATCATCGCCCGCAAGCAGCCAGATGAAACATATAAGGCAGAGGCTTACTTTGCCGGTCATCTCATCGACTTTCCACAAACTTTGTGGAATGAGATGGGTGTAGCCTACAAATTTGTAGACTATGCCAAATATGGAGAAGTCTGCAAAAGAGTACATGGCTACTATTTGGCAAAGAAAGTCGAGCCGATTTATGTGCTCGACGCACAAGTAGGAGACTGTGTAAGGTCAGTCATCAATGGCGTCAAAGAGCATGAGGCTGTTGTTTCGGAAGGCGAAACCGTGGTGCAAAATGCCTACCACGGCGAGACATACAAAATGAAGTTGAAAAAACTCAAAAAATTGTATGTCTACGCCGAGACAACGGCCGAAGGCTACCAATTGTGGAAGCCAAAGGAAGAGATACAGACTTGGACTTTCACAACAGAGAATATCTTTGGTATCCTCTGGGGCGGGTTCGAGTTTTTGGCAAAAGCCATGATAAACATCACTGACCCGTCAGACGTTTACGGCTGTAACTACACCGTCTTCAACGGTGATGATACGGCAAATGGCTCGCACCAGAAATTAAAGCTCTTCTTGCCGGCCAATCCACTGCCGGAAAGCTGGCTTAAAACGCCGGAAATTGCAGAGGGACAACACCTCACGCTGGAGGCTGTCCCAAAAACAGATTACATCGAATGCCCATTCTCACTTATCTTGTGGCAAAAGCTGGCATAAGATGTATAATCTCAAAAAAAGAGAGTGCTCCCCAAAGGGCACTCTTTTTTTGATACAAACTTAGCAAAAACTGCATAAAACCCTTGCAAAAATGGGAGCGAACGTTTAACCTACAAAACGCAGGTGGTCGGATAGCTGCGCTCAGGAAAGGAAAATCCATGAGTGAGGAAAGTCCGGGCTTCAAGGAAACAGAATACCAGATAACGTCTGGCTGGAGCAATCCAAGGGAAAGTGCCACAGAAAATTACCGCCGAAAATTTTTTTCGGTAAGGTTGAAAAGGTGAGGTAAGAGCTCACCGCGAGGGCAGTAATGTCATTCGGTCAAGGTAAACCCTGTTCGAAGCAAGACCAAGTTAGGAGAGCCGTGATTTTTTTACGGTTTATGGAGAGTTTCCAATCCACTCCAGAGGTAGGTCGCGACGAGCACTTTGGCGACAAAGTGCCAAGATGAATAGCTATCCCCCGTTTTTTGGGGACAGAACCCGGCTTACAGACTGCCTGCCAAATGTTTTGAAAGGACCAAAGATGCAACATACGCTAAAATACGCCGTCACCATTGAGGGAATAGGTCTGCACTCCGGCTGCCAAACTAAGTTAACGCTTCATCCGGCGCCAATTAACAGCGGTATTGTTTTTTGCAGGAGTGATATGGCCGGCAAACCAACCGTTCCGGCGCTTTATTCCAATGTGGTTGATACGCGCAACTGCACTTGCCTGAGCAGCTCTCAAGGGGCGGTGGTTAGCACGATTGAGCATCTTATGGCCGCATTATATATCTTGGGCATTGATAATGCTTTAATCGAAGTTGATAATCAGGAATTGCCGATTATGGATGGCAGCGCTTTGCCTTTTTATGAGATTTTATCTCAAGCCGAACTCCAAGAGCAAAACGCCAAAAGAAAATACCTCCGTGTTAAAAAGACCTTAAAGTTTGAGGATGGAAAAGGTGGCTCCGTTGTATTAGAGCCAAGCGAGAATTTTGCTATTCATTTTGAAATTGAGTTCCCCTCCAAAATCGTCGGTCATCAAACTTTTGATGCGCCGATAACTCAAGGCATCTTTGCTCAAAAAATTGCGCCTTGCCGTACTTTTTGTGAAAAATATCAGGTGGATTACTTGCGCTCCATCGGGCTGATTAAGGGCGGAAGTCTTGACAATGCCGTTGTTTTGGATGGCGAAACCTTGCTCAACCCTGAGGGCTTTAGAGTTGACAACGAATGTGTTAACCACAAAACCTTAGATGCCGTTGGCGATATGTATACTTCGGGCTATCCCATTTTGGGCAAATTAACCGCCCAAAGAAGCGGACACTATCACAACAACGAGCTCTTAAAACAACTTTTTGCCGATAGTTCCAATTATGAAATTGTGGAGAAATAAAATGTTTCCAATCAAGAAAATCTTTGTATTTGGCGTTGCTTTATTTTTGCTTTCGGCTTGTTCAACCTCAAAGGAAGAACCCTTAAATCCCTCAGCCGAATATTTATACAATCAAGCTTACGACTATTTGCAAAAAACATCTTATAAAAAAGCCGCAGAAACTTTTGAAAAACTGGAGTTAGAGCATCCTTATTCCAAATGGGCAGTCAAAGCCAAATTAATGGGAGCTTATGCTTATTACAAAGATAAAGACTATGATGATGCCATCATCAGCCTAGACCGCTTTATCAAATATCACCCCGGCAATAAGGATATTGCCTATGCATATTATATGAGAGCAATTTGCTATTATGACCAAATCACCGAGGTCACCAAAGACCAAAGCAACACCGCCAAAGCCATGATGGCATTGGAGCAGGTTATTATCCGTTTCCCAGGCACTCCTTATGCCAAAGACGCCTCAATGAAAATAGCCCTCACCAACGATCACTTGGCCGGCAAAGAGATGGAAGTCGGACGTTATTATCTGTCACAAAAGAACTATCTCTCGGCACTCAATCGTTTTTCAACCGTGGTTAACCACTATCAAACCACCACCCATATTGAAGAGGCACTCTACCGCCAAGTTGAGATGTATACGATTTTGGGGCTAAATGATGAGGCTCTCAAAGCTTACAAAGTTTTGGAATATAACTATCCCAAGAGCAAATGGACCAAAGATGCCACCCGCATTGTCGGAGCGAAAGGATAAAAAATTAAAATGCTGGACTTTCTATCCATCCGCAATGTTGTGTTAATTGACAAGCTGGACTTAGACTTTAAGCCCGGCTTAAGTGTGTTAACGGGTGAAACCGGCGCCGGTAAATCTATTTTGTTGGATTCTTTAGGATTAGTGTTAGGCAGCCGTGCCGAAACCTCACTCATCCGCCAAGGCGAGGATAAGCTAAGCGTTATGGCAACTTTTCACATGGGCAAAGCAAATCCGGAGCTCAAATCTTTGCTTGATGAATATGAGATTGAGGCTGAAGATGAACTCCAAATCAAAAGAAGCCTCAACCGCGACGGCAAGGGCAAAATCTTTGTCAACGACCAAGCCATCAGTGCTAAATTACTCAAAGAAATCGGCAAATATTTGGTTGAAGTTCATGGTCAGTTTGACAATCAAGGTTTGCTTAATCCGGCCAATCATCTGGATATTTTAGATTCTTACGGCAATTATAAAAACTTGCTGGATAATACCAAACAAGCCTTTGCAAACTATAAATCCGCCAAGTCGGCACGCCTTCAGGCCGAAGAAAACATCACAAAAGCCAAAACCGATGAAGAAAATTTGCGCCATTGGGTAGAAGAATTGCAAAGACTGGATCCACACCTTGGCGAAGAGGAAGAATTAAGCAAAAAGCGCCTTGAGATGATGAACGCCGAAAAAATCATCTCGGGTCTAAATTATGCCTATGGAGCCCTAAGCGAGGGAGCCGATGTCCAAGGCGCTATCCGCTCGGCGCAATCGGCAATGGACAAGGTCAATACCTTGGTTGATGGTAAATACCAATCAATTATTGATATGCTCGACCAAGCTCTCATAGATATTTCTGAAGTGCTGAACGAATTGGAAGAAAATTCCCAAAACGTCAGCCTCAATCAGCAAGAACTGGAAAATATTGAAGAGCGTTTGTATGCCCTGCGCGGCCTTGCTCGCAAACATAATGTCACGGTGGATGAGTTAGAAGGAACTCTGCAAAATTTCCAATCCCAATTAGCAAGCATTGAGCATGGCGAGGAGGGACTAAACCAACTCCGTCAGGCCGAAGAAAAAGCCAAGTTAGAATATGTTAAAGCCGCCCAAGAGCTGAGTTCGGCTCGCCAAGCTACGGCTTTAGAGCTTGACCGTAAAGTGATGGCCGAACTTCCGCCTCTAAAGATGGAAAAAGCCAAATTTATCACTTTAGTTGACAAGGTTGCCGAAACACAGTGGGGCGAAAAAGGCTTTAATACGGTCGCATTTAGTGTTGCCACCAACCCCAATTCACCGCAAGGCCCACTCAACAAAATCGCCTCAGGTGGTGAGTTGGCAAGATTTATGCTGGCTCTAAAAGTAAATTTGGCACAAAGCTCAAGCGTTGGCACCATGATTTTTGATGAAGTTGATGCCGGTGTCGGTGGCGCAACTGCCCAAGCTGTTGGTGAGAGATTGTCTCGCCTTGCCAAAGATGTTCAGGTAATGGTGGTAACCCACTCTCCGCAAGTCGCTGCCCAAGGGGACAACCACTTCAAGGTCGAAAAGAAAACGACTGATAACATCACCACGACCTCGGTTCGCGAATTAAGTTTAGAGGAAAAATCCGAAGAAATCGCCCGAATGCTGGCCGGAGAAGTTATTACCGATGCCGCGCGCGCTGCAGCCAAGGTTCTCATCCACAAAGCGGCGGATTAAAGCAGAAAATCATATAAGCCCCCTTGCGAAAAATTTTTTTTGCGTTATGTTGAGAACAATGTTTAAATAAAATAAAAGGTGTAAAAATGAAAACTCGTACCCGTTTTGCTCCGAGCCCGACCGGATATATGCACATCGGCAACCTCCGTACGGCTCTTTATGAATATTTGATAGCCAAAGCCAACAATGGCGATTTTATTTTGCGTATTGAAGATACCGACCAAAAACGCTACGTTGAAGGAGCAACGGAAATCATCTATGCCACCCTCAAACGCGTTGGCATGAACTGGGATGAAGGACCCGACATCGGTGGTAATTATGGCCCTTATGTTCAATCAGAACGCAAACCCATCTATGCCGAATATGCCCACAAATTGGTAGAATTAGGTGGAGCGCACTATTGTTTTTGTGCTCAGCAAGAAAATGATGATGCCGATGAAGAAAATGCAATTCCAACCAAATTCCAAGACCCCTGCAAACACCTCTCTTTGGAAGAAGCCAAAGCTCGTATTGCAAGGGGTGAAAAATATGTTGTCCGCCAAACCATTAACAAAACCGGAAAATCCAAATTCCACGATGTTGTCTATGGCGATATTGAGATTGACTATGATGACTTGGATGAAGGTGTATTGTTAAAATCAGATGGTTTCCCGACCTATAACTTTGCCAATGTGGTTGATGACCATTTAATGGCAATTACACACGTTGTCCGCGGCAATGAGTACATTTCTTCTACTCCGAAATATAATCTGATTTATGAATCTTTTGGTTGGACGCCGCCGATTTATGTTCACGTTCCGCAAGTTATGAAAGACGCGCAACACAAATTGAGCAAACGCAACGGCGATGCCTCTTTCCAAGACTTGGTTGCCAAAGGCTATCTGCCGGAAGCCATCTTGAACTACATTGCCTTGCTGGGTTGGAATCCCGGAACAGATCAAGAAATCTTCTCTTTAGGTGAGCTCAAACAAGCCTTTACGGCAGAGCGCCTCAACAAATCTCCGGCCATTTTTGATATTGCCAAATTGACCTGGATGAACGGCTGCTACATTCGTGCTTTGCCTTTTGCCGAGTTCCACAAGTTGGCACAACCTTTTTATCGCCAAACTTTGACCCGTTCGGTCAATGAAGAAGAGTTAAGCCGAGTTCTCCAATCTCGTATTGAGGTTCTAAATGACATTCCGGCACAAATTGACTTTGTTGAAAATGTCTTAGAGTTCTCATCCGAACTTTATAATAATAAGAAAATGAAGTCAGATGCTGAGGTTGCCAAACAAGCTCTCTCTTATGCGATTGACGCGTTAGAAAAACAAAGTGATTGGAGCAACGAAGCTTTGTTTGAAACACTAAAAGCTTTAGCTCAAGACAAAGGCTTGAAGAACGGACAAATTTTGTATCCTGTCCGGATTGCTCTAAGTGGCAAAGAAACCACCCCCGGCGGCGCGACCGAAATTGCCGTAATCTTAGGCAAGGAGGAAACTCTGCACCGCTTAAAAGAAGCACTTGCAAAGTTAAATTAAACCAATAAAAAAAGCTCCTCTAAAGGAGCTTTTTTTTATTACTATTTATCATCATCACTAGCTAATTTATTAAATTCGTTAGTTTGAACCGTAGGAATAGGTTGCGTCGGTGTAACATTAAGATAATTAATGTCGGGTTTTTTCTTAATATGCTGAATTGTGAAAGCGACAAATAGAGCCGGAATTAAAGCAAAAGCAGCAATAAAGAACCAATTTCCTAACACATGCATTCCGGCAGAAATTAAGATAGGCCCGAGCACAAGACCGATATGTTGAGCTAAAATGAGCATACCGCTTGCGGCCACCCGTTCATCATCTTTAACCAAGTCATTAACGTGAGAAACCGAAATCGGGTAAAGCGTAAAAGTTCCTGCGCCGATAAGAATTGTAGAGATGATTAAAGCAGCCCCGCCTTGAGTAACTAAAAAGTTAGCCAAAGGAGCAACAATAATCAGCATAATCGAAATGCCGACCAGCACATAACGCCTATCCATTTTATCGGATAATCTTCCAAAAGGAATTTGCGCCGCCATTCCGCCCATAACGCCCCAAAACATAAATAGAGATACTTCTTTCAAATTAAGCCCTAAAGAAGTAGCATAAATTGTACCCAACATATAAAACGTACCGACTAAAACGCCGCTGGCAATGCAACAAATAAATCCGACCGGCGAAACTTCATACGCACATTTGATAGGCATATTGGCATGTGTTTCAATTGTCGGGGCCGAAAGTTGCGTCAAGGAAATCGGAATCATTGCCAAAGAGAAGATAATGGAAATAATTATATACATCAACATACCTGACGGGTCTGGAACCGAGATTAAGAGCTGTCCCAAAGCAGCCCCCAGATAAGAAGTAACCATATAAAATGACACCACCAAACCTCTGTTGGCATTTGTAGCTTTTGAGTTTAGCCAGCTCTCCAAACACAGCGATGTTCCGCCGACGCAATAGCCTTCCAAAAAGCGAAGCATTGCCCAATAGTACAGGTTAGTTGAAAAAGAGTGAATCAAAACAAAGACGGACAACAGTGAGGCAAATACGCCAAAAGCTCGGATATGTCCGACTTTATTTACGATTTTTGAGGCAGTAAAAGAAGCAACCACACAGCCCAGATAATACATGGACAAGATAATACCCGAAATTTGGGTTGGCGTATCAAGTTGAGTAAGTTTAAGCGCAAAAACCGAACTCAATGCGGCATATCCGCCGCAAATAAACATTGTGGCCGCAAGCAATGCCGTCAAAGGCAGCACAAATTTTTGTAAAGAAGAAGTAATTTTTTGAATTTGCAACATATTCATCCTCAAACGCGAAATTGTTTAGTGCTTTTTGTTTTGCAATAAAGATTTTGCTTTGTCAATCAAAGAAACTTTTTTGGTAACCTCATGAAACACATGGGTTAGTGTTGCCGGTAAGGGGTGAGTAGGGGTAACGCGCAGATAATGGACGTTTGGACGGAAGGTAATAAAGTGAAAAACAAAAATCACAAATCCTCCGCCAAAAATCGAATAAGCCAAGACAAAACAAATAGCACCGAACCATTCAATGCAAGCCGAAACCAAAATCGGGCCGAAAATCATTCCCAAACTTTGTAGTAAAATGAGCAAACCGCTAGCTCGAACGCGTTCGGTATCGGCAATTTTATCATTAACGTGAGATACGCAAATCGGATATAGAGAAAAAGTTCCGCAGCCCAAAGCAAAAGCAGAAAGAGCCAGCACAAATTTTTCGTTATCTAATAAAAAATTTACCCAAGGCGCGATAAAAAATAAGCCGCAACAAATCCACATCATCACAAATCGGCGATCCATCATATCGGAGAGTTTCCCAAGAGGAAGTTGCGCCGTCATTCCGCCCAAAACGCCACAAAACATAAAAATTGAGGTAAGTTCGGTCGAAAGTCCTTTATAGGTACAATACATTGGTCCCAAAATGTAAAACACACCGACGAATACGCCGCTGACAATACAGCCGATAAATCCTTCGGGGCTAACTTTATAGAGCCTTTTTAACGACATTGATTGATACACTGAAATATCAGGAGCCGGTAAAGCCGTGAGCGAAACCGGAACAAGAGCCAAAGAAAAAATCACCGAAACGATAATATAAATTGTAACACCTGAAGAAGTCGGAATATTAAGCATTAACTGCCCCAAGGAAGAACCAAGGTAGGTTGTAATCATATAAAGCGACATCAATGTTCCGCGGTTTGTGTTATTGGCACGTGTATTGAGCCAACTTTCCAAACACATCATGGCAGAGCCAAGGCAATATCCCTCCAATAAGCGCAACACGCCCCAAATAAGCGGATTGTAAGAAAAATAATGTCCTAAAGCCAAGGCTGAAAAAACAGAAATATAACTTGAAAAAGCTCTGATATGCCCCACTTTGTTAATGATATGAAAAGCACTTTCTGCCGCTAATACATAGCCGACATAATACATTGCCAACACAAGACCGGCTATTGAGGTCGAAACCTGGTGCTGTGCCAAAGTTAAAGATAAAAAGGAAGTAAGGAGGGCATAGGCGCAACAAGTAAAAGCCGTGCCGGTAAAAAAGGCACTTAAAGGCGAAACAAGAGTCTTAAAATGTTCCAAACGTAAAAAGAGTTTCATAAAGTTTCTCTGTCATTGTGATGAATAAGAATATAATAAGCCAAGAGGTTTAAAAAAGAGATAAAAAAGGCTGAATATTTCTATTCAGCCGATATGAAATTCTTAAATTTTTTTATTTAACGCTGAAGGCATCTTTTAAGCCGTTTAGGTTATTTTTGATTTGCTCTTTTTTAGCTTTTCTTTGAGCATCTCTTTCTTTTTTCTTTGCTTCAATTTCTTCTTTCTTTTGTTGTTTTTTCAGAGCTTGCTCTTCTTTTTTAGCCTGAATCTCAGCCTTTTGTTGTTCTATTTGGGCTTGAGTTTCTTCTAAAGACGAATTAACCTTTGTTAAGGCGTCACTCAAAGTTGATTGTGCTTGAGCAGAAGCGATTCCCAAGATGCTAACTCCAAGTAACAATGCAAAAAATTTATTCATCGTTCCCTCCTGTTAAATTATTAGACTTTTATCCAAGCATAAATTTTATAAAAACACAATCAAATAAGATAGCGGTTGCTAAAAAAAGCATACGTGATAAATTAGAACGCAAAGGAGACAAAACATGAAAAGAGTAGCGGCAGGAATAATCGTTTGTGACAATAAAATTTTGGTAGCCCAAAGAAAGCGTGGTAAAGATTTAGCTTATTTTTGGGAATTTCCGGGCGGAAAAATTGAAGAAGGCGAAACCGCTCCCGAATGTCTGCACCGCGAGATTATGGAAGAATTTAATATGGAAATCCATGTTGGCAAATTTTTTATGGAAAGCGAATATGACTACAGCTTTGGTAGTTTCAAGTTAGAAGTTTATTTTGCCACTTGCGCTTCTCAAATTGTGCCAGATTTGTTTGAACACGAACAAGCCCGTTGGGTTGATGTTCAAGACCTCAAAGATTTTACTTTTTCACCGGCAGATATCCCCGTTGCCGAAGCTTTGCTAAAACTTAATGATTTAAGTACCATGCTACGCTAGCTTTGTTCAAACTATCAGCATTATAAAGCAAAGCAATTTCTTCATCTTTTGTAAAGTCCGGCTCAATTCCGTAATTGATAAAGTTTTCGAGCTTTATTTGTGCTTTTGCTAAATCGGTTTGCTTAAAATCGGGAACAGGTCCGTTAATTGGCAGCATTAAGATATGCAAAGCGTTCATCTGGCTATTTTTAACAAGCAAAACAGCGCCTCTGTCAACAGATTTATTTTGAACTAAGATATCTTTGAATTTTTTAGCCTGACTAATAATCTCTGGTACATTTGTTTCTTCCGGAATTACAAAATAGCTATGTTTTTTGAACCATAAACCAGCTTTTTCCAAAGAAGTGAACATTGAAATAGGGATGGAAAACATCAAACCAACTGTAATCGGCAACATCCACCAAAAGAGAGACTTTGCATACATTGCCACCACAATTGTGGTAATAATTCCAAGAATTGTGTGCCAAATATGCCGACTAAATGCATCCTTAAAAGATGTTCCGTCATCATCTCTGTTTTGCGTATTCCAGCTTACAGAATGTCCGGTAAAAATATCAAACACAAACTTACTTTGGAACATCATCATAATTGGGGCTTGGAGTGCGCTAAAAATAATTTCTAATAAGACACTTTTAATAGCTCCTTTAGTTTTTGATTGAGCTTTTTTCCCTTTTGAACGATATTGAATCAGATAGATAATCAAGCCTAAAAACTTAGGGAAAATCAGCATAAACATTGAGAGTACAAATAATGCGATTGTTCCCAATTTATCAAAAATCGGCCAGGTAGGGAACAAAGTTCTAACCTCGGGGAAATATACCGGAGGAAAGAACTCTCTTCCCAAAGCAATCATAAGACCAACCAATAAAAAGCATAACCAAATAGGGGAAGATAAGTAAGACATAACCCCGATTGTAAAGTGAACGCGGCTGACCGGGTGCAATCCTTTAGAAATGAGAATTTTAAGATGTTGCATGTTTCCCTGACACCAACGTCTGTCTCGCGCAGCAAAGTCAATCATTGTCGGCGGACATTCTTCATAAGACCCTTTGAGCTCAGGGAGCAACCAAGCCGACCACCCCCCTCTGCGAATAAGCGCAGCTTCAACAAAGTCATGGCTTAAAATATGTCCACCAAAAGGTGCCTTTCCTGGCAATACGGGTAAGCCACAGCATTGAATAAAAGCACTTGTGCGAATAATGGCATTGTGCCCCCAATAGTTGCTGTCTCCAACTTGCCAATAGGCTAATCCGGAAGATACAATCGGACCATAGACTTTACCGGCAAATTGTTGCATTCTGGCAAAAAGAGAATTTTTGTTTACCGTCATCGGCGGTGCCTGAATAATACCGGCACTTTGGTTTGCTTCCATGAGCTGAGCCATACGAACGATTGTTGGTCCACACATCAAACTGTCGGCATCCAACACCAACATATTTTCAAAGGCTTTACCCCATTTGTTGCAAAAATCTTCAATATTTCCGCTTTTTCGAGCGGTATTTTTCACTCTACGACGATAGTAGAGATGAATTTCTTTCGGCATTAATTTTTGGGTTTCGAGCCAAGTATGTTCTTCTTCCACCCAAACTTTAGGATCGGTCGTATCACTTAATACAAAAATATCAAAAGCATTTGCTTGCCCTGTATTTTTCAGGTCATGTGCTATTGCCAATAAGTTAGCAAAAACGCTTTGCGGAGATTCGTTATATATAGGCATTAAAATAGCCGTACGTTTTTTTAACGGAGTCTTTTCCGGTACCCAAATAATTCCCGGCACTTTACGCTTTGCCAACAATTCAAAAAAGCCAAAAATACTTGACCAGAAAAACAAAGCAATCCACGCAAATGTTAAAATAAACAAGCCAATCATCAAAATTTTTGTGATAAGCAGTGAATCTGTTGGAATAACGCTCACCCATTTCAATGTCGCTAGCAAAGTCGAGAGTATCATTAAGCCAAAAACTTTAATACGACGATTGCGAATGCGTTTAGGGTTAAGGTTATAGATATTGGGAAAGGAAGTTTCACTCATATTTTTTAGCTTTTTTTCTGTTTAAATATTTTTTTCAAAAAGTTTGACGGGCGAGGAATATTAATTTCTTGAGGTTTCATCTGAGAGAAGACATAGTTAGGAGCCACGTGAATGACTTCTTGGCGTAAGGCAAGAACTATTTTTTCGTCACTATCTTTGAGCGCAAAAATTTTCTCGCCCCATTTTTGTGCGCCTTTCGTCTCTAAAACACAAAATTTAAACAAAGCCACCAATTGCTCATCATCAAGAGAACTGTCGTTAAATATTTTTTTTGCTGTTGACGCCACAATCTTATCGAGCTCATTAATAACTTTGTCCCCATTTTCTTGGCTCAGAGAAAGCCTTCCTCTTAAAGTAGGAGAAATTTTATGAGCCCCGTCATCAGTAAAGCCGAGCCCTTTCAAATAGGCAGCAATAATATCGTCGATACTTTGAATTTTTATGGTAACCATTGATAACTCCAAGTTTCAGAAATTGTCTTACCATCTTTTTTGAGCAAAATTCTGAGCTCTGCCGTTTTATTATTAGGTTCAAAATCAGCATAAACGGTTGCCCCGCCGGTAACAGGATTATAGACCAGATGTGTCCCGACAATTTTTCCCTCTGTTGTTGAAACTTCAGGAACAATTTTGCCAGACTTAATATCTTGTCGAATTTGTTTGCGTCTTCCGGGCAAATCAAAATCAACCACAAATTTGCGTTTATGTGTTTCTAACATTCCTGATACACCGCCAACACCGGTATAAGTTGCGGTAACTTTAGCAAGTTTTGTATCTGTTGGAATAGTGTTACTCCAATAGAGGCGGTAACTATATTGTAAAGGCTTTCCGGGTTCAACTTCATCTTCTGGCACCCAGTAAGCGACAATATTGTCATGAATTTCTTGAATAGATGGAATTTCCACCAACTGAACCATACCTTTCCCCCAATTACCCTTAGGTTCAACCCAAGCACTCGGGCGCAATTCATAATCTGCCTCAAAATCGAGATAATGTTCAGGATTTCTGTCTCTCTGCATCAAACCAAAACCTTTAGGATTGTTATCTAAAAATGAGCTGATGCGTAAATATTTTGAGTTGTCTAACGGACGCCATAAAACTTCACTGTTTCCGTTCCAAATGAGCAAACCATCGCTATCGTGCACTTCGGGTCTATGGTCATCAAAACGATTCTTCGTGTTTTCTCCAAATAAGAACATTGAGGTCAGTGGAGCAATACCAATCTTATTAATTTTCTTTCTAGGAATAAGTACGGCATCAACATCCATAACAGTCCGCTTTCCGGGAGTAATGATAAAGGTATAAGCTCCGACGACACTAGGACTGTCAAGCAAAGCATAAACTGTAACGGATTTGTCGCCGCGTTTTGGTCGTTGCAGCCAAAATTCTCTGAAAATCGGAAACTCTTCACCGGTTTGTACAGCCGTATCAATTGCAAGACCACGAGCAGAAAGTCCATATTTTTGTCCTTTACCGAGTCCTCTGAAATAGCTGGCACCCAAGAATGAGACCAACTCATCATAATAAGTCGGAGAGTTCAAAGGATAGTGCAAACGAAAACCGGCATATCCAAGGTGATTATCTGTAATATTAAGATTGTTTTTGCCATAATTAAAGAACTTAGGCGAATAGTCGATAGGCTTAGCAACTCCGTTCACAACTTCATTAATCGGAACCGGTACTTGAAAAATAGAGCCTAAATGAAAGAATTGCATTTCAAAAGGCAAACGCTTTCCGTACCAAGGACCATTTTCTCTGACAAAACGAATATCACGGTGTTGGTCGTAGTTCAGTTCTTTCAATTCTTGCGGAAGATTATTCTCAGGAGCTTGATAATCTTTTTTTGACAGTCGAATAGCTTTATTAAGGAGCACATCTGGTCCAAAAGATTCGCCTTCACGAGTCTGTGAGTTAATTTCAGATTTTTCAGTAGTTATAACCAAATTCTTGTTTTTATAAAAGTAATATCCGCCGCCGATTGCGCCCAAAAATACCAAACCACAGCCCAGAGCCGTCCAACGTTTCAACATATCGCTCATTCCAATACATAAGAAAAGGTTATAATTATCTCAATTATATTTTCTTTAATATCAGGAGCTTTATCTCAAAAGTCAAGCCAAAAGATAAAACATTCGAGGTTAATAACAGACAATTCTAATAAAAAAAGGGCAGTGCATTTGTGTCTGCACAAGCCCGTATTTGCTCCTTATAAAATAAGCAGCCAAAACCAAACCATTTGAACCTTCAATAAAAATTATATCAAAAGATAGGGTAAAATGCAATTTAAAATAAGCCTCCTTGACAGAGGTGAGAAATAATGTTATAACTAAACATATAAACAATTAAACAATCGTTGAAATGAGGTTGTCATGAAGAAAACATATCAATTAGAGGATTTAGATTGCGCCAATTGTGCCGCCAAAATCGAACAAGCAATTCAGTCTTTGGAACATGTTATGAGTGCTTCGGTTTCTTTCATGAGTCAAAAATTGGTTCTGGAAGCTCCTGAAGAACACTTTAGCGAAGTTTTGCAAGAAGTTAAAAAGGTCATTAAAAAAGTCGATTCTGATGTCTCTCTAAAGGATTAAAGTAAGGAGCCAGATATGAAACAAAAAAGCCGCCTGATAAAAATCATCATTTCCGCCATCTTATTTGTGTCGGGAATGCTACTTCCTTTGCCAAGCTATGCCCAATTAACTCTTTTAGGATTGTCATATTTTCTTGTGGGCTGGGAGATTATTGCCAAGGCGGCGAAAAATATTGTTTATGGACAAGTCTTTGATGAAAACTTTTTAATGACTGTTGCCACTCTGGGAGCCATGGGTTTAGGCGAATATTCTGAAGCGGTTGCGGTTATGCTCTTTTATCAAATCGGCGAATATTTTCAAAAGTATGCCGTTGCCAAATCACGAAAATCAATTTCAAGCCTAATGAATATTCGTCCCGATTATGCCAACTTATGCGACGGAGAACAAACCAGACAAGTCTCTCCCGAGGAGGTTAATGTCGGGGACTATATATTAGTAAAACCAGGAGAGAAAATTCCGCTTGATGGCAAAGTCACTGAAGGTACATCATCGCTTGATACCTCATCTCTGACCGGAGAGAGCCTTCCAAGAGAGGTAGAAAAGGACAGTGATGTTTTAAGTGGGTGCATTAATTTAACGGGTGTTCTTAAAATTCAAGTATCCAAAGAATATGGTGAGTCAACGGTTGCAAAAATTTTAGATTTGGTTGAAAATGCCGCTTCCAACAAGGCCAAGGTTGAACAATTTATCACCAAATTTGCCCGTTGGTACACGCCGATAGTTGTCTTATCTGCGCTTATAATTGCCGTTATTCCGCCTTTGGTTATGGCAGATGCCACTTTTTCAAGCTGGATATATAGAGCACTCACATTTTTGGTTATATCTTGTCCTTGCGCTTTGGTCATTTCTGTTCCGTTGAGCTTTTTTGGCGGAATAGGAGCGGCCTCAAAGCAAGGAATATTGGTTAAAGGCAGTAACTATCTGCAAGCCTTGAGTGAAACCGAGGTCGTTGTTTTTGATAAAACCGGAACGTTAACCAAAGGCACATTTTCGGTTGTGAAAGTAGAAGGGAATGATTTCCCAACCTCTGAGGTTCTGGAATTAGCCGCTTATGCCGATGCTTATTCCAATCATCCGATTTCCCAATCAATTCGCCAAGCCTATGCCCGCCCGATTGATACGTCCAAAATTTCTAATTATCAGGAGATTGCCGGTCGAGGTGTTTGTGCCAAAATCAACGATGTTTTGGTGCACTTAGGAAACGCTCGCTTAATGACCGACTTAGGAACGCAAAGCCATGCAGGCGACGGCGATGGCACCATTATTAACTTGGCGGTAGATGGAAAGTATAAAGGCTGGATAAAAATCTCTGATGAGGTCAAGTTAGATTCGGCTCAAGCCATTTCAGCCCTCAAGTCTGCTAATGTTCACAAAACCGTTATGTTGACCGGTGACAACAAAGCCTCGGGTGAGAAAATAGCCAAGCAATTAGGTTTGGATAAAGTTTATTGTGAGCTTTTACCAACGCAAAAGGTTGAAAAGTTAGAAGAATTATTAGCCGCTAAAACCCCAAATAAAAATGTTGTCTTTGTAGGCGATGGTATAAATGATGCACCGGTTTTAGCGCGCGCCGATATAGGCATTGCCATGGGAAAACTAGGCTCTGATGCGGCCATTGAGGCTGCCGATGTGGTAATTATGACCGATGAACCGCTCAAAATTGCCTCTGCCATAAAAATCTCCCGCAAAACGCTGCGCATTGTCAGACAAAACATTGTCTTTGCACTTGCTATCAAGGGATTGGTTTTATTGCTGGGTGTAATGGGTATGGCCACTATGTGGGAGGCAGTATTTGCTGACGTTGGGGTTTCTGTTTTGGCAATTCTAAATTCTTTGCGCGCCTTAAGCGTAAAAAAATAAGTTATTTTCCCTCATTGCAAGGACAGCTAATCTCAAACACATCATCAATCATTTTGTGAATAAGGGAAGCCATTCTGTCTTGAGCAAGTTTGTAGTAAATTTCTTTACCCTCGCGACGATTGACAATCAAACCAGCCTGACGCAACACGCGTAAATGGTGTGATACGGCAGAAGCGCTCATGTTTATGGCCACCGAAATATTATTCACACATTGTTCGCTGTGAGCCAACAACCACAAAATACGCAAACGAGTAGGGTCGCACAACTGCTGAAATACTTCCGAAGCCAGAGCAAACGATTTTTCTTTAGGCATAGCTTCTAATACCTTGTCCAAATGAGCATCATGGTCATGCAAGGCTAAATGTTGGTCTGAATTTTGTTTGTTTGTCATCTTCGTTCTCTCTTCCAAAGCTATGCTAAAATTAAAAACCTTGCTTGTCAATAAGCCATACTTGCTTAATTTATGAGATTTCCTTGCAAAATACAATTTTAGTTTTATATTAAACAAATAATTCTAATATACTTCAAAAATTAGAGGTAAAAGTGTCGGCACAATTAAACTATAATATCCGCAAGCAAGAACTGGAAATAGTTTTAGCGGGAGATTTTATTCAAAATAAAGTCCCCCATGACGAACTGTTGCCGGCAATAAATAAGGTAAATCATATTACATTTAGCGCTGGCAGCTTAAAATCTTGGGATTCCTCGTTGGTGGTTATTTTGTTTGAACTAGCCAAAACCGCCCAGTATCAAGGCGCAAAAATTGATTGGTCAGGTCTGCCAACCAATTTACAAGAGATGATTTCTTTAGCACTAACGTCGTCTGCTACCCCGCCGACCAGAGAGAAACAAACTCAAGATTTTTTCACCACTTTGGGTGAAGATACACTCAATAATTATAACAGTCTCAAGCAAGGTCTGTCGTTTATTAAGTCGGCATTAGGCTCATTTGCTCGTCTTTTAGGGGGCAAAGCCATAATGCGCAAAGTTGACTTTTTGTTTGCCCTCGAAGGGTGCGGTTATAAAGCCGTAGGGATTGTTTCGGTCGTGAGTTTTATGGTAGGGCTTATTTTGGCTTATGTTGGCTCAATCCAACTCAAAAATTTTGGGGCGCAAATTTATGTTGCAAGCCTGGTGGCAATCGGAATGACCCGCATCATGGGCGCGATAATGGCCGGAATTGTTATGGCCGGACGCACCGGTGCCGCCTATGCTGCAACCATTGGTACCATGCAGGTTAATGAGGAGATTGACGCCCTCAAAACCATGGGGCTTTCGCCGATGGATTTCTTGGTTTTGCCACGCATTTCGGCACTCATTTTAGCCATGCCTTTTTTAACGCTTTTATCCGATATTATGGGAATTTTGGGCGGAGCGGTAGTTGGTGTCTTCACATTAGGAATTCCTTATGAAAGTTATTGGGAATATACTTGGGATGCTTTGTTCTTGAAAAACTTTTGGGTCGGAATTTTCCATGGCTTTGTCTATGGCTGGATAATTTCGATTTGCGGTGGTTATTACGGTATTAATTGCGGACGTAACGCAGATTCTGTCGGCGTCGCCACCACAAAAGCGGTTGTTTCCTCCATTGTTTGGATGATTGTCATTACCGGAGTTTTAACCGTTATTTTGCAGGAGTTTCACCTATGATTACTCCCAATGTAAAAATTGCAGCCAAAAATTTAAGTGTCGGCTATGGCGATTATGTCTTGCTTAAAAATTCTGACTTTTCCGTTCAAAAAGGCGATATATTTTTTATCATGGGTTCAAGCGGATGCGGTAAAAGCAGCTTGTTGAGAGTTTTGACCGGCTTACTTCCACCCAAAGAAGGGCAAGTGCTGATTGATGGCGAAGATTTTGCCGCAGCCACGCCTGAGAATAAACAAAAAATCATGCGTCATTGCGGCATTTTGTACCAAAGCGGGGCTTTATTTAGTTCTATGACTTTGGGCGAGAATGTGGCTTTGCCATTGCAACAATATAGCGATTATACACCTGCGGAAATAAATGAGTTGGTTGAGCTTAAATTATCCTATGTCGGACTAGGAAGTTTTAAGGATTTTTATCCATCAGAGATTAGCGGCGGCATGAAAAAAAGAGCTGGATTAGCCCGTGCTATGGCTTTAGATCCTGATATCTTGTATTTTGATGAGCCCTCAGCCGGACTAGACCCCGTCAGCTCTAAACATTTGGATGATTTAATCCGCCAAATCAACCATAGTCTTGGCACCACTATTGTGATTGTATCGCACGAGTTAGATTCTATTTATTCAATAGGTACCAATTCCATATTTTTAGATTCTGCCAGCAAGAGCATAATTGCGCGTGGTAATCCGAACGAATTAGTCAAAAATCCGCCCAATGAGACGGTCTATAATTTTTTAACCAGAGGAGGGGAAAAACATGGTAAATAAACCCGACGTCAGAAAAATAGGGATATTTGTAGCAACAGGGTTTGTTTGTTTTGCGTTGATATTGGGAAGTTACTTAAAAAAAGTCTTTTTCCCAGATGATGGCAATAAGGTGGTGATGTATTTTCAAGAATCCATCAAAGGCTTGAATGTTGGTTCATCAGTTATTTTTCAGGGCGTTGAAATCGGTAAAGTCTCACAAATTGACCTTATGGCCGATTTGAAAGATTTAACCTTTAGCATACCGGTTTATGTTGAGTTAGATGTTTCAAAGTCCATTGTATCTGGAGATGATGAGCGTAGCCGCAAACAAATTTTGGATGCGTTAATTCAAAAAGGTCTTCGCGCCCGCTTAACCGCACAAAATTACCTCACCGGTCAGCTGATGATTGAGCTGGTGATGTTGCCCGATACTGAGATTACGCTAGAACCACTGCCTCAAGACAAAGAATTATTGCAAATCCCGACGATTTTGTCACCTCTGCAAGAGCTTTCACGCGGTCTGCAAAACATACCGTTCCAAAAGATAGCCGACAAATTAGGACAAATGGCAGATTCTTTGAATAAACAGTTGCCGGTAGTTTTACCACAAATTTCAGAAGCCGCCACGAGTGTTAGCAAAGTCTTTAGCACTAACGCACGTCTTTCAACCGAAGCATTGAGTAATTTTAATCGAGCATTAGTCAATGTCAGCGCAGCGGCACAGTCATTAAAAGATTTGACGGATTATCTGGAACGTCATCCGGAAGCACTCTTGCGAGGAAAGGAAAAATAAGATGAAAAAACTAGCACTTTTGGGCATTGTAGCATTAGTTGCGGCTTGTTTCTACCGCACACCGAATTCCATGTTTTATGGCTTGCGCGCTATTACCCCGCAAACGACTTATAGCAAACCAAACATAAGTGTCGCCGTCAATCGAGCGGTTATTCCGAGTTATCTTGATAAACCGCAAATTGTCATGCGTGCACCTGATGGTGTTGAGTGGCAAATCTCAGAATATAATCGTTGGGCAGAAAACCTAAATTCACTCTTGCAACGCGTTTTAGCTGATGACTTGAGCTTGGCTCTGCCTAACTCAATCGTTAAGCCCCAAACATTCAGCGCCGAGAGTTATGATTACTATGTTTCTATCGAAATCAATCGAATGGATGCCACTTGGGGCAAAGAGGCAGTTTTAGACACCTGGTGGACAATAACCAATGATGCCAATCAAGTCATCAAACGCAAAAAGACCAACTTGAGTGCCCCCATGGGTAAAACCTATGAAGAATATGCCCAAATTCAAAGCCAACAGCTCTCAAAATTGGCTGGAGATATAGCTTCTGAATTGGCGCGACTAAAATAAGGATAAGATAATGACTAAAAAACATAAATCACAATACTTATTACGCGGTTTAGTCTTTGTTGCCGGCTTTATGGCGGTGGCTTATGGCTCGCTTTATGTATTGAATTCAGATAAACCTTTACCTGAAGTTGCCCCACTGCAACAAGTCGAAACTAATCCCAATCAGCCCACGGTATCATTCTCCTTTAGTAGGGAAGAATGCTTAGCCCAAGAAATGGCATGGAATTTAGAGGACAATAGTTGCATGAACTTCTCTGATTTGAGTCTATGCTATTCCTTGGAAGGCAACTGGCAATACCCCGCCAAATGTAAACAATGAGACACAAAAAATCAGCCCAAAGATAATACAATAGAGCGCTTAAAATTTGATCACCGGCCGAACGTAGTTATTAAAATAATCATCTTTAAAGTCACCTTCAATACTGTTTCCATTTTGTATCGTCATTTTCCATGCTATATTGTCACCGGCCTCGTTAGAGGACCAATAAGCGTCCGCGTTATACTGACCACTATCAATAAATAAACTTGCTCCTTTCGATGACAGCAAAGTTAACATCGTATTTATTGTTTTTTGGTTGATATATATATTAATCAAATCTCTCATACTAGGTAAAAACCATTTTCCTTTTTGGCAAAAATTCGCACTGCAACCTGATGGGGAATAAGCGTTGACCGCATTGGCTGCGTAGGTTGTCCCTCCACATCCACCATTTGTGGCTAATATTGCATCCGTATTTGCTCTGCCATCTAGTCCACATGATATTGCGATTGTGCTGCTATCCCTACAATTATCCAAATTCGGCGTATCACAATCCTTACTTGACCAACGCATAACCTCACGTCCGGCACTGCCGTCTTCTTTGACATCGGTCAAAGCTAACGCTAGGCGGTTGATTACATCAAACACTACGCCGATTGGTTGCTTGTCTGAAATTGGTTCGCTAGATAACGTTCCATCTCCATACAATATTGCCCCCACTGACACATCTTGACTGACCGAACTTCCCAAACATGCCATCTTACTCATATCCGTCGGACATTTTAGGACGACATCTAACCCCTTACAATCAGCCTCCGTTTGCTTATACCCCAATTCTTCACATGAGGGCGGCATAACACAAGTTTGCGCCTGTACTTCGCTAAAGGAGAAAGCTGCTCCTAAAGACAGCATTGCTCCTGCAATTATGTTCTTACTTTTCTTCATCGCTTTGCTCCTTCTTAGTTGAACCAACAACGCATAGCGCCGTTGCACCAATAATTATCCAAATCCTTATAGCCAGTTGCGCAACCTGTTACACAATACTTTTGTGAACAATCTTCATATTCACAAACATTGCCATCAGGACAGCTTGAAAGCGTGCATTTGTTTTCACATGTCTTACAGTTGTTGTAATATTTAATTCCGTCTTTAAGGCAATAATCGGTCGGGGTTACCGGCCCTAAGTCCGAACAAGTCATATTATAACCACTTTTACATTGGCAACTTGTATATTTGGTCACGCCGTTTTGCGTACATCCCGTCCCTACACCTTGTTGATTTTGCCCATCACAAGTCTGATTATAGTTACTCGGGCAAACACATTTGCTGTAATAAGTTACGCCCTCTTCCACGCAACCGGTTCCTTCAGGGACTTGTGGAGAGCTACAACTCGTTACTGAATATAAACTTCTGTCGCAATAACACATAAATTTACCACCACAGCTATCGCCGCTGACGGTGTTAGGATATGAGCAAGCACTCTTGTCGTATTTATAACGAGCATCACAACATTCCTTAAAATAAGCTGAATTATAAGGACATTTTAAACCCTGAAGCTGACCTGAACCGCAATTGGTCAGGCTGTAACCGTCTTTTTGGCATTGCTCAATCGTCGGGTCGGT
>CALXTW010000012.1 GCA_944391515.1 uncultured Alphaproteobacteria bacterium
TGGAGCGCTTTGTCATCCTCACCGCTATAAGCTTTACTGAACCACGCGTCTAACGCGTGGTTTTCTTGATACAATAAGAAGCCTCCTTAATTTTAAGGAGGCTTTTGTTTTATTTGTCGCTTAAAAAATTTAAAGTTTACAATGACATTATTTAAAATAAAAAAACCGGACATGAAAGCCCGGTTTTTTGCTTTAGGCCATAATTTCCGGTTTGGCGCGTTTTCTGGCAATCGGATCCAAAATTCTTTTACGCAGGCGTAAAGTTTTGGGTGTGACTTCCAGCAGTTCATCTTCTTGAATGTAAGACAAGGCTTGTTCAAGAGAGAGTTTGCGCGGCGGAATGAGGTCAATTGCTTCATCCTTACCGGCGGCACGAATGTTGGTTAATTGTTTTGCCTTGGTGGGGTTGACTTCCAAGTCATTGGACTTGGTGTGTTCACCAATAATCATTCCGATATAAACCGGAACGTTGGCATCAATAAACATTGGGCCGCGGTCTTGCAATTTCCACAAAGAATAAGCAATGGCCGTACCGTTTTCGGAAGAAATCAAAACACCATTACGACGGCTGTCAATTTCGCCTTTGTAGGGTTCATAGTCCTTGAAAATACGGTTCATAATACCGGTACCACGAGTATCGGTTAAAAATTCGGAGTGATAACCAATAAGACCGCGAGAAGGTGCATTAAAAATAAGTCTGACTTTATTTCCGATTTGAGAAGGAATCATTTCAACAAGTTCGGCTTTGCGTTGACCGAGTTTTTCAACAACGTTGCCGGAAAATTCTTCATCAACGTCAATAACGACTTCTTCAAAAGGTTCAAGAAGTTGTCCATTCTCATCTTTTTTCATCAAAACGCGAGGACGAGAAATTGAGAGCTCAAAACCTTCACGGCGCATGGTTTCAATCAAGACGCCTAATTGGAGTTCACCCCGACCGGCAACTTCAAACGAATCTGAAGAATCGGTACGGGAAATTTTAAGGGCAATGTTACCTTCGGCTTCTTTGCATAATCTGTCCCAAATCATACGAGAAGTAACTTTGTCGCCTTCACGTCCGGCTAAAGGAGAATCGTTGATTGAGAAGGTCATAGCCAAAGTCGGTGGGTCTATCGGTTGAGCCTTAATGGCTTGGTTGACTTCCATTGCGCAGATGGTGTCGGCAACAGTGCCTTTAACCACACCGGCAACGGCGACGATGTCTCCGGCGTGAGCTTCTTCCAAAGCAACACGCTCTAAGCCGCGGTAAGCCAAAATCTTACTGATGCGGACACGCTCTAACTCTTTATTTTCGCCATCCAAAACCTTAACGGTATCGTTGACGTGCAGAGTTCCGGTTTGGATTTTTCCGGTGAGCAAACGACCGATGAATTTGTTGGCTTCCAAAGTGGTGGCCAGCATTGAGAATGGTGCATTCAAATCACAAGCCGGTTCCGGAACATAGTCCAAAATAAGTTGGAAAAGAGGGGTTAAATCTTTCTTTTCATCGGCCATATCTTTAACAGCCCAACCATTACGTCCTGAAGCGTACAAAACAGGGAAGTCGAGTTGTTTATCATTGGCATTAAGGCTGACGAATAAGTCAAAAATCTCGTCTAATACTTCATCAACACGGGCATCTGCTTTGTCGGCTTTGTTGATGACTACAATCGGGCAAAGACCTAATTTGAGGGCTTTTCCTAAAACGAATTTGGTTTGAGGCATTGGACCTTCGGAAGAATCGACCAATAATACAACGCCGTCAACCATTGATAAAATACGTTCTACTTCACCACCAAAGTCTGCGTGTCCCGGTGTATCTACAATATTAATGTGGGTGCCGTTCCAGTTTACGGATGTGCATTTTGATAAAATGGTAATACCTCTTTCTCTTTCGAGGTCGTTGCTATCCATAACGCATTCGGCAACTTTTTGGTTGTCACGGAAAGTTCCGCTTTGTCTTAAAAGGCCATCGACCAATGTGGTTTTGCCGTGGTCAACGTGGGCAATGATGGCAATGTTTCTCATATTCATATTCGAAATCCTTGTATGCTGGCAATTGGGTTAAATACCACTAGGCCCGTGAAATCTGTCCTCACAGGGAAAATTGCCTTAAACTCTTGTTTTGTAATTCGCTTTACAATAGCAAGTTTAATTTATTTTTCAAGAAAATCCTGAAAAAAATAATGTTTTTTTATGAAAAAGATTTGCCGTAACTTCTTAATTGGTTGCGGACGAATCCTCTCAAAGATACTTCAGCTCGGGCACCGTAGTGGCCGATGATTTCGGCAGCGGCAATACCACCAATCATGGCACAAGTGCCAAGGCTGCGTCCTTGCGTGTAACCATATAAGAATCCGGCAGCATATAAATCTCCGGCTCCGGTCGAATCTACAACTTCGTTTACTTTTTCGGCATCAATGAAAATTTTAACACGTTGGTTGACAACGACCGAACCTTGAGCATTGCGCGTGATGGCTGCAATTTCAACCTTGTCTTTGACGATGTCTAAGCACTCAATTAAATCGTCTTTTTGATAAAGAGATTTGATTTCTTCTTCATTGCCAAACAAAATATCAACCTCATTGTCAACAAATTGGCAAAATTCTTCACGATGGCGTTCAATACAGCTCTTGTCGGACAAACTAAACGCAATCATGCGGTCGTATTTGTGTGCTATTTCACAAGCCTTAAACAAGGCTTCGCGAGCTGAAGCACTATCCCATAAATATGCTTCAAGGTAGATAATACGGGAACATTTGATGACGTTTTCATCTATGTCATCAGCAGAAAGTTTTTGGGCCGCACCAAGATAGGTGAACATTGAACGTTCGGCGTCAGGGGTTACCAAAACAATACTCCGTCCGGTGGAAGGACCTTGATATAAAGGAGTGGTGAAGAAATCAACACCGGCCGCACCGATGGAGCGTTGAAATTCTTGACCTAATTCATCATCGTGAACTTTTCCGATAAAAGCCGGCGTGCCTCCCAGTGAAGCAATAGCTGCGACCGTATTGGCTGCGGAACCGCCCGAAACTTCTCTTTCAGGCATAAGATCGGTATATATGGCTCCGGCCGTCGGGGCATCAAGCAAGGTCATGGAACCTTTTTCTAATTTGCGTTCGCTTAAAAAGCCGTCGCCAACTTTGGCCAAAACGTCAACTATGGCATTGCCTATGCCGGTTACGTCGTAAATGATATCACTCTTATTGCTCATTATTTTCTCTTAAAAATTAAAGGTTAAACTTGATTCTTTTGTAACTTGCTTTGATTTATTCTGCAAGTCCTATTTCATAAAAAAAGCCTTTACTTTCGCAAAGGCTTTATTAATTCCCAAAGCTTGAATTAAGCTTCTGCTTCCGGCCATTCAACGGCTTTTTCAGCGTTGAAATCAACCCATTTCGGGTCAGCATCAGCATCATTGCTGATTGCTTCTTGTGGGCATTCAGAAATGCATACACCGCAGTCAATGCAAGTATCTGGATCAACAACCATTTGGGTTGGGCCTTCACGGAAAGCTGAAACCGGGCATACTTCAACGCAAGATTTGCATTTTACGCAAGCGTCATTTACAACAGAAACCATTAATTTAACTCCTAATTGTTGTTCAACAGTTCAGAGGTTAATCTAGACCGATTTGACATAAAATCAAGCAAAAAAACTTTTGTGTGTCGATTTATTCTCTCACCCTTGCGTTTTGCTTCATGAGTTCCCATATATTGGATAATGGTTTTTTATAAAGGACAAAAGTTATGAGTGATAAAATGAATTTTCAAGCCGAAGTCGGCAAATTGTTGGATATTGTGGTCAATTCTTTGTATTCCGAAAGACAAATTTTTTTAAGAGAGTTGATTTCTAATGCCAGTGATGCGTGCGATAAGCTCAAATATTTAGCTTTGACACATCCTGATATCGCAAAGGCTTCCGGACAGATGAAAATTAAGATTATCCCTGATGCCAAGAATCGGACCTTGGTGATTGAGGATAATGGTATCGGTATGAACAGAGAAGACCTTATCAATCATTTGGGAACAATTGCAAAATCAGGTACGGCTGAATTTGTGAAAAATGTGAAAGATAATGGTTCGGCGGTTGATTTAATCGGGCAATTCGGTGTGGGTTTTTATTCGGCCTTTATGGTGGCTGAAAAAGTCGAAATCACAACGCGCAAAGCAGGTGAAGATAAGGCTTGGGTTTGGATTTCGGATGGTGTCGGCGGGTTTGAAATCAGTGAAGGAAAAAGAGATACCAATGGTACGGCTATCAAATTGTTCTTAAAAGAAGACGCTAAAGAATTTACCGATACGATTTATTTGCGTCAGATTATCAGAACTTATTCCGACCATATTGATTATCCAATTGTTTTGGATTTGGCTGAAGCCGGAGAAGAAACTGTTAACTCAGGTTCGGCTTTGTGGGCAAAGCACAAGTCCGAAATCACTCAAGAGCAATATAAAGAATTTTATCACCATATTTCCAAAAATTTTGATGAGCCTTGGATGACGTTGCATTTTAAGGCTGAGGGAAATATTGAATATACTGGTTTGCTCTATATTCCTTCAACCGCTCCTTATGACTTGTTCCAACCCGATAGAAAGACCGGCTTGAAACTCTATGTCAACAAGGTGTTTATTTCCGATAAGGTTGAAGAATTAATGCCGGCTTATTTGCGCTTTGTGAGAGGCGTGATTGACTCGGCTGATTTGCCGTTGAATATTTCGCGTGAGATGCTGCAACAATCGCCTTTGATTGCCAAAATTAAAACCGGTACGGTTAATCGCTTGCTCAAAGAATTAAAGAATCGCAGCCAAGATTATGACGATTATAAAAAATTCTGGGATGCGTTCGGTATTGCCTTTAAGGAAGGTATTTATGAAGATTTTGCGAATCGAACCGAGATTGCAGAATTGTCTCGTTTCTATTCAACAAATGATATCAATAAACTGACCTCACTCGATGAATATATCAGCCGTGCTCAGCCGGAGCAAAAAGCGATTTATTATATTACGGGTGATGACGTTAATACTTTGGTTAATAACCCGCAGTTGGAAGCCTTTAAGGCAAAAGGAATCGAAGTCTTGCTTCTTGTAGACCCGATTGATGAGTTTTGGACACAGACGTTGCTCAATTATAAAGATTTTGCCATTAAGCATATTTCGCAAGCCGATATTGATTTGGGACTTAAACGTGATGAGGCTAAGGCAGATGAGGGTTCGCTTAAAAAATTGACTGATTTGATGAGCGAAATGTTTAAATCCGAAGTAGCAAAAGTTACTACAACCGATAAATTGACTAAATCTCCAGTCAGCTTGACAGTAGAAGATGGACAGATGAGTATTCATTTGGAAAGATTAATGCGTAACCACCAGCAGCAGACGGCTTTTGCAAGCTCAAGAATCTTGCAGCTTAATCCGTATCATCCGTTGATTATTAAGCTCTCAGAAGCGGTTAATGATGAGGCCATGCGGGCTAAGGTTGAAGAAGTGGCTAAAATTTTGCTCGACCAAGCCAAAATTGCCGAAGGGGAGGCTATTCAAGATTCCTCTTTCTATAGCGAAAAAGTCAGCGAATATATTTTGAAGGCTTTTTAAGGATATTGTGTTGTTTAAAGAGAACCTCGGGTTGTGAAATTCGGGGTTCTTTTTTAATCAAATTTTATGCTTTTGATGGATAGAATAGCGGAAATTGTTAGGGAGAATCGATATGCTTTATTTGATATGCGGATTTTTATTTGGGATGCTTATTCCTTATATGGCGCGGCGTTTTGCTAAATTTATGCCGGCAACCGCGGCCTATGCTTTGGTGCGCTTGATTTGGCCGGTAAAAACAGTTTCGGCAGAGAGAAAAAGAAATAATCCGCGCTATCAAAAACTTATCAGTGACTATGTTATGCGTAGTCTTGGCTATGGTATTTTGGTGGCAGCAATCTCTTATGGGGCTTATTGGCAATTCGGGAGTGAGCATTTGTGGTGGATGCTCTCCTTTATTTGGATTTTGATGTTGTTGTTTGAGGTTGACTATAAAACTTACTATTTGCCGGATATTCTTACTTTCCCGTTGTTGTTGGTTGGGTTTTTATATGCGGTTTTGGTGAGTGGAATCGTAGGCCCTGCAGAAAGCTCTATCGGGGCAGTAGCGGGATATGTGTTGCCAGTGCTCGCCAGCCTTTGCTTGGTTTGGAAAAATAAAGATGTGTTCGGCGGCGGTGACATTAAGCTTTTATCCGCCGTTGGGGCTTGGCTCGGTGTGGAAAATTTGCTCTATGTAATTATTCTCTCCTGCATTGTTTTCGGGTCTTATGCGCTTTTTACCCGCAAGCGTTCAGGTGCGTTTGGTCCGGCTATTGCAATTTCTGCAATAATTGTTGCTTTTTACGCGTAATGAGGTAATATCTTAAAATAATTAAAGATTTCCAGTTGAGGATGATGAAAATGATGAAAAAAGCTTGGGAAAAAGATAAGCGTAAAGTCAAAAAATTGGTCGAAGGCACAAATTTTGACTTGTTTATTTTATCACTGATTTGTATAGACGCCGTGGCTCTCGGGTTTATGACTTCGGAAATTACCAATGTCTTTTTTGACCATGTCTTGTTTGTTTTGGATAGGTTATGCATGGCTATCTTCATTATGGAAATGTTGATGAAGATTTATGCTTATGGCAAAGGGTTCTTTAAAAATGGTTGGAATATTTTTGATTTTGTGATTGTGGCTATTTCTTCCGTACCGTTTGCTAGTTACTTTATTGTTTTGAGAACGTTTAGATTGTTCCGTTCACTCAAGTATGTTAATAAATTTTCCAGACTAAAATTCATTATTAATACCTTTATTGCTTTGCTCCCAATCTTTGGGGCTATGTTGGCGGTATTTGCAATCTTCTTCTATGTTTTCTCAATTATTGCCGTTTGCTTGTTTGGTGATATTTTTGTGGAGTTTGCTTCTTTGGGCGATTCAATGTTTACGCTCTTGCAAGTCTTTTCTTTGGATGGTTGGGCTGCCAATATTGCTCGTCCGGTCATGTCGGTCTTCCCACATGCATGGATTTTCTTTGTATCTTTCTTGTTTATCTCTTTCTTGATTATTTTGAGCTTTGTGCTCAGCGCACTCGGGGAAGTGGTTCGCAGAGAATTTCAACTAAAATCCAGATTGTAAAATCCATATAAAAACAAAACCCCGGAAGAATTGCTCTTCGGGGGTTTTTGTTTGGGACTATCTTCTTATACTGCGCATTTGATGCATAGTTTGAATATGGTTTTGACTGTGTCTTTGGCTTCTTCATAATTAAATTTATTGGCCAAAAGGGAGTCATTAAAACAAATCATGGTGCGGAACACCATACAGATGGTCGGGCAATCAACCCCTTGAGAGGTTTGCCGGACGCCGTTTTCATCATCAACTTGAGAGCCTAGAATTGCTTTAATCATATTGTATTCGGCTTCGGAAATTTGAAGCGGAAGATTAAAGCTCTTATGCTCTTTGTTGATTTCTTTCATGTATCTCAGCGCAATTTGGTAGCCGGTGAGGAATGGAGAGTTTGGATTTTCTTTGATTAATTTTTGCAGTTTGGCAATGTCATACTTTAACTGCATTTTTGCAAGCAATTTGAATTCATCATAAGCAATGTGTTTGGGGTCGCTTATGATTTCTTGCTGCTTTTGTGAATCCGAGACAAAAGACCTCATCTCTTGTTCAATTTGCGACTTGCTGCCGAAACGAGCTGTTACGGTGTTGAAATACTGTTCAATTACTTTCTGGCTGAATTTGAGTTTGAAGTTCAATACCTCAAACATCATGAGTTGTAATTTTTCCATGATTTTTTTTGAGTTAATAGTGAAACATAAAAATTATTCAATTGCGTTCTAAAATACGCTTTTTTGTATTTTTGTCAAAAACTTTTTGAATATTTTTGCTGAATTTTGTTTTCCCCGCTTGACAAGGCGGTTTTTGATACCTAACTAAATGTCAGATGAAAAAACTTTTGAATTAAACAAAGGAGTTTACTTATGAAAATTAGACCATTACATGACCGTGTCTTGATTAAAAGAGTTGAGGAAGTTACTAAAACTGCTGGCGGTATTATCATTCCGGATACGGCAAAAGAAAAACCAAGCGAAGGTATTGTTGAGGCCGTCGGAAACGGTTTTCGCGCTGAAGACGGAAAAATTATTCCGATGAGTGTGAAAGAAGGCGATAAGGTCTTGTTTGGTAAATGGTCGGGAACTGAAGTTAAAATCGACGGTGAAACAAGATTGATTATGAAAGAAGCCGATATTCTCGGTGTGATTGAATAGTTTTTTAATTTTTTAGAATAAGGAAAAGAAAATGGCTGCTAAAGATATTATGTTTGGTACAGATGCCAGAGCTAAAATGCTCAAAGGTGTCGAAACTTTGGCTAAAACTGTTAAAACAACTTTGGGTCCCAAAGGTCGTAATGTTATTTTAGATAAATCTTACGGTGCTCCGAAAATCACCAAAGACGGTGTATCCGTTGCCAAAGAAATTGAATTGGCTGATAAATTTGAAAATATGGGCGCTCAATTGGTTAAAGAAGTTGCTCAAAAAACTGCTGATAAAGCCGGTGATGGTACGACTACCGCTACCGTTTTGGCTGAAGCTATCATCAGAGAAGGTGTTAAAGCCGTTGCTGCCGGTATGAATCCGATGGACTTGAAACGCGGTATTGATATGGCG
The DNA here is from genome assembly GCA_944391515.1 of uncultured Alphaproteobacteria bacterium. Classification (GTDB taxonomy): domain Bacteria; phylum Pseudomonadota; class Alphaproteobacteria; order RF32; family CAG-239; genus Scatocola. The sequence continues at coordinate 8,667 of CALXTW010000012.1, forward strand.
GTTGAAGCCGTTGTTGAAGATGTTAAATCTCGTTCTAAAGATATTAAAACTTCTGAAGAAATCGCTCAAGTCGGTACAATTTCTGCTAATGGTGACAGAACAATCGGTGAATATATTGCTCGCGCTATGGAAAAAGTCGGTAATGAAGGCGTTATCACGGTTGAAGATGCTAAAGGTTTGGATACCGAGCTCGAAGTTGTTGAAGGTATGCAATTTGACAGAGGTTACCTCTCTCCTTATTTCATTACCAATCCGGACAAGATGAATTGCGAATTTGAAAATCCGTTTATCTTGCTCTATGACCAAAAGATTTCTAACTTGCAACCGTTAATTCCGGTCTTGGAAGCTATTGTTCAATCCGGCAGAGCTTTGTTGATTGTTGCTGAAGACATTGAAGGCGAGGCTTTGGCTACTTTGGTTGTTAACCGTATTCGCGGTGGCTTAAAAGTTTGTGCCGTTAAAGCTCCGGGATTTGGTGACCGTCGTAAAGCTATGTTGCAAGATATTGCTATCTTGACTGGTGGTCAGGTTATTTCCGAAGAATTGGGCATGAAGATTGAAAACGTTTCTTTGGATATGTTGGGTTCTGCTAAGAGAATCGAAGTTACCAAAGATGACACTACAATCATTGACGGTTCTGGTGAGAAAGATTTGATTGCCGCTCGTGCTGCTCAAATTCGTAAAGAAATCGAAGAAACATCATCTGATTATGATCGTGAAAAATTGCAAGAAAGATTGGCTAAGATTTCCGGCGGTGTTGCTGTTTTGAAAGTCGGTGGCGCTTCTGAAGTCGAAGTTAAAGAAAAGAAAGACCGCATTGACGATGCTTTGAATGCAACTCGTGCTGCCGTTAAAGAAGGTGTTGTTGCCGGTGGTGGTGTGGCTTTGCTCTATGCTGGTAAAGCTTTGGATAAATTAACGCCGGCTAACCAAGATCAAAAAGTCGGTATCGAAATTATTCGCAAAGCAACTCAAGCTCCTATCCGTCAGATTGTTGAAAATGCTGGATTGGATGGTGCGGTTATTGCCGGAAAATTGCTTGAAAGCACAGATACCAACTATGGTTTCAATGCTCAAAATGGTGAATATACCGATATGGTTAAGGCCGGTATTATCGACCCGACCAAGGTTGTTCGTACCGCTTTGCAAGATGCTGCTTCAGTCGGTGGTTTGTTGATTACAACCGAAGCTATGGTTACAGAAGCTCCGAAGACGGAATGCCATTGTGGTGACGCAGCTGCCGGTATGGGTCCGGGAGCAATGGGCTTCTAATTTAAGTTGCTTGCTTTTTATATCAAAAACACCTCTGATGTTTTCAGAGGTGTTTTTTTAATGCTTAATGGGTTGTTTTCTGCTATACTCTTTAGATGTGAGGATGATGTTATGGCAGATTTTAATAATTTAGATGAACTGAAAGCTCTGAAAGCCAGAGGCGTTGTAAGTGATACGCAATACGAGCAACTTAAAAGCCAAATTGCTAAGCGTATTATTCGTGGGCGGCGTGAGGAGGCTTACGCTAAAAGCGGAATAATTTATATCTTATTGGCATTCTTTTTAGGCACAATCGGCTTGCATAATCTTTATGCCGGTTATGCTAAACGAGGGTGGACGCAAGCTATTTTGACTCTTGTCTCTCCGTTGTTTGCTTTTTTGCCTCTGCTTTTGACAGCTGCTTGGGCTTGGGTGGAATTGTTTGTGGTTAATAAAAGTGCAAATGGTGTTTTTTTCAAAGGTTCAAAAATTGTTCTTTGGAGTTTGAGAATCTTGTCAATCATTGTGTTTGTTTTGGTTTGGCAAAATGCCGAATTGGTAACCGAATCTTAAGTCTGTGTATGGCATAGTGTCGATTGAGAGGTTAGAATGATGAAAAAACATTTTTATATTTTTCGACATGGACAAACAATTTGGAATGCTGAAGGACGGCCGCAAGGGCAACACGAATATCCCGTTCCTTTAACCGTGGAGGGGCAAGAACAAGCGCAAAAATTGGCCGAAAAACTCAAAGACAAAAAAATTAAGCTCATCATCAGTTCGGATTTGTTGCGTGCTCAGCAAACTGGCGAAATTGTGGCTAAAACTCTTAAAACGCCGATTGTGTTTGATAAAAGATTGCGCGAGGTTAATTATGGAATCTTGAATGGTCTTTATACAATTGAGAGAGAAGAAGTTTATCCTGATTTCAAAAAATCTTATGAGAATCCCGAAATCCCATTCCCCGAAGGAGAGAGTTTGCGGCAAGTGGCTTTGCGAATGATAGAGATGATTAAAGATGCTTGTGATAAATATTCTTATCGGGCTATAGGCTTATCTTCTCACGGGCATGCTATAACTTCGCTGATTCAGGAAATTTTTGGTTATCCCGTACAAAGAGTCGAAAATTGCGACTATGTTCATATCACTTATGATTTGGATAAGGATAAATTTGAAGGTATTGAGCTTCCTCAAAAAAGAGAAATTTATAAACCTATTATTCCAAACTATTAGTAAAAACAAATTGTTAGCTTGAACCTGTTGGCGAGTCTGCAAAAAAAATGAAAAAATTTAAATTTTATGCTTGCATTTTTTTTTGAATATGGTAATTAATATCTCGTTCTAGTTAATGCGGGCGTAGCTCAGGGGTAGAGCGCAACCTTGCCAAGGTTGATGTCGAGGGTTCGAATCCCTTCACCCGCTCCATTTTCAAACCTCCCATTGTGGAGGTTTTGTTGTATCTGGGTGAAGGGATTGCATCCCTTTCTGGCTTGTAAGTTCAAGTCTAAAGACTTTCACTAACTGCGCTGCGGTCACTTGATTTGTAAACGCTTTTTTCGGCGGCGCTGTTTCTTGCCTCAAAGCTAACAAATCTGCGCCTGTCGTCAAAATAACCTCCACCGGAGGTTATTTTCTTCTCCAGCCCGCTCCAATTTTCAAACCTCCCATTGTGGAGGGGAGTTGTAAACGCGGCGCGTTTAATCGCAAGACTTAGCTGTTTGGGTTCGGTTGCCCTGACGTCGCGATGCTTGCTTCTTGCTGTGCTTAATCTTTGAGGCTTATAGATGTCTTTAATGCGGCGCGTTTAATCGCAAGACTTAGCTGTTTGGGTTCGGTTGCCCTGACGTCGCGATGCTTGCTTCTTGCTGTGCTTAATCTTTGAGGCTTATAGATGTCTTTAATGCGGCGCGTTTAATCGCAAGACTTAGCTGTTTGGGTTCGGTTGCCCTGACGTCGCGATGCTTGCTTCTTGCTGTGCTTAATCTTTGAGGCTTATGGGTGTCTTTAATGTGGCGCGTTTAATCGCAGACTTAGCTGTGTATTCGTGCTTAGATATTGTGATGTTTTTCTTTTACTCTTAGGATTGGTTATTTTTTATCAATCGCAATAAAAGGACCTTTCTTTTCAGACATTTCTAGGAATATTCCCGGATTATTAGATAAGGTGCCGATAACTATGTCTGAGTGTTTTAATATTTCTATTGAGGCCAAAAGTTTAATATGCTCTTGATAGATAAATTCTTTATCTGCAGTGTAGAGTTTGGTAATGTCATATCCTGTTTCGTCCGTATGGCAAGTGGTATAAAATTTATATTGCGGGTAGTTGTCCAACAAATACTGAAAACATCTGTAGTCGTCGGTTAATACGAAAATATCTTTGCTGTGGGGATGTTTTTCAATTTCTTCCATATAGGTTTTAGGATGATAGAGCGGTGCTTCTATTATTTTATCCCCACTGCGTATGTGTATTGAAGAATAGTCGGTTGGGAGATTAAGTTGGTTTATAAGATTTTCTATTCCTTGTTGTGTTTGAGGTGAGAATTTATAAATTATTTTATTGAGTTCTAGACCAAGTTGTTGAACATTACCTTTCATCCCTAATTCGGGAAAATCAAAAATTTTGTTCTGGAACTCCGATGATGTAATTTCATCCCAAATATCTGATGTGTAATAATCAAAATTGTAGAGCTTTTTGTATAGACAAGCCTTAATGCGACGAGATAATTTTCTCTTTTTCCATATTTGTCGAACATTGTAGTGCGAATGAAATTTTTGGTTTTTTTCAGGGCAAAATGGTAAAAAGTAATCTTGCCAACCTTTTTCTTTGGTTAGAAAACCAAATTTTGAACATAAGTTGAACTGAACTTTATGTTCCAGACACCATATCATAGCATATATCATATTGTTGTATTCTGAGAAAAAGCCATTGCCGCAGTTAAATCTAAAAATTAATTTTTGTTTGTAGCTTTGATTTAGGTTTTGGTATTGTTCCAATGTTAGTGTAGTCATGATATTATTCCCAGAATATTAGAATTAGACAATCTATACGCTAATATTAAAGGTTATAATATACATTTATGGTTGTTTCAAATGTAATTTTGTTTTAATGCAAGATAAAAAAAATCCGCTGGATTACAGCGGATATATTTGTTGTACTTAAATTTTAAAAAATGATTCTTATACCGCCGGAAAATTCGCTTATTCCGTCGTAAAAATCTGTTTCGCCGGAGTTGAGAGAGGTATAGTGGAACATGCCTCGTAAAGCTATGTGAGGAATGATTTCATATTGTAATCCAATACCAAAACGCGGACCAGAGGCATCTTGCTCAAAATTCCAGCCATTGGTTTGTTTGATTTTGAAGGTGTATTCTGCTAACCCTAGTGATAAAATTAGCGAGAAATTATCTGTTAATGGGGATTCTCCCATTAAGTCAATTCCGTAGCCGGAGAGCTTAGATTTTATACCGAAGCTATTATCAGATTCATCTGAAAATAAATACCAACCTTCTAATCCGATACCGTAAGAACTGAATCCCATAACCGCAGAAACACCATTGTAGCCATCGTCCATTTCAAATTCTGTATTGTTTTTGTATTTTATGTCTGAATAAACGTAATCCGCTCCTATGTAGATTTTTGAGCGGTTGCTGTACGCAAATGCGTTGTTTGTGGCGCTAAATGTAAATATGCATGTTAAAAGTATGGTTATAATAGCTTTTTTCATTAGAATTTCTCAAACTGTTTTTTTTGTTTAATTTGTCTACATTATAGACAAATTCAATAAAAGGTCAAGGCTTTTTTTGTAATGCCTTGTTTTCTTTATTAGAAGGTATATATTATTATTTAATATTTTGTTTATTGGGGAGAAAATATATGGTTGCTTGTTGGGATGATGTGATTGAAAAAAGGCGTTCAATTTATGATTTGGGTAAAAAAGAAGTTATTTCGCAGGAAAAACTCATTAATCTTGTTAAGCATAAGGTAATGCATTGTCCGAGTGCTTTTAATTCTCAGTCGGCCAGAGCGGTTGTTTTGCTAAGTGAGGCGCATTTAAAATTGTGGGGATTGGTTTATAATGCCTTGCGTGAAATTGTGCCCGAAAATAAATTTGCCCCAACGGAGGAAAAGATTAAAAGTTTTGCTGATGGTTATGCCACTATTTTGTTTTTTGAGGATTTTTCGGTGATTGATGCTTTGGAGAGAAAGTATCCGGCTTATGCGAAGAATTTTTCGGTATGGGCTCAGCAATCTAATGGTATGTTGCAATATATGGTATGGACTGCGGTTGAAGCTGAGGGGGCTGGGGCAAGTTTGCAGCATTATAATGAACTGATTGAAGAGAAGGTGAAAGAGGAGTGGAATTTACCTCAATCTTGGAAATTGATTGCGCAAATGCCAGTTGGAAGTGTGGAAACTTCGGCTGATGTGAAATCTTTTGAAAATATTGAAAAAAGAGTGAAAGTCTTTAAATAACTCTTGCCAAAACCTAAACTTCATTTTACAAATAGCTCTCATGGAGAGATGGCAGAGTGGTCGAATGCGGTTGACTCGAAATCAATTGTACTCTTACGGGTACCGGGAGTTCGAATCTCCCTCTCTCCGCCATAAACAAAGCCCTGCCGAAGTGCGGGGCTTTGTTTTTGTTGAGGAGAGATGAGGTTCGAACTCCCGAAAAAGGGAGTTTGATAAGGAGGAGCAGGCGAGACGAAGTATCGCCGCACTTGCGACGACGCAGTGCGTTAAGAAAACTTGAAAAGTTTTTAGCCATCTCCCTCTCTCCGCCATAAACAAAGCCCTGCCAAAGTGCGGGACTTTTTTTGTTGAGGAGAGATGAGGTTCGAACTCCCGAAAAAGGGAGTTTGATAAGGAGGAGCAGGCGAGACGAAAGGGGCTTATTGTAAAAAAACGCTTTCTTTTTTAGAAAGCGTTTTTTTTGAGATTAAAAGTTGAGAGATTTTAGCCAATCATCTAGACCTTGAAGACTTGTTTGGTAGCCGTCCCAGCTGGGTCTTATTTGGCAACCTTTGCATTGAGTGGTGAGGTCTGAAATGGTATTTTGCAGTCCGCCGCCACCATGGGTGATGAAAGGAATTACAGTCTTTCCTGACAAATTATATTGTTCTAAAAAACTACTGACTTGCGGTGCAATTGTGCCCCACCAATTGGGTGAACCGATAAAGACAATATCATACTGCGCAATATCTTTAACCGAAGAGGTTAACTTGGGACGAAAGTTTTGAGCAATTTCTTCTTTGGCTTGTTGAACCATCTCGTGATAATCTTGTGGATAGGTATGGTCACTGGTGATGGCAAATAAGTCACCGCCGATTTTTTGTTGAATTGCTTTGGCGGCTTGAGCGGTGTTGCCACTGTATGAATAATAAGCAATTAAAATTTTGGGAGTGTCCGGTGGTGTTGTTTCTTGAGCTTGGCTCAAGTTTGGAGAAATTGTCAGCCCTAAGGCCAATCCTAATAACGTTAAAAGTTTTTTCATAGCTTATCTCCTCTAGGATTCAAAAGTTTTGGCGACTTCTTTCATCCATTTACTGATTTCAATGTGTTGCGGACAATGTTGTTCGCAGAGTTTACAGCCAATGCAAGATGAGGCTTTGCCATGTTTTTTGGTGAGGTTGGCATAGTACATCTTTTGAGCGGTAAAGGGTTTGTTGCTGATTTCTTGTTTCTCGGCATTGTAAAGCGCAAAATAATCAGGAATAGCAATTTTCATTGGGCAAAATTCAGTGCAATAATGGCATGAGGTGCAAGGAATTGTAATTGAGGCGTGCAGTGCCTTGATGGCTTCTTCAATCGTGGCTTGCTCTTGTTTATTCAAAGGTTTGAAGTTTTGCATATAAGAGGTATTGTCGTTTAATTGCTCGGGAGTGGACATACCGCTTAAAACCATCATGACACCCGGAAGGCTGGCCGCATAACGTATTGCCCAAGAGGCTACCGACATGTTAGGTTCGGCATCTTTAAAGATTTTTTCAACACGTGGAGGAACTGTTGCTAAAGTTCCGCCTTTGACAGGTTCCATTACAATCACCGGTTTGTTGTATTTTTGCGCAATTTCATAGCATTTACGAGATTGGATACTAGCGTTGTCCCAGTCAATGTAGTTGATTTGGAGTTGAACAAATTCCATCTCGGGGTGGGCTTTTAAGATTTCTTCCAACATCTCGGGGCCGTCGTGAAAAGAAAAGCCAATGTGTTTGACTTTGCCTTGCTTTTTCTTCTCAGCTACAAATTTGAAACTGTCAAATTTTTCAGCATTACCTATGGTGTTGGTATTTAAGTTATGGAGCAAGTAGTAGTCGAAATATTTAAGTCCGGTTTTTTCTAATTGTTTGTTGAAAATTTCTTCTTGATCGGAGGCTTTTTTGAGGTAGCCAACGGGGAGTTTGCTTGCAACCGTATATTTATCTCTGGGGTGTCTTTTGACTAAAGATTCTTTGATGGCAATTTCACTCTCGTAGCCCATATACATCCATGCGGTATCAAAATAAGTGAAGCCTCTTGCCAAAAAGGTATCTACCATTTGGTTGAGGGTTTTGTAGTCTATACTGGTAGGGTCATTGGGGGTTAGTGTAGGTAGGCGCATAAAGCCAAAACCTAACTTATTGTTGGGGTTGATTTGTTTTTTGACCGAATCGGACACGGCGATGGTTTCGGCAATGGTGAGTTTGGGCAAAGCGCTTAATGCAAAAGCGGCTAAACTACTGAGTAAAAATTCACGACGGTTCATTTTTTTCTTCCTTGAAGAATCAGGTTGATTTGAGTGTAATTTTTAGAGGGTACTCTAAGTCAAGACTTTTTTTGATGTTTTTTGCAGGCGATGTATAAGCCTCCTTCAAATAATAGATAAGTCGGGGTGGCAAGCATGAGTTGGCTGACAACATCCGGCGGTGTCAAAAGGGCTGCAATAATCAAAATCGCAACTAAAACATAAGGGCGTTTTTGTTTGATTTGTTCGCTCGAAATTATGCCGTGACTTACAAGGGCGTACACTATGAGCGGAAACTGAAACATGAGCCCGAATACGGTTGAAAGCCACAAAGACAAGCTGATGATGTTGCTGATGCCAAGCGTTGCTTGAATATGAGCCGAGGTAAAACTCAGGCCAAAGTCAATTATCATCGGGAGGATAAAAAAGAGGCAAAACAGCGCGCCTAAGATAAATAAACTTCCCGAACTTATAACTATTGATTTGATAAAGCGGCGTTCATTATCATAAAGAGCGGGTAAGGCAAACTGCCAAATTTTATAGCAAATAAAAGGAAAACAAATTAAAAAATCTAAAAAGACTGCGGTTTTTATTTGTAGGATAAAAACTTCCATCGGGCTAAAGTAATTGAGGGTAACTTCATGCGAAGAAAGCATTATTTGAATGAGCCAATCAATCACATAAGGTGCGCAAAAAAACATAGGGACCAACCCTAACGCTAAAGATAAAATACAGCTGATGAGGGTTTTGCGCAGGGCTTCAAGATGAGAGATGAGGCTTTCGTCTTCCATTATTTTTTCTCGGATTTTTCATCTTCCTTTTGGGCGGCTTTTTCAACGCTGTCTTTGAAATCTTTGGCTTCGGTTTCAAGCATTTCTTTGGCTTTTTTGTATTCATATTGGGCTTTGCCTAAAGCCTTGGCTAGTTCAGGAATGCGTTTGCCTCCGAATAAGACTAAGACAACAACTAAAATCAGAGCAATTTCTGTTAATCCTAATGACATTTTTTTCTCCTATTCTTCTAAAACTATTTGGGTTGAAAGACCTTTAATGGTGATGGCTTTTACCGGACAAGCATTTTGGCATAAGCCACATCCGATGCATTTGTCGGTTAAAACTTGTGGCACGGTATGCCCTTCTCAGGTGAGGGCTTCTCTTGGGCATTTCATGATGCATAAACCACATTTGACACATTGGTCGGGATTGATTTGGGCAATGCCGATTTGGGTTCTTCTTTTGAGTTCCAAGGTCATTTTTTGCAAAGCACCTGATGGGCAAATGTCTGAGCATTTATGGCACTTATAACTGCAGAAATTTTCTGAATAGTCCAGATGAACAAAGGGGTATTCTTTATTAGCGGGCTTAATGACTTGGTGTGGGCAGTTTTGAACACATAAATTACAGTTAAGGCATGTATTGGCAAAATGATCTAAGTTTTGGGCTCCGGCGGGAAGTATTGCCGCTTTGATAGATTGGAGGGCTTTTTCGCCAAATTTAATACCGCTTTTGGCGGCTAAAACAAATAGAGCCAAGGCTGAACCGCCAATGAGCAGTTGGCGACGTTGAGGGCTGAATTTGACTTCTTTTTTAGCTTTGTGGGTGTGATAGCTGAGAGCTTTTTGAGGGCATGTGTTTAGGCAATTAAAACATTTGATGCAGGTTTCGTTATCAACGGTTTTGTCTTTAAAGAAAATACTTCCGGTCGGGCATTTGCGGCTGCAAGCTCCACAACTGACGCATTTGTCTTTATCTATTTGGACTTGATAAAGAGCATGCTTGGAGATGAGACCAAGTAAGGTACCAATCGGGCAGATGTTGGCACAGAAGACTCGTCCCCATAACCATACTAAAGCGACAATGATTAAGAGTGTGGCAATACCTAGGATATTGGCACCGATAACAGAACCAAAGATACTGTATGGGTCAAGTTGGCGAAAAATCAGAGCGCTTCCGCCAAATAAGGTACCAAAGGTAACGGCGGCAATCAGATATTTCCAACAGCGTGAGCGTTTAGGGGAAAGAGGACGTTTGAACACTAACATCAAAAGTTCTTGTAATAGTCCTAAAGGGCAGAGGGTTGAACAATAAATTCTTCCCATAAAAAAGGTGAGAATTATGAGGACAATCAGCAAGGCGGCTGAAGCTAGTGTCAGTTCCAGCCAATTTTTTTGAATTAAGGCGCCAAGTTGTATATCCATAATGTGAATAGGATAAAATAGTCCGGCAAAGCAAAGAATCGTCAGCAAACCAATAATGGTGGCTAAAGTTATTCTTAAAATGCGAAGTTTTTTCATTTTTCCTCTTATAGACTATTTAGAATTTGGTTGGTGCGGGCAAGATTGGTCATGATTTCTTTGATTTTGTCTTCTTGTCCGGCGTTTTCAAAAATATATAAGGCATCATGAAAACATTCTAACGCGTCCTCCAGAGAAGAGCGGTCCTCGTTTTGACGGCCGAGGCGATAGCAAATTTCGCCGATGCTTTCTTGGATAAGAGCCCAATTAATCGGGTCTCTTTTTTCGGTGATGACACGTTGTTGATTGCGGTAGCTCGTGATGGCTAATTCGTTGATTTCATTGCTCTTGGTTATGTTCCCGAGTAAGGCTAGTTTTTGTCCTAGGTTTCCTTGAAGAATTGCCCAAAAGTTCGGAAATAGAGCGTAGGTATAAATCTTTTCGGCTTCTCGCAAATGGAAAACAGAATCGCGTAAGGCTTGAAGGTCTTCCTTTTGTTTCCAATAATTAAAATAGAGGAGGGATAATTTGTAAGAAATGTATCCGTAATCGTAAGGGTAGGTATATTTGCCAAGGTAGCGTTGCGCTTGGTGGTAATATTCGATTGCTCCTTTGAAGTACGCTATCGGTCTTGTTTCCATCTTATAAGTGGCATTGTCGTATAGTTGTCCGAGATGGTAGTAAATGCAACCTAAATGGAGGGGGGAACTTATTAAATCTTGGTGCTTGATGGCGGTTTCAAACAAACTTTTGGTGATTTTGAAATCTTTTTCCTCTTTATTGTCATGAGCATAACTTAAGTAAATTATTCCTAAAAAGTTCATGATATAGGGCATATATTCAACCGAAACGGCTTTGGCTGAATTATCTTTGGAAAGCTTATCAATTACTTTTTTGAGCAAATATTTTTTTTGAATGCGGGCCGCTCCATTCGTAGGGATTATGGCACTGATGATTGCTCCGTAAATTACATCCAAAATTGCCGGCGGAAATTGGGCCGGATTTTCAAAAAAAGAAGCAGGAAAGTAAAAACTATCTAACAAAGACAGATAGCTTCCTTCCGGGTGCTCATATTGTTGGGCTGTTTGAAAATTGAGGCGGATACGGTTGTTTTCGCGATAGCCCCAGATGATGACATCGGCATGTGTGCGCTCAATGATGCTTTGACCATTGTCAATCAAGTCAAAGAGTGTTTTGCTCTCAAAATTAAGAAAGTTTTTGGGAAAAATTTCATCATAAAATCCAACAGCAATACCTTCTTTTGTGCTGAGAAGACGAGCTAAATTTTCTCCGCCGTTACTTTCAATATTATCCAAAAAATCAATCACAACCACGCGAAATTTTATCGCATTGTAAGAGGGTAAAATTTCTGTTTTACCATGCGGTGCGGAAAAGATTTTTTTTAAGGTAGAGAGAATGCTCATCAATCTTTACTCGTCTTTCTTGTTTTGTCTTTTGATGCTGTTGAGGTTGTTTTTGAGGTCATTAAAGACTTCTTTGTTTATTTCGGAAAAACTTTGTTCCGGTGTTTGCCAATTCAACAGATGGTGTAAAAACCATAAACTTAAAATGATACCTAAAACCAAAAGAGAATAATTGTTGGGTGAGTAAGCTTGAAAACAGCCAAAAATAAGCAAGATGCAATTGAGTTTGGCTATATTTTCGCAAATTAAACTCGGCTCTAATCCGGAAACATTGGTTTGATAGGTGATGGTGTTGGCTTGGATATTTTGATATTGGTCTTTGAGGGAAAGTTTTTTTATCAGAGCTAAGCCGGTATCAATAATATATGATATACTGAAGATTAAAATAGGGGTTGCACAGCCTTCTTGAGCACAAAGCAGATAAAATCCGGTGATGAAAAAGGCCAAAGCTTGGCATCCTGCCGTATTTAAGCGTAGTTGAGAAGGATACCAGTTGTAAATTGCAAAAGATAAGGTTATGGCAAGTAAGATACCGCTCATGCCACCAAACAAAATAGGAAGAGCCCCGATGAAAGAAAGGATAATCGCTCCTATAAGGGGAAAAGAGGTTTGTGTTGGCAAGAGACCATCCAGGCCATTGAGATATTGATAGCAAAAAACAAAAGAACAAAAAATTGCTAAAGTTAAAAGTCGGTCCACTATTAAAGGTAAGGTACCGTTAAACAGCAGAAAGCCTTGCGGTAAAAAGATAGTTAAAATCAGTGCTGATACTGTAAGTAAAATAATCCCCATAATTTGAGAGCGGCAAAAGCCTAAAAAAGTTAGCAGGCTACCGCCAAAGATAAGTCCAATATTGGTGAGGGAGATGTCAAATAGTTGGTCATATTGCGGGGGTAAAAACCAATAAAGGCCAACAAAACCGATGGTAGATGTGGTTATGAATGGAACAACGGGATTGTTATAGACTTTTTGTTCATCGGCAAAAGCCGGGTTTTTATTGAGTATGGCATACCAAATATAAGACAAGAAAAAACAACTCACTACAATGGCAAAAATTAACAAAAATGTTGTATCCATCTTAAACCCCTTACATCAATATGGTTGTTTTATTTGTTTTTTATAATCTATTTTAGCTTTTTCTTCAATAATGAAGTTTTATTGTTCCTCAGGAAGATTGGTCTTTTAAGATTTGTTCGTACAAGTCTTTAAGCAACAAGTTTATGGTGGGAAGTTGGCACTTGTGTTCAAAGGCGGCTTGTTGAATGATGGAACTTAAAAAGTCTAAATCTCCGGCTTGAGAGTTTTGAATTTGCTCTGCAAGTGGAAAATTATATTGTGACGGAATGTTGAATATTTGTTTGAGGAGCTCGTCGGGGTTATATGGCGGAAGGGTTTTGGGGGGCAGAAGAGATATTTCTTGCAGGCAAGATAATAGTTGCTCCCGAAGAGCTTTGTTTTTGGTGATTTCAAAAATGTTTTTACCAGAGGCGGCCGTCATGAGAGAGCATGGAGCATAAATGCAAAAAGAATTCCAAAAAGCCAGTGTGTCTAAGCTGCAATTTTGGAGCTCAATATTGGCCTTTTGCGCCAGTTCGGAAAAGGCTTGATAATTATATGATGAGGTTTCGGCGCATAATGTGATTTTGGGCGCCTGACCGTAAACGGTGATTTGTTGGCTGCCAGATTTTAGCCAGCCTTCATAGTAGGCTTTGGTGACGGGGCAGCCTAAAATATCAGAAATTAGATTTTCATCTTTGGCCGGGGTAAAGCTGATGATAGGGACGTTTTTTAGTTTGCTTTTGGTTAGAGACAGTAAATTGGATTTTAACAGTGTCGGGGTGGTGGCAATGATAACCATTTGTGGGTCTTCTTTTTGCCAGACGGCCGTTTCTAATCTGCAATGGAGTTTTTGTAATTGATAGTCTTCTTTGATGGTGATGCCGTTAGTGCTTAAGCTGGTGTTGTCTTTTTCTCCGGCAAGAATGATGGTGCGAATACCTGAGGTGGTAAATTTGGCTGCTAAAAAGCAAGCAATCGGTGTGTTGCCTAAAATATATACAGGGCTTCCCATCAAGGCGAGAGGCTGTTCGGGTGACGAAATTGGTTTTTGGGCGGTTTGAGCTAGAGTAATTTTTTTAAACAGCATTTATTTTACCTTGGTTAAGCGCGCAACGAAAAAGGCATCACATCCGCCATATGATTGGAGATGGAAGGGAAGAGTCCTAATGAAGCCTTCGGGCGTTATGATAGCAGGAAATTTTTTGGAAGTTAACGGCGAAATTTTGAATTCGTTATGAGTTGTTAAAAAGTCTGATATTTGTTTTTCGCCTTCCTCTTTAGCAATGGAACAAGTGCAATAAATGAGCGTTCCTTGCGGGACAAGAGCTTTGGAAATGTGCTCTAAAATTTGTTTTTGGAGCTCGGCTTGGCGCAAAACGTCAAATTTGGTTTTGAGGTGCAAAACTTCAGGATGACGGCGGAAAATTCCGGTTGCCGAACAGGGAGCGTCCAGCAAAATTACGTCAAAAGGCTTATCTGTAAAAGTTTGCAAATAATTGAGAGCATCGGCGCAGATAATTTTTTGGGGCGAAAAATGCAAGCGCTCCATATTTTGTCTTAGAGTATTTAGTCTTTGTTGCGAGTTATCAAGCGAGGTAACTATGGCTCCTTGGTTGATGAGTTGGGCTGTTTTTCCGCCAGGGGCAGCGCAAAGATCGAGAACTCTTTTGCCTTTTAGGTCAGGTAAAACAGATACGGCTAATGAGGCGGCGTAGTCTTGTACCCACCATTGGCCGCTTGCGTATCCTTCTAAAGATTGTATTTTTCCTGCGTTCGGTAAGGTAATGGAATTTTCGGAAATCCATTGCCCTTCAAGCTTTTCTGCCCAGCTTTGCGGGTTATCTTTGACGCTGATGGTCAGAGCTGGTTCCTGAAGAGCTGAAACTTGTAGTTGGCTAATGGTTTCTTTTGAATAAGAATTGTTTAATATCTCTAAAAAAGAATCGGGAAAAACTTCGCTTCTGTTATGTTTTAATAAGATGTCTTTTTCAGATGAAATGCGTCTTAAAACGGCGTTGGCAAAGCCCGCGAGGTATTTGTCGCAGTGCTTTTTTACCAGATTAACATAGGAGTTAATTACCGCATAGTCCGGTGTATCCATAAACAAAAGTTCGCAAGCGCCGGCCTCTATGGCAGAATCGGCAAAAGCAGCTTTGGCGGGGAGTTTCTTTTTTATGAATTGACGCATTACTTTGCGCAGAAAAACATGGCGGCGCAGAGAGGTTAAGGTCAACATCTTAATAAAACCATGCTCCGTGCCTGAGGATTGCTCTAAATCTTGGAGTGAAGATGGGTCTTTTTGAGTGAATATTTGGCGCAAAATTTCGGTTGCGATTTCTCTTGGGTCTGCCATATTTGTCTTTCCTTTTGTTTGCTTCGACATTTTAAGCAGATATTTGCCTAAATACAAGTGAGAAAATTATTTATGACTCTTGTCAAAACAAGAAAAATCATATACCTTTGTGCAAAAGTTAATTTTTTGCAGGAATACTGAAAATGAAAAAACAATTACTTTGTTTGTTGGGCTCGGTTTTGCTCATATCCGGGTGCTCTTGGTTCTCGGCTCTTAATCCTTGGAGTGAAGAGAAAAGACCTCAAGCTCAACCACAAGAACAAAATATCGTTGCTCAAAAGATTGTTAATCGCTATTTGTGGCAGGCCAGCATGGAAAAAATGTCTAAAATGCCATTGCAAAATACTGATTTGCAAAATGGGGTGATTACCAGTGATTGGATGGTGGTTAACGGTGTTCCTAATGAAAAATTCAAAATCGTTACAAAAGTCTTGGGTCCGGATTTGCGGGCCGACGGCCTGAAAGTTGAAGTTTTAAAAATGGACAGAGTTAACGGTGAGTGGGTTGAAGCTCAGCCTAACCAAAGACTCGCTTCCGAAATCGAAAAAATTATATTGAAACAAGCTAGTATTTTATACCGCAGAGCTGTTGCGGCTGGAGAGGAATAAAAAATAATGACAAAAAACGCTAGATATAACGGTAAAGAAACTTTTGATGAATGGAAAAAAGAGTGGGCTTTAGAAGAACGCTATAATTTCCATACAATAGAAGAAAAATGGCAAAAAATTTGGGATGATGAAAAAGCCTATAAGGTTGAAATTGATAAAAATAAGCAAAAATTTTATGCTTTGGTTGAGTTTCCTTATCCGTCAGGTGCCGGATTGCACGTCGGTCACCCGCGCTCTTATACCGCTTTGGATGTGATTGCCAGAAAAAAGAGAATGCAAGGCTTTAATGTTTTGTATCCGATGGGATTTGATGCTTTTGGTTTGCCGGCTGAAAACTATGCTATAAAAACCGGTGTGCATCCGGCTGTTTCTACCGAAGCAAATATTAAAAACTTTACCAGACAGATGAAATCTATCGGTTTTAGCTTTGACTGGGACAGATGCATTAATACTTCTGATCCAAGCTATTATAAGTGGACCCAATGGATGTTTATTAAACTCTTTGAAAAAGGGTTGGCTTACAAAGATAAAATGGCAATTAACTGGTGTCCGAGCTGCAAAGTCGGTTTGGCTAACGAAGAAGTTGTGAACGGTTGTTGCGAACGTTGCGGTGCTCAAGTTATTCGTCGTGATAAAGAGCAATGGATGGTCGCTATTACCAAATATGCCGACAGATTAATTGATGATTTGAAAGATTTGGACTTTATTGACCGCGTAAAATCTCAGCAAATTAACTGGATTGGCCGCTCAGAAGGTGCTGAACTTGATTTTGGTTTGGTTGATGAAAACGGTAGTGCAATGGATGGCAAAAAATTAACCGTATTTACCACCAGACCTGATACGGCCTTTGGTGTTACTTATATGGTTTTGGCTCCGGAACATCCGTATGTGGCTGAACTTATGGGGCGTTTTGAAAACCAAGACGAAGTTAAGGCATATGTCGCAAAGACGGCGACAAAGTCTGACCTGCAACGCTCTATGGATGATTCAAAAACCGGTGTGGAATTAAAAGGTATTAAAGCCAAAAATCCATATAATGGCAAACTTATTCCGGTCTTTATTTCAGATTATGTTTTGATGGGATATGGAACAGGTGCCATTATGGCGGTTCCGGCTCATGACCAAAGAGACTATGACTTTGCCAAAGCTTTCAATTTGCCGATTATTCAAGTTTTGGCAGGCGGTGATATCTCTCAACAAGCTTATGAGGAAGATGGTGAACATATTAACTCATCTTTCCTTGACGGCATGAACAAAGAAGAAGGGATGAGAGCGGCAATTGATTATGCTGTTAAACAAGGTTTTGGTCGCTCAAAAGTAAATTATAAACTCAGAGATTGGGTATTCTCTCGTCAACGTTATTGGGGGGAGCCAATTCCGATGGTTTATTGCGAACACTGTGGTTGGCAGCCAATTCCTGAATCTGAATTGCCGCTGACTTTGCCGCCGGTTCCTGATTATCATCCGAATGACGAAGGTGAATCTCCGCTTTCTAAGGCTGATGAAAGCTGGCTTTATACCAAATGTCCGAAATGCGGTGCAAGAGCTCGCAGAGAAACCGATACCATGCCGAACTGGGCCGGTTCTTCTTGGTACTTCTTGCGTTATTGTGATCCACACAATGATAAAGAATTTGCCTCGAAAGAAGCTTTGGATTATTGGATGAATGTGGATTGGTATAACGGCGGTATGGAGCATACCACGCTTCACTTGCTTTATTCTCGTTTTTGGCACAAGTTTTTGTATGATTTAGGTTTGGTTCCGACTAAAGAACCTTATCAGCGCAGAACCTCTCATGGTATGATTTTGGCTGAAAACGGCGAAAAAATGTCAAAATCGCGCGGTAATGTGATTAATCCTGATGATATTATCGCATCATATGGTGCTGATACTTTCCGTTTGTATGAAATGTTTATCGGGCCGTTTGATCAAGTAGCTATGTGGTCAGATGAAAGCTTGATGGGTGTTTATCGTTTCGTTTGCAAAGTATATGCTTTGTTTGCGAAAGTTGATGAAACTCTTGAGCCGAGTGCCGATGATTTGCGTGCTATGCATAAGTGCATTTTGGAAGTAACGGAACGTGTTGATCAAATGAAGTTTAATACTGCGGTTTCTTCTTTGATGACTTATGTAAACTACTTGAGCTCAAAAGAGAAAATTGCAAAAGAGCTTTATGCTAATTTGATTAAACTCTTATCTCCATTCACACCGCACTTGGCTGAAGAAATGTGGGCTCGTTTGGGTAACACAACTTTGGTTATTGCAGAATCTTGGCCGAAAGGTGATGCAAAGTTGGCTGAAGATACGGAAGTAACCTATGCTGTACAAATTTGCGGTAAGATGCGTGGAACCATTCAAATGCCTAAAGATGCTTCCAAAGAAGAAGTTGAGGCTAAGGCTTTGACTTTGGAAAATGTTAAGAAGCAACTTGAAGGCAAAGAAATCAAAAAAGTGATTGTGGTTCCCAATCGTTTGATTAATTTGGTTGCTTAACTTGAATTATTCGGAGACGGATTAAAAATAGTTCGTCTCCGATACTTTTGAAAAAAAGGATGTTTTATGAAAAAGAAACTGATTGCGATAATTGGTATTTGTTTTCTTAGTGCTTGTGGCTTTGAGCCTTTGTATGTACAGAAAAAAGGTGGTGGCTTTTTTGGTGGGGAGTACGACCAATCAATCAGTTCTGAAATGTCTCAAGTTAAGATAGAGGCCTCAGGAGAGAGGTTTGGACAACTTATTCGCAATGATTTGTTGGATTTGATGACGCCTCTAGGGGTGCCGCACAAGCCCAAATATCGACTGGTGATTACACCTTTAGAGCCGCTCGTCTATGACCAAGCTTTGCGAAATGATATTACAGCCACCAGAAAACGCGTAGAATATACCGTAAACTATACAATGTATGAAGATGGCAAGGAGATAGTTAAAGGTAATTCGGTGGCCTTTGGTAGCTATGATATTTTGGCAAATCCGTATTCTATGACAATTGCTCAGAAAAAAGTTATGAAAGATTCTGCGCAAATTATTGCAAATGATATTAGTTTACGCATTGCCGCTTACTTTCACTCTCGTATAACCAAACGAGGCTCAACAAGTGATTTTTAAGCAAGTTCAAATTGATAAATTTTTGAAAAAGCCAGATCCTCAGATTAAGGCGGTATTGATTTATGGCACTAATGAGGGGTTGGTGGCCGAATATGTCAAAAGTTTTGTAAAGTCGGTTTGTGAGGATGTGAACGATCCTTTCAGAGTGGCTTATTTGAATGGTGCGGACGTTAATGCAGATTCCGGAATTTTATTCGGCGAATATGGTAGTCAATCCCTTATGGGGGGACAACGCGTGGTCGTGGTCAGTGATGCGGACAATAACTTAACAAAAGTTATTAAGTCTTTATTTGAGACCACGAAATCTGATACTTTACTTATTATTTCTTCAGGAAGTTTGAATAAAAAATCATCTTTGGTGAAGTTGGGTGAAGACAGCGAAGATATTGCCGTTATTCCTTGCTATGAAGACAGAGATGAGGATATTTTTGCGGCGGCTCGTGCTAAATTTGTGGAAGGCGGTTATACGCTTGGTAATGATGCCTTACAAGTTTTGTGTTCGCGCTTGTCAAACGACCGTAAAAGTTCAATGAGTGAAATTGACAAGCTGATGACTTATGTCGGAGACAGAAAAAATATTACGCTTGAGGATGTGATGAAAGTCATTAGCGATAATTCCGCTGCAAGCGGTGATGATGTTTGCTATTATGCTGCAAGCGGGCAAGTGGCTAAGGCGTTGGCTGCTTATACAAAATTGTTAAATGAAGGTAATGAGCCTATTTCCATTATACGCAGTGTTACCTATCATTTTAACAAACTCCTTACTTGTCTGGGCTATATGGAGCAGGGAGAGACCATTGATAAGGCGATTATGAAACTCACACCGCCGGTGATATTTTTTAGAAAAAATACGTTTAAATCGCAAGTCTCTTTATGGCCGAAAGATAAGCTCTTTAGTGTGTTGGAACTTTTATATAAATGTGAGAGAGATTGCAAGACAACCAATATGCCGGTGGAAGAAATTGCCAGTTATACATTAATGCAGATTGCTTCTGCGGCGGCTAAGCTTAATCGTCGCGGATATTAAAAAAAAGAGCTTTCCTTATGACAAGAAAAGCTCTTTTTCTGACTAATTCCATAATTTCCTCCTAAAATTAATTTTCAAATTAATCCGAGTATGATATAGCTATCAAAAATTAACTTTCAATCGGTGGATGAAGAAATGTATAGCGAAAGATTTCAAACCTTTATTGAAATGTGGCAAAAAGATTTTGCCATTGAACGAACTATTGATGAAAAAATTTGTGTGGACAGAGATGGAAAACCTATTCCTTGGTACACCTATCCGGCAATTGAATATTTGTCTCAATTTGATTATGGGACTAAAAAAATATTTGAATTTGGGTGTGGTAATTCATCTTTGTTTTGGGCAAATCGGGCGCAAAGCGTGACCAGCATTGAAGATAATTTGAAGTGGTTTGAAAAATGGCAACAAGAATTTCATCATGAGAATTTGGACATTCGTTGGCGTGATGAAGGCGAGATTTATGAAAACGCTATTTTTGAAGATGACACGCTCTATGATGTGATTGTGGTGGATGGTAAGCGTCGGGCTGAATGTGCTGCCACAGCAGTACAAAAAATGGCGCCGAACGGGATGATTATTTTAGATGACAGTGATAGAATCAACACCAGCCAAGAATATGTCAAAGCCGTGGAAAATTTGCGCAAGGCGGATTTGATTCAGGTGGATTTCTATGGTTTTTGCCCGATGAATTGCTATACCAAAACCACGTCGGTTTTCTTGTCGCGAAAGTTTGATTTTGTTTCAAAATATCCGGTACAGCCGATTAACGGAATCGGTAATCTATGGTCAATGCAAAGAAAAGACCGTAAAGAGTTCTTTAAGAAAAACGGCTGATGTTAGGCTGACTTTTGGGTGATGAGCTCAGGCAACTTATCAAGCAATTCTTGGTGGGTAAGGTGAAAGTCGCTTTCAATCCATAATTCTTCCAACTCATCCAAAACTTCTCCGATTTTGCGGTTGTCTTGAATGCCGGCGGCAATGACGTCACGACCTTTAACAGAAAATTCAGGTAAGCTGATTTCGGTAATGTGTTGCAAGCGGTCGCGCAAGTCGGGGAGCATTTGGTGCTTGAATGCGCAAGTCAAAATCAGTTTGTCTCTGGCAAAATCGTTGCCATGGCGGTAGATGATTTGGCGGAGCTTTTTCTCGTCTAAAAAGTCGTTTAACTCATAGTTATATCTTGTCCAGCTCAGAAAATCATCTTTTTGTTTGTTGCTGAGTTTGAGGCGAGAGGCCAGATTTTGAGCCAAAGATTCATCAGGGTTATAAAGCGTAAACAAACGGCGAAGCGGAGCGTTGGCAAGGTCCGGCGTGTGAATGGTGTTGATTAAAAAGTCAAGCTCCGATATGGTTTGAGAATCGGGCAGGACGTAGCTTAAAATCTCATTTTCACGCATGATGTTTAGGGTCTCAATGACTTTGGGCGTCATGAATAATTTGAATAATTCATCGCGAATACGCTCAAGCGAGAGTTGGCGTAAGCCTTCTTTGTTATCGCGGCAGGCGTGGAGGGCTTTTTTATCAATCGGGGCTTTTGAAAAAATAGAGTAGAAACGGAAAAAACGCAAAATACGAAGGTAATCTTCTTTAATACGTTGGTTAGCATTGCCGATAAAGCGGACAATGCCTTTTTCTAAATCATCAACCCCGTTGTAGTAGTCAAAAACATTGCCTTTTTCGTCGGCATAAACCGCATTAATCGTTAAGTCGCGGCGAGAGGCATCTTCTTCCCAATCAGAAGTGAAGATAACTTCGGCATGGCGCCCATCGGTTTTGACGTCTTTTCTTAAAGAGGTTACTTCCAAAACTTGATTATCAATCACCACGCCAAGGGTTCCGAATTTTATGCCGATTGGAATGGTTTTTATGCCGTTTTCTTCGCAAATTTCTACTAACTCGTCCGGAGATAAATCTGTGGCAAGGTCAAGGTCAAATCCTTTTAGTCCGGCAATGGCATCGCGTACCGCACCACCGACAAAGCGCAAAACACCACCATGGGTTTCTACAATGTTAAATAAATGTAAGACATTTTTATTGGTTGTCAGATTTGAGATATCTAAATATTTATCCTTAAACATATTCTTCAGACTCGTTGTTAGCTTTCGGCCTTATTGTTAACAGTTTTTATAACTTTTTCCAATATATTATTTTCTAAATTATAACTTTGTGGGTAGATAGGTATGAAAAATTTTATTTTTGCAATTTTGGTAACTTTCTTGGCTCATGTTTCTATGGCTCAGGCCGCTCCTCAACTCATCGGAGAATATGATGATTGGGCCGCGTATTATTCTAAAGACGGTAAAGGTATAATTTGTTATATGGCTTCAACGCCAAAAAAAGATGAGGGCAAATATACCAAACGCGGCGATATTTACGTGGTTATTACCCATCGTCCGGCAGAAAAAAGCTTTGACGTGGTAAATTTTGTTGCCGGTTATACTTATAAAAACGGTTCAGATATTGAAGTCAAAATCGGGAAAGATACTTTCGGGCGTTTCTTTACCGACGGCGATAAGGCTTGGGCAATTGATGATAAAGCCGATAGAGAATTGGTTGCTGCTATGAAACGCGGAAACCGAATGATTGTTCACGGAACATCAAGCAAAGGAACAGCCACCAAAGACACTTATTCTTTGAAAGGCTTTACGGGGGCTTACAAAGCTATTAGTTCTAAATGTAAGAAGAAATAATCATGAGTGAAAAAATCGAATTAGTCGGCTTAAATCTGGAAGAATTGACCGCTCATTTGGCAGAAATCGGTGAGCCAAAATTTCGTGCTAAGCAAATTTATCAATGGGTTTATGTGCACGGGGCAACCAATTTTGAACAAATGACTAACTTGTCCAAAGATTTGCGGGCTCGTTTGTCCGAAAAATTTAGCTTGACCAGACCTAAAATCGTAACCGAGCAAATCTCTAAAGATAAAACGCACAAGTGGCTTTTGGAGTTTGCTGACGGGCAGAGAATCGAGACGGTTTATATTCCGGAAGCCGACCGTGGTTCGGTTTGTATTTCAACTCAAGTCGGTTGTGCTGTTGGATGCACATTTTGCCATACTGGTTCGCAAAAAATTACGCGTAACTTAACAGCCGGAGAAATTGTCAGTCAATTTATGGTGGCGCGTGATGTTTATAAAGAATGGCCCAGCACTAGCCAAGAGAATCGTATGATTTCCAATATTGTGGTAATGGGAATGGGTGAGCCTTTGCACAATGTGGATAATGTGATTGCCGCACTCAAACTCCTAACCGATGGCGATGGAATTGCCATTTCCAAACGCAAAGTTACTCTGTCAACTTCGGGAATTGTGCCGAATATGTTGCGGATTGCCAAAGAAACCGGTGTGAAATTAGCCGTGTCTTTGCATGCCCCGAATAACGAAAAACGCTCGCAGATTATGCCAATAAACAAGCGTTATCCAATTGAAGAAATTTTGCAGGCTTGCCAAGAATATCAAAAGATTGTTACCAGTCGTTTTATCACTTTTGAATATTTGATGTTAGACGGCATAAATGATTCACTTGATGATGCACGTCAACTGATAGATTTGATGAAGAAATTCAAGATCGGAGCAAAGTTTAATTTGATTCCGTTTAATCCTTGGCCAGGTTGCCCCTATAAGCCATCGTCTAATAATCGTGTGCATGCCTTTGCAAAAGAGCTAGAGAAAGCCGGTTTTGCCGCCCCTATTCGTATCGCCCGCGGGCAAGATATATTGGCGGCTTGTGGTCAGCTCAAAAGTAAAAAACTTGTATAATGGACGACTAGTACAGAAATTGCGGGTCGAAAGTGTCCTCACGTACTAAAAGTGTACGCTGCGGTACTTTCGCCTTTATTTCTTACTATTCGTCTCATTCTCCAAGTTTTTTGTAAAAACTCGTATAATGGTCATCTAATACAGAATTGGCGATTGGTAAAAACTCGTCTAGTTGGTAACTAGAGTAATTTTACGCGGTCTCGAAAAATTCACGTACGTTTTATGTACGCTAAAATTTTTCTTGCCGCTAGAAATCACTCTATATTATACACGCTATCCAAGCTTTTTGTAAAAAAACTCGTCTAGCAGGTAACTAGAGTAATTTTACGCGGTCTCGAAAAATTCACGTACGTTTTATGTACGCTAAAATTTTTCTTGCCGCTAGAAATCACTCTATTTATGCACGCTATCCGAGTTTTTTGTCAGAATTTATTTTTTTATTTGCAATAGGTATCAATTTACCAGAAGAAGATATTTCATATCCCATTTGTTGAAGTTCTTCTATGCCGGCTTCATTAAAAGTATAAAAATATACTAATTCCCTTTGATTAATCGTTTCGGCGTCAATAGCTGCTTCCGGAATGCCCCAAAGAATCGATATGGGCCAAGTTAAAAGGTTTAGTGAGCCGTAAAGGTAGTGGCTGCTATCTCCGCCGTTGCCTGATGCCAGATAAAAATTGCCAAATCCAGGAAGAATGTTTAGAGCTGCGGCTCCTGCCGGATTGGCTGGTCTTTCCCAGTTGCCTTTGGGTTTATCTACGCTTATTCCTTTGGATTCCAGACTGCGAATAGTGTTCCTTTCGCTATAACTTAATGAAGTGCAAGCAGAAAGGGTTAGTATTAATGCTGTATAAAGTACGATTTTTTTCATTAGAACATCCTTATTTGTGGTTAAAATAAAACCCGCGCTTTTTTAGTAAAAGGCGGGCGGATGTTCGAAAACCGTATACGTTTAGACGGCTCGGCTTATTTGGCCAAAGCCTTATTCGCCGACATCCGTCCGAAAACAGACTAAACGTCGGCACAATCTTTTAAGTCGTGTGCACACGACTAAACGTATTAAGGGTTTTCGAAGCCCTGGGATATGTTTTTTGACATATCTTGCGTGTAGACTAGAGATTAATTTTGCAAATGTAAAGTAAAAATAAGCTAATAAAGCTGAAATTATTTAAATGAGGGAGGCAATTTCAGCGCGGACCTCGTCCAGACCTTCACGTTTTTCCGAGCTGGTGGTGAGTGCCTTAACGTAGGCGGCCGGGTGCTTGGCGATTTTTTCTTGTGTGGCTTTTAAGACCTTTTCTAGTTCTTTGGCACTGATTTTATCGCTCTTGGTTAAGATGATTTGATAGGTGACGGCGGCTTTATCCAGCATCTCCATTATCTCTTCATCAACCTTTTTAATGCCGTGGCGCGAATCGATTAACACAAAAACGCGTTTGAGATTTACTCTTCCTTGCAGGTAAGTAAAAATGAGTTTTTGCCATTGTTTGACCAGTTTTTCAGGGGCTTGGGCATAGCCATAGCCGGGCAGGTCAACCAGGTGTAATTTATCACCAAGATTAAAATAATTAAGCTGTTGGGTACGCCCCGGGGTGTTCGAGGTTTTGGCCAAGCCTTTTTGTTGGGTAACGGCGTTTATCAGACTCGATTTGCCAACGTTGGATCGTCCGGCAAAAGCCACTTCAGGCATATCGGTTAAAGGCAATTGCGATAAATTGGCAACGCCTAAGACAAATTGCGCCGGAGTACTGAAAAGTTGTTTTCCAGCTTCAAGTTGTTCTTTTGAATATTCCTCCGGCGCAAAGTCCATTAGTTTACTCCATTTTTACGCATAATGGCTTTTTGTTGAATGATGGAGAGAATGTTGCTCAATGTCCAGTAAATGACCAAACCTGAAGCGAAATGTCCCAACATAAAGGTGAAGATAACCGGCAGAAGGGCAAACATGCGTGCTTGGTCTTTGTTGGTCGGGGCGGGATTGAGCTTTTGTTGAATATACATGGTTAATCCCATAATTATCGGCCAAACACCAATATCTAGCAAGCTTGGAACCGGGAAATGCAAAATGGTGGATAATACCAACGGGTCGGGTGCTGAAAGGTCTTTAATCCAACCAATGAACGGTGCGTGGCGAATTTCAATTGAGATATTCAAAACCTTGTACAAAGAGAAGAATACCGGAATTTGAATCAACATCGGTAAGCAACCTGCTGCCGGATTGATTTTTTCGCGACGATACATCTCCATCGTTTCTTGTTGGAGTTTCATCTTATCGTCTTGGTAACGTTCTTGCAGTTCTTTTAATTTGGGTTGAATTTTCTTCATCTTAGACATGCTGTCATAAGACTTATTGGCAATCGGGAACATAACCAAACGGAGTAAGGCCGCAAACAGCAGAATAGCCCAGCCCATGTTGCCGATGAAGTTGTATAAAAAGTCTAAGATATAGAAGAACGGTTTGGTTAAGAAATAATACCAACCAAAGTCAACCGCTAAGTCAAACTTAGGAATATTGAGCGAGGTGGTATATTTATCCAATAGCTTAATTTCTTTAGCACCGGCAAAGAGCTTAACATCGGCATTACCGACATCACCCGAAGCAATTGTGATAGGAGAGCCGACATAATCGGTTTGGAAAGTGTTTTCTCCGGTGCTGGAGAATTTAACCGTATTGGGGGTGGAACTGTTTACAATCAAAGCACTAAACCAATAGCGGTCAGAAAAACCGGCCCAGCCTTGTGCGGTTTTATATTCTTTGGCTTTGTCTTCAACCAAATCAGGATATTTGATTTCTTGTAAGTTGTTGTCAACCACACCGATAAGACCTTCGTGAACGACACTGGCAGAAGAGTTAACATTTGCCAGTTTGCGATTGATTAAACCATAAGGATAAAGGGTGACGGCTTGGTTTGAGTTATTGATGACGTTTTGTTGAATGGTGAACATATAGTTATCATCAAGGCTGATTTTGCGAATGAATTTCAAGCCTTGGCCGTTATTCCATTCCATAACAATCGGGGTTTCGGGGGTGAGCTTTTGTCCTTTAACGCTCCAAATCGTGTCCTTATTGGGCAAGTTTACTTTAGGATTGGTGCTCAGCCAGCCAAACTCGGCATAATACGGAGCTTGGGTTTGAGCCGGAGCAAACAGCTCAACATTGGGGCTACCTTCTTCCAAAGTTTGTTTGTATTTTTCAAGCATAAGATTGTCTAAGCGACCGCCTTTGGTGCGGATGGAACCACTCAAAGCAGAACTTGAAATTTGAATGCGAGAATCTTTAGCTATCACCTCTTGGGTCGTTTCCGGTTCGGCTTGCAACAGCTCTTTGGCATCCGTATCGGTTACGGGTGTGGAGGGCAAGTTGGCTTGTGGAGCTGAAACTTCAGGAGCTTGGCTCGGAGTTTGACTTGGGAAAAAGTAGTTGGTTATGAAAATGACGGCTATGGACAGGACAATTGCCAAAAACAAGCCTTTCATTTCGTCTCGCATTATAAATATCTCCTATTTTTTTGTTTGTTATGGCTTGGTTTTACATTATATTCTTGCTTAACGCAAGGATTTATCTTGGGTTATTCTTTTGAGTTGTCGGTTTTCTTTGGCGGTACGGGGTCAAAACCTTGTCCTCCCCAGGGGTGGCAACGGAGTAATCTTTTGGTGCCGAGCCATAGACCCTTAACAATTCCGTGGATTTGAATGGCCTCAATCATATATTGCGAACAAGTGGGACAATAGCGGCAACAGCCCGGAAACAAAGGGGAAATGAACTTTTGATAAAACCTAATCAGTGCTATCAGAAGATGTTGGAACAGCTTGCTCATCAGCTTTGCCTTCAAACTGCTTGTTGAGTTTTTTTAAGCTCCATTTCAAATCTTCACAGAGCTTGGAATAGGGACAATCGGCCGTGTTGTAACGCCCAATCAATATATATTCATAGCCAGGTAAAAGTCGGTCGTAGTGTTCTCTTAATACGGCACGCAATCTGCGACGGGCGCGATTGCGAATATGGGCTTTGCCTAGTTTTTTTGTGGTGGTAAAACCAATTTTGGCAATTTGTTCAGACCCACATAAACTTTGAGCCGCCTGCAGGATAAGTGTTGGTGTTACCATCTTCAATCCCTGCTTGGCGACTCTTAAAAAATCTTTGCGTTTCTTTATTGTTAAAACGGCAGTCATTTTTTATTATGCTGAAAGTTTAGCGCGACCATGTTTACGACGAGCGGCTAATACTTTGCGTCCGCCGGCGGTGGCCATGCGTGCGCGGAAACCATGACGGCGTGCGCGGACCAATTTACTTGGTTGATATGTGCGTTTCATTTATTTTCTCCGGTTAAAAAGCAAGTCAGACTTGCTTGAATTATTATTGATTATTTAAGCCTTTTAACTACAAAAGGCCTCGGACATTTCGTCTTATAGCCAAATATTTGATATCTGTCAATAAAAAACCTCTCGCTTGCGGCAAGAGGTTTTTCTTGTGTCTTGCTTAATTAGCGGCGATCGCCAAATAATCTTAACAGAGCCAAGAACAGGTTGATGAAGTCCATATACAAGGCTAAAGCACCTGAGATGGCTTTGCGTGAAGACATATCTCCTGTATCGCTTTCGGCATAAATTTCGCGAATTTTTTGAGTGTCATAAGCGGTTAAACCAGTGAAAACAATAACGCTCAAAATTGATAAAGCAAAGTCTAAGCCGCTGCTTTTCAAAAAGATGTTTACTAAGCTGGCGATGATTATACCCCACAAGCCCATAATCATAAATGAGCCCATAGAGGTTAAATCTTTACGGGTGGTGTAGCCATAAATGCTCATGCCACCGAAAGTAGCCGCAGTTACCAAAAAGATGCGGGTAACGCTAGAGCCGGTATAAGCTAACAAAATGGGGGTTAAGGCAACGCCCATCAATGCAGCATAGCCCCAATATACTCCTTGGACTTGTGCAAGTGAGCCACGATTTAAAACCCAACCAAAAGCAAATACCATAATAAATGGTGCCAACATTGCCAGCCAACCTAAACCAGATAAGCCGACGGCACCATTAGCGCTAATGGTGAAAAACAATTTTAAGAGTGCCGGAGTGTTCATAATTATATATGAGGCAAGAGCCGTAATG
This sequence comes from uncultured Alphaproteobacteria bacterium, assembly GCA_944391515.1. GTDB lineage: Bacteria > Pseudomonadota > Alphaproteobacteria > RF32 > CAG-239 > Scatocola. The sequence continues at coordinate 37,316 of CALXTW010000012.1, forward strand.
CAAAGTCCACCGGCCATGTAGTTGTAAACACGCATCATGTATTGGCGCAGACCTTGGTCAACATAAACTTGTGCTGAGGTTTGAGCAACATTGCGGTTAGTAATCATTGTTTATTTTCTCCTTACATTCGTTGTTTGTATTTAAAATATAGGGAGGATTTTGGCGATTATCAAGTTTTTTATTGCTGGCTTGAATTGTGAGGGGGATTTATTCGTAGGTATAAAGCTCTTTGCCGTGGCGGTGGAGCCAATCTTTTCCGGCTTCGGCTTGGGGATAAAGTTCAACTACACATTTCCAAAAGGAGTGTGAATGGTCTTGGTGTAAAAGGTGCGAAACTTCATGGGCTACCAAATAGTTTATGGCTGTTTCGGGAGCCAGAGATATGCGCCAATTATAGTTTATGTTATGCAAAGATGAGCAGCTGCCCCAGCGGGATTTGGTGTCTTTTATGGTGACATCTTTGAGCGGGCAACCAAGCTTATCAGCGAGGGCTTTGGAGCGTGTCCAGAGCTCTTTACGGGCTTGACGTTTCAAATAATCTTTAACCCGACGGTGCAAAAATTCGCTTTGTCCGGAAATATATAAGCAGCCGTTTTCTTCACGTGAACCTCTTTGTTGCGGGGCGTGGCGAATGGTAAGTGCTTTTCCAAAAAAAGTGATTTGTGTGCCGTCTTGAAATTTTTGAGTTTGCGGAATTTTATTTAGGCTTTGTTCAATCCAATCTTTATATTCCACAACAAAGTCTATCGCTCTTTTGGCTGAACAGCGATTGGGAATGGTTAAAATGGGGAGACGTTCCTTTTGGTCAATGCGCAGGGTCAGACGTTTGGCTCGCGGAGATTTGACTACCTTGAGCGGAAAGTCAACTGCTGCTTCAATATCATAAGTCTTCCCAGTCAACAAGGTAATCTTCATAATCTTTTACTTTCGTTTCACATACAAGGGGGCGATTGCTTAAATCCATGCCTGCTTCTTTGACTGAAGCTGCTTTTTTGGTGATAAGCGGATGCCAAGAAGGGAGGTCATAGCCGTTATCTAACAACCAATAGGCACAAGTTTTGGGAAGCCAACGTGGTTTTTCACGGATGGCCGCCAAGTCAATATCACGACAATCAGGGACTTTTTCGAAGCGGTTAGGATAAATTTTGCATAAACAACTTTGGCAATCCAAAAACCGGCAATAAGTGTTGGTGAATTTGATTTTACCTTTAATCTCTAACTTGTTTAAGCAGCATTTGCCACATCCATCGCAAAGCAATTCCCACTCGGCTTTGCTCATTTCTTCGAGTTTTTTATGTTTCCAAAATTCGGGTTCAATTTCGGGGGGAATATTATCAAACCGTGATTGCGGGTCGTATTCTTCCTCTAGTTCGTAAGTTGTGTTTTGAGAGGTCATTAGAGCTCCTCCCAATCAACAATATGGTCTTCAAGCTCTTCTTCAGAGACCAAAAGCTCGGATACGCAGCGTCCCGAAATGCTTTGGCGTTGGGGGCGAGGGCGACCTTCAACCAGTGCGCGGTAAGCGCAAGTCTTAGGCATCCAAGAGATTTTATCAACATTATCAGGTGTGAGTTTTAGGCAAGTCGGAACAAGAGTGCAACGCTCATTATAGCGTGTGCAATCGCAAGTGTCTGGATCCATATAGCGGCAGACAACATCGGTGTAGTAGATTTCTTCGGTGCCGTCATCTTGAAGTTTTATCAGGCAACATTTGCCACAGTGATTGCAAATGGCTTCCCATTCTTCGGGGGTATATTCGTTTAAGGGTTTACTCATGGATGCAATTTCTCCTCAATGGTTTTGTATAAACCACGCAGTAAAGAAACGCTTATCATTACAAAGGCAAAAGTAAACATGCAACAGTACCCAAACAGTAAAATGAAGTATTTTACTGCTGTTTCAGCCAATTGTGCCAGATATGTCTTAACCGATTTGCTCAGGGAGGTACTCCTCTTTGGTAAGGTTGCCGAATTGGGCGAAGTCGCCGTTCCAGAATAGTTGAACCGTACCGGTCGGACCGTGACGTTGTTTACCGATAATGACTTCACCAATGTTTGCTGTGGCTCTGACGCGGTTTTGCCATTCTTCCATACGGTGTTGTAAGTGTTCGGGGGTTTCGCCGGCTTTTTGTTTCGGCTCTTCGTTTTGAATATAGTAGTTTTCACGATAGACGAACATTACAATATCCGCGTCTTGCTCGATAGAGCCTGATTCACGCAAGTCTGACATTACGGGGCGCTTGTCATCTCTTTGTTCAACACCACGGTTTAATTGTGATAAGGCGATGACCGGAACGTTTAGCTCTTTGGCTAAAATTTTCAGACCACGAGAGATTTCGGATAATTCTTGCACACGGTTGCCTTCGTTCTTCTTGCTGCCGCTACCGACAATTAATTGAATATAGTCAATGACAATCAGGCCCAAACCTTTGTTGCGTTTGAGGCGACGGGCACGGGTGCGAATCGTATTAATATTAAGACCCGGGGTGTCGTCAATGTATAGAGGAATCTTTTCCAATTCTCGGACTGCGGCGGCAATACGCGTGAATTCGGCATTGTCTAACTCGCCGGTACGCATTTTGTGACCATTGGTTTGGGTAACCGTGGCAAGAATACGGCTGGCCAATTGGTCGGCGGACATTTCGAGTGAGAAAAAGGCAACACCTTTGGATTTTGGGTCCATGTTTTTTTCGTGACTCATGTATTCGGCAACATTGTAAGCCATATTGGTTGCCAGAGCGGTTTTGCCCATAGCCGGACGGCCGGCGATAATAATTAAGTCGGAATTGTTCAAACCACCGGTCTTGTTATCCAAAGCGTCAAGCTGGGTGGGAAGTCCTGAAATTTTTCCGTCTTTTTGGTAGGCTTCTTCAATGTGGCCTAAAGAGGTTGTTAGCGCTGTTCCAAAGTCAACAAATCCACCTTGGGCATCGCCTTCGTTTGAAAGGTCAAAGAGTTTCTTTTCGGCCATTTCAATTTGAGAGGTGGCGTCATTATCCAAGTCTTCCTTCATGGCCTCGTTGACAATCTCGTAACCGGTGTTGATGAGCTCGCGTCTTAAATATTTGTCATAAATAAACTGAGCATAGTATTCGGCATTGGTGAGAGGAGAGGCGCTGTCGGCCAATTTTACTAAGTATTGGTGACCGCCGACTTCGGCTAAAGATCCTTCTTGCTCAAAGTAGTTCTTAAGAGTGATAACGTCGGCAACGTGCCCTCTTTGGATGAGCTTGGCGATGACTTCAAAAATTTTTGAGTGAATCGCATCGGCAAAATGCTGCGGTTTGAGAAATTCAGAGACTCGCTCAAAGGCCTTGTTATTGGCAAGAATCGCTCCAAGTAAGGCTTGTTCGGCTTCTAGGTTTTGCGGCAATAGCGCAGCATCTGGTTTTTCCATAGTCTTTCTCTTTAGATGTGGTTGATTAGATGAACAAGGTTATAACGTAAATTTTAAGAAAGGCAATCGCTTTTTTGTAAGATAAATTTAACCCCTGTGAATTGTGGGGATAATGGGGATAAAAAAAATCCTCCTTCACGAGGAAAGAGGATTTTTTTAGCTTTTAAGCTGATAATTATTTAGAAGCTTTTGATTTTGCAATGCTTTTTTTGATTTTTTTAGCTTCTTCAGTCAATTTGCTGTTAGAGGTAGATTCGAGATAAGAATCTAAACCGCCATTGTGTTCAATGGTGCGCAAAGTTGCAGAAGTAACTTTCAGCTTGAAAATTTTACCCAAAGTTTCGCTCAAAAGAGAAACTACTTGAAGATTCGGCAAAAAACGACGACGAGTTTTGTTGTGAGCGTGGCTGACATTGTTGCCGCTCATTGCGCCGGTGCCGGTTAAATCACATTTTTTAGCCATGTCAAAATATCCTTAATTAGCTTGATAAATAAATCTTGTTGCTTGTTAATAGCCATAAAACTGTTCGGAAGTCAAGAAAAATTTGCGTAAAAATCGAAATTATTGTAGAAATATAATAATTTCTGGTGTAAAAACGTCCAATATCTTATGTACCCGTAGCTCAGTTGGATAGAGTGTTGGCCTCCGACGCCAAAGGTCGTGGGTTCGAATCCCCCCGGGTACGCCATAAACAAAAGAGGTCGCTCGTCGGCCTCTTTTTTTATGCTTCCGGTGGGTCGAACCCAGGGTTCGTTCTGGCTCGTAAGCTCATAATATTCGCTAACTCGCTGCGGTCACTTGATTTGTAACACTTTTTCGGCAGCGATATCTCTTGCCTCAAAGTTAACAAATCTGCGCCTGTCGTCAGAAAATTCTTTGAGTGAGAATTTTCTTTCCTTCAGCCCCTCGGGTACGCCATAAAATAAAAGAGGTCGCTTGTCGGCCTCTTTTTATTTATGCTTCCGGTGGGTCGAACCCAGGGTTCGTTCTGGCTCGTAAGCTCATAATATTAGCTAACTCGCTGCGGTCACTTGATTTGTAACACTTTTTCGGCAGCGATATCTCTTGCCTCAAAGCTAACAAATCTGCGCCTGTCGTCAGAAAATTATTTGAGTGAGAATTTTCTTTCCTCCAGCCCCTCGGGTACGCCATAAATAAAAGAGGTCGCTCGTCGGCCTCTTTTGTTTTATGCTTCCGGTGGGTCGAACCCAGGGTTCGTTCTGGCTCGTAAGCTCATAATATTCGCTAACTCGCTGCGGTCACTTGATTTGTAACACTTTTTCGGCAGCGATATCTCTTGCCTCAAAGCTAACAAATCTGCGCCTGTCGTCAGAAAATTCTTTGAGTGAGAATTTTCTTTCCTCCAGCCCCTCGGGTACGCCATAAATAAAAGAGGTCGCTTGTCGGCCTCTTTTTATTTATGCTTCCGGTGGGCAATATTATAGTGCTTAGGTTTTATGATTCTTTAAAGCTTTTATGTTTATATTTGGCTTTGAGGAGAAGATGATGATTGTTTGTGAAAATATCAAGCCAGATGAATATAATCAAGTTGTTGATTTGGCGGTGGAAGTGTTTATGGAAGATAAGTTTTTTATGAAATATTTGCCGGATGAACAAAATCGGCGCAAAACCTTGGCTGAAATTTATCGAGACGGGGTGGAAATTTGTGATAAAAATTTTGGCGGAACACTTGTGGCAAAACTTGATGGAAAAATTGTCGGCTTCTTGATGTATTTTGATTATGTGAAATTTCGTAAAACAAATTTGGCAGATTTTAAAAAAATTTTCGGGGTTGAAATTCAGCATAATCATGTTGCCCCGATATCGTTTGCAAAAATTCATCGCTTGGTGCTTAAATCTAAGCAAAACCCTGTTTATGTGTTGGCTATCGGCGTGGGTAAAAATTATCAACATCAAGGAATCGGAAAGTCTTTGTTTGCCGATTTTTTGAAATGCTTTGAGGACAGAGTTATTATGAGTGATATTTCCGGACTGTTCTTCTTGCGCTTGTGCCAGAAATATGGTTTTGATTTAGCGCCGATTTCAGATGTTTGTTATGTGGCAATCAGTAAATAATTTAGGGAGGAAAATATGCCTTTTATCGTTATAAATACGAATGCAGATGTCAAAGTTTCTGAAGAAATGTTGAATGATTTTTCTAATCTGGCAGTAGAAGTTTTAGGTAAGCAAAAAAACTATATCAGTGTGATGATTAATACTAAACAAAAGATTTTGTTTGGTGATAGTTTACAGAATATTGGGGCTTTGATTGAATTTAAATCTATCGGTTTTGGGGATAAACGTCTCGTTTTGGCAGAGAAAATTAAAGAGTTAGCTATTAGATATTTTGATGCTCAGGGACTGTTTGTCGGAATTGAATTTGTTGATATGAGCGCCCAAAACGTTAGCCATGATGGAAAATTAATGGAATAAAGGACAAAATTGACAAAAATAATTGCTTTTTAACGTTTTTTATTTTATAGTTAAATAAAGGCGTTTGTTAGTGAGAGGTTTGTATGAAGTCGGAATATAAAGATAAATTATTGCAAGAATATAAAGATTACAAAATAAAACCTGTAGCAATAAAGCTTAATAATGAAGAGCTTATTATTCCGGCAGAATATGTGGTCGACAAAGAAAAAGAAGATGCGCAAAAGTCTTTCTTTAGAGATTATTTTGATTTACAGAAAAAAGAATTGAAGAGCTATAAGAGTGCCGGCATTAAACCTCAAACAGTCGAAATGAACGGAGTGTCTTATATTGTGCCGTTTAAGTGGCGGAATAAAGAATATAAAGATACAAAAGTCGTTGAATATGTTTTGAAAAAAGCCAAAGCCAAATATAATCATGCGGTTGCCTTAACATGTAAGTTGGATAAAGCATATCCTAAAAGAAAATATACGGTTGAAGTTGATGCCGACCATGTTGAGAATATGCAAAAGGCTTATAATCGCTATATTTTGAATAAATGTATTGATAAGTCAAAATATGCTGTGTTAAAAGCCACGGAGATGATTGTATCCTCAGTTAGCTCAATGCAGGGAGAAAAGTCTGCATTTAACATAACTAAACTACAACGTAATCTCAAACATGTCGCCATCGGGAGTTTGATTGTTGGTGGTGCTGTTGTAGGAGGATACGGATTTTTGTTTGCTCGTCAAAATGTGCAACAAAAAGATAGTCCGTCAAGTAAAGACAAAGAGAAAGTTGAGATTGAGCAAAATAATCAGATGGCCGAGACTTCTGAAACTATGGTTAAATTTGAAGAGGCTCAAAAAAGGCTTAATAAAAAATCTCAAGATGCAAAAGCTGAATCAAATGCGGAAAGACAGCAAAAAGAAAACAAGAAAGAAACCTTGCAAAAAGTTTAGACGCCGAATGTTAAACGTTCAGACGCTGCAAAATTGAGGTTGTTTAACAAATTTATGGCAGATATTTTTGAAAGTGAAGGCGGTTATGGCGATGAAAAGACGATTGACCAACCGACAAATATGGGAATTATTAAGCCGACACTGAATGCTTTTATGGAAAGATATCCTGATTTGGCAAAGGCAAATCATATTTCAAGAGATTTGAAAAAATTGAAACGTAGTCAAGCAAAGCTGATTTATCAGAAACTTTATTTTGAGCAGTACAAAATAGGAGATTATAAAAACGAGAGTATCGGATTGTTGATTTTTGATATTTATGTAAACCATGAACCGAGTACTGCCAAAAAGTTTATTGATCAAGCCTTGAAAGCTGCACGCAAAACAGGTGTTGAGCTTGGTCTTCCAACATCAACCACTCAAAGAGTAAATGTTGTTAATTCTTTGGCCGATTATCCCGAAGCTGAAGCTGCTTTTTACGAGCAAATGATGAAAGAGAGAAAATTCCATATGTATAAAGTAACCGGTAAATGGAGTTCAAAATTTGCTGATGGACTGAAAAATCGGGCGAATAAGTATGATAAACGCTATGTTCCGACTGTTCGTCAAAATACTATGTTAGCAATGAGTTCGGAAAGAGTAAAACAAAATTAGCATTTCTCTTAACGTGAGATTGACATTAAGCCGTTGTTGTGCTAGAAAATTTGCGGTTTAAATTTTTATTTAAGGACAACAACAATGACATTGAAATTATACAATACATATTCTCGCAAGGTCGAGGAACTGGTTCCCTCTAATCCTGATGGGGTTATCAGAATGTATTGTTGTGGTCCTACGGTTTATAATTTTGCGCATATTGGTAATTTGCGCACTTATGTGTTTGAAGATGTTTTGCGCAAAACTATTAAACGTGCCGGTTTTGCTCTTAAGCATGCTATGAATATTACCGATGTCGGACACTTAACAAGCGATGCCGATGAAGGTGATGATAAAATGGTTTTGGCCGCTGAAAAAGAGCACAAAAGCGTGATGGATATTGCTCGCTTCTATGAAGATACTTTCTTTAAGCACACAAAAGCTTTGAATATTGACAGACCGGATGTCGTTTGTCGTGCAACTGAGCACGTTCAAGATATGATTAAATTTGTAGAGAAATTGGAAGAAAAAGGTTTTGCTTATTTCTCTAATGGTAATGTGTATTTTGATACGGCTAAATTTCCGGCATATGGTGCTTTGTCAGGACAAAGAAGAGATGACTTGCGCCATGGTGCACGCGTGGAAGAAGATGAAAATAAGCGTAACAGTTCCGACTTTGTGTTGTGGTTTACGGTTTCTAAGTTTAAGAACCAAATTTTGCAATGGGATACAAAGTGGGGACGCGGTTATCCAGGATGGCATATTGAATGCTCAACCATGTCTGTAAAACACCTTGGCGAACATTTGGATATTCACTGCGGCGGGGTTGACCATGTTGCCGTTCACCATGAAAACGAAATTGCCCAAAGTGAGGCTTATCTCGGTCATAAGTGGTGCGAATGCTGGATGCATGGCGAATTTTTGCAGATGAAGAATGATGAAAAAATGTCAAAATCAAAAGGAAATTTCATCACTCTTGATACCTTGATTGAAAAAGGATATCTGCCTGAGGCATATCGCTATTTGTGCCTGACATCGCATTATCGTTCTCCTTTGGTATTTTCTTATGAAAACTTAGATGCTTCAGCCAGTGCTTTGAAAAATTTGTATGCTAAGTATTTGGAATTAAAAGATGCCGAAAAAGTTAGCGCAACAGATGAGCAAAAAGCATTGTTGGCTAAATATTTGGAGCAGTTTGACGGTTTCTTGTTTGATGATTTGAAAACACCGCAAGCCTTGGCTTTGGTTTGGACGGTTTTGAAAGACAAGAATTTACCGGCAGAGCTGAAATTAGAATTTCTGAATAGCGCAGATAAAGTTTTATCTTTGGGGTTGGAAAAAGCTCAAAAAGAAGAAAAAGCTGAAGTCGTGCTCAGTGATGATGTGAAAGCAAAACTGGAAGAACGCAAGCTTGCTCGTCAAAATAAAGATTGGGCGAAGTCTGATGCCATTCGTGATGAATTGGCGGCTCAAGGTATAATCGTTAAAGATTTACCGGGTAACGCCTATGAGGTGATAAAACAATAAAAAAAAGCGGCTGAAAAGCCGCTTTTTTTGTGAATTGATGTGAATATTTATTAGTTAAAACTCTCGTTCTTGCTTTTCTTGGAATTGACGGTTTTTTTCTTTGACATAAGCTGTCAATTCAGCGTTGGTGGACCAAGTCGTGTGGAAAGATGGTGTGAATCCTTCTCTCTTCAGTGAAATATTTAAGTATTGTTGCCAGGCAAGGTAATTGTCATTTAAGACAATCGGCGAGGTGGCTTGAAGCGAAATTTCCTCATCTCCGAGAACCAAAATCAGACTTGCGACAAATCCGCTGCGTTTGTATGTTTGCTGCAACATAGTCGAAAGTCGATTGAGGTGGTATTTGTAGTTTTCAAGGCTCGGGTTCTTATCAATGGTGCAATAGAGCGTTTTGGTGACTTGTCCAAGTCCTGCAGCTGTTACGGAATATAAAGGTATCGTATATTCATCTGATTTGAATAAGTCATTAGTGCTTAGTTCTTTTTCAAGAATTTGCATGGCTTTGACATATTCCATTTGATGAGGATGTGCAAGGGTTAGCAGACAACCAAGCTTGAAATCCAAAGTTTGTTTTTGAGGTTGAAACCTCAATTGACAAGCAATCTCTACAGTGTTTTCAATACCGCTTTTTTGCAGAAGTTCTGAAAGGTATTGTTCCCTTTGTGAAAGAGATTCTACAAATTGTTTTTTCTCTGTGTGATAAACTAATAAATTTACATCTTCAAATAAGGGAATAAAAATTCCCGGTACATTTGTTTTCATATCCAATAATATTTAAGTGAGTAAATAATATTTTTTATGAGCGGAAGGTAAAATATTTTTATGCTTTTGTCAAATAAAAACCCGACTGGGGAGGTCGGGTTGAAAGGTGTGTGTCGTATAGTATATTTTAGAAGCTATAACGCAGACCAATTGTGAATTCTTTGAAGTTATCAATCTTTTCAATATTGGTGAAGGAGTATCTGCCCATGGCGCGAATTGAATAGCTGTCGCTTAAATTAATTTGGGCGCCTAAGCCAAAACGAAGACCTTCCCCACTGTAGGTCTTGGTGGTATGTCCTCCGGTTTGGTTGAAGTAGTAGTCTTGTGAGACTTTTACATCATATTTGGCAATACCGGCTGAGCCTAAAATTTCAACTATTCCAAGGTTTAAAAAGTCACTGACGACATCGACACCATAGGCTTGTAGGCTCATGTTGGATTTGAGAGAATCGCCAGCTAAAATGACGTTTGAAGAGGTATTTTCTTCTTCTCCTGATTTTTGGTAGAAGCCTTCAATGGAAAGTCCGGGAAGAACTTTGATGCCGGCTGAAAGAATGTAAGAATCGGTTTTATCATCAAAAGCTTTTGATGGGTAATTGCCATAACCAGCGTCTGTGTAGGCATAGTCTATTCCAATATAGGGATTAAGCCAATCTGTGGCATGGGCTTGAGAATAGCTGAAAAAAGAAAATAAAAAAGCGATGACGGATAGTTTTTTCATGGTTAAATCCTCTAATGGTTCTTTTTATCTTACTTTAATGAGAAAGAGTAAAAAAACGGTTATGTTTTTTGAAAATTTATGAATCTTTTCAAGGCTTAAGAGATTGTTTAGAATCTTGGCTTATAGTGTTGTCCATAGCAGAATATGGCTTGCATTTATAATGCGAGGATATAAACTACTTTTGTAACAATTTGTTTTAACATTATAAGGAAATTTAGGATGTTAGCGTTGAAAAAAATGTGTAATGCCGCCTTTTTGACCTTGCTCTTTACTGTTGTATTGGTCAATGGCGCATTTGCTTCCGAAATTGACCTCAAGGTTCCAGATTTGGGTGTTGGGTACAATTTTTGGGGCTACGCAATTACCGGCAGCCAAATTTTGATGTATGGAATCGGAATTTGTGTGCTCGGAATGTTGTTTGGTCTCTATGAGTTCGTTAAAATTAAAAAAATGCCGGCTCATGAGTCTATGTTGAAAATCTCTAATTTGATTTATGAAACTTGTAAAACTTATATGCGTCAACAAGCAAAACTCTTGCTCTTGCTCGAAATCTTTATTGCCGCATGTATCTTTTATTATTTCTTCTATCTCAACGCAACTCCTATGGCTAAGGTTTTGACTATCTTGGGATGGTCAGTCTTGGGTATCTTGGGCTCTTTTGCTGTTGCATGGTTTGGTATGCGCATTAATACCTATGCTAACTCCAGAACCGCTTTCTTGTCCTTGAAGGCTAAACCTTATGAGGTTATGAGTTTGCCTTTGCGCTCCGGTATGTCTATCGGTGTATTGTTGATTTGTGTCGAACTTATCATGATGATTGTGATTTTGTTGTTCGTACCGAAAGATAGTGCCGGTGCTTGCTTTATCGGTTTTGCTATCGGTGAATCTTTGGGTGCTTCCGCTTTGAGAATTTGCGGTGGTATCTTTACCAAAATTGCCGATATCGGTGCCGATTTGATGAAGATTATTTTCAAAATTGATGAAGATGATGCCAGAAATCCGGGCGTGATTGCCGATTGTACCGGTGATAATGCCGGCGACTCCGTTGGTCCGACTGCCGATGGTTTTGAAACATATGGTGTGACCGGTGTGGCTCTTATCAGCTTTATTGTTTTGGCTGCAGGTATGATGTATGCTCCAAACGGCGAATTAACCCAAATGGCCGGCGGTATTGATATTCAAGCCCGCTTGATTGTTTGGATTTTTGCTATGCGTTTGTTGATGATTGTTACATCAATCGTGGCTTATATGATTAACAACGGTGCTTGCAAAATGATTTTCGGTAAAGCTAAATCATTTAACTTTGAAACACCGTTGACCTCTTTGGTTTGGTTAACCTCAATCATCTCTATTTTGGTAACATTTGGTGTTTCTTATTTGATGATTGGTGATATGGGTGAAGATTTGTGGTGGAAATTGGCTGTGATTATCAGCTGTGGTACTTTTGCCGCTGCAATTATTCCCGAATTTACCAAAATCTTTACCTCATCTAAATCTAAACATGTTCAAGAAATTGTTAATGCCAGCCGTGAAGCCGGTGCTTCCTTGAATATTATTTCAGGTATTGTTGCCGGTAACTTCTCCGCTTTCTGGAAAGGTTTGGTTATGGTTGGCTTGATGGTTGTGGCTTTCTTTGCCGCTCGTGAAGGATTAGATGCTTATATGGTTTATCCGACCGTGTTTGCCTTTGGTTTGGTTGCCTTTGGTATGCTCGGTATGGGACCTGTTACCATCGCCGTTGACAGCTATGGTCCGGTTACCGATAATGCTCAATCCGTATTCGAACTTTCTCAAATTGAGCAAATTAAGGGAATCGATAAACAAATTAAGAAAGAATATGGTTTTGAACCTGAATTTGAAACCGGTAAGCAATTGCTGGAAGAAAATGATTCGGCCGGTAATACCTTTAAGGCTACTGCTAAACCGGTGTTAATCGGTACGGCCGTTATCGGTGCAACAACCATGATTTTCTCTATCATCTTGTTGCTCAATCTGCAACTCAACTTGCTTGACCCAATGGTATTGTTTGGTTTGATGCTCGGTGGTGCGGTTATTTACTGGTTCTCGGGAGCTTCTATGCAAGCTGTTTCAACCGGTGCTTATCGTGCTGTTAACTATATTAAAGAGCATATTAAACTCAATACCAAAAAAGCCGCATCTATTGAAGATTCTAAGAGCGTGGTTAAAATCTGCACAATCTATGCACAGAAGGGAATGCTCAATATCTTTATTGTGATTTTCTCTTTCACAATCGCTTTTGCTTGCTTTGATGCGAACTTGTTTGCAAGCTATTTGATTTCAATTGCTATATTTGGCTTGTATCAAGCTCTGTATATGGCTAATGCTGGCGGTGCTTGGGATAATGCTAAAAAAGTGGTTGAGGTTGATTTGCACGAAAAAGGTTCAGCTCTACACGATGCCGCTGTTGTCGGTGATACCGTGGGCGACCCGTATAAAGATACTTCATCGGTTGCATTAAACCCGATTATTAAGTTTACGACCTTGTTTGGTTTGTTGGCCGTAGAAATGGCTGTGGCTGCGCCGCGTTGCGTTTCTTTAGGACTTGGTATCGTATTCTTCCTGATTGGTTTGATTTTCGTATGGAGATCTTTCTATAGAATGCGTATTGAACCTAAAAAGATGGATTAATCTTTAAGTTCACAAAAAAGCCCCGTCGAAAATTCGGCGGGGCTTTTTGTTTGGCAGAGGATGGTCTATAATACATTGTAATATCGTCTTTTTTTGCTTTTAAATTTTTTTGTTGACAAAATTGTAAAAAAAAGTTACAGTGCGCTCAATTTTGAATTATTTGGTTATTAGTATGTTTTAGTCCCTCGTGATGAGTCGCTAAAATATTTCATCTCAAATTTTAGCCAAGGAAACCTTACAGCCATTGAGGTTTCCCTCTGTGAAGAAGCGTAACATCTTTGCAGAGTATAGCTTTACTTGTTTATTTAACTTTAACAAATAAAACGCTGCGACTGTTTTTTTTGTTAAAGTTGCTCCAATTCTTGGTTGTGATAATTAGGGGTTGGAGTTTTATATAGATTTACTTCTGGCTTATATATATTGGATACCGCCCAGTTGTGAAATTCGGCCGTGTTCAACAAAAAGACAATTTCAGGATAATTAAAAGGAATTGTCTTTTTTTATAAGAAAAGAAAAAAATAAAATATATGTGCAACTTCTTGTGGCAGATTTGTTTGTGAAAATAGGTTTGCCAAGCCATTAGAGCCCTTATTCCTTTGGAGTTTGGGCTCTTTTTTTATGCTTTTTTATGTTTCTTTTTGTTGTTTAAGATGATGTGGTCGAGGCGTTTTTCTTTGATGCCGGCCGGATCTTGGTGGATGATGATTTGTGAGTTGGGGTAGGCTTCCAAGATTTCATCTTCAACCATATCGGTTAAGTCATGTGCATCATAAAGTGATAAATTACCATCAAGTTCTAAGTGAAATTCAAACATGTATGAACTGCCTAAATCACGGGTGCGTAAGTCGTGTATGCCTTTGGTGAAAGGACAGGTGCGAACAATGCGGATTATATTGGTGCGGATGTCATCGCTTAATTCCGTATCCATCAGGAGGCCAATGGCATCACGGGCTAATTTGTAGGCGTTGAACAAGAGATAGCCTGAGATGATGAATGCTGTGAGCGTATCAAACCAGCCAATGTTGAAAAATTTTACAACCAACAAGCTCAAAATAATGGAGGCATTAGTTAAAACGTCAACAGTGTAGTGCGCACTGTCGGCTGAAATGGCTTGTGAGGTGGTGCGGCGGGTTACATATTTTTGGAAGAATATTAAGCCTAGAGTTGCTACGAGGCTGATAACCATGATGAGAATACCGGTATCGGTCTTTTCTAAGGTAACGGGGGAGATAAGGCGGCTAAAGCCGTCATACATAACAAATATTCCCGAGCCGGCAATAAAAGCTGATTGCACCAGAGCACTCAGAGATTCGGCTTTGCCATAGCCGTAGCGGTGATTATCACTGGCCGGACGTGATGAATATTTGACGGCAATAAATGTGATGGAAGAAGCAAAAATATCGGCCAAAGAATCGATGAGTGATGACAAAACCGCCAAAGAACCAGTATATAATGCGCCAAAGGTTTTCAACAAGCTTAAACTTACCGCTAAAGAAACGCTGGCTACGGTGGCTATCTTTTTAAGACGGTTAGTTTGCTCTTGGTTCAGAGGTTGTAATGTCATGGGTTATTTGCTCCATATCTGATTTTGATATTGCATAAAATTTGTCTTTAGCGTAGGAGGCAAAAAATTGCAAATGTTTTCCTTTAATTACGCTATCAAAAAGATAACGAATATAAATTTTTTCACCGCTAGAATAGAACTCAATGCGTACTTGGTCTTGGTTTTCGGTTAAGATATCAAGCCAAGATATAGGCTCTTTGGTGTTAAGGCTTTGTACGGGAGAATTAAGCTGTGTGATGAGCAAATCTCTTGCCAGAAGAGTAAGTTGTTCAGGCGTGAGGGATTTTTGTGTCTTGACCAGACGACCAAAGCGCAAGTTCCAAAGCGAGTTGTATGTCCACTGGCGCCAATCCGACGAGAGGTCTATAAAATCTGCCTTAATGAGCCAAACTTGAAATTGGTTCGGAAATTTGAGGTAGGCTCCTTTAGCGCCACGGCCAATGTCAAGGTTGATGGTTCCTAATTCAAATTGCGAGAGAATATCTCCTTTGTCATTGCTTAGCGTTACTTGGGTGGTGGTGGAAAAGGGGGATTGCAATGGCAGCAATCCAAAGTTTGATAAAAACTTCGGGTCTGCTGTTCTTTTTTCATAATATCTGGCCTCAAGCAAAACATTTAGGAAACGGCGAATCCGTTCTTGATAAACCGGAAAAGCAGGGTGCTCTTGCAAGACCCAAGTGCCTGATTGATTGACAAAGGTGAGCTCTTGGGTGCGGGTTTTGAGTTTTATTTGATGCAGGGTGTTGATGGTTTGCGGAAGCTTGTCAAAAACCAATTGGTTTTCAAAGTTTTCCGTGGTAGAGGGGGTGGAATATTTGATTGAGATTATTCCCATAACAAGCATGAGCAAACTTAAGCCCAACAGTTTGAAAAAAGCTCGGTTAAAGCGTGCTTTTTCAGCAATATTTCGGTGACGGAGACGTGTAACCAAAGATGTCAGCAGAAAGCCTAAAACTATTAGTGTCGGAATGAGGTAAATTCCGATGAGTTTGACCTTAAACTCAAGTGCGTGAATATTTTGATTAAGTTCTTGGCGAATTTGTGAAAGCTCTTGGCGCAGGCTGTCTAATTGCTGGCGATAGCTCGAGATGACGGCCATTTCATCGGCAGAGAAAATATCTCTTTGCTCAAAGTCTTTTTTCTCCCAAACTTCGTTGATTTTTTGATTGGTTTGTTCGATTTTAGAGATGATTTCGGCTTCTTTGAGTTTGAAACGAAGTTGATTGTCGCGGCGCATTTTTTCGACCCCTTTGAATGGGTGGTCGGCCGCAGTTTTGCCTCTAACATCAGCTAAAGATGGGGTGTGGCTTAAACTCTCTAAGGCGTTCAAAATAAAATTACCATTGTCTAAAATCGGAATATTATATGCGGTATCTAAAATGGAGGCCGGACGCGTCCAAAACGAATCGTATATGAAGTCGGTATCGGCAACGGCAATGACGGTAAAAGGTTTGCTTTTATCTTGGCTAATGATTTTGGCGGCGATGGTTTTGGATTGGTTGTCAGATTGAAACCAACGGAGAATATCGGCCGGATTCATCCCCCTACGCACAACGTCTGCCGGCATGAGCGCCGAATTGGTGCTAGTGGTGATGAGTGGGATGAACAGGTTGTTTGATGACGGCAATGGCTGCAGAGCAGAGGCAGATGAAAAAAGCAAATTCTTTAGGCCTGATGTTTCAGTGGCACTTTGATTGAGGTTTTCGGCGGAAAGCGAAAATTGAATCACGTCTTGGGTGAAATTGGGATTGGATTTGTAGTCGGTGGTGGCGTCAACCGTAATGGAATTATCCAAGTCGGCAACGACAATATCTGGAAAATATTCAAATCCCCAGAGTGTGCTCAGTTCGCCCAATTGAGAAGGAAGAAGGTCGTTGTTCATAGAGGAAAACAGGCGCGGCGCCTCAGCCGTGGCATCTAACAAAACAAGTGTGTTGCCGCCGTTGAGTGTGTAGGTGGTTATGTGCTCAATGAGCTCAGGTGATAAATCCTGTGGATGGATCATGAGCAGAACATCAATATCCTCGCCAAAGTCTTGGGCGGTTTTAATTTTTTTGATGTTATAAAACTCAGAAATTTGTTTGATGATTTCCCATTGCTGAGTAACCCGATTGGGCGAAGCCTCATCGATTTGGTCAAAAAGCGGCAAAGAGGTGATGATGCCTAAATTGGGCTTGCTGTGAAAAAGTTGATAGAGTTTGGAAGTGAGGTCTTGCTCCAAAAAAGCGGCTCTTTCGAGAGAAAACATCGGGATAGTTTGTTTTTGACCTGTTTCATCAATGAGGGTTAGGCCAAAAAAGCCGTTTTGATTGAGGTCTATTAAAGGAATTGGTTGCAAACCGGAGGCAATGGCCATATCTTCGGTATTATCCAACATTTGCGGATAATAGATATTAAAATTAAAGTTGCCGTTTGATAGCCTTTGGTATTTTTTGAGCAAAAGGTAAAGCTTGTCCATCAAAAGACGGATGTCGGGGTTCCTTTGCCCGAGGGTAGGTGTGTAATAAACTTTGGCCGTGACTTGGTGGGGAAGATTTTTGAGCAAATTTTGGGTGGATGAGGACAGAGTATAAATCTTGTTTTGCGTAAAGTCGTATTGAATATCTCGCAGATAGGCATTGGCGGCAAGGTTAATTCCCGTAAAGCCTAATAACAAAGCAATAAAGGCGGCAATATATGTCCAGCGAGATGAGGATTGAAGCCAGCCGGATGTGCCGGATGTTTTGAAGTTGATTATCATAACCGAGGTGGCGTTGAACAAGATAATGACAGAGGCAAAAAAGATAATATCTCTGCCCTCAATTAGGCCGTTGGCAATGGCGTTAAAGTGGCTCAAAAAGCTAAATGAAGCAACTAAGTCAATAAGGGTTTGTGATGAAAAACCACGAATTACCGAGAGCACAAATTCTAAGCCACTTAAGAAAAATATCAGGTTGGCAAAAACTGCCAAGACTAAGGCAATAACCTGATTTTTTGTGAGTGCTGACATGGTTTGAGAAATGGATAGCATACACCCCGACAGTAAAATACAACCCAGATAGCCGCCAAAAATAACGCTGTTATCGGGGGAGCCTAACAGGTTTACCAGTATTATAAATGGAAAAGTAAGCGCTAAGCCCAGCGTGCAAAACAGCCAAGAAGCCAAAAATTTTCCCCAGACAAAGGAGGCAGTGCTGACGGGCAGCGTCATTAAAGAAACAATCGTGCCAAGGCGGAATTCTTCAGCCCATAAGCGCATGGCAATACCCGGTATGAAGAGTAGAAATATCCACGGAATAAATGAAAACATAGCGCTGAGGTCGGCTTGTCCGCGATTGAAAAAATCACCCAGATAAATTGCAAGAGAGCCGTTAAGGAGTAAGAAAACAACCAGATAAATATAGGCCAAAGGGGAGATGAAAAAACGTTTGAATTCGGTTTTGGTTATGGTGAATAAATTATGCATTTATTTTCTCCGCTTGGGTTAATTTTTTAAATGCTTGTTCTATATCAGAGCTGTTCGTTTGAGCTAAAATTTCTTTTAGAGTGCCGTCGGCTTTAATTTGTCCTTGGGCAATTAAAATAATGCGTGTGGCCAAAGTTTGTGCCTCATCTAACAAATGGGTTGAGATGAGAATGGTTTTGTTTTGGCCTTGGTGTTTAATTTCTTGGCGAATATGCTCTTTTTGGTTGGGGTCTAGACCATCGGTGGGTTCATCAAGCAACAAAATTTCGGGATTGCTTAAAATGCTTTGTGCAAAACCGACACGGCGACGATAGCCCTTAGAAAGAGTTTCAATTTTTTGATGCATAACATTTTCAATTTTGGCAATATGCGCAACTTCTTGCAGGCGGGTTTTTATATGGGGTGTGTTTTTTAATTCGCCCATGTATTGCAAAAAGGCTTGGACGCTCATGTCAGGATAAAGCGGAGAACCTTCCGGCAAAAATCCGATTTGGGATTTGGTACTCAAACTGTCGGTGCTGATTTCTTGGCCTAAAATTTTGATTGAACCTGAAGAGGGGGAAAGGTAGCCCGCTATCATATTCATAAGGGTGGATTTGCCTGCGCCGTTGGGGCCGAGCAGGGCGATGATTTCTCCTTTTTGGGTTTGGAAACTCATATCTTGTACGGCGCAAAGGGAACCGAAATTTTTGCTCAAATGTGTGATTTCAAGTGTTGCAGACACAGCTCTTTCTCCTTGTTTTGGTAAAGCAAGGCTAACAAAAAATGTTAAAGATATGGTGAATCTTTATTTTTTATTTATTTCATAAAGTGCAATGGCGGCAGCAGTGGCAACATTGAGGCTTTCCACTTTTTCAGATATCGGCAGACGAACCGTAATGTCGCAACTCTCTTCTATGAGCCGGCGCATGCCTTTGCCTTCACTGCCCATGATAATTGCTGATTTGCCGCCTTTTTTGAGCTGGTCAATGGTAGTGGTGGCGTAGCCGTCCATGCCGATGGTCCAGAAACCGGCAGCTTTTAATTGCTCAATTGCGCGAGCGAGGTTGGTTACTCGGCAAATGGGCAAGTGTTCTATCATGCCGGCAGAGGCTTTGGCCATGGCGCCGCTTTCATTTGGAGAATTTTTATCTTGCAGAATAAGAGCTAAGGTATTGAAGGCGACACTTGAACGGATGATGGCGCCGATGTTTTGCGGGTCGGTAACTTGATCTAAAATCAAGACATGGCAATCCTCAAGAGAATCGGCTAAACGGATGATGTCTTCCAAGGCATAATTCTCCAGCTCTTTGACATAAGCGGCAAAGCCTTGATGAACAGAATCGGATGGTAAAAGTTTATCGATTTCTTTGCGCTCAGTCACAGAAATAATACTTTCGTTGCGTTTGGCTTTTTGGCAAAGTTTGCGGATTTCTGCTTCGTTTTCTGGGGTGCAGAGAATCTTTGTGATTTGGCGCTTGGGATTATTAATAGCCGCCGTGATGGGGTGGCGTCCATAAAACAAAAGACCATTGAAGGTAGTGTTTGTGCGAGGGGTGTTAAAATGTTTTTTTGGCATAATCTGTTCTTCTTATTGTTTATTGATGATTCTTTCGTAGCGTATTTTGAGAGAATTGTAAATGATTAGATGATACGGCGCAAAATCCCTCTTTCTTGAGCTAAGAGTTTTCTGGCATCTTCGGCAGAACACTGTTTGATGGCTATAACGCAGGCGGTTTTTACTTCATTGTTGGCCTGGGCGAGATAGTCCTCTGCCTGAGATGGTGTGCAGTCTGCAATTTCACAGACAAAACGAATCCCGCGCTTTCTTAATTTTTCGTTGACCATGCGGAGGTCAATCATATAGTTTTTATAGACTTTTCCAATGCGAATCATGGCACCCGTGGAGAGCATGTTTAAGACCATTTTTTGTGCCGTTCCGGCTTTGAGGCGGGAAGAGCCGGTAATGGCCTCAGGACCAACTATCGGATTAATGAATATGTCTGAGATGTCTTTTATCGGTGCATCGGGATTGCAAGAAATGCTGATGGTGTGGGCTCCTTGCTTTTTTGCTTCTTGTAAAACGGCAATTAAATATTTAGGTGTGCCACTTGAAGATATGGCAACAACAACATCTTTGGGAGTAGGGGAAAAGTGGGTGATGTCTTCTAAGCCAAGTTGGGCGTTGTCTTCCGCATTTTCAATGGAGTAGCGCAGAGCTTGGTCGCCGCCGGCAATAAAACCTTGAACCATTTTGTGATTAACACCAAATGTCGGCCAGCACTCCGAGGCATCCAAAACACCTAATCGTCCGCTGGTGCCCGCACCAAAATAGCAGAGCCTTCCGCCTTCTAAAAAAGACTGAGCGATAAGCTCTATTGCCTGAGCAATTTGCGGGAGTGTTTGTTCTACAGCCAGGGCTACTTTTTGGTCTTCTTTGTTTATGGTTTGGGCAATTGAGAGCGAATCCATTAAATCAATATTTTCGGTGGCGGGATTTTGGGTCTCGGTTAAAGAGAGCTTGTTCATTGTTTTCTCCGTATATTTTTTTTATGTGAAAAATAATAATGCGGATAAGTTAATAAATATGTAAAAAAAAGGTTGACAAGAAGGCAAAAATACGTTTATTTGCCTACTAGTGAATTAAAAAACGGATGTGTGAATCCGACCCTGTTCACAAATATAATGGAGGGGTGGCAGAGCGGTCAAATGCAACGGACTGTAAATCCGTCGACTTCGGTCTACGAAAGTTCAAATCTTTCCCCCTCCACCATTTGGTTTTTAAAGCAGGGGTGCTTGTTAGAAGCGTTTTAAGCGGGTGTAGCTCAATGGTAGAGCAGAAGCCTTCCAAGCTTATGACGGGGGTTCGATTCCCCTCACCCGCTCCAAATTTTTCCCCTCCTTTGAAAATACTGTAACAACGTAAATTTAGGATTTTTTAAAATGGCAAAAGAGAAATTTGAGCGCACAAAGCCTCACTGCAACATTGGTACCATTGGTCACGTAGACCACGG
>CALXTW010000013.1 GCA_944391515.1 uncultured Alphaproteobacteria bacterium
TTTAAGTTTTCATCCAAATACGGATATTGCAATTTGCAGATTTCGTTATAAAGGATTTCAATCGGGAAATTGCTGCCATATACTCTTTCACCGGTATCAATACCTTCCCATCCGCAAATAGCGTTTTGATATTCTCTGCCGACATTGGCATCGCGGAGTTCCGGTTTTACCGTATGGCGAAAGCTGTGAAAGACTTTTCTCTTGCCGCTGATACCTATGCTTTCCAAATATCTGCCAAACCATTTGGACATTTTATCGGCATAGTGATTATATTGAGCGTAAGTAAGCTGATAAAATACGCGTTGCTTGCGTTTGGATTTAACCGAAAGCAAATAATCTAAAAAGCCCATTTCAATAATTTTGGGGTGAATCGGTACAATTCTTTTAGAAACCTTATTTTTCAAATGTTGGTCGGGACGTTCATCTGTGAAAATCATATAGTAAATATTGTTTTCTTTTTTGATGTCATCGCAATAAAGTTGGCATAATTCGTTCAGACGAGCACCGCTGTATAAGGCCATTAGCGGAATATAGTAGCGATAGGCAAAGTTTTCATCTTCCGGATAAGGATAATATTCAGGATTAAATATCTTCAATAACTCGGCTTTGGTAAAGCGGTCATAGCTTTGGCGGCTATCTTTGACCGGAATTTCTATCTGAACGTTTAAGGCCGCACTGACATAACCTTTTCTCTGAGCGTAGGTTAAAAATTCTTTGAATACGCGTAAGTAGCGTTTGACCGTGGTGGTGGACATGGTCTTATCACCAATCTCGGGCAAAAGCATATCGGTTAGCTTTTTGTGTTTGGAAGCACTCATCTTCTTCCAACCGCGTGGCACATAATAGATTTTGGTTGAAATCGTATCACAGTCTTTAGCGGTTAAATTTTCAACATATTTCTTATTAACCAAACTGAACACCACATCCAGACAGGTTTCATCTTGATATAAAGTGTTATCGCCGGTTCCTTTGACATTTTTCTTATATTCTCTGAATTTTTCAAACAGAGTCTTCCAATGTGTTTTAATTTGCGGCGAACGAACGGTATTGGCGGTTCTTTCTTCTTCTATATAACTTAAGCAATGCTCAATAACGGCCGGAATGTAGAAATTGCGGTTGTCGGTTTGAATGGCATTGGCTCTGTTCAGAGCATAATCATCGGCCAGAGCCAAATGATTTTCCAGCTTGTCCAGCCATTCCGGTCTTTGATTGGGCTCAGGTTCAACCGCGTTCTTTTTAACGGTTCGTTTTAAGAAATCAAATACCGAAGGGGGAATACGTTTGTTTTGTTTGAGTGAAGTGATATATTTCTTTACGAAGCTGACAACTTGCTCATCCTTAAAATCTTCATAAGAACCATAACTATCGGAATGTTCATAATCCGAGCGGCTGAGCATAGTGATATCAAGCTCATGTACCGAGAGCTGATTATTTTTAATTTGAAAATAAGAATCGTCTAATTTGTTTTGAATCTCTTTAATGCGGCTGGCAACGATATTTTCGATATCGTCATCGGAAAGAATGAGTTTGTTGTTTTTTATTTCCATCAGCAGCCGTTCCAAATCATTGATTAACGTATCAAACTTAAAAGTTTCTCGCTTCAATAGCAGGATGGCTATATTGTAATCATTAGTGTTTAAAGAATACCTAACGTGCGTTTTTTTGAAGAAAGGTTGGAGGGATTTGGGTATCCAATAGCGGAAATAATAGGTGTGATTCCTGCGTTCCAAATGATTTTGTTTTAAGGCCATGACTGTCTCACCCAACTGTCTCAGATGTTACAAAAGGGCATTTCCCGACATTTGAAGGCTTTTTCTAAAGAAAAAAGCCATTGAAAATCAATGGCTTTTCATTTTGCTTGGCTGGGGTGGCTGGAAACTCAGTAAAAAATATCAACCACCTTATCTATTTGATTTTATTTAATTTATGCCAGATTTATACAACCTGCTGACCCATATGCTGTACCACATTGCTGTACCTTTTTCTAGTATAACTAAATTTTATTTTTTTTCAATCATAATAAAAAATAATAATGCAATCAGAAATGCAAATATGGTATATATAATTAAAGAGTAAATTTATAAAAAATGATAAATAAATTTAACAAAATGCAATAGACTTTTAGATATTACATTTTTTCAACAAATTCAATAATATATAGGTTGCTTTAGTGATAATGCAGCATTCAAATATTATTATCTAATATAATTAAGGATTAACAATGATAATTAACACTTTAGATGAATTAAAACAAACACTTAGAGATAAAAATCTTATAATAAACAATTTAACTAGAACATCAGAACAAACAAAATTAGATAAATTAAAAATTCAACAACAAAATTTAAAAAATCAAACTATAAAAATTCACAATGAAATTAAAAATTTGAAGAAATTGGAATTAAATAATTGTCATACAAAAAAATCTGATAGCTATTATGAAAATTACAATTTAAAAAGAATGAAAGAAGAACTTATAGAAACTTTTTCTAAAGAAGATAATAAGTATAATTTAGCCTTAACTCTGAATCTCAATCCCAAAAATTATAATGGTAATTTTGTAAAATCATCAGTTGAAAACAAATTAAAGGAATTTTGGAAGTTATATTGTCAGTTCAATCTTGGTAGAGATGCATCAAAATACAGGAAGATGAAATATGTTGCTGTTATTGAGCATCAACAATCTAATATCCATATACATCTTGCAATTAGTCATATCAATCAAAATATAAATGATGAATTTATATATGATGAAGAGAATGTCATTTCCATACTTTGGAGAACAGTGATTCAAAGTGGAACAGTTTTCTTGGAAAGACTATATGATAAAAATTGGTTTAATTATATTTTTAAGTCTGAAAAATTTTATGAAAATATGTTGATATCTGATTCTTGATAAATAATTATATCAATAAAACAAGGAGTTAAAATGAATGAAGAATTAAAATTATTATATGAAATTGCTGATGATTTAAAATCTGAAAAATTTATAAAAAGCTACAGAAATTTTAGCTTAAATTATCTAAATAAATGTCCTCCATACTTAAGTGTGTTGAAATACCTCAATAAAAAACCAAGTTTAAGGACTTTGTCTTTTCTTTTATATAAGTTGAATGTGCAAAAAATTTATCCTGAGGCTCAATCACAATTGCATTTAATCATAAAAAATAAATTAGCATTAAAGGACTTGAGATGAGAAATGATATTAATTTTGAACAGCTAATAAGTAAGATTGATTGTATATTAAATTCACCCAAACCAATTCCAAACTTTATTAAAAAGGATAAAGAATTAGCTCAAATGTTGGAAGATTTGCAGGAAATTTCTGAATATGAAACATTCTATCAATTTGAGGAGTTATTTGATAAAGAGCCTTTCCTAATGCAATTTTTGACAGATTCTGATTTTACCAAACTTCTGAAAATGATTGATAGAACCTCTATGAAGTATGAGCATCTGGATGATTATACTGCTCTTCATATGATTGTGGTTAATCCTAATATCTCAAATTTTGATAAAACAGTGGTTATAGATAGAATACTTGAAATGGGATGTAATATAAATCAAACCTCTGCAAGAGGTGAAACAGCTTTATTCTTGGCAGTAAAAAGAAATAATAGAAAAATGATTGAATATTTGCTTGGAAAAGGGGCTAATCCTAATGTTCCTAATGATTTGGGCATAACCCCAATGATGGTGGCTACATTTAATTCCCAACTCTATAATATGGCAATCCTCAAATTTTTTAATTCTCAAATGGGTGCAACCTGTACATCCTATCAGTTTGATGTTTTTGATATTGCTGAAATTACAAAAATATCAAATACAATGGAAGTCTTGAGGGATTTGAAGCAATAATAAATTATAAAAATACTTTAATATAAACATCTGTAACATAAAGTTGCTTTTTATATTCTATGTCAATTTTAAGGTGATTTGCTCTACATTAAATATTAACTAATTTGTATTATTGGTTAATATAAATTAGTGTATTTCTTTGGGGGTATTATGGAAAACATTCTTCAATTTTTAAAAGTTTTAGGATTTTTACCTAAAGATGGTGAAGATAGTGTATATGCAAAAAGATATGATGATTATGAAATTAGTGTCAATTATAATGAAGTTTCCCCTGAAAAATCTATAATAAATTATGGCAAAAAGATTACACAACATAGAGGAACAACAGGTGATTTTCATCAATCTGAAAATATGGTTGTTTTGGAGTGTGTTGATAGACTTTTAAGTAAGGGTTATAAACCTGAAAAAATAGAGTTAGAAAAATGTTGGGCTTTAGGGCATAAAGATAAAGGCTTTTTAGATATTTGGGTCAAAGATGAAAATAATAAAAGTTTTTTAATGATAGAATGCAAAACTTGGGGCTCAGAATATGAAAAAGCTAAAAAAGAAACTTTGACCAATAAGAAGAAATTTGGAGGTCAAATATTTTCATATCTTCAGCAGGAACCCAAAGATACCAAAGCAATATGCTATTATACATCCAAAATGGACAAGGGTAAGATTTTTTATGAAAATGCCATAGTATATAATAAAGATGATTGGAAGGACTTAAGCCAAGAAGAAAGATATCCAAGATGGAATGAAATATATGAAACTAATGGCATTTTTGAAGATTGGGTAAATTTATATGCATTACAGTCAAAAGCCTTAATAAAAAAAGACCTGAAACAACTTGATGCTAATGATAGTGGAATTATTTATAATAAATTTGCAGAAATTTTAAGACATAATGTAATTAGTGATAAGCCTAATGCTTTTAATAAAATCATCAATTTATTTTTATGCAAAGTTTGTGATGAAGATAGAGATGATGAAGAAGAATTAAAATTTCAGACAAGAAATTCAACAGGTGAGAAAACTAATGAAGAATTGTTAGAAGATTTGAATGATTTGTATAAAAAAGGGATGGAATCTTATCTTCAAAAAGAAGTTCCTGATTATACAAAAGATGAATTTGAAAGAATGATATCTAAAACAGGGGCTCATAAAGAAGAGTTAGAGCAACTTTACACAACATTGAGATTATATAAAAATAATGAATTTGCATTTAAGGAAGTATTTGATAAAAAGTCTTTTGATGATAATGCAGTAGTTGTTAGAGAGGTTGTTGAATTATTACAGAGCAAACAGTTAAGATATTCTCATAAGCAACAGTTTTTGGGTGATTTTTTTGAAAAGTTGTTGAATGATAGTATAAAACAAGAAGCAGGACAATTCTTTACACCTGTTCCTCTTGCTCAATTTATCATCAAATCACTTCCAGTTAAGGAATTTATCCTTAATAAAATTAAAAAAGGTGATACAGATTCTTTGCCATATGTAATTGATTTTGCTTGTGGTGCAGGACATTTTCTTACTGAAATGATGGATGAAATTCAACATATTATAGTGAATGATATAAGACTTGAAGATATAAAGAAACCTACACTAAAAGAAGATTTTGAAACTTGGAAAAGAACTAATTTTAAATGGGCTGACAAGTATATCTATGGTATAGATATGGATTATAGACTGATAAAGACCTCTAAAATCAGCTGTTTTCTAAATGGGGATGGACTTGCTAATTTAATACATTCTAATGGGCTGGCTAAATTTGATTGTAAAGATTATTTGAAAATTTTGAAAAATGAAGATGGAAATAAAGACAATCAAAAATTTGATATCATTATTGCAAACCCACCATATTCAGTTAAGTATTTCAAAAATACTCTTCCTTTTGGGGCTCAATGTTTTGATTTGTATGATGGATTAACTGAAAATAGCAGTGAAATAGAGTGCTTATTTGTTGAAAGAGCCAAACAATTACTGAAAAAAGATGGTTTTATTGGAATTATCTTGCCTTCAAGTTTTTTAACTAATGGTGGAACATATATAAAAGCCAGAGAAATTATCTTAAAATATTTTGATGTAAAGGCTATTATGTCTTTGGATAATAATGCATTTATGGCAACAGGTACAAAAACCATAGTTTTATTTATGCAGAGAAGAGATAACCTATTATGGCAAGAGATTCAGCATTTAGTAGATAAATTTTTTACAGACTATAAAGATGTTACAGTTAATGGTATAGAAAAAGCATTTTCAACTTATGTCAAAGATAATTTTGATGATTTAGAATTTGAAGATTATGTAAGTATATTGAAAAATTTCCCTACATCTAAAGCAACAGAAAGTGAATTATTTAGGGACTATAAAGGGGTATCAAATGATGATATTAGAAATATAGAGTATGATAAACTACTTTATTTTACATTATCTTATCCTCAGAAAGTTGTGGTTGCTAATTCAGGTTCTAAAGATGCTGAAAAAGAATTTTTAGGGTATGATTTCAGTAATAGAAAAGGATGTGAAGGCATTGATGTTAAAAAAGATGTTAATGGTCATATCATTTCAAATATGTATAGTGATACAGCATTAGATGATTCAAAGGTTAATTATTATATATACAATAATTTTAATGGTGTTGATATATCATCTAAAATCTCTGAAATTAACAATACAGCTGAAAATCATCCTCTAAAAGGGCATATTACTTATGAAAGATTATCAACCTTGATAGACTTTTCTTTGCCAGTATTTGATAAGAAAATTGATATCAATGTCAAAAAAAAAATTAAAATAGAGAGCAAATATAAAAGTGTTAGAATTGAAGATTTGACTTCTTTTTTTAGTTCTGGAGTTGTTTATAATAAAGCTGATGAAAGTAAAGTAAAGACATCAAATGCAATTTTGACAGCAGATAATATTACTTTAAATAATGAGCTTGATATAAAAAAAGTAATTTATTTGAAAGAAGATTTTTCTGCAGATGAGCAGAAAAAATTAAAGAAAGATGATGTCTTTATCTGCTTGTCAAGTGGTAGCATTTCTCATATTGGAAAAGTTTCTTATATAAATAAAAATATGGATTTTTATGCTGGAGGCTTTATGGGAATATTGAGAGCTAATAAAAATATTAACAGTAAATATTTATTTTATATTTTGTCTCATAACAAAACAAAAGAATATATAGAAAAGTCAGCTACTGGCAATAATATAAATAATTTATCATCTGTTATAACAAAAATAAAAATTCCTTTACCAAAAATAGATGTTCAATATAAGATTGTCTCTGAAATAGATGCTCTGGAAGCTAAGTCCTTGCTACTAAAAGAAAATATTCAAAAATTAAATAAGGAAATAGCTCATATTATAGATGTCTCAGGACAAGATAAGAAGTTAAATGATATTTCTGTTCTCTTAAAAAGAGGAAAATCTCCTAAATATGGGAGAGGAGATATTCAGATTATTAAATCTGGTCAAGTAAGAGGATTAACTAATTTTGATTTTTCTAAAAAATTTTTTGCAGATTCTTCAATGCAAGTAGATGAAAGATTGTTACAAAGAGGAGATTTACTTATAAATTCTACAGGAGTTGGAACAGCTGGAAGAGTTGGAATAGTGAATTTTGATGAAAAGTCCTTTGTAGATAGTCATATCACAATTTTAAGATTAGATAAAAATAAAGCCCTACCTTTATATATTTTATATCAATTATATTTTAAAATAGGATTTAAAAATATAGAAAAAATGGCAACAGGACAGAGTGGTCAAATTGAACTTTCCATTCAAACTATTGGAAACATTAAAATACCTCTTCCTTCTATTGAAGAGCAAAATCATATAGTTTCTAAAATACAACCTATTGAGGATGAAATTGAGACTATGGAAAAGGAACTAATTAATATTCCTCAACAAAAACAAGAAATATTGGATAAATATTTGAAATAATCTTATTTATGGACCTGACAGAGCTAAAATTTCTGGATAAAATCTCTCTTGTTAGTAAGGGAGATTTTTTTTATGTACAGTTCAGAACAATTAAAAAGAATACAAAATCTCAATGATATGTTGAGAGTTTTCCATTTGAATGGAGAAATTGTTTATTCTTCAGGAATGTCAATTTTTTCTAATTATGATTTGTGTCAAATAATGAGAACTATCAGCTTTTATGATAATTTTAATGATGACAACAACCCCTATGGGGAGAAAGATTTTGGAATTATTAATTTCAAAAATTACAAAATCATATGGAAAATTGACTATTATGATACTGAATTGAAATATCATTCTTCTGCACCATATGATAGCACCAAGACTAGAAGAGTGATGACTGTGATGCTTGCTGATGAATATTGATGCAAAAATGCAACAAAATGTATCTTTTGTAGCATTATTTGCTGTAAAGATAAGGTAGAGGCTAATTTAACAATTACAAACCTGTAAATTTGAGGTTAAAATACTTGACAATTTTACAGTTTTTGCTTATTGTAAAGTTATGTTTAAGATTTTAATTTTACAGGTGGCAATATGATTTTCAATTACAAGAGAGTTTCAACAGTAGACCAAAATACAGAAAGACAGTTATTAAATATCAAATGTGATAGAGAATTTGAGGACAAATTGTCAGGTAAGGACAGAAATAGACCTCAATTAGAATTATTGCTCTCTATCATCAGAGCTGGAGACATCATCAATGTGCACTCAATGGATAGATTAGCCAGGAATACTAGAGATTTGTTGAATTTGGTAGAGGAAATCACATCCAAAGGAGTAACAATAAAATTTTATAAAGAGAATCTAACTTTTGAAGCAGGCAAAAATGACCCCTATCAAAAATTGATGATGACAATGCTTGGAGCTGTTGCAGAACTAGAAAGGTCTTTAATTCTTGAAAGACAAAAAGAAGGAATAGCACTTGCCAAGCTCAAAGGAAAATACAAAGGGGGAAAGCATAAATTATCTCCTCAAGAGATTTCAGAATTGAGAGAATTAGCTAACTCTCAAAAAATTTCTTTATCTGAATTAGCTAGAAAATATCAAATTTCTAGACCTACTTTATATTCTTATCTGAAAAATTAAACTCCAACATCTAGCCAATGTTGGAGATATTTAAAGGACTTATTGTATAATTATTGAAACCAATTCATATATATTTATCTCATAGCCTCCTACTTTTGATAAAAATTTTTTCAATAAAATAAAAAAAGAGGGCTCCCTTTAGATTTTTTGTGTGTTATATTTTGTTTGGATGCTCAAAAACTGTATGAATAGATAGGGTGGAGTTGGTATTTATACCTCTCCACCTTAATTTCTCTACATTTTTGAGGGAAATAGCATTTCTTCAACTTCAGGGTAAGATAGTTTGGAAAGTTCTGTGTATAATTTATGCATATCAATTTTCTCTCTGTGGAGATAATTTTTTGCACCAGCACCTTGCCCCTCCCAACCACAAATTATATTTGCAGTTTCTTCAGCAATATTGGAGTTTATGAATTTGGTCCTTACAGTATGCCTAAATGAGTGGAATACTTTTTTGGAATCTTTCATTCCTATTTTATCTAGGTAATATTGAAATGCTTTACTCATAGCACCACCATATTTATTTTTGGGGTTATATTGTAGGGAGTAGAAAATTCTATCTTGTTTCTGTTTTCTAGCCCAATTAACCTGCTCAATGAAACCTAAGTTTATCAATACAGGATGAATGGGGACATTTCTGACAGAAGCATAATTTTTTACAGATTGTTTTTCCCCCATATCTGATATTTGAAAGTACCATATACCATCATCAGATTTTACATCATCTGTTCTAATTTGGCAGATTTCATTAAGCCTTGCTCCAGTATATAAGCCAATAAGAGGAATCCAATATTTAGGATTGTCAGAATGTAACATTTTTTTGAAATAGGTTTTAGGATTGAATATTTTTTTTAGCTCTTCTGTTTCAAATGGCTGCCATACATTTTTGTGTTTTTCAACTTTGGGCTTAACTATAATATCTGCCAAATCATTGTTGATAAGCTGTTGTTGTCTGCAATATTTTAAGAATTCTTGAAAAATAGTCAGATATTTATTAACAGATGTTGAACTAATTGCTTGGTCTTGATGACTCATATCATCAGGTAAGAGAACATCTAATAGCTTTTTCCCAGGATTGTTTTCCTTCCATTTTTTGGGAATTAAGTAGATTAGCCTGTTAATTCTCTGACAATCTGTGATGGTAATATCTTCAATATATTGCTTATCTATCAATTCAAAAATAGTTTCTAAGCATTGTTTTTTTGTCTTTATTGTTTCTTGAGAAATATTTCTAGAGTGTAAGTCAGGTCTAACCATTGCATTAAATATTTCTATCCAAGGGGTGGATGTGTCAGGTAATTTAATCATTTCATCATCCTTCTGCTTTTTGGCATATTGAATGAGTTTCTCAATTTTAGGCTTGTTCCTGTGAGCTTCTTGCTTGCCTGTTTTGGCATCTCTAGTTAAAGATGAGCCATATATTTCAATACCCATAAGATTATCTAGTAGGTAATCAAGTTGATTGGGATAAATTGTTGAATTTTTATCTTGTTCAAATTCAATCTCATTTGATAATTCTTGAATTTTGTTGTTGATGGTAATTAGTGATAGTGATGATGTTGGTTTATTTGCTAACCATTTAATATATCTTTTGATTAAGTTTGATATGATATTTTTATGAAATTCAGGATTTTGAAAAATATCTTGAGGATTTAAATGTGATTCTGTTATGGACTTTGAGGAAAACAAAGCAAAATCATCAAAATTAGCTTTCCCTCCTAATATGTCATCATATGAAAAGTCAATAAAATCTTCAATTTCTCTGATTCTAAATATCAATAATTTATCCAATTCTTCATCAGATAGTATAATTTTGTTATTTTTTAATTGCATATGTAGTGTATCCAATATTTTTATATATTTATCAATTTTGGCAGATTCTATTCTTAATTTATGAATAGCTTCAAAATATCTTGAGGTACCTAAAGAATATCTAATTTCTTTTCTTTTTGCAAGTTTTTGTAAATGTCTTGGAATAGCAACTCTTATGTAGTATGTGTGATTCTTGATAGCTAATCTTGGATATTGGTTTGTCATTTGCTGTTCCTTTCTTCTGAGTGTTTTGCTGAATCAGGTACAGCAGATAATAAAAAAACCTACTGAAATCAGTAGGTTATTAAAATCTTGGCTGGGGTGGCTGGATTCGAACCAACGAATGTCGGCACCAAAAGCCGATGCCTTACCACTTGGCGACACCCCAATCAATATTTAACCGGCCGGTAAGCAACCGATTAATATCAACATTCAGGCATATATTTATGCCAATTTTTTTATTAATGCAAGAACTTTTTTTGTTTTTTATGAATTTTTTTTATAAGACATTAATTTTATATAAAAATCTGATGGTTATTTATCAAAATTGCATACAGCTACAAAAATTGACAGAAATATCAGATTGACAAAATTTTCAAATTATAGTAAAACAAAGTCAAAAATTAACTATTATGTCAAACTAATTAAATTTCTACAATTATGAAAGCATTAACAAGACCAAATCAGGAGCAGAATTATCTATTTCTCCCTGCAGTTTTACTTAAAATCTGGTTCGAAAAAATGCACCAAGAACAATTTGGTGCGCTTGTAGCCCAGCCCAAAGCTCTTCCCGCAGCAGAGCAACCTGAGAATAAATTAGAAATTAATTTTTCTGATTGGGATATGCCTCAATCCAAGTCTGAATTACTGATAGAGGAATACCTTTGGGGTATCCGCTATGGCGTAATGCAGTATATGGACGTAGAACGCTGTTCTTTTTCAGAGGTATTGGAAATTGCCAAAACAGATGACATGTGCGAGATTTACTCACCGGCAAAAGTCCAATATTTTTCGGATGGAAGCCGTAAGGTTATTTCGCAAGATGTAGCGGTTTACAACACTGATGCCAAGTTTGGGTGCTGGTCGTTGATTAACCTGAAACAAGCCAAAACTTTGTTTCCGCAGTATGCTAAAATTTTTGATAAGCTACCCAAGGAAACAAAATTTTTGTGTTCGCCTGAGGTTGACAAACTTCGTATTGTCAATCAAGGCCATAAAGAAATTGGTTTTAGTTTTAGTTTAGTTGATACCTCGATTCAAGATGTTGCGTTCTATTTGGGATATTTGCGTCCATCTTTCCGTTACATCGCGCAAGAAATTGAGCAAGGTAGGGGACAAGCATTTTGCAAGCCTCACCAAATGAACGATTTGGATTACCTTAAAAGCAAAATCTGTCTGATGAGTGGTGGACAATATCGCTACAGTTTGGCGCAAAATTTGGTTTCAGAATCTTCTT
Source organism: uncultured Alphaproteobacteria bacterium (assembly GCA_944391515.1). GTDB lineage: Bacteria > Pseudomonadota > Alphaproteobacteria > RF32 > CAG-239 > Scatocola. The sequence goes on from CALXTW010000013.1 coordinate 12,188, forward strand.
ATCAGCAAATGCAATCTAGTTATCTGCAAGAAGGCATTAAAGGCAAGAACATCTTCCGCATTTTAATTGATGGAAGCTATCTAAAAGAAGATAATGACTTCAATAAACTGGTAGTCAAAGATGGAGCAGACATCAAGCTTTGTGTTTCCCCATCAGTTTATAAGAGTTGGGGGAGACCATTTAGTCCATCCGAGCTTGAGATAATCAATCGGTTGCGTAACTTTGAGTTTGATGAGCAAGCAGAAAATGATTATTATAGCAAAATCAATCGATTACGTTTTAGCCAACGTGAAATTAATATTTTTGCCGAGGCTAAACCGAAACAAAAGATTATTGAGGTTGAACCTTTGCAAGAGATAATCACTCATCAGATAAATGAGATTGCTAGTGAAGAACAAGCTCTTGTGGAGCAAGCTCAAAGAGCTGAAGAAGAACGTCAGCGAGAAGAAAAACTCCGTCGCCAAGAAGTGTTTTTTGCATCAAGAGATCTTTCTGGTCCTACCAGAAGCTCTCTGTACACCGGATTTTAATTAAAAAAACAAAAATTATGTTTCTGGGAAATTTTGTGATAGGAAGTCTGCAACCAGCCCAACAAATTAGGCTGGTTCAGGCAAAAAATTTGAAGAAACTTCAAATTTTTTGTAAAAAAGAGAGATTAGATAAATCAGCTGAAACTTATTTGATAGAATATTCTGAAGGTCTGGAAAGTATTTTGGAATATACTTTGAAAAACTATGGAGCGTTTCAGGAAGAGAATAACGATTTGTTTTTCAAGCATCATCGAACAAACAAAGAATTATTATTGCTTTTCTTGCAAGTCGTAGAGCCAAATTTTGACTATATGATGGAAATGCTTCAACTCTTCAAGGACTATCCTCAAGCAGGAGAATGTTTCAAACAAAAATTTCAAAAACTTTCTGAAGGATGTAAAGCAGAATTTATCAAGCAGTTGAAGCAAGATAAAAAACTCTTCTGTGTGTTTTTGGGGCTTATACCGATAGAAATAACTGAAGTTTCACTTTTTGAAGCTTTTCTTAACTACTATCAAAACCAGATAGAAGTTTTGAGAAGTTACTTGAGTATGTATAACTTACCTCAAGATTTTCAGAAAGTCCTGCAGAGGAAACAACGTTGGTCGTTAATAGAGGTTTATATTGCTACTCACCAAGACTTTGTGTTTTCAAATTCCATTGACTATTGTGCTTTTTGTCATGCAGGAGATCAAATGCAAGGTTTTTGTGTTACAGCAAGTGCTGAAGCCGGAATTTTTGAAGATAAAGACTTATTGTTGAGTTTAGCCTCAAGAAATTGTATTTTCAACCAAGAGAATAAAATTCGCTTCATCAAGCTTTATGGGGATTATCCTTCTGAAGTTGAGCAATATCTTGCCCAATATGGTAAGAGTATCGATTTATCAGAGGAGGAGCAATTTAAGTTCTTACAACACCACCCAAACTTGATAGAACACATCAAAGTTCAAAGTCCGGTGCTGTATCGGGATTATGTCTTGTCAGAGAAAAGGAAAAAGCACATTCCTTGTTCGGAAGAAGATTTACCGATGCTTATTCACTTGTCTCTGGATAATCCACTGCCGCTTGCACAGTTTATTGTAGAACATGGTAGAGTTTCCCCTCAATTGGAAGCGGAATTATTTTTTAAGGCAGATGAAAAATGCCGAGACAAATACATTGAGTTGTATGGAGTGAATTTGCGAAATTTGGTCCAAAATGCAGCTCAATACGGCGCAACTGAGACTGAACAACAATTGCTTAAGCCATCAAATTTTGCAAACTTGCCTACATATTTTACTCTTCTTAACAAATGGAACATATTCCAAAAAGAAGAGATTAAGCAGATGTATAGTTGTGAACTGAGTAAAAAAGTAAGAGAAGAAAAAGGTTGTTTCAATATCAGATGTGGAGATTGCCTAGCCTTGAAAAGATCACTATCAATAGTACTCCCAATCCTTCTCAATATAGCGCGGCGTAATTATCTGCGAGGTGCTTGTTAATGCAAAAAAACAGTCTTGACTTAGTTCAAGACTGTTTTTTTTTGTAATCAAATTGTTTCAAAAGTTGTTTCTTTTTCTCCTCTCTGGCTTTTAAGACGTCCAAATCTCTTTCGGTCGCAATCCTATCCAAAATGGTTTTGACCACGCGGTCAATTTCTTTATTTTCGCGGTAATCGGCGTGGAGTGCAAAGTTGACGCGGTTATCCACCAATAGGCGCAGAGCCTTTTGTTTGCTGGCTTCGCTATGGTTATAAACCGCAATGGCATTACCGCCTCTTTCTTTGGTGAGTTTCATGGAGGGGATGTCGGTTAATCCGTCACCAAAGTAAATCATTCTCTTAAACGGGATAGGGCGGTCTTCATCAGGTGTAAATTCATTGACGGCCACGTCGTCGTTTTTGCCCAAGCCTTTATTGATTTTGGAAAGATATTGGGTTTTGATGCTGTAATTAATCACACGTGCGGGCCAAACCGGAGTCCCGTCTTCTCCAAAGGCATAAGAGCAGGCAAACACATCTTTGAAGTATTTTCTGACCTTTGTCCCGGCCATAATTTCCTCATAACCCGACGAGATGATATAATGCTCAATATCCAAATCAAGACTTGCACCGAAACGATTGATGCGCTCAAACCACTCCAAGACCCCCGGAAAATATTTAACACTTTTGCCGCATTTTGCAAAATTTTCTCTTGTGAGAGGAATGCCAAGCTCTTTAGCCGTTTTCATAAAATAGTACATACTTCCGGTTACTTGGTCGGCATCATTTTCGCGCGACCATTTGTTGGCTTTTTTCCAAAACTCGTCAGGTTCCATCCCAAATTGCGGAATAAGGGAGAAGTCTTGCATATATTGCGTGCTTAAGGTTTCATCGAAGTCATAAATCAGAGCGACTTTAGTTTTAGTATCTTGCATTTTTTTATTATCTCCGCTTGCTTTTTGGAATTAATTATTATACAAGGAAATAAGTTAATTTTTTACTATTTTTTTAGAAGAGGAAAATCACAATGGTAGCAAAAACGATGGACCAGTTGGTTTCTTTATGCAAACGCCGCGGTTTTATTTTTCAAAACGCCGATATTTATGGCGGTATGCAAGGTGTGTATGATTATGGTCCGTTAGGTGTTGAGTTAAAAAACAATTTGAAAGCGGCATGGTGGCGCTCAATGGTTTATGAGCGGGATGATATTGAAGGTTTGGATGCTGCCATTTTGACCAACCGTAAAGTTTTGCACTATTCCGGTCATGAAGATACTTTTTCTGACCCGATGACGGATTGTCGCAAATGCAAAGGACGTTTCCGTGCTGACCATATTAAAGATGGCAAATGCCCTAACTGTGGTTCAACCGATTTGACTGAGCCCCGTCCGTTTAACCTCATGTTTAAGACCACGGTCGGACCGGTCGATAATGCAGAAAATCTGGCTTACTTGCGTCCTGAAACGGCTCAAGCCATTTTTACGCAGTTCAAAAATGTTGTAGATTCGACCTCACGCAAATTGCCGTTTGGTATTGCCCAAATCGGTAAATCTTTCCGAAACGAGATTACGCCGCGTAACTTCATTTTCCGTGTACGTGAATTTGAGCAAGCTGAGCTGGAATATTTCGTTATGCCCGGAGAAGATGAAAAATGGCACGAGATGTGGAAAGAAGCCCGCATCAAATGGTGGGCGGAGCAAGGACTTCCACGTGAACATATCAATATCTATACCACACCGAAAGAAGATTTGGCGCACTATGCCAAGGCTTGCTATGATATTGAGTATCAATTCCCGCATGGTATGGAAGAGCTGGAAGGTATTGCCAACCGTACTGATTATGACTTGGGTAATCACACCAAAGGTCAAGATGAGTTGAATTTGACATCTCATTGCCACCCCAATAGTGATTCAACCACTAAATTATGCATTCGTGATGATGAGAGCAATTCATGGGTTGTTCCTTTTGTAATTGAACCATCTATGGGGGTTGACCGTGGCGTCTTGGCCGTCTTGACTGAGGCTTATGAAGAAGAGAATTTAGGCGAGGGTAATAGTCGTATCGTCCTGAAACTCAAAAAACACTTAGCCCCGATAAAAGTTGCGATTATTCCGTTAAAGAAGAATAACGAAGCCATTATGAATAAATGCCATGAGATTAAACAAAACTTGCTCAAACTTGGTATTGGGCGTGTAGCTTTGGAAAATACCGGTAACATTGGTAAGGCTTATCGTCGTCATGATGAAGTTGGTACACCTCTGTGTATCACGGTTGATTTTGAGACGATTGAAAATCAACCGGAATCAGTCACCATCCGTGATCGTGATACGATGGAACAACATCGTGTAAATATTGCGGATTTACCAACCTATTTAAGAGAATATTTCTTAGGTTAATGAATAAAAAAAGAGCTCTGTATTATACGGAGCCCTTTTTTAGATTGACTAAGGGATAAAATTAATCTAATAATTACACATTAAAACAAATAATTATGTCTTACTTTTAAAACTTAAGAATTATGAATGACAAGATTATTGAATCATTTGCGCAAGATTTTGCGAATATTGAAAAATGGTTCCAAAAGGAAAAAAGTTTTGAAGAAATTTCCTGTTTGCATAATGATTTAATTTCATTAGGGCAAGAATATCGGAAATTTTTTAAGAATAAATGGCACTACAAAACAGTTAAGCGAATTTTCGTGAAATATGTAGCTTTCTACCTGCAAAATACGAGTTACTGGTGGGGTATAGGTTCAATCTTGCGGCATGATATATTAAGTAAAGCCAAGCAAGGCTGGATACCTCTTGAAAGTTCAAGAAACACCCGCTTGAAAAGAAAATTTCTCAAAAAAGATTTTTTATACTTTTTGTTGAGTAGAGAAAGATTATGTTCTCTGCAAACACTTAACGCGTATAAGAATTACCGCAAAGAATTTAAGGGATGTTGGCTGTATCAGAGAATTTAGAATAAAATATGCTGAAAGCTACCTCTTAAAACAAAAAAAAGCCTTTCTTACTCAAAACAAATCTTCAAAAGAAGAGGTTTTGAAAAAGAAAGGCTTTTCGTTAAGCATCAAGTTGAGAGAAAAAATAATCCAACAACTTGAGAAGTCCAATCCAAAATAGAAGGGCGAGCGTATATCCTCCTACTATTACAGCGCTAATCTCCCAGGGTGTCATATTAATTCTTGCTTTTTAAAAGATGAAAAACAAGAACTAATTCCAACACCAATCATCAAAATAAAACCGATGAAAAAAGGAGCTGCACAAAGATACAAAATAATCTCTTTCATATTGCAAAAAATTTTTGAGTTAATAATAAATTGTTTCAACAACAAATTACCACTAAAGCAACTTTTCGTCAAGAGAAGTAAGATGTTTTTTTTTACACAAAAAAACTATCTTCCGCCACTGCTTCTTCCTTGTCCGCCTCTTGATGTGCTGGCTCTTTGTTGCGCTGCCCGCTGCTGAGCTTGTTTGGCTGCTTGTTGAGCTTGTTTTTCTTGTTGTTCCTTGAGTTCTTTTTCTTTTTTCAACCGCTCTTGTCTGAGGCGTTCTTTTTCTTGCTCGCTTCTGGCTCGTTCCTCTTCTTCTCTCAGACGGGCAATTTCTTTTTCCTGTTCGAGCTGTTTTTCCTTTTCTTTTTGCGAACGCTCTTTTTCTTCGCGTTTACGCTCTGCTTCTTTTTGTTTTTCTCGCTGTTCTTTACGGTCTTCATTGGTCTGAATTTCTTCTTCAACTTCTTGGATGGCCGATTCCTGCATTCTGCTGAGTTTGGCTTTGGGGCCTTTTTTCTTCTGCGCTTTTGCAATCAGAGCTTGACGTAAATTTTTGAAAAAACGAGACCGAAATTCGTGCAGCACTTTGCGAATGATTTTAATCAAAGCTGCGCGTTTGAGTTTTTCATATTGTCGGCTTTGTGCATATAAAACTTCTCTCATCATTTCTTTTTTGAGTTTGTCTCGGTTTTGTCGCAGATTGTAATTGAGTTGCAACATAATGTCTTTTTTGAAGGCATCTTTCTCTTCTTCATCAAAATCATCTAAAACGCTATCTTCAAAAGCACGCTTTTGTGCGGAAATTTGTTGTAATTCCTTAAGATGACGGTCTCTGAGGTAAGTCAAAAATTGCCGCAATGAAACAATTGTCAATAAGGCAAAAGCCAAAACAATCAATGTTGCAATAAACCAATATTTTTCAATCTCAATTAACATAAGGGCAGAATGCCAAAAAAAGATAAATAATTGCTTAAAGTCCTTGACTCTTATAAATTAATCTTATATAAACCAACTAAATTATTTATATGATTTTTTCATATTGAAACGAGTATTGATAATAACACGCCAAGGCGTGCCGCCAGTCAGCGAGGGTTCGCACACTGGCGTGCAACATTTTATGTATATAGCCTTGGTGATGAGAAAGGAGCAAAAAGCTCTGGTCAAAAGTAATGATTTACTTGAAATCGGGGCTAAAAAAGATGTTTGATGCACTGAGTGAAAAATTAAGTGCCGCTTTTTCAAAAATCACCTCTCGCGGTGTATTGAATGAAAAAGACATAGACGAGGCAATGCGCGAAATTCGCGTTGCTTTGTTGGAGGCTGACGTTTCACTCCCCGTTGTCAAAAACTTTATTGCTCAGGTAAAAGAGCAGGCTTTAGGTGAAAAGGTTGTTAAGTCAATTCAACCGGGGCAAATGGTTATCAAAATTGTCCATGATGAATTGGTTAAACTTTTGGGCTCAACCTCTTCGGAGCTGAATTTTAATGCGGTTCCTCCGGTTTGTATCTTAATGGTTGGTCTGCAAGGTTCCGGTAAAACCACGACTTCGGCTAAAATCGCCAATCGCCTGAAAAACAAAAAGAAAGTATTGCTCGTTTCATTAGATATATACCGTCCGGCCGCTCAAGAGCAATTAGCTCAACTGGCAAGTCAGATAGGAGTTGATGCTTTGCCCATAATCAAGGGTGAAAAACCATCTGAGACGACAAAGCGTGCCATATCTGAGGGCAAAAAGGGCGGTTATGATGTCATTATTTTAGACTCTGCTGGTCGTCTTCATATTGATGATGACTTAATGCAAGAGGTAATTGAGGTCAAAAAAATCGCCTCTCCGACGGAAACACTTTTGGTGGCAGATGCCATGATTGGTCAAGATTCCTGCACAGTCGCCAAAGAGTTTAATGAAAAAGTCGGTATTACCGGTATTGTTCTGACCAGAATAGATGGTTCGGCACGCGCCGGTGCGGCATTGTCCATGAAAATGGTTGCCGATGTTCCGATTAAGTTTTTGGGAACGGGCGAAAAGATTGCCGAATTTGAGGAGTTTCATCCTGACCGCTTGGCGGGCAGAATTTTAGGGCAAGGCGACGTTGTTTCTTTGGTTGAAAAAGCCATTGAAAATGTTGATAGAGACGAAGCCGAAAAAATGGCCCATAAGATGATGAAGGGCAAATTTGATTTAGAAGATATGCTCTCTCAACTCAGACAAGTTCAAAAACTTGGCAGCATGGGAAGTTTGTTAGGGTTAATCCCCGGTCTTTCCAAGTTCAAAACCCAGATTGAGCAAGCCGGTATCGGTGACAATCTGATAAAAAGACAAGAAGCAATAATTCTTTCCATGACCAAGTCGGAGAGAAGAAATCCCGACCTGATAAAGGCCTCTCGCAAAAAGAGAATAGCCTTAGGGGCAGGGGTTGAAGTTCATGAAGTGAACAAGTTGCTCAAATCATACGAGCAAATGTCCACCATGATGAAAAGAATGGGCAAAATGGGAGGCCTTGGCTCATTAATGGGAAAAGGCATGCCCAATTTGCAAAACAATCCGCTCAATAAGATGTTAGGCGGAATGGGTAACAAATTTCCGTTTTAAGCCATAACGGGAGTTTTAATTTTAATTTAAGGAGAATATAAATGGCAGTACGTATCAGACTATCTCGCGGCGGTTCTAAGAAACGTCCTTTCTACAAAATTGTAGTGGCCGATCAAAGAGCACCTCGCGATGGTAGATTCATCGAAAGATTAGGTTCTTACAATCCACTTTTGCCGAAAGATCATGCAGAGCGTTTGGTATTGAACCAAGATAAAGTAAAAGAATGGTTAGGCAAAGGTGCACAACCGACCGAAAGATTGCAAAAATTGTTTGCTAACTTGGGTCTTTGCGCAGCTCCTGCTATGCGTGAACAACCGAAAAAATCTGCTCCTAAAGCTAAAGCTCAGGAACGCATGAAAGAAAAAGAAGAAAAAGCCAAAGCTGCTGCTGAAGCTGCTGCCGCTGAATCTTCTGCTGAATAAGCAATTACCAACAAGTGACGTTTTATTAATATAATTATGAGGACGCTTTAAGTATGAAAAAAAATCGTCGAATTTGTCTGGGAGCAATCGTTGGTGTTCACGGAATCAAGGGCGAGGTGAAGGTTAAGAGTTTTACCTCCAAAGATTCCAACCTGGATAAATACGGCGCAGTTGAAAATGAAGCGGGTGACCGCAAGTTCGAGCTTAAAGTGGTTGGGCATTCAAAGGAATTGCTTCGGGTAAAAATCAAAGGGGTAGATGACCGCACCACGGCCGAAACTCTGATTGGCACAAGTTTTTATATCAATCGCGATGTCTTGCCCGAAATATCCGACAAAGATGAATTCTACGAAGCGGATTTGATTGACCTCAAGGTCAAGACCAAGTCCGGAGAAGAGGTTGGTCGTGTTGCCGGATTATACAATTTCGGAGCCGGAGAAATTTTGGAGATAAGGCTAAAATCCACCCACAAGTTGGAGATGATACCTTTCAACAAAGCATATGTTCCGGAAATCAATGTCGAACAAGGTTATATTATTGTTGAATCTGTGATGCTCAACTTCATGGAAGATGAGGATGACGAGGAAAGTGATGAAGGTTAAAGTCTTTACCATATTTCCGGAGATATTCCCGGGTTTTTTGGGATATTCTCTGACCGGCAAAGCTCTTGATGAGGGTAAATGGTCGCTTGAAACCGTAAACATTCGGGATTATGCGACGGACAAGCACGGTTCGGTAGATGACACACCTTGCGGAGGCGGTGCCGGCATGGTAATGCGTCCGGACATTTTAGGGAGTGCGTTGCACGCCAATTATAATGGCGGACGGCTTATTTATATGAGCCCGCGAGGCAAGCCTTTAACTCAGTCATTGGTCCATGAGCTGGCAAGAGAGGATAATTTATCCATTATCTGTGGCCGGTTTGAAGGTATAGACCAACGAGTTCTAGATGCCTTTAATGTTGAGGAGGTCAGTATAGGCGACTATATCCTGACCGGCGGTGAACAAGCCGCACAGATTATGTTAGACGCGGTTATTCGCTTATTACCCGGAGTATTGGGCAATGCGGATTCCGTGGTAGATGAAAGCTTTGAAAACGGGTTGCTGGAACATCCCCAATATACCAGACCCATTGAATGGGAGGGCCGATCTGTTCCAGATATACTTCTGAGCGGACATCATCAAAACATCGCCAAATGGCGCAAAGAACGCTCGCTTGAAATAACAAAACAACAACGGCCGGATCTTTTGCAGAAATATCTTGATTCTCAGAAGGTTTAGGTATATAAACGAAAAAAAATCGAAAAAGGATAAGATTATGAACATTATCGAAAACATTGAAAAAGAGCAGATTGAAAAGCTCACTGCCGGCAAAAATCTGCCGAACTTCAAACCGGGTGACACCTTAAAAGTTCACACCAAAGTAAAAGAAGGCGATCGTGAACGTATTCAAGTTTATGAAGGTGTTTGCATTGCTCGTAAAAATGATGGCTTAAATTCATCTTTCACCGTACGTAAAATTTCTTTCGGTGAAGGTGTAGAGCGTGTATTCCCGCTGTATTCTCCGAATGTAGCAAAAATCGAAGTTGCACGTATCGGTAAAGTGCGTCGTGCTAAAATGTACTTCTTGCGCGCATTGCGTGGTCGTTCAGCTCGTATTGCCGACGACTTGGCAGCAGCTGCAAAAGCACGTGAAGATTCTTCTTCCAACTAAGGTTGCACAAGATAATCCAAAAGCCGCCCTTTGGGACGGCTTTTTTTGTATCCTTCTTAAATAAACTTTAAGGCTTCCTCAAGCAGTTATCAATAGTTGTTGATATATTTATTTGCGTCTTGAAAATTGTGTTGCGTTTTGTCATAATACAAAAGCCACTTGGGGAAAGTGTGCCTAAAATCCGAAGATTAAACTCTTCGGATTTTTTTTTGTTGTAAATTTGTAAGAAAAGAAAGGAGATAAAATGCCTAAAAGAAGAAATAATAACTGCTCTGCAAAAAGTGTTATTAAAAAGTTTAATGAACTTAAATATATGACAGATATTTCTCATACAATATCAACAGGAAATAAAGTTGTTGATAAAGCCATTGCCAAATATGGAGCAAAAGTTTCCAGAGTTGTGGTAAAAAATCCCATAGCTAAATTAGCAGTAAAAATGAGTGAAAAAGCATACCCGTATATTGAAAAAGGTGGTGCAAATATTGCCAGAGCAAAAGTAGCATATAAAGAAGCTTGTAAGAAAAAATAGTTGATTATGATAAATAAAAACTTATACTTAGATTTATAACGACAAAAGGAGTATCAACAATGAAATTATGGTCAAAAGAAGCTTTATCTCTAGGCGGAATATATTGTGTTTTAGATACTCCTTTTTTGTTTTTACAGACCCCTATAACTGAAAACATTGGCCTAATTTTATTTTCGATATTTATTATATGTATGTTTCTGCTATATTGGTCGAAATTTTCTTTATATATTGAAAATCAAATCACCAAATTTCCTAATATTTCTTATTATCTGATATCTATTGGCTGGATACCATATTTTGTTATTATTGGGATTATCTGTTTTATTGGCATAGCTGCAGCTTTTGCTTGGGATGAAGATACCATCGAAAAAGTAGCCAACATTTTTAATGCTATCTGTATATGGGGTGTACCCGTTTCTCTTGGTATAGCATATCTAAGAGCAAGAACTATAAAATAACTAAGAGATAATACTCAATTCACAGATTGCCCAACCTGAGGCATGTCTCGTTAGAGCCCAAAACAGAGTTGACTTTTGTAACCAAAAATCGATTGGACTGGTAGTCTTTTGTGGCCTAAACTAAAGAAAAGGTAGAATAAAATGCGTGAAAGAAAATAAAATTTTACATCACGCATTAATAGGACTTTACAAAATTCAGAGAAACTTATAACCTAACACCAGATATATCAAGCATATATCCGGGGCGTCGAAAACCCTAAATTACACAAGTCGCTAGCATACGACTGAAAAATAATGCCGATTTCTGTCATGGACGGATGTCGGCGAATAAGGTCTTGGCCAAATAAGCCGAGCTGTTTTTATCTATGAACGGTTTTCGAACATCCGCCCGCCTTTTACTTAAGAAAGTGCGGGTTTTGTTTTAACTTTTATATAAGGATGTTCAAATGAAAAAACTGTTTTTAATTTTAACTTTGGGAATTTTTGTCGGATTTTTAAGCTCATGTGCTACCATTATGAGGGAAACAATCAATCTATCCCGATTAGAGCCAATGTTGAAGATGTACAAATCAAGATAACAGATAAAAAAGGAAATGTTGTTTTTGAGGGCACAACCCCGACAACCATTAATCTCAAAACATCTGCCGGCGGATATTTTGACCCGCAAAAATACGAAATTACAGCCTCTAAAGATGGCTTTAAAACGCATAGCTCTGTAATCGATTGGCATGTGAGCGGTTGGTATTATGCCGGAAATTTGGTAATTGGCGGACTAATCGGTTATCTGATAATTGACCCTTTGACGGGAGATATGTATTATTTGGATGAAGAAGTAAATCTGAATATGCAACCGAGCAAATAATAAAAAAGGGCGGAGATGTTTCCGCCCTTATTTCTAAAATTAGCGATTGCTGGCCAGAATACGTTGCTTATCGCGATTCCAATCTCTTTCTTTTTGGGTCTCGCGTTTGTCAAAGAGCTTCTTGCCTCGTCCTAAGCCGATTTCAAGTTTGGCGCGCCCTTTATTGTTAAAAAAGAGGTTAATCGCCACCAAGGTTGCGCCTTTGCGCGACAATTCGCTGATGATGTTATTGATTTCTTTTTTTGTAAGCAAAAGTTTTCGGTCTCTCTTTTCGGCATGGCTTTGGTAGCCTTTATTTGCGTACTCGGCAATAAACATATTCGAGATATAAAGTTCGCCGTCTTTTTCAATACCAAAAGCATCATTAATATTTGCATGCCCGAGTCTGAGAGATTTCACTTCAGTTCCGGTTAACTCAAGTCCCGCCACAAATTTTTCACTGATTTCATAGTCAAAGAAAGCGCGTCTGTTTTGAGCCACGCTTCCTGTACTAATAAAATCAGACTTTACTGCCTTTTTAGCCATAACCAGTGCTTATCCTTTATGCTTCTCATTTCTTTTTTCTTCTTTTTTAGAAGATCTATCCGTAATCAATAATTCTGGTTGTCCTTGTTCAGCGGGAATAGGTGCACCAGTTCGGATACAATGTCCGTCAATATAAGCGCCCGGCTCAATAGCAATAGAATTATGCGCTGCATCACCGATAAGCTTAGCTGTTTTGGCAATAAATAACTGGTCAACGACAGCTTGCCCTTGCAATGTTCCATACAAATGTAAATGATTGGTAGTTACTTTACCTACGACAGATCCTTTTAGTCCGATAACAAGCTCTTCGCAACTAATGTCACCTTCAACATGTCCATCAACATGTATAATACCATCGCTGATAATATCTCCTTTAACTTTAGTATTTTGGCTAACAATAGAAGGAACCGGTAAAGCTTCAGCATTTTTGTTAAACTTACGAGCAAATTTCAAGTATAACATTTTTCTTAATTTTTTCATCTTTATAATCTCCTAAATTTTAGCCTTAATAAAGGGCATCGGATCTATATCTCTCCCTTGATACAAAATTTCATAATGCAGATGAGGACCTGTTGAACGTCCAGTGGATCCAACTTCACCAATTGTATCACCTATTTCCAAATATGCACCTTTTTTTACATAAATTTTATGTAGGTGAGCATATTTTGTTTGAAATCCATTTCCGTGATCAACCACCACTAAATTTCCATATCCTCCGGCATATTCGGCACGAGTAACTTTTCCGTTAGCTCTAATATTTATTTTGTTTCCGGTTCGACTAGCTAAATCAACACCTTTATGCGTGGCTTTTGTTTTCTTAAAAGGATCGGTACGTTTTCCGTATTGAGAAGTAACCCAATAACTCCAAACCGGTTTGCCGATAGGTACTGATTTCATAACCTCTCTATAATAGAGAGTATCATCTACATTTTGAAAAATCGTTGAAACTTTATCGTCAAGTTTTTTATCTTGTACTTTGTTTTTTTGAGGAATATAAGGACCACCTTTAGCATTTTTTTTCTTAGAATTCGCTAAAGGATTAAAATAGAGACCACGACGTTTAAGAGGTTTGTTGATGTCAGAAAATACCCCCTTAATTTTATTAAGCTCTTTAGAAGAAAGAGATTTTATCTTATCCATAACTTCCATCTCGGCCGATTTCAGTTCATCAATTGTTTCTTCTAACTCTTCAATTTGTTCACGCAATTCATCACGCTCTGATATAGCCAAATCACGTTGCAGTAAAGCATCATTCAGAGAAGTTTTTTCATCTACATTGACATTTGCTACCCAATCTTTTTTGGAGGCAATTTGTTTGATTTTATCTTCTACGAGCAGAGCTTGCTTGCGATATTTTTCAATATCTTTATTTTTTTTAGAATCAAGGGAGTTCAGCATTGCACCGATATTTTTGTGCAGAGCCATGAAATCAGTCATCAAATCCACATAAGCATCTCTCGTTTCAACCAACTCAATATCTTTATCTTTTAAGATGCGACCGGACTTATGGTACATATGATAAGAATAAAAACTCCAGCAAGCGACACACAAAACCATCGCCAGGAAAATAACCTGTACGCGAGAAGAAATTCGTAAAACTTTAGCGCGTCCTTGAGAACGAAAAATAATCTCTTTTGTGGAGAAGAGAGGTTGTTTTTCGTTATAAAAATCGCGAGAATTAAAAGGGTCTTTATTCATACACAAACATTATGCAATAAAAATTGCATAACTCTCAATTAACACAAAATTTACCTAAATATAACAAACTTTCATAAAAAATACAGCATTTTTTATGTACTTATCCAGAAGGGTGGTAATGCGTTGATTTTTAATGATAATGTTATTCAGAAATGTTATCGAGGAGAACGAATTCATCGTCTGCGGCATAATTTAGCACCACGCGTGTTCTTTCTTCGAGCATATCTAAGTCCAAGCTATTAGAAGACAGCAAACGAACCTTTTGTTCTAAAAGCTTTTTTTCAGAGCTATATTTGTCAGCAATTTCCTGAGCATATTTAATCTCTTTACTTAAATACATATAGCGCAATAAACCACGTTCCCCATTGATTGTATAAAAACTGAAATAAATGAAGATAAGAAAAACCACAATCAGCCAAAGAGAATCCTTTAATTTGGCTTGTAAATCTAAAAATAACCCCATTTCATCAGTCCCATAACAAAAATATAAGAACAAAATTATTTAACAAGATTGCACCATATTTAAGTTAAGAATTGGTTACCTCTGAAAATAAATTTCAAATTTTTGTTTATCGAATATGGCATAATTCCAATTCTTGGCGGAGTTTATTGATACGCCCTATCCACTCCCAAGTATAAGGAAAAGAGGAATAATCTGCTTTTTTTAACTCTTGAGCCACTTTTGCTCCGGCAATCGGATAGACAGGACAGAACGGAAGTCCTTCAGAGGACGTTGTTGAACATGAGCTCAAGCAAAACATCACGGCTGGCATTAGGTTGAGCATAAATTTTAGCTTTTTGAACAGTTTCATTTTGAGTTTTTTCCTGTTGCGAGATTAGTATTTGAGTTTGGCATTGTTTTTTACCTAATTGATAAATAAGTCCGCCACATAGGCAAAGTAAAACAATAAGTGAAAGATATTTAGTCATGAACAGCTCCTAAAAAGAAGAAAGCCTTGCTGTCAAAGGCAAGGCTTTCAAGTATCTGTTTAAGATTTTGGATATTTTTCTTTTATATCCAAACAAGTTTGCACATAAGCTTTGAGTTGGTTTTCGCCCTCAGATTTCAAAGCTTCGTTGTTGGAATTGATTTTCACCAGCGCATCGCATAAATCAGCCATATCAGGATAAGCTTTTCTTCTTAACTGAGTATAAGGATAAGGTTGATAAGAAGCTACTTCTTTTATTGTGTCATTGGTTTCTTCAAAATGAAATGAATAAACACCTTCACAGTCAGTATATTTTTCTCTATTTTCAAGTCGAATCACCGGTTTGTAACCATCTTTAAGTAATTGTTCCTGATTGCACTCCAGATTATATCCAAGGACATTTCCTCGAGTAGCGGGAGCATAGTTTAATACACCATTATTAAGTTTTGCAAAATGAGTCATTTATTTTCTCCAAATTAAAATTAAGGTTCGATTCTAAGATAAGTCAGTTTCATGTATCCGGATTCCATGTGTGCTCCATATTTTAATCCGGGAAAGAGAGAGGCACCATCACAGACCCCACCGGCACAAATTTCTTGAGAAAGAACTTGCATTCCATCCATTAAAGTTGGAGCAGCAGTGTTAGCATAACAAGATGAATTGGCAGAGACACCTCCTGGACAGTTAATACAATTAGTGATAAATGTTGCATCTCCGGGAGGGGAGGATATCAATGAACCTGCTCCGACTTGAATATCAAGAGTTTGATCGTGGTCAAAATATACAATTCCCTTAAAAAAAGATCCGGCAGCTCCATGATTGCAGCCAATATAACACCATTGTCCACCACCGCCTGAACAGCACATCAACTCAAAAACCCCGTGTTTTATTTCGAGATTGGTTCGAATGGATACATAGTTTGTAGGAGAGTCTTCATAGATAATAGTTCCGGGTTTATAAGAATCTACTTCAGGCTTCCCCAAAGGAGAAAATTTACATCTAAGGGTCATTAAAAACCTCCCTCCAGCGACACAAGCCAATCATCAAAATTGTCAGGTTCCTTATTTCGAAAAGTTAAAATTTTAGTCATTGTGTTGTTTTGGGTTAAATTAGGCTCGTGCCCATTTAGCCAGAAAACATTAATTCCAGAAAAACTAATCGTAGCAAAGGCACTGAAGCATAAATACAGTTCAAAAGTTACCATATTTGCAGGGTAAGTTAATTGACTAAAGTCAAAAGTAATATCCGTATTTTCCGATATGGTAGGAGTGCGATAAATGCTAACACCGTCTTTGAGAGCAATTGAGAAAGATTCGGATGTTTCGCTCTGATTGTACAAACTGTTAACAGCATTTGCGGCCGCCTCTTGTGCCGCCACCAAGGCGATATCAGCATTGGTTTCCGTTTGTTCTTGGAGTTCAATAACACTGTCAGTTAGCTGTTGAACAATAGCATGGTTTTCATTTATTTGGGAATTGATATCTTGCGCCTGATTTAAGTATTGTTGTGTCTGGTCGCAATATTGCGAACTGAGGTTCACAATATTATCAAATTGGTATTTTGAGTTTACCAACCGTCCTTCATCATCACTCCAGATGATGGATTTTCCGGCATCTGGCATCGGAAGATTAATATTAAGGTTAGTTGGTGCATATTGAGGAAAGGTAACGGTTCTTCCGATAGAATCTTCAAGTTGCTCCAAACAAGAAAGTTGATAATCAAATTCAGAGTTAACGTTTGAGCTTCTGAAAGGCCCACCTTCCTTAAAATTGGTGGTTCTTTTAAGCTCAAGTTCACGATAAATAGTAACAAGTTTCCCATTTTCAGGAGCAGTGTCAAAAGTAATAATACCGCCTTGAACATCTTCTTTGGTAGATAAGCTGTATCCGGCATCTTGTTCAACATCTTCAATATAAACTTTAACATTTTCAGGTTCATATATTTTAAAAAAGAATTGAAATTCCTTTTGAACGCCATCTGCAATAAATTGGATTCTAGGCTTAATGTTGCCTGCTTCAATAAGAGTTTCGGTAGCCATGATTTTCTCCTTGTAATTTAAAAAACAAAAAAGCCTCCGAAATATCGGAGGCAAAATTCCATTATGATTTGGGCATAATTATCCCAAGTGGCGAATTTAGAAATAACACAAAAAAAATCAAAAGTCAAGGAATTTTTTCCTAAAACTTTAGCAAGAAAAAGAAAACTATAATGCCTCTGGACATCATTCAAGAGATTTGCTACATTCTCCAAAAATACATAAAGAGGAATAAAGATGAAAAGATATGATGTAATTATTCCAATAGGAAGTATCTGCAAAACATCGCAGAATTTGCGTAATTTCAAATTGCAAAACGAGTCTTTACCATTTGATTGGATATTAACGTTAGATATCAACCAAGTTAGGGATATGTTATCTAGTCATTTCTCCGGCTTTTTAGAGCAAGAGAATATGGAGTTCAAAGGTAAAGAATCAGAGCAAACGGATATTTATATGGACACCAAGACCAATATAGGATTTTGGCATGATTTTCCGCATGATATAGCTTTAAGTGAAAGTTTTGATAAAATAAAACAAAAATATAATCGTCGTATAGAACGGCTTTATAAGTTAATTGAACAATCGCAAGATATTTTGTTCTTTCGTACTAATACCATTCGTCCGCAGAGTGGGTATGATATAAAAGAAATAATTTATCCCAAAACTCAAGAACCCGATGAAAAAATAATCCAGTGGGTTAAAGACATCAGGCAATTATTTCCGGGCAAAAATATTTCACTGCTTGAGGTTTCTGTTTTCAATGAGCCTCATAATAATCAAAAGAAGGAGTTGGCAGACGGAATAACACGAGTAGAAATTTTTTCAGATATTAAATACGAGTGGCAAGGAAATCCTGCCGTTTTTTCTAAATTGTTATCTGAGGTTGGGTTAAAACGTAAGGTAATATTACAAGCTAAAATGCGCACCTTAAAGTTCTGCATTAAAAAAATTTTGATAAATTTTGGGGCTAAAATAGGTTTGAAAAAATGTCAAGAGCGTAAAAAATGGTTGAAAAACCGTTTTAATCGCTGAAAATCAATTGCAAAAAAACATAAAAATTATCATATTGTAAATAATTGTTATGTATAAATAAAAAATAATAAATTTTTAGGACGAATTCACATGAATAAAATAGCAGTTGCCGGCGTTCAAAGTAGTATCGGACGCGAAATTTTAAGTTTTTTGGAAGAAAATGGATATAAAGCTAAAGATATTATTGCTTTGGAGCCAGGCTCTGTATTAGGCAATATGGTTTCTTATGGAGAGGAAGAAGATTTGGATGTCTTAAATCTGAATGACTTTGATTTCTCAAAAGCAGATATTGTGCTTTTTGCCACAACTGAAACAATTGCAAAGCAGTTTGTGCCCAAAGCTTTGGCGAAGAGTTGTAAAGTTATTGATTGTTCACAGGCTTATGTAGGCGATTCGGATGTTCCTTTGGTTATGTCAGGTTATAATCTGGAGCTCGTCCACCAAGCATCCAAAGGTTTGATTGCCGTTCCGTCAGCCGCGGTGGCGCAAATTTTGCTGCCTCTCCAAAAAGTTCAAAAAGAGTATGGCATCAAAAGAATAATTGTTTCGACTTATACCTCCACCTCTGTTTATGGTAAAGAAGCCATGGATGAGTTGTTTACGCAAACCCGCAAGATTTATATGAACGATACGTTGGTTGACGACCAAAAAGTTTTCAATAAACAAATCGCGTTTAATGTCATTCCGCAGGTTGGAGACTTTATCGGAGAGGAGACCCAAAACGAGTGGTCAATGAATGCCGAAGTAAAGCGGATTTTGGATGGTGATGTAAAAGTTCATGCAAACTGCGCCGTAATTCCCGCATTCATAGGCAATGGGCAGTTTGTTAATGTTGAATGTGAACATGATGTTGACGTCGATGAAGTCCGCAAACTAATGAAACAGACATCTGGTGTTGTTGTATTTGATAAAAATTTAGATGGAGGTTATGTCACCTTGGCAGATATTCAAGGAGAAGACAATATTTATGTAAGCCGTCTGCGCCAAGATGTATCAGTCGAAAGCGGTTTTAGTTTTTGGTGTGTGGCCGATGACTTGCGCGCCGGTGTTGCCAAAAATGCTTTTGCCGTTTTGAAAGAACTCACAACCTCAACCACACACTAAGCGGGGCTTTTATGAATAAATTGGTACGGATTTTGGGTCTAGCATCACTTTTTCTGGGGCTAAGTGCTTCTTTGAGCCATGCTGAAACTCAAAAACTTGAAATTGATGCCGAAACCAAAGTCGTAGATAGTATTCAGGCCAATGAGATAAACTATATGGAGATGAGCCGTCAACTGGGGCGCATGGAAGGAATGCTCAAAAACGGCCAATCTATGTCTGATACACTGTCAGATGATGTTAGATTTCTAAGTAATACACGTACCAAATTAATAGAAGCTAAAAAGCGCAACGAAAAAGAGTTAGAGTTCGTTCAGCGCCGAATAGATGCTCTGGGGCCGGAACCAAGCGATGGCAGTCAAGAGATAGACATTATTGCTCAAAAGCGCAAAGAGTTTAATGAAGAAGCCTCATATCAAAAAGGGCAAATAGCCGAAGTTGATGTCTTACTGGCTAAAATTGACGAGTTGGACACGCTGATTATCAATGTCCGCAATACGGAATTGTTGGGCAATTTGTTAAATTACCAACAACCGCTTATTTATCCGAGCAATTTTTTGCACTCCACCACATTGTTTGTTGAGTATATGGTTGACATCATTAAGTCCCCGATTAATTGGTATCAAGGTCTCAACGAAGATCAAAAAAGCTTTGTACATTCCAATATCATACCGGTTTTATTGGTAGCTCTGTTGTCCTTGTGGCTTGGTATTTATTTGCGCTTGTTTATAATGAAGCACTTTGGCTATCGTAAGGATATTGAACATCCGCGCTATGGTCGAAAAGTAGTGGCCGCTATATTTGTAGCCATAGCTTACGGCGTTATCCCTGCAACGATTATTGCTGGCTTTATGTTGTGGATGTACTCAACCAAAGTAATGACCACGGGCTTTTTCGGTATAGTCTTGAATAGTTTCTTGTTCTATACTTTGCTGGTTATTTTGGCTCGTGCCGTATCTCGAGTATTTTTTGCACCATATAATGAAAAATGGCGTTTAATCAACGTTGATACAGATAAAGCCAAGAGAATGACTTCTGCGCTTTATTTTACGGTATTTATGTTTGGCTTATGCGGCTTTTTGCTCCATGTCGCCACCATTTCCAACTATTCCGTTGATTTAAACAATTACATCAGAGCTTGCGCCAATGCCATTAAAGGAATTTGCATAATTTTATTGGTCAAACGTTACCTCTGGGATGAGCTGGAAGATAAAGATGAAGACGACGATGAAGAGCCATCATCAAGTTCTACCGATAGCACCGATGATGATGCTCAAGTCAATATGGCCTTTAAGATAACGTTTTCAACCGTTTTGTTTGTTATTGTGACATTCGGCTTATCGCTATTTGGCTATGCGCGTCTGTCTGCATTTATTTTTGATAGATTTTTGCTCACCATTATTGGTATCGGAGCTTTATTGGTCTTGCGCAAAGTTTTGAGCGAATTTCTGCATAGAATTTTACTCCTGCGTTTTTGGGTTAAAACCTTTAAACTTCGCCGCAAAATAGTCTCCAAAATAGACTTCTGGTCAAATTTGGTAATAGACCCTCTGTTTATTTTGTTTGGTATATTTATGGTACTAAGCATTTGGGGCGTATCTACCGATATTTTATTACAAAGCACAAAAAAGATTTTGGTTGGCTTTAAGGTAGGAGAGGTTGAAATTTCACCTCTTGCCATCATTATGGGTTTTGTAGCCTTTTTCATTGCACTAGCGGTTGTTAAGGCCATGCGTGTTAGGTTGGTCAATAATGTTCTGGCAAAGATGGATATAGATGATGGTATCCGCCACTCTTTAGCCTCAGGTTTTGGTTTTGTAGGGTTTATAATTGCCGCCATAATAGCCATAATAGTTATGGGTGGTAACTTATCGAACTTAGCCTTGATTGCATCAGCCTTATCAGTTGGTATCGGTTTTGGTTTGCAAAATGTGATAAATAACTTTGTATCAGGTATCATCATTTTGTTTGAACGCCCGATAAAAGTCGGCGACTGGGTTATGGTCTCCGGAGAAGAAGGTCAGGTTAAGCAAATTAACATTCGTTCCACCGAGATTGAAACCTTTAGGAAATCAAGCATCATTATTCCAAACGCGACATTGCTCTCAAGTTCTGTGACCAACCTCACACACGCCAACAACTGGTCGCGCCAATCTATTAGTATTGGTGTTGCTTATGGTTCAGATGTCAAAAGAGTAACCGAGATTTTGCTCGAAATCGCCTCAAAGCATAAATATGTTTTGAAAAATCCGGCACCTTATGTTTTGTTTAAGGATTTTGGGGCCAGCAGTTTGGATTTTGAGTTAAGATGTTATACCAATAATATATGGCAAGGTTGGAAAATTCCGAGTGATATCCGCTATGAGATAAATGAAAGATTCATAGAGGAGGGAATAGAAATTCCGTTCCAACAAGTTGTTGTTCACTCAGGCGAAAAGGTTGCACAAGAGAACCAGTTCTATGCCAAAAAGCATGAAGAAACGGAACAGGAGCAAGCCGGACAGAATACAAAAGCAAAAAAGATTGCTGAAAATGAGAAATAATACTTGCAATTAAGCGAGCAACTATGTAATTTAACAGCAATGCCGGTTTAGCTCAGTTGGTAGAGCAACGCATTCGTAATGCGTGGGTCGGTAGTTCAAGTCTACTAACCGGCACCATTTTTCAAAGCACCCTTCGGGGTGTTTTTTGGTATAAGGATAAGATGGAAGAAACATTAGCACAAAAACTTTTGAATTGGTATGAGGGGCAGGGACGAGATTTGCCTTGGCGAGTTAAAGGCGGTGCCCACCCAAATCCTTATGTCATTTTGGTATCGGAAGTAATGTTGCAACAAACCACGGTTAAAACGGTAATTCCATATTTTGAGCGGTTTATGGCACGTTTTCCGACGGTTGAGAGTTTGGCTAAAGCTGATATTAACGAAGTCTATTTATATTGGCAAGGATTGGGCTATTATTCTCGTGCTCGTTCACTGCACCAGACGGCTAAACAAATTGTCACTGAGTATAAGAGAGTCTTTCCCACCAGCAAAGAAGAGGTGTTAAAGCTCAAAGGCATAGGGGCTTATACTGCGGCAAGTTTTTTGGCCTTAGCCTATAATCAAGCTCAAACCGTGGTTGATGGTAATGTCATTCGCGTCATTTGCCGAATGTATCATCTAACCAAGCCCGCAAAAGAGATAATGTCTCAGATAAGGGAGAAGGCGGAACTTTTGACCGATAAAACTTCTCCGGCGGATTATGCCTCAGCCATTATGGATTTAGGCGCACTCATCTGCACGCCTAAAAATCCGCAATGCTTACTCTGCCCATGGCAAGCAGAATGCCGCTCGCGAACAGAGCCCGATTTAGAGGCTATTCCTTACAAAAAGCAACTTGCTAAACCGCTCAAAAAAGGTAACGTCTATATCATACAAAATTCACACCACCAAGTTTTTATCCAAAAACGAACACAAAAGGGGTTGCTCTCAGGGCTCTATGAATTTCCTTGGAGTGAGGAGAAGTTGTTTTCAGAACTTCCTCAGCAAGATACGCAAAAAGAAGTCACACATATCTTTACCCATTTTAAGCTGGTGTTGCATATCTATAAAATCCAAACCGAACAAATAGATGCGTCGGGACAATGGGTATCAAGAGATGAAATACCCAACTATCCCTTTTCCACCCTCATGAAAAAAGTAGGAAGATATATAAATTTCTAGCTCAAACAAATACCTCTGTTTTGCAACAGAGGTATTTGTTTGTTTTAGAAAGATGCCTGACATACAACCTGATGAAGCGCATCTTCTTTACATTGAGGATAATAATCGGGATCATGGGAACACAATTGAGAAGTTTCATTAAAGTTCAGAATAGAACAGTCGCCATAGCCGCTTGTTGTCATTACCCATATTCCATTAGTCCCGATTTTCAAATCGGATTTATATCGTCCCAAACTGCAAGCATTGTAACCAGATGTTAAAGTCCAATTAAGTCCACCTACTTTATAATTAGCACAAAGTGTGGAAGCTTCTGTTTTGGTCGCCATTCCGACCAAAGCTGCTATTGTTCCAGAGCTATCAGAATCCAGAGTAATTACCGTACCTACAACAGCCCCATCAACATAGTAGTCGTTAGCTAGTCTATAGGTAGGGAAAAAATTGGCATAATTTAACATTGGAGGAGCAAAAACAGTTATTCTACCTTCATCATCACAACATCCGGCGATTCTTTGTTCATTAGCATATTGAGTCGCCGATAAGCACTCATTTTTAGTGCTATAAACTTTTTGGGGAGATACTCCTACAGGTGCTGATTGTGTAGCACTACATACTAAATTGGAGGTAGATGTTGATATGGATATAGGTGGTGCAATAGTGGTGCAACGAATATTATCAAGGGATGTATTTGGTTTTAATTGTAAATAATACTTACTTGAACAAGGATAATCACCAGAACCGTCTTGAGCCAACTTAGGACAATAGACTTTTGTTGTGTCAAACGGACATTTTATTACTGCGCCTTCGCAGTCTGCCTCGCTCATAGTATATCCCAAGCTTTCACAAGTTGGTGGTATAGCGCAAGTTTGTGTCCAACCTTCCGTCACGGAGAAAGCCGTTGTCAATAACAGCGTCGCTCCAAGTGTTCGTTTACAGTTCTTGTTCATCGTCTTTCTCCTTATGTAGTTGAGAGTTCTTGATATTAATTTGTAGCGGCAACCCAGCACCTTAAAGCACCGTTGCACCAATAATTATCCAAATCTTTGTATCCTACTGCACAACCCGTTACGCAGTATTTTTGTGAGCAATCTTCATACTCACAAACATTCCCTGTCGGACAGCTCGCTAATTTACATTTATTTTCGCAAGTTTTACAATTGTTGTAATATTTAATCCCGTTCATCAGGCAGTAATCACTGGGAGTAGTTGGCCCTAAGTCCGAACAAGTCATATTGTAACCGCTCTTGCATTGGCATGAGGTATAATAGGTTACGCCGTTTTGCGTACAACCCGTTCCCACACCTTGTTGATTTTGCCCGTCACATTTTTGATTATAGTTACTCGGGCAAACACATTTACTGTAATAAGTTACGCCCTCTTCGGTGCAACCCGTTCCTTCGGGTACTTGTGGAGAAGTACACCCCGTGACAGGATATAAACTTCTGTCGCAATAACACATAAATTTACCACCACAGCTATCTCCGCTGACAGTATTAGGATATGAGCAAGCGCTCTTATCGTATTTATAACGTCTATCGCAACATTTATCAAAATAAGCTGAATTATAAGGACATTTTAGGCCGGGTAACAAACCAGCACTGCAAGTTGTTAGGCTGTAGCCTTCTTTTTTGCATTGCTCAATTGTCGGGTCAGCAAAATCTATATTCCCAAAGTCAAGATTATCGCCACCGGTAATAAAAGAAACACTTGCCGTGTGAAAAGAATTTCGATTGGGCAAGCTTATCGAATGGCTTGCCCAAGACATAGGCTCAAAAGATTGGTTTAGATTAGTATTTACGAAGTGCGTGTATTGAGGAAGCACTTCTTGCTGATTGTCAGAAACAAAATTAATTTCACTTGCCTTTACCATACCAGTAAACGCAAGCAACGATATTCCTATCGCAAGCTGCTTTCTCATAATACACCTCGTTATAACTGAACCTAGTCTGTTTATAACTTAGCATATTCAAAAGCGTTTGTCAAAGGATTTTACTGCAATTTTTATATTTTGGCTAAAGATATTTATAAAACAAAAGCCTCTCTTTCGAGAGGCTTTGTATGGTTATCTTTTTTATCGTCCTTGGGCTTGACGAATTTTATTCAAAGCAGCTTGTCGACCTTGAGCATTAACTCTCGCCATATCTGCTGCATTGGGCGCTTTATGATTTTTTCTCGCCAGATGAGTACGTCCTCTAGCAGCTTGGGCTTCTCTTCTCTCTTCGTATCTGGCAATAATTTCTTGTTGCTCGACCGTTGGATTAGGAGACATGATAGCCTGGTTGTATTTGTCATCTTTATCACGTGTGATTTGAGCCCATTGTTGTGTACGAATTCCATAGTTATAATCCGTCACGATATCTTGCGCTTCTTTAGGCATAAAACCAAGCGTTTCGGTTTGGAACATTCCCTGAGAGTCTTTATTAACTTCATCCATACCGATAACATTAACACCGGCAGCTTTATAAGCGGCATAGAGTAACGCGGCTGATTTTGGGTCTTTAACTTTGCTTGTGCGCAAGTCAAAGTCTTTTCCTGGGTTGGCTTGTTTATATGCATCGGCATGAGATTTTGCAACATTATAAAGTTTGGCAACAGTTTCCCTGTTATGCTCTTTCAAATGGTCTTTTGCACTTTGTGGCAAATTTTTCATTTTAGTGTTATTCAGAGAATAGAAGCCGTTTGCGCCTTGCGGTTTGATACCGGCTTCCCTATAAGCGGCAAACCATTCTGCTTGAGCAACATTGTCATCTTTGAATTTTGCAATATCGGCTTCGGTTGTGCCATGAGCAGCAAAGTCCTTTGCAATGGCTGACTTTTTCTCATAGCTGTTGAGGTAAACTTTTTCACCTTTGTTATATTTTTCAATATTAGCTTTTTGTTCGGCTGTTAATTGGTCTTCAAATTCATGAATATCAATATTAGTCGGTTGACCTTTCATCTTAAGGCCGTATTTGATACAAGCGGCTGCCAATTTATTGGCAAATTCAGGGGTCATGCCTTCTTCAAAGTTAATACCCGGTTGTCCATCGATTGCTGCTTTACGAACCAAAGCATCTAAAAATTCATAGTCAGGACCTTTGTCATCACTGCACTCTACATCAACATGTTTGGCATCGCTGTAAAGAGCGCGCGCAGCAGGTTTATCGGCATTTTTATCTTCTTGAGTTTTGTAATATTTCATACCATAAGCCGGAGAAGCTTCATTGGTATTTTCATAAACATAAGGCGGATTATGTTCTTTTTCGCACCAATTTTTATAGTAGGCATCAAGATCATTGGTGGGCTCATTCCCGTCTCCCGGCTTTCCTTGCGAGAAAGTTATAAAGTTGTTTTCTTCTTGCGAATTGTGGTCATTAAAGCGGAGAACCAAATCATCTAAACGACCAAAATTATTATTATTAATTTCATCCTCCAACTCTTTTTTATCAACTCCATTAGAAGTTAACCAATCTAAGAATTCCGGATCTTTCATATATTCAGTATTTTCCATAGCTTTTATCCTACTTTTAATCCTTTATTATCATAACTATAACTCAATTTTGCCTAAAATTCAACTCTTTTTGTCTAAAAGTTTTACTTTTTCTCTTTTTTTCCTAAAAAAATCTTTGAGAATCCGCGAGCAGTCCTCTTCTAAAATTCCACCTTCAACATTTGGTTTGTGATGACAAGTCGCCGCATCAAAGAAATGAACCCCGTTGACGACAGCACCACCTTTTTCATCAAAAGCTCCGAAGTACAGATTTTTTATGCGAGAAAAAGAAATAGCAGCCGCACACATTGTGCAAGGCTCAAGAGTGACATATAAATCCATATCTCTCAGACGATTGGTTTTGAGCTTTTCGCAGGCTTTGCGGATAGCAAGCATTTCGGCATGGGCTAGGGCATCACTACCATGTTCGCTTAAATTATGAGCCTCACTGATAATTTCACCGCTTTCAGGATTAACAACCACTGCTCCGACCGGAACTTCATCTTGTTCGGCGGCTCTGGCGGCCAAAGATAAGGCTCTTTGCATAAATTTAATATCCAAGTTACATCCTTTTGTTGATTAATATTTGAGAGTATGCTAACAAAAAAGAAAAAAGGAAAAGTTAACATGAGTGAAAGAATTGCAAAATTTATGGCGCGTTCGGGAGTTTGCTCCAGACGAGAGGCGGAGGAATTTATTCGCCAGCAACGCGTAACCGTTAATGGAGAAGTCGTTTCCTCTCCGGCATTTAATGTAGAGGGTACGGAAAAAATCTTGCTTGATGGTGAAAAATTGCCGGCCGTTGAGGGAACACGTCTGTGGCTCTATTATAAACCTGTGGGCTTGCTGACCACGCATAAAGATACCTCCAATCGCCCGACTGTGTTTGATAATCTTCCGGCAGGCTTACCGCGTGTTATTTCGGTCGGAAGATTGGATTTGAATTCGGAAGGCTTACTGCTTCTGACCAATAATGGCGAATTATCTCGCAAATTAGAACTGCCGCAAAATGGCTGGAGCCGCCGCTATAAAGTAAAGGTTCATGGAAAAGTTGATGTAAAAAAACTGGCAAAGTTAGAAGAAGGCGTAACCATTGACGGCATAAATTACGGACCGGTCAAAATTGTTTTGGAAAGCGAGCAGGGGAGCAATGCTTGGCTGAGCGTTACCTTAAATGAAGGCAAAAATCGCGAAATTCGTAAATTAATGAAATCCATTAACTTAGAAGTTGCGCGCCTTATTCGCCTTTCTTACGGACCATTCCAATTAGGCAGCTTGAAAAAAGGCGAAGTCAGAGAAGTTTCGGGCAAAGTCCTAAAAGAGCAACTTGGGAGCAAATTTCAATTATGAGAATTATAGCCGGTTCTTACCGCGGAAAAAAACTTTTTTCACCGCAAAGCGACGCTGTTCGTCCCACATCAGATAGGGCCAGAGAAGCCTTGTTTAATATCCTCAATTCCAAACTCTCATTGCCGTGGAATGAGTATTGCTTACTGGATGTTTTTGCTGGCACCGGTGCTTTTGCTTTGGAGGCTCTTTCAAGAGGTTGTTTCTCAATCGGCTTGGTGGATATAGATACCAAAAGTCTAGAAAAAAATGTTGCTTTGTTTGCTAAAGAACAAGACAAAATCAAAATCTATCGTCAAAATGCACTATCCCTGCCTCAAGCCCCCAGACAATATAATTTGCTCTTTATGGATGCCCCATATAACAAAAACTTGAGTGCGCCGGCTCTCGTGAGTTTAGCTAAGCAAAATTGGCTAGCCCCGCAAACATTATGTTTGGTCGAAGTTGAAAAGTCTGAAACTTTGGATATTCCGCCGCAGTATCAATTTTTGGAAGAACGCATCTACGGATTAGCTAAAGTGTTTTTCCTAATCTATCAAGGACAATAAAACCTACTTTACCTTATTCCTTTGCTGGCTTTGTGGTATCTTTTGAGCTTTCCCAAACCGGAATATTTTCAATCAAAATTTGCTTGTTGTTGAGTTTTATCGGTGTTGTCACCGTAAAATATTTGTCGGTACTATTTTTCTTAAAGGACTTGTTGTTAAGCAAAATTTTAACCACAAATACGCCTTTATCTTCTAACCAACCGTTTTGGTTCATCTTTTCCAAGGTGTCGGTCAGAGCCATAGAAGAGGTATTAAGTGTTACATCGGGAACCAAGTTTTCATTAAAGAATAAATCACCTTTAGCCACCATAACCAACGGTTTCCAGTTGATAATGAGCTTTTGAATATCAATAAATCCTTCTTTTTCAATCCAGTTATATAAAGCTTCGCTAAAAATATTTTGTTCTTCAATTTCTCCAATAACATTGGCGTTAAGGTAAACGTGGTCAATATGTTTGTTCATTGGCCAAGCGGTGTAGTCGTCAATGTGAATGTCTTTGAGCTCAAACAGAGTTTCCATAAAAGGAGATTTTTCATTAATCTGATGTCCGTTACCTCTTTGCAACGCAAATTTCACACTGCCGATATCCGCTAAATTTTCAATCACAACATCTGCAGCTTGCAGAGTTGCTTCTTGAATTTGATTTTGTTTTGATATATTCAGCTCGACCAAACTGTTAGGAACGCTTACTTCCCATTTTTTTGTTCCAATTTGCAAATTTTGCTTTTGGCTTAAATGAAAACGAATTTTTCTGGTATTAAAAATATCGGAACTAACAGCAAATTCTGCGCATTCCCATTGAGCATAATGGTTAGCATCCAAAGAATAAATGCGCAAATTTTCGATTCTGAGCATCTGCCAAGGAGAGAGATGACTAAAACTTAAATTATCGTAGGCAATATCATATCCCATCGCTAGAAGCGAATTTTCAAATTTAATAATTTCTTCTTTAATTACGGAGATGGCCAGATTTCTCTCTAACACCAACCAAACAGAAGTCAGACACAAAGCAAAAGCCAGAAAACCGGACCCGATGATTAAAAGAAAACGTTGCAAAAAGTTTTCATAAGATTTTGCCAAATTTCTAATCATTATGGTTCCTTTACCAACAAGTGCTCAATAGCCGGATAGTTTTTGATGGTTTCCATATTAAGTTCATGACATTTTTTTTCAATACGATTTTGCAGTTCTGCCATAAATTCTTTTTTATCGGCAATTTGCGGCATTGGCTCCATAAATTCGATAATTACTTTTCCCTTATGACGAAGGAATGAATTTTTCTGCCAAAACAAGCCGGTATTCAGTGCCACCGGAATAACAGGCACATTAAGGTTTTGGGCAATAAACAACAAGCCCGGTTTATACCCCTTTACTGTTCCTGGTTGAACTCTGGTGCCTTCCGGAAAAATGATAATTGGACGTCCTTTGGCAATGCGGTCTTTTGCTTGTTTTAAAAGGTTTTTCATTGCGGCACCACCGGCAGAGCGGTCAACGGGAATCATACCGTAAAAATATTGCGCCCAACCAAACAAAGGAACATAAGTGAGCTCTTTCTTCAAAACAAAGACTAATTTTTTGATGTATGCCGACAGAAAATAAGTCTCCAAAGCCGATTCGTGCTTGCCAGCATAGAGAACCCCATCTTGACGAATAAATTGTTTGCCTCTGATTTCAATTTCGATTCCTGCAATATATTTGAGTACCACCAACAAGAATGGAAGAATAAGGTAATTCCACATAACAATAGTGATTTTACGATTAAAAATACCGATGATGGAAGAAATTAAACACCCCACTGCCAAAGTGGAATAGCAAATAATGTTAAAAATCAAAGAGCGAATATAAAGCATGACCAACCTCATTAAAAAGCATAGGAGCCCAAGATATGACTTCTGAGCCAAACAACCAAAAACTTATTATATTCTGAAGCGATTAAGAAAAAACTACCCTCATTTTTCCACCATTTGCTGGAAACATTTTCAGAGTACACCGGATGCAGAATAATCTTCAAATCTTTATCCAAAGCTCTGAATTCCTGACGACTACGCAAAATATGGTAATTAGAAGTCACCAATCGAATGGAAGAAATATGATTTTTTTTGACCCATTCGATTGCTTCAATGGCATTTTCCACGGTGTTTGAAGAGCGCTTATCAAGGGTAACATCGCTTTCGTTGCTCAGGGCAATATCGCCTCTTTTTTTCAAATCTTGCAGAGATGTTTTTTTAGCCACGCCGGAAATCAAGAGCTTATCTCCCAACCCTTGGTTTAGAAGTTTAACTGCCTCGCTGATACGATTTTTCCCGCCGGTTAAAACGACAATTGCGTCAGTTTTGCTGTTATTGTCGGTTTTGAAATGATAAATAGCATAGCTAAACCAGACAAAGCCGATACTCCAAACCAAAGCGAAGATTAAAAGCGCTATGAATATAAATCTTTTTTTCATCATCACCACAATCTACATAAATTTTTCTAAAGTTTTCTTAACGGTGTAATAAGCGGTAATCATTGCAATCACCATAGAGAGAATGGGCAAACTGAAAATAACGCTCCAATCAAGGAAAGAAAGCCTTGCTTCGCTGATAATGCCCCCTTCAATTTGCTTAGCCAAATTGGCAATAATAAAGATGGTAGGAATTGCCAGAATTAATCCATAAATTCCGCCGATCAAGCCCAGCCAAGCTGTTCTTTTGGCGTATTGCTGAGCAACATATGTGTCTTTAGCGCCCATCAGGTGCAAAATCTCAATAATATATTTATGGAGTCCCAAACTGGTCTGCGTGCAGTAAAATATTGCCCCAGAGGTAATGAGAACCACCAACACCAAGACTGTCAAAGCCAATAATTTTAAGCCATCGGCAAATTTAATGAGCTTGTTAAGCCAGAGTTTGTGATTATCTAAGGAAGCCTGCGGTGCTGCTTGGGCCAACTCCTCTGCCCATTGCATAAAGTCCACTTCAACACCTTTTTTGAGTTTGACATCAATCAAACGAGGCATGGGTAAATCTTTGACATCTATCCCGTCACCGAGCCAAGGTTGAATGAGTTTTTGAAGTTGCTCGTTGTTCAAAGGAGTAACTTTTTCAACTTCATTTTTAGCGCGCAATAGTTCCACAGCCTTTTCTTGTTGAGCCAGAGTTTGAGCTTTAGCCTGTTCTTCATTGACGTCGTTAATCGGCATAACTTGCACGGTCAAAGAGCCCAAAATACTATTATTCCAAGTTTCCAACATGGAGTTAATAGATAATACACCGGCCAAAGTAACCCCAAATAAAAAGACGGCAATAGAAATCATCACCTGCAAAAACAAATTTGAACTGTCGTCTTGCAAAGGGAGTTCTTTTTTTCTGGTTGTTATTGTTTTATATACCATGATTACCTCCGCTGTTCAGCACATCAATCGGGCGATAGATTCTCAAGGCTTTATTTTGTAGGTGCAAACGAGGATAAGCAAAATCAGTAATGAGCTTATCGCTGTGCGTAGCGATGACAACGGTTGTGCCGAGTTTGTTGAGCTCAACAAAGAGCTTCATGAGCTTAGCGGCAATATCATTATCAACGTTACCGGTCGGTTCATCGGCAAGGAGCAATTCCGGACGATTAATCACGGCTCTGGCAATGGCAACACGTTGTTTTTCACCGCCCGATAAGGTAGAGGTCGGAGCATTAATATGTTTTTCAAGTTCTACCCATTGTAAAAGTTCGGTGACCCGTTTTTTGACTTCTCTTTCATCCATTCCGCAGACGCGCAAAGGAAGTGCGACGTTATCAAAGGCGGACAAGTGGTCAAGCAATCTGAAGTCTTGAAACACGACACCGATTTTGCGTCTCAGCATGGCGAGAGCATCACGGTTTGTAAAATTAACGTTTTTACCAAACACGTTGACGATACCGCGGCTTGGTTTTTGCGCCAAATACATCATACTGAGTAAGGATGTTTTTCCTGCGCCGCTTTTCCCGGTTAAAAAGTGGAAAGAACCTCTTTTGAGCGACAACTTAATATCGCTCAAAACCTCAGCTCCTTGACCATATCTGATACCGACATTTTGCATTTCTATAATGCTGTCTGGGTAGTTGGAATTTTTCACTTCAAATGCTCCTTTGACAATTTCTCCTAAGATACAGCAATATTCTATTTAATAAAACGATTTTTTTACTTTGATTAAACGGTTTTTAAGTTATAGTATTTTTTAAGAGGTAAAAAATGCTTTTATATTGTCCGCAATGCAATACCGGCTATGAGATAGAGCCTGACTTAATCCCCGAAAAAGGGAAAAAAATGCGCTGTGCCAAATGTGGAAAAATTTGGCATTGCACGAGGGAAGACTTGCAAGCCAAGCCGGCTCAGCCAAGTGTTGAACCTGAAGAAACGCCCGCTCCTCAGCCGGAAGAAGAAACTCCAAAAACTGAAGATAATACCACGCCCGAAAGCGAGTCGGTTGAGCAGGCTCCTGCTAATACCGAAATGCAAGATATTTTTGCGCGCCTATCTTCTCAAACCAAAGATTTATTTCAGCAAGAGCAGGCTCGCCCATTTCATGAAAAGTTATTCTACAAAGGCAAACACGCTTTAGGTTTGGATAGACCAGGGATATTAAAATATTACCTCCTACTTATTATGGTAATGGTAGCTTTGGTTTTGTTTGCCGTCCGTTATGAGGTTGTCAGGGTGTTGCCTTTAGCTGAAAAATTTTATTCAGCATTAGGTGTCGAGTCTCGAGTTGTGGGTGAGGGGCTAGAATTTCAGAATATCATCCGCAACGAGTATGAAGAAGATTATGTTCGTAAGCTTGAGATTAAAGGATACATTGTCAATACGACGCAGCAAAAAATAGAAATGCCGCTCATTCATGTTGAAATTATGGATAAAGATACAAACTTGCTTCAATCTGTTGATGATGAACCCCCGATATCAGAACTAGGGGCAGGTGAAAAACAAATGTTTCGAATAGTCATTACCCAGCCCTCTGCTTTGGCTAAATATGTTTTGCTCACCTTTAGTGCTAAAAAGGACTAAAAAAAGCCTCTGAAAAGAGGCTTTTTTTTAAGTATTTATTTCGCGGCAGTTTCTGTCGTGCTATCAGTATTTTCCCAAGTTTCCCAGTGAATTTTTTCAGGCTTATAGCGATCATCGGGTTGTTTAGGAGCTTCCAACGGATATCCCATCGGAACAATAGCAAAAGGTCTGATGTTATCTGGCAAATTCAAATGTTCTTTTAAGGCATCAACCACTTTTTGCATTGGGGCGGCGCCGCAATAACAAGTTCCGATTCCTTTTGCCCAAGCGGCCAAAAGCAGACTTTGGGTTGCAATAGCGCAGTCAACATCAATAAAAGTCCAAGTTTCGTCTTCTTTGTGACGGCTGAAAGATTTATCAATATCGCCGCAAACAATCACCACGCAAGAGGCATCTTTAGCAAAAGATGTCCAACGTTGAATATGGCGAAGGTTAGCCAAAAACTCTTTATCTTCAATCACCAAAAATTCCCACGGTTGTTTATTGTGAGCGGTGGGAGAATATTGAGCAGCTTTGATAATTTCGCGAATAGTATCTTTTGATATTTTTTTGTTCGTATCATATTGACGAACCGAGCGGCGGGTCAATAACCCTTCCATAAAGTCCATGATAAAGTCCTTATGTTGTTAATGCACAACTCTTTTCAGAGTTTCAATTCTGGGCAGTACCGAGTTTTCAATAATAAAGGCAATGGCTTTTTCAACCATTGTATCGGTATAGACCAGATGCTTAGAAATTTCGGCGATATTTTCGGATTTGTCAAGCTTTTTAGCTAACGTGTTGTAAATGCTTGACATTTCTGAAAGTGAGTCAATAATCTCAGCCAAATAAGCTTGGAGTTTCAAATCTTCTTTTCCGCCCCAAAAACCTTCCACAAAGCCGGCCTCAATTTCGCAATAGCGCATGGCACAAAGGGTTTTAATTCCTTCTTTAGTGGTGAGTTTGCTTCCCACAGGTGAGAGTTTTACTTTGTTTTGGGTAATGAGTTGGAACATCTCATCCCACAATCCCATAAAGAATTTGAAAAACAAATCAGCCTCATCTTTGGTCTCCAAGCGAGGAGCCTTGCCTTGCTCCCAAAAAGATGAGATAACATCTGTTGGTCTGAGCTCCAGATTTGGCGAGCAAATAGAGCCGATAAAACGTAGTTTAACGATTTCAAGAGGAGTAGGGCAGTTATAGTGCTCTAAAAATTTTTTGAATTTATCATCACCAAGATATTTATTTTGACTTTCCATTTTAATCTTCTTCATATATAAGTATAAACCAGTTAGCATAAATGTAATGGAGTTTTAAAAATTGTCTAGGGTAAAAATTCTGAATCTTTTAATATTAGCAGGGCTGTTGAGCAGTTGTACCTTGCTTGACCCGTTTGTGGACAGACGCCGCAACGCCGGCGAAAAGGATATGGCAAAACTCTATGTTGGGGAATCAACACCGGAAGAACCGGCCATTTGCTATAATATCTTGACCACAGATTATGAAGAGGTTAAAAAGATGGCAGATGAGGAATGTATCAAACACAAAACGGGCACCCACGCTGTTCCCATTAAGCAAACGCAATTTACCTGTCGTTTGTTTTTGCCGACCCATATTTATTTTAAATGCGTAAAATAGTTAATGAATGGAAGAGAAAATGAGCCTATCGCTAGAAAAGATAATCAACGCCAAATTAGCCGAAGTTTTTAATTCTTTGCAACTCAATCCGCAATATGCTGTAGTTAAGGTATCAGACCGCCCCGATTTAAGTGACTTTCAGTGCAACGGGGCATTGGCACTAGCCAAGTCCGAGAAGAAGAACCCGCGTGAAATTGCCACCCAAATTGCCGCTAAACTGCAAGAAGACCCTGATTTTAGCAAAATTTCGGTTGATGGCCCTGGTTTTTTGAACCTGAGTATCAATAATAGCTTAATTGCCAAAGTATTGGATGCGATGAGCGAAGATGAGCGCTTTGGCTGCGAAAAGGTTGCTAACCCGCATAAAATTGTTTTGGATTCAGGCGGTCCGAACGTTGCCAAAGCTCTACACGTTGGACACTTGCGTTCGGCAGCCATTGGCGAATCCATCCGTCGAATTGAGATTTTTGCCGGCAACGAGGTTGTTTCCGATGTCCACTTTGGCGATTGGGGCACCCCGATGGGTATGATTTTGGCCGAAATCATCAAACAAGACGGTGATTTATCCAAAACCGAAAGCTACGATATTAACGACATTTCCGCTTTTTATAAAAAAGCCAACATTCGTTGCAAAGAAGATGAAGCCGCCAAAGAAACTGCTCGTGTCATTACGGCTGATTTGCAAAACGGTAATCCCGAATATCGCAAAGCATGGCAACACTTACGTAAAGTTTCGGTTGATGCTGTTAAGAAAAACTATGATGAACTTCAAGCTCATTTTGATTTGTGGTTAGGTGAGTCTGATGCCCACGAAACTTGTGCCGAAATTGTAAAACTAGCGGCTCAAAAAGGCGTGTCCGAGATTGATGACGGCGCCACCATTATCCGTTTAGAAGAAACCAACAAGCCTAAACCGCCGGTCATTTTGGTCAAAAGCGATGGCGGCTATGCTTATCAGGTAACCGATATTGCCACCATCAAAATGCGTGTTGATGACTTAAAAGCTCAAGAAATTATCTATGTGGTTGACAAGCGTCAGTCTTTGCACTTTGAGCAAGTTTTTGAAGTTGCCGAAAAATTAGGCATTGCACCGAATGTGACTTTGCGCCACATTGGCTTTGGTACGGTCAACGGACCTGATGGCAAACCTTTCAAAACCCGTGACGGCGGTGTGATGAATTTGGAAGATTTGCTCAAACTCTCCAAAGATAAAGTTCGTGAATCCATGCCTCAAGCCGGAGAGGTAGAAGGTTATGGCGAAAAAGAGATTGAAAAACTCGTTTCGCAAATTGCCATTGGCGCGGTCAAATATCAAGACTTAAAGAATAATATTGCCTCCGGCTATGTGTTTGAGGTTGATGACTTTGCCAAGTTTGACGGCAAAACCGGACCTTATATCCAATATGCCATTGCCCGCATTAACTCAATTTTGCGCAAAGCCGGAGATATAAAACCAGGCAAAGTAATCATCTCCAATGCCGAGGAGCGTGATTTGGCACTCAAACTCATGCAACTGAGCAATATCATCATGCGCACGCAAGAAGCCAAAGAACCCAGCATAATTTCAGATTATGCTTATACCTTGGCGCAAACTTTCAGCTCATTTTATAATACATCGCCGATTATGTCGGCTGAAAGTCAGGAGCTGGCATCTTCTCGTCTGCAACTAGCCAAATTGGTCAGAGATGTCTTAACCTTGTTGCTGTATTTGCTGGGTATCGAAGCCCCCGAGGTCATGCTCAAAAAAGCCGAATAACAAAAAGACGGGGAAATCCCCGTTTTTCGATTAATATTCACAATTTGAAAAATATCTTGAAAAAAATCCATTAAGTGGTACATTATGCCCGAATTAAATAACTCAATAAGGTGCAGACCTCTCTGCACTCAACTTAAAAAAAGGAAGGATAATAACATGACAATTCGCGTCGGTATTAACGGATTTGGTCGTATTGGCCGTTTGGTTTTCCGTGCTGCACAAGAAAGAAATGATATCGAAATCGTTGGTATCAATGACTTGATTGATGTTGAATATATGGCTTATATGCTGCGTTATGACACCATGCATGGCCAATTCAAAGGTTCTATCGAAGTAAAAGACGGTAAATTGGTTGTAAACGGTAAAGCTATCCGCGTAACCGCTGAAAAAGACCCGGCAAACCTCA
The DNA here is from genome assembly GCA_944391515.1 of uncultured Alphaproteobacteria bacterium. Lineage (GTDB taxonomy): Bacteria > Pseudomonadota > Alphaproteobacteria > RF32 > CAG-239 > Scatocola. Next base: position 49,213 of record CALXTW010000013.1, read on the forward strand.
AATGGGATGAAATCGGCGCTGAATATGTTGTAGAATCTACCGGTTTGTTCCTCACAAAAGAAAAAGCTCAAGGCCACATTGCTGCCGGTGCTAAATATGTTGTAATGTCTGCTCCGTCAAAAGACGACACTCCGATGTTTGTTTGCGGTGTTAACACCGATTCTTATGTAAAAGGAACACAATTCGTTTCTAACGCATCTTGCACCACCAACTGCTTGGCTCCGATTGCCAAAGTTTTGAACGATGCTTTCGGTATTGAAGATGGTTTGATGACCACCGTTCACTCTACCACTGCTACTCAAAAAACCGTTGA
>CALXTW010000014.1 GCA_944391515.1 uncultured Alphaproteobacteria bacterium
AATTAAGTTTTAATGATAATTATTAGAAATCTAACAATTAATAAGTTCAATTTTATGGTAAAGCTGTTTAAAATCATTATAAAATTTAGTCCGATAATTGCAAAGCAAAAGCACATAATTTTTAAAACATACCTTTAAATTGCTTGTAATTTTATTTTGGCTTTTACTGGAAAATATGATATTCTGATTGCATGTAAATAATTATTATAAATAAAAAAACCCCGTATATATGTAAGGAAGAAAGTTTGTTTCGTGTTTTGTTGAAAGAGTGTTATCTGGACACCGCCCAAAGTTATTATCTATAACAGGGACCAAAAGTAAGACAAATATAAACAGATGATTATTCCCCAGGGATATGTGGAGGTAAAAAAATCACACATTGTCGAGGCTAGAAATAGAGTAAGGCAATGTGAATATTATGAAAAATATTAAAAAAACAGAGAACCTTCTGGTGTTGGCTCTTATATTGTTTATAGGAGCGTTAATTCTTCACCTTTTAGGGTGTCGAACAGCGGCAGAAGTGGTATTGGTTATGGCAACATTGCCAATACCGATGTTTTTGTTTATAGAAGCCTATAAACAAAAACAACATAGATGGTTCTTATGTATTGTTGGAATCATCTTGCTTTTGGTCATTGCCTACGGAATTTACTGTGGGATTATTGACCACCAGCAACGTTTGCAAATTATGCAGATGTTGCAAAAACCACGAGTTTAACTCACTCGTGGTTTTTTATTTTATATTTATAGCTTATCAATGCTTATGGTGGTGGTGAGCTTATGGGTGTGGTGCGGAGGCAGAACGATGGCGCTCTCGCCTACATTAGATGGCTCTATGCAAACAAATTGCTTATATTGATTAGGGCTCATTTCCGCCAAATCTTTATTGGGGTTCCATACAACTGTTGTGTCGGAGCCGTTTTTTTCGATTTTTATCACACGATTGTAGCCTTTATCTATAATCTCAAGAGGCTGTGTTTGCTCTAAAAAAATTCTATCAACTTCTCCTATAATATTTAAGTCTTCTTCCTGAGTGGCGTAACTTTGGGTCAGAGAATTTTTATAGCGGTGCCCTGCTAAGCCTTTAATCTCTACATTATCAACTGAGCTTACGTTAAAATATGCATGCAAAGCCTCGCTGAAATTTAACGGAGTATCGCCATTATTGGTCGTTTCAAGTGTATATTCTAATTTATCGGTTATTTTGATTAAAACTCTAGCGGAAAGGTTTAGGTTGTATTGTGCTTCGGGCGAAAGAGACATTTCTGCTTCAATTTGGCGGTCATCGACACTCACATTTTGCAAATTCCACATTGATAAGCGGGCAAAACCATGGCGGGGCAAATGATTATTCAACTCTTCTTCAGCAAAGCGCGGCCAACAAACAGGAATACCACCGCGGATAGCCTGAATATTATCAAATTTATTTAAATCTCCTAGCCAAAAAATATCGTGTTCCTCTTTCCTCGGGCGGTAAGACAAAAGATTTCCGCCCCAGAGAGATATTTGGCACTCAGCCACAGAATTGCATAATTTGATAATACCGTTTTTATTCATCTCTTACCTCTTGCTTGTTTTATTTAGTAAGTTATAACACGCTCTTTCTAAAACACCAATAAAACAGCCCCTTTTATACATAAAAAATTCCCAGAAATTGTATCATTAATTTCTGGGAATTTTTTAGTAATTTTTTGATTTGCGAGGCGTCTTTTTCTTTTTAGACGTACTTTCAATCTGTCTTTCGTATTCATCCATTTTATATTTTGTACGAAAGTCAATATGTTTCATAAATTGAAACAGGTGGTAGCTCCAAATTATAAATCCAATGCACAAAATTATAAAGGAGACTAAAAGAAAGGTTTTCATAAAAATAATTTTTTAGTTTTACATCATAATTTATTTGTTGCTTTTTTATAATCAGAAAAATTTACTTTGGCAAGAGATTTAATACCCTCCAAACAACACTATGAAATATCTTGCAGTTTTTTTATGTTTCTGGCAAACTTTGAGTGTTTCATTTTTGCTTAAAGGAGAAATTTATGGAAAAGTGGGAACAGGCGCTCTATACGTTTTTAGAACGATACATTCATCAAGAATGGTTTGAAGGAGCTCTTTTATGCGGAAGTTATGCCTCAGGAAACCAAAATGAATTTTCAGATATTGATGTCACAATCATTGCTTCAAATTCTCTTGACTGGCAGGAAAAATCTAACTGCTATGTCGATGGCTTTTTGATGGAATATACCATTAATCCTATCTTCAGATTTGAAGAATATATGAAGGAATCGCTCAAAGGACATAACTACACCAATCAATATCTGCTTTTGTATGGAAAAGTCTTATTTGATACGCATGGAGAAATTCAAAAACTCCGCGAAAAAGCCGCTTTGCAAGTTCAAAAGCCTTTTGAGGCTCTCTCTGATTATGATAAAAGTTTTATCAAATATTATCTCTGGGACAGGTATGATGAACTCTTGTCTTTGAGCAAAAAAAATTTGCATCTGGATTTGCAATATTGGGGCTTGGTGGATGCTCTTATTACCGCTTATTACAACTTTCATAATTTAGCACATATTCCCCATAGTAAAATTGAACAAATTTTAACAGATCCTCAATTTGCTCAACGCTACCATGTCAAAAACATGCCTCATCCTAACTTTACCCATAAACTTATTGCATGCTTTAAGGCAAAAAATAAAAAACAAAAACTAGAGACTATTAAAGATTTTTACGATTTTGTGATGAATTCCGATGGGGGATTTGATATTGGTCAATTCATCGGAAAAAGAGAGTTAAAAAAAAGAGTGTGACAATTAAATTTCACACTCTTTAAGTTTTGCATTTTGCTAGATTTTGACCGCCGGATAAAAGGAGGCTTGCGTATTGTTATCAACGTACATACAAGCTCCGTTATCAGAAATTTGTGGATGAACCCCCAAAATTATGTCCTTATTCGGACGACCTGCCAAATCTCCAAATTTGTCATTTTGAGCCATATACCAATCATTGGCGAAAGGCTCTCCTCCCAGCTCTTTTATCATATCATTTATAATAAAAATATGATTAAGAACCTTTTTCATAACAAATCGGGGCGGAATACAAACCGGACGACCGGCAAACAAGCGTTCCTCACAATAGTTTTTTGCGTCAAAAGGAAACATCTCCGGCGTAGGATGAAGGGATATAATATACCCCTTACAAATAAATCCCCAAGGCGTACCATGGTTGTTCGCAACTTTTTTACGATAACTTACAAAGCCATCTTCATAAACAATAGGAAATTTATAATACTCTCCCTTATGAGAAACTCTATGCCAAAAGCTATCGCTTTGGTCAAACGTTAGTAATGCATAATTTTTCATCTCTAAAATAATTTTAGGTTACACAATTATTGATTTTATTGTCATAATAAATAATTAAAATCAATAAAGAGTCAAGACCCTAACTATTTTACTTCTCACTCAAGCTTTGCAAGCTATTGATTATGTTTGATGTGATGTTTTGGGCTTCAGAATCAATACCGGCAGCTTCTAGCGCCAATTTTTTGATACAGGTGTTGACAATCTCATCTTTGGTGACGGTCATGGTTTGGCTAAACAATGTGCCGTTTTGCAATTTGCTTTGCGCTTCACTCAAGGCACAAGCTCTGAATTTTTCCTCCGGCGTTGCGGTGCTGCTAACTGTAATGTATTTATTAAATTCTGCACAACCACTTAAAATGGCAACCAAGCCTAAAATGGTAATATAATTCTTCATCTTTTCCTCGTTTGTTGTCTTTAATTTGTATTTAATGTAATCGCAATTATTTAATTTTTTATTGCCATTTTATTTTTACGCTAAGTTAATTTTTTAATCCTATCTTAAAATCATTATTGGAGGATAAATGTTATGAATAAATTAGAAATTTATGAAGATATCATCAAAAAATATATGACTGCTTTGGCTCATTGTGATTTGGACGGATTATGTCAATTATTTGCTCCAGAAGCAAAAGTTTATTCACCTTTATTGGGATGGATTGAACCAAGAGCTTTCTTTGAAAAAATGTGCCTACTCTCCGATGTGGAGAAATCTTCGCAAATTCCGCACAACACCCTCCTCAGCACAGAAAACAAACCTGTAATGATAAAACATTTTACATATCATTGGGTGGTTAAAGACGGAAGACAAACAACTTTTGAAGTTTGCGATGTATTTGAATTTAATGAAAACAACTTAATTTCAAAAGAAACTATTTTATACGATACTCATCAACTGCGTTTGGATATGAATGGCAATCCTTTGGATTTTTAACATTTTTGATATCATAATTACTCTTGACAAGAAATATTATCCAGTGTAGGTAATTTCTTTAACGTTTTACTATTTAAATTATTTATTATGGAAAAAGTAGTAGTTCTCGTTACGCTTAGAAATTGTAATGGCTCTAGAGTAAATGCCTTTTATGAAGGTAAAGTAATGCAGGGAAAGCTTCAGGTAGAAGACAAACTGAAACTCTTGAACAACGATTTTACAAAGATGAAAGAGGGTATTGTCACGACAATATGCCTTAATGGGAAAATTGTTAAAGAAGCTGATACTGGAGATTTAATTAATCTTAAGTTTTCCTTATTTGACAAGGGTGCTTTTGTTTTAACAAATGATCTATCTTTGCTACACCATGAATGTATTCTGGAATTCGATGATGTAAAAGAGTTAAGTGATTTTGTTGATAAGTACTTAACGCTTTACTTTCCAGATGACTTCAATTTTTCAAGTTTGGGCAAAATCGGCAAGAAGATTGATAGTCTAAAACAAAACTCTCAAATTCAACTTGAACTTTTGTATCCGTTTTATTTATATATCGGACAGAAAGTGGAATTGGAACTTGGAGATAAGTCTATCTGTGGCAAAGTTGTTAAAATTATTTAAGTTAACGCAACCTCTCTTAGGAGAGGTTTTTTTATTGAAGTAATACTAAACTCGCCACAAAGTCAGCAATTTTTCGGTCTAAATCTTCTAAATTATGCGGGTGCTCATAAATATGGGTGCAATCTGACAAAATACAGAGTGTTTTTGGGGCGGTGATTTGCTCATAAAAATTTTGGTTATTCTCTGGCAAAGAGGACCTATCTTTATCTCCCGTGATGAGAAGTATCGGCTTTTGAAAAGACGGAACCAAAGAGTAGAAGTCATATTTTTGTAGCTCTTGCAGATAGGTTTCATCCAAAAAACATTGGCGGTTTTCTTGAGTGCGGGTTAGCCCAGTGCTTAAAAGTGTTTGATAAAATTCGGGGGCAAATTTTTGTGTATTATCAAGTAATTCTTTGCCGCTAAATATGGAAGAAACCAAAATCAAACCTTCGATGAAATTGGGGTTTTGAAGTGCATAATTAAGGACTGCCGAACCACCCAAAGAATGCCCGGCAAATAAAAACGGCGGCTTAAAATCGGGAAGATTTTTGGCCCAAGCTATTACTTCTGCCAAATCCTCACAAAAATCACTCAAAGTAGCACAACGCATGTCATTGTGGCTTTTGCCACGAGAATTGCGACAATCAAAACTGATAACCGTATAACCTTGATTTTGTAACGATTTCACGATTTGCAGAATTACTCCTTGTTCCTTATAGCCGGTTATCCCATGGCAAACAAAGGCATATTGTTTTTTTGTTGCACCGAGAGGGCTATCAACCTTTAGGCAAAGAGTTTGCTGTTTTGAATTTTGAATAAAATATTCCATTGGGTTGCTTTCAACTATTTTTTATTCATTCATTTGACTAAACTTTAGGCATTCTGTTTTTTGTTGCGGAGATATTGTTGTATTATTGCATTATTTTGTTTTGTGGCTGAATTATTGCCTTGTCGATGAGATTTTGCACTCATTCTTAATTGTGATGCTCGCAATTTATTACTTATCATTATGGAATCTACCATTGCTTCAAAATCTTTCTTGGTTCCATATAGCTCCGGGCGATAAGAAGATTGAACCGATATCAAAGCTTCGCCAGAGCAATAATCATAGGAACAATCTTCCCCGGGATGGCTTTCTTGCAATTTTGTTTGCTGTATTTCATCCATACCTTTCACAACTTCTGCAAAGATTTCTCTTGCCATGGCTTGTTGTACATTACGAGCTTGCGGCGTATACTGTTTATCTTGGGTTTGTTCGCTCATATTGGCAATATCATACTTATTGACAATGGCACCGATATCTTTTCTTGTTCGCAGTTGATAGTAGTCCAAAGTTGTTTTTTGAGCTTCTTGTGATGGTGATGTCAGAAAAAAAGCAACAAGAGCTGCTGACATTGCCCCTGCTTCCAACGCATTTTCCGTTGCTCTTTCGGCTTTTACATCCTCCAAACTCATCGGTTTCGACGGCGATTTCTTTGGTGCAGAAAGGCGTGAAATTTCCTCACTACTTAAAACGCCTTCTTTCATTAATGCCGGCATTGAAAAACTTTGCTTCGTAATAGCCTGGCAACCGTTATTGTATTGTCCGCCATGAGAAACTTCGTGCGCTACTAAATGAGTCAAAGAATCTGAAAGCATATTTTTTATTGGTTCTTTTTGAATGAGTTGCTCCAGAGGTTTTATTTTATTGATTTGAGCAAATAATTTTAAATCTGCCCAATGTTCAAGCGTGGCCTGATTAGGTTGTGTTCCGGTTTGTTGATAATAATTCTCCAAAAATTCTTGAAACCTACTGGTCGGCTCCGTAATTTCTTGCTTTTGAGCTGAATTTAACAGTGAAACAATCTCTTCATCTTGGCTTTGTTTTAGTGTTTTAACAATTGTGGCTTTTATCTCTTCATCACTAATATAGACAACGTCTCGTGTTGCGTTTTTATCAATTATTTCTCGGTAGCAATTTCCTCCTATGCCCATTCCGGCATATCCGATATAAATTTTTGATAAGTTAAAGTCACTTTGCTCAGAAGTCGTGGGTGTGATTGCGTTTTCAAAAAGTTTTTGACCATAAGGCGTGGCTTTCAGCTTTGTAATGCTGTTTTGGAGAAGAGCTTGTAATGCTTTATCTTTGACTTCTAATTTATCTTCCAACATGTTTTCTTATCTTTCTGATTGCTTGTTTTTATCATACCATAGTTTTGGTATTTTTACAGCAATTTTATTAAACTCACGGTTTTTTAACCTATTCATGCTAATATTTGCTCATATTTATTCGGAGAAAAATGATGTCTGATGCAAAAGAGAAAAAAAATACCGCACACGGCCCACGCAGCAAAGAAAGATTTGAACGTGAGGCCAAGGCATTGCGCAAAAATTTGGAAAAACGCAAAAAACAACAAGCTGAACGTGAAAAATTAAAAACTAATTCAAAAGAAGACTAACTTTGGAGACGGAATATGGATAAAATTAAAATTATCGGCGGAAACAGGTTAGAGGGAAAAATTTATATCAGTGGGGCAAAAAATGCCGCCCTGCCCCTTATTTGCGCCAGTTTATTGACCGATGAAACCGTAACTTTAACTAATATGCCGATTTTATCCGATATTCGGTCAATGAACGCCTTGTTAGAGCAAATGGGAACGGCTATTGACAGCTTTGATGATTTTGTTGATGGACATCCCACAAAAACCTATTCCTATCGGACGCAAAAATTCTCTAACCTGATTGCTCCGTACGATTATGTTCGTAAAATGCGTGCCTCTTACTATGTTTTGGGGCCAGTATTGGCCAGAGAAGGTCATGTGGAACTCTCTTTACCTGGTGGTTGTGCCATTGGTGCCAGACCGATGGATATTCACCTCTCCTCGTTAGAGCAGATGGGTGCTAAAATCGAAATCAAGAACGGCTATGTTCATGCCGATATTGATGGCAAGCTCAAAGGGGCTCACATTACTTTCCATACGGCTTCGGTGGGGGCAACTTGCAATATCCTTATGGCAGCAACCTTAGCTGAAGGGGAAACAATTATTGAAAATGCCGCCAAAGAACCAGAAATCGGTGATTTGATTGATTTGCTGATTGATATGGGGGCTAAAATCGAAGGGAAAGACACTTCTCGCCTCGTTATTCAAGGGGTTGATAACCTACATGGCACAAGACACAAAGTGATTGCCGATAGAATCGAGGCAGGTTCTTACGGTGTGGCAGCCGCCATTACAGGAGGTAGAATCGAGCTCATCAACGCACAAGCCTCAACTTTGCGAACACCGATAGAAATCTTAAAAGCAATGGGCGTTGATGTTGAAGAAAAAGAAAATTCACTCATTATTGATGCTACCAATAAAACTCTTGTCGGACAAGACATTATGACTGATTATTACCCCGGATTTCCGACAGATTTGCAGGCGCAATTCATGGCTTTGATGTGCGTGGCGGAAGGTGCCTCCTTGGTCACCGAAAACATTTGGGAAAATCGCTTTATGCATGTGCCGGAGCTCATGCGTATGGGGGCAAATATTAATGTTCACGGGCATGCATCTGCAATTGTTCGCGGGGTCAAGAAACTCTCGGGAGCTCCCGTAATGGCTACTGACTTGCGTGCTTCGTTTGCTTTGATTTTGGCCGGATTGGTGGCTGAGGGTGAAACAATCGTCAATCGCGTTTATCACCTTGACCGCGGCTATGAAAAATTAGAAGAAAAACTCAAAGGGGTCGGTGCGAATATCGAACGCATTAAAGAAGCTGATTAATTTCTTGAATTTTGAGATTTGATATATGTATGAAATTATTGAAAAAGGTGCACAAATTGCCGATGATGTCAAAATCGGAAACTTTTGCGTGATAAAATCCGGTGCAAAAATCGGAAAAGGATCAATTATTGATGATTTTTGCTTTATTGATTCCAATGTTGAAATTGGTGAAAATAACCATATTTGTACGGGAGTTCACCTCAAGGGAAAAGTCAAAATCGGCAATAATAACTTTATTGAAGATAATTGCATTTTCGGCTTACCCAGCAAACATATCGGATATCATTTCTATCAAGGACGGGTGATTATCGGGGATAATAATTTTATCGGGCAAAATTGTACAATTGATTGCGGAAACAATCACCTCTCCGACAAAAGACCGGAATTAAAGACTTACCTTGCTTGTGATTTGCCTGAAAGCGAAGATTTTGAAGACGCAACTATCATCGGTAATAGGTGCTATATCTTAAACAATGTTACCATTCACCATAATTGTCGTGTCGGCTTGGGAAATTTACCTGATTGCGCAAAAGAATATGACACGATTATTTGCAGCGGATGTTGCCTTAACGGATTTGTTCAACTCCGTAAAGGTGCAGAACTCAGCAGTGGAACTTTTGTTAGAGAATTTGCGTCTTTGGGAGAAGGATGCGTTGCTGCAATGTTATCACATATTGTTAAAGATGTTTTGCCATTCTCTTCTATCTTAAAAAACAAGAATCGGGGATATGCGCCAACTTTCATGGCAAAATTCTCTCAAACAAAAGATGACGTAGATAAGCTGCGAGAGAAATTTCAAGCCAAGCGGAGCGGTATTTTAAAACTCTATGAATAAAAAAGCCCTTTTCAGGGCTTTTTTATTAGATTGATTGCAAAGCATACAAGTCTTTAACAACCCAAGCACCCTTAGCGTTGCTCAGAACATAGACAATATTACCTTTGCACAAACCAAACCAGACACCATTGCATTCGCTCTTGGTATAGACCTCAACCGTGGTCGCATCTATCGGTTTGAGTTTTACAATTTGAAAGCTGGATTGGGTCGGACGTTGCAGGCTCTCATCTTCCATAAATGTAAAGCGAGGTAATTTTTTAGCATCGCATTCGGCTAATTTGGGGTTAATCGTGCATTTGACTTGTAAATCTATGGCGCAAACCATATCGCTTCCTTTATCACAACCTTGAGGCAGATTATTGATATCATAGCTATAAACAATATCTTCAAATTTAACATCAAACTGCGGACGAGCAACTATTTCTTCTCCCTCTTCTAATGCTTCTTGAGTGGAAAGCATTGAGGTATCTTGATTTGATGTCTTTTCATCTGAACATGCAGAAATTAACAACAGTGCACTAAATACATACAAAAATTTTTTCATTTTCCCTCTCTTTTGCTTTTTATATGATTTCTTTTATATTGTAGCTTTGGGCTCTTGTCCATAAAATAAAAAAGGAGGAATTAAAAACTCCTCCCTTAGATGTGCTTTATTTTGTTTAGAAATTGTATCTGATACCTGCGGTGTATTCCCACATATCATCATAGTTGTCTACACCATTGAGGTTTACATAACGAACCAAACCACGAACCGAGAACTTGTCATCAATTCTGTATTGTAAACCGCCGCCAAAACGATAACCAATGCCGTGGTCATGGTAATCACTTGATGAATATAAATCTCTGATTTTTTTATCAAAAGTATATTCACCAATACCAACTGTTCCCAACAAAGAATATTCTTGTTCACAACCTAACGGCAAATATCCCATCAAATCTAAACCATAAGCTTGGAAAGAGGTTTTGTGGTCAACGCCATAAATATTCTTCTTTTCGTCGTCAGAATATTGATAAAACAGTTCCGTTCCAAAATATTGATTATATTCTGTACCTAAATTAACAGACAAAGAATTATACTTCGGACTTTGGTTATCGGCATCTGCATCTGTATAATTATAGTCTAAGCCGACATAAGGCTTGAAGTCATATTCTGCGGCATTTACATTGGCGCTCAAAGCGCATACAGAAACTGCCATCATTAATGAATAAACTGTATATTTCATGTGTTTTTCCTTTGTACTATTAGGTCTCAAATTTGGTTCTCAGATTTGTTTTAACTATATAACATTTTTCTAAAATGTGAAGTGAAATAATTATATTACACCATAAATTAACCTTATTATGTGTATTGTTTCCAAAGGAAAAAGATGTTATAGTGAAAAGCTATGGAGGAGTTTTGATGAAGAAATGTTCTGAGCTGGGAAGAACTATGATTGAGGTTATCGGCGTGTTAGCTATTTTAACTGCCGTTAGCGTTGGTATTAATAAATTCATTAATAACATGCACGATAAATTTAAAATCAGTCGAATTACTCAACAAATTACAGATTTACGCAAAAATATCAGTAACCGTTACGTTGCAAATGGTGATTATACAGTCATTAAAATTGAAGATATGATAGCGGGAAAAGTTATCCCCTCTGACATGGTAGATGATGGGAAAGTTATTCATGCTTATAATGCAGAAGTCTCTTTTGACGGAGCAAGAGATACATATCAAATAACTTTCCCTAAACTTCCTCACCATGTTTGCGTTGAACTTGCCGTTATGAATTGGAATTTTGGCGGAAGTTCCGACTTATATCGCCTCAAAATAAATGAAACAGAATTTAACTGGCCTATCCTTGCTAACGGAGGAAAAGAATTGCCGGTATCAATAAGCGATGCTGAGGTCGCTTGTGTTTTACCTCCGAAAGAAGACGAATCATACACAGAATATAACGATAACACCATTACTTGGACTTTCCGCTAACAAAATAAGGATTATCCTGTGATTAAAATTGATGACATAAATAAAACCAAAGATATTGCTTCTCGCAAAACGACCAAAGCATCTAGCGGTGATGAAAGTTTCTCAATATTGTTGAAAGAAACAATGAAATCGCAATCGAATCCGGTAAATGCTGCGGGCGGCATCAATGTTGCCGATGCCATTTTTGCCGCACAAATGGTGGATGGAGAAGAAGAAAAAGAAATCCGTAAAAAATTGCTAAAACGCGGACAGACCTTGCTTGAAAAATTAGAAGAAATCAGAGACGGATTACTCATGGGCTATATTTCAAGAGACCGTTTGATTGAAATTTCTCGCTTTGTAAAGGATAATAAATTTCAATCAAGCGACCCTAAATTACAAGAGATTTTAAGTGAAATCGAATTAAGAGTCGAAGTAGAACTGGCAAAATTAATGAAATAGTTGTTATAAAACGTTTTTTTGCTTGAAGTTCGCGCCTTAAATTTGTATTTTGCTTGCTATAGATTTTTATTGTTAACTATCCATAAGGAGAATGAAAATGGATATGGAAAGCGCTACAATTCTTCCTCCGGATTATGTTCCGTCCGCAGATGAAGAATATATGAACGACATGCAAGTTGAATATTTTCGCCAGAAACTCTTGAACTGGAAAAAGTCTCTTCTTAACCAATCTCAAGATACTTTGGATGATTTGCGTCAAGGTGGGTTAAACCAACCCGACGATATTGACCGTGCATCTTTGGAAACAGACAAAGCGCTTGACTTGCGCACCAAAGACAGAGCGCGCAAACTCATCTCTAAAATTGATGATGCTTTGAAAAGAATTGAAGACGGCACTTACGGTTATTGTGAAGAAACCGGCGAACCTATCGGTTTGGAACGCTTGGAAGCTCGTCCGGTGGCCACCCTTTCCATCGAAGCTCAAGAACGCCACGAACGTATGGAAAAGACTTACGACGACGAAGCTTAGGCGAGCTTGATGACAGTACGTAACTTTATTTTGGCCTCTGGCTCACAACCCAGAAAAATGTTGTTGCAGCAAATTGACTATGAGCCCAAACTCATAGATCCGGCTGATATTGACGAAACAACCCTAAAATTTGAAACGCCGACAGCTTATGTCAAACGAATGGCTAGAGAAAAGGCTTTAGCCGTTGCCCAAAGGCATCCGGGGGAAGTGATTTTGGCTTGCGATACAGTGGTTGTGGTCGGCAACAAGGTTTTGCATAAATCCAAAAATTCCGAAGAACAAACTTTGGTCATGAAAGCATTATCAGGCAAAGCTCACAAAGTGTTAAGCGCGGTATGTGTTGTTAATAAAGACGGAAAGCTCGCTTTGAGATGCGTGGCAACCAGACTCTTAATGAAAAAAATGACCGAGGCTGAAATTAAAGATTATGTGGATAGCAATGAATGGGTCGGATGTTGCGGCTACAAAATTGAGGGCAGACTTGCTGCCTATGTCAAAAAAATTGTCGGCTCTTATTCGGGCGTAGTTGGCTTGCCGTTGTGGGAAGCTAGAAATTTGTTAGAAGGTGCAGGTGTAAAATGAGTATAGATACAATCATCTTTGAAAAATATAACTCAGCTGTTCGTTTGGCTGAAATAGAAAATTCTGAACTCAAGGAATTGATTTTTGCGAATGAAAACAACGCATCAGAAGGAAATATTTATCTCGGTAAAATTACTAAAAAAATTGAATTAGCTCATGATAAAGTCGGTTTCTTCATTGATATTAACGATGGGCATGATGCTTTTTTGAATGCCGAGGAATATGGCTTGAAAGAAGTTAATTACACCGAAGGTCAGAGCATTGTTGTTCAGGTTGCTCAAGAAAAAAGAGCCGAAAAAGGCGCCAGAGTGGTCAGAGCCATTCAGTTTGTCGGCGAGAGAATCGTTTATTGCCCCTACCGCATGACGATTGAAGCCTCTCCTCGAATCGAAGACAAAGAAAAATTAGCCGAATACAAAGAAAAGGTTTTGGAAAATACTACCGGTCAAGAAGGTTGGATTTTAAGGACGTCTGCGATAGAGGTTCCGTTTGAGGAAATTGCCAAAGAAATGGTTGAGTTGCGCAACCTCTATGATGATGTACGCATTAAAGCTCGTTCGGCTAAGGCTCCGGCTTTGCTCTATGCAAAAACAGCTCCTTTGTTTGATGAAATCAGACGTTACCAAAATTCTTTGCATACCGTAATTGTTAATAATCACAATGTGGAAGCTGAGCTCAAAGAAAAATTCGGTGACACTTTTGAGATTGCTTATGAAGTTAACCCTTTTGAAGAACATGGATTGGAAGATGAAATTTCTGATGCCTTGCTCAAAGAAGTTAAACTTCCATCAGGAGGCAGAATCTGCATTGAAGAAACGAGAGCTTGCGTTTGCATTGATGTCGACAGTGGTAATGACAGCGGTAAAGGCTCTATTTCCGCCCTCAATCAAGAAGCGGCCGTTGAGATTGCCAAACAAATTCGTTTGCGTAATTTGTCGGGAAAAATCATTATCGACTTTGCCGGCTCTTCCGATTATAAATTTATGAAACCGGTTTTGGAAACTTTGGAAGAAGAGCTTAACAAAGACAGCAATCGAGGTCGAGTACTTGGTTTGAGCCGCGCCGGAAATGTTGAAATTTTGCGCGTTCGCAGACGTCCGACTTTGCAAGATGTTCTAACCGTTGAATGCGAAACCTGCCAAGGTACCGGACGGGTTATGAAATGAGCGAAGTTATCAAGACATATCGTTGCCCAATTTGCCACAAGTTAGCACCGGCAAATAAATATAAGCCCTTTTGCTCTAAAAGATGTGCCGATATTGATTTGGGTAATTGGTTTAACGAGAGTTATCATATTCCAGCCGTAGAATTGGATGATACGGAGATTGAGCAGCTGCAAGAGGCTGTTGAGAACAAAACCTCCGATGAAGATTAGTAAAAAAAAGGTGCTTTGAAAATAAGCACCTTTTATTTTTGATACTTGGTTAAGACTTCAGCGGCATGCGAATCCAGCCAAGCGCAATAATCATAGGGGCTAAACTCTTGCTGAGCCGACCAATGTATATCCTTATTTTTCTGAAAATCAGCCCTTATATTTTCTAGAATCATCGGTTCCATTTCGCTATAAGTTTTATCAAACTCCGCATAAAAAGACAAACGTTCTTGCGGCGTAAATTTTGCTAGAAAGTTTTGCGCCTGAGTGATTTGTTTTTGGTGCATGTATTCAAATTCTTGTTTTAGGCGGCTCAAGTCATAGTTATTTTTTTGACAATAAAGAGGGAGCGTTTGGGTATATTGTTTTTGATAAATTAAAAATTCCGAAACCTCTTCCAAATCTTGGGAGCTGTAAAGAGTTTCGGGCTCATATTTGGGGAAAAAGCTATTTACTCCAATCACGATAACAACTGCCAAAAATATTAATTTTATATTTTGTTTCATGCTTCCTCTTTAAACGCAAGCCTCTCGAAAGAGAGGCTTTGGTAAAACACAATCTTTATAACAAATGGTTTTCGGCCAAGTATTTCCAATAAGCGCAAGCGTGCACAGATTGGATAATGCCGTTGGTTCGTAACAGCTCCTTAATTTCATCCAAACTCAACAAGTGGACGCTCAAGCACTCTCCACCGTCAAGGTGTTGTTTATTCTCGATGAGTTCAACATCTTCGGCGATGAAGTTATAAGTCCAGTTGTTGGTGGTACTCGGATTGGCGGACATTTTCAAATTTTGATGCCAACGCCCATTGCCATAACCGGTTTCTTCCCATAACTCTCTTTGCGCAGCTTGAAGCGGGGTTTCGCCTTCATCAACACAACCACCGCAAAGTTCATAATTGGTGGTTTGTGTACCATGGCGGTACTGACGCACCATTACAAATTTTTTGTCTTTGGTGATGGCCAAAGTATTTACCCAGTTTGGATATTCCAAAACATAATACTCAGGGATTATCACACCATTGGCAAGCTCAATTTTATCCTCACGCACGGTGAGCCATGGCTTTTGGCATAAATACTTGCTTTCCAGAATTTTGGCTTGTTGTTCTTTTTCCATTTTGTTTTATTTTTTAGGGTTAATAATAAAAATTCTATTGCAAATTTAGCGCAATCTTGTGCTTTTGTAAACCTTATTTAATGACCCGTGCGACGGTTAGCGTATCAACCGATTTGGCACCGGCTTGCAGAATAACTTTGGCACATTCTTTTAAGGTGGAGCCGGTGGTCATCACATCATCTATCAAGACTACTCTTTTGCCTTTGAGGTTTTCGGGATACTTTACACTAAAGGCGTTTTTGACATTACGAATCCGTTCGTGTCCCGAAAAATCAACTTGTGGTTTGGTTTTGCGGTGTCTTATCACTGAGCGGCAATCACATGGTATTCCTACTAATTTGCTTAATTCTCGCGCCAGCAAAACCGACTGATTATAGCGTCTTTTTATTAATCGAGTGTAATGTAAAGGAACCGGTACAATGATATCTACGTTTTTCTCAAAAATATCTTTTCCGCCCAAACGCAACCATTTGGCCAAGAAGGCTGCATTTTCGGTCCTATCATTAAACTTAAAATTCAGAATTAACGGTTTGGAGTGTTCATCATAAACAACAGCCGAACGACACATCCGAAACACAGATTTGGAATTACGCAAACAATTACCACAGAATTTGCCAATAGTGTTTTCTGAGACTAAAGGCAAGCCGCAATGTTCACAATAGGGTTTGGAAATAAAGGTGATTTCATTAAAACAATCAGCGCAAAGGCCATTGGCGTCGCCTAAGATTTTGCCACACTTCAGGCAACGGGGCGGCAAAAGTGTATCAATTATTTTTTGAAAGATAACATTCATCGCTTAGGCTTTGGCTAATCCCAATTTTGCCAATTCATCATGAATATTATTGATACTATCAACAACCGTCATTCCGGCAGACGTCATGGCATCTCTTTTATCTTGAACCGTAATACTGCCATTGGTGATAACATCTCCGGCATAGCCCATTTTGTGGCCGAAAGGAACGGCATTTCCGGCAACAAAACCTATTACCGGCTTGCGGTGTTTCAGGTGTTTATAAAATTCGGCGCCGGCTTCCTCAAAGGTTCCGCCCATTTGCCCAATCATCACAATCGCATCGGTGTTGGTATCTTTGTGGAACAGCTCCAATATGTCTTCAAAGGCGGTGCCGACAATCATATCATCGCCAAGACCGATGACGGTGGACTGCCCAAGCCCTGCCCGATTGGTTTCCAAAACCGCCTCATAGGTTAGGGTGGAAGAACGCGAAACAACGCCTATTCTGCCTGGGGTATGAATATTTTCAGGGAAAATACCAAGTCTTGCCTCTCCCGGGGTGATAATACCCGGGGTATTGGGACCGATTAATCTGGTTTTGGAGCCGTGGAGCATGGCTTTGATTTCAAGCATATCTTTGATTGGCACGCCGTCAGCAATACATACCGACAAGTCAAGCTCAGCCTCCACAGCCTCTCGGACAGCAGCTTTAACAAAACGCGCCGGAACATACATTACCGAGGCATTTGCTCCCGTTTCTTTAACAGCTTCTTGCACCGTGTTAAAAACCGGAACATCTAAGTGAAAAGTTCCACCTTTGCCAGGGGTGACACCGGCCACAACTTTGGTACCGTAGTCCATTGAACGTTTAACGTGGAACGAGGCTTGCGTACCCGTAATACCTTGGATTAAAACTTTTGTATGTTTATCTACCAATATGGACATTAGTCTGCCGCCTCCATTGCCGATAAGAGTTTATCAACCGAATCTTCCATGCTGTCGGCAATGATAACCGGCAGTTTGGAGTGTAGCAATATTTCTTTGGCTTCGTCTTTATTGGTTCCTTCAAAACGAACAACCAGCGGTACATTTAAACCAACCTCTGAGGCGGCGGCAACTATCCCTTCGGCCAACAAATTACACCGCAAGAAACCACCCAAAACGTTTATCAAAATTCCCTCAACGCGCGGGTTGGTTACAATTATCTTGATACCTGAAGCAATTTTATCTTTATCAACACCACCTTTAACGTTTAGAAAACAAGCCGTACCTTCGCCTTTTTCCCTTATCAAATCCATAGCGGCCAGAGCAATACCATCACCATTAACAATGCAACCGATTGAACCATCAAACGAGCTATACTGAAAACCGTTTTTGTTGGCTTTGAGCTCGCGGTCTTCAGTTTCATATTCATCTTGGAGCGGCAAAAAGTCCTTATGGCGGAAAAGCGCATTGTCATCAATCGAAAGCTTGGCGTCCAAAGCTATAATATCACCATTGGCGTCCACTCCGGAGGGGTTAACCTCAAGCATGGTGGCATCACAATCAACAAAGGCTTGATGAAGTCCGTTAATAAAGCTTTCTAGCGAGCGAAAACTCTCTTCTTCCAGCTCTAAATATTCCAGAACCTGACGAATTTGCTCTTTGCTGGCGCCGGTCAGTAAATCTAAATTCAGGCGCAAAATGAGCTCAGGCGAATTAACCGCCATTTCCGAAATTTCGCGATTTTTTATATCTGCAATTAACAAGGTTATGGCCGCATTCATACGGTCAATAACCAAGCCGGTATAAAAGATTTTTTTGACAATACAGAACTCTTCAACATAAATACGGCTGACTAATTTTCCTTTGGGACCGGTTTGAGGGGTTACAAGTGTTGCACCCAACATTTTTTCAGCTTCAACATACACATCGGAAAGGTGCTTCACCTCCCGAATACCGCCTTTGCGACCAGCTGATTTTTCTATGAACTTTCCTTTATTGCGCGCACCGGATTGAATTTGGGCTTTGAGCATCCATGGACCGCGATAAGAGATTTTTCGAGCAACGTTTTTGGCCTCAAGCGGCGTATAAGCCACCTGCCCTTTGGGAATTTTTATTCCGTATTGGCTGATGATTTTTTTGGCTTGATACTCATGAACGTTCATTTATTTACATACTCTGTTCGGCATAAAATTTGATTTTTGAGACCATGGACATTAAACCGTTGCGGCGGCTCGGGCTTAAATTTTCCTCTAATCCGAGTTTAGCAAAAATATCTTCAATGGCAATGTTTTTAATTTCTGATGGGGATTTATCGTTATAAATCATTAAGACTATCGAAATCAATCCTCTGACCAAAATGGCGTCGCTGTCGCCTAAAAAGTGCAATTTACCGTCTTGAAACTGAGGCACAAGCCAGACTTGCGACTGGCAACCTTGGACTTTCCACTCCGGCGTTTTGTATTCTTCGGGCAAATTTTCCAAATTGTTGCCTAAATCTATCAGATATGAATAGCGGTCTTCCCAATTATCAAGGTAAGAAAAATTTTCAATTAATTCTTCTAATGTCATCATTGCCTCTTAAAAAAGTTCCATCATGGCGCGGGCGTCTTCGCTCAAACGTTCCATTGACCAAGCCGGCTCCCAAACAATTTTTACTGTCACAAACCCTGTTCCTTCGACCAACGATACGGCATCGGCGGCTTGCTGGGGCAAAATACCGGCAACGGGGCAGCCAGGCGCCGTTAGTGTCATATCAATTTCTACATTTGCCTCGTCATCAATGCGGATGTCATAAACCAAGCCCATATCCCAAATATTTATCATAATTTCAGGATCGCAAACGGTTTTGAGCGCCTCAATAATGTCTTCCTTTGCAGCTTTTTTTTCACCTTCAGGCAGAGGAGAGCCCGCTGTGGCGATATAGTCTTTCTTCTCTTCGGGAGAAAGCGTCATGGCGGCTAAAAGTTCTGCTTCGTTAGGATTGTTTGAGGTTTCTTCGGTCATGGTTTGTCCTTAATGATGATGTCCACCAAGAAATATTAAGCCAATAATTGATACCAACAATAACATGATGTATTGCGGTTTGATTTTAGTATATTCCTTGGGATGATTAAAGCTATTAAACAGCATAATCCACACCGGATAAGCATGCACAATCGCTGCAACGTAAGCCGGATTGGGTGTGAGATACATGGTATAAGTTTTTAAGAAACCGTGGAGAATCGCAAAAGACATAAAAAACCAGGCATAACGCATATCAGAAAGCGAGATTAAATCTTTTGCAGGGCGCTTTTCTTTGAGATAGGCCGCCAAGTTGATACTGCCGGCAACAAATGAGGTTATCAACGTGTAATAGTAGATGGCGGAGATGATATTTTCCGAACCTAGATGGGTGGTTTCTTTATTGGTAACATCAATAAATATCTCGCAAAACATACCTATTGCCAAAAAGCTCAGGGCTTTGCGATTGGCTTTGGCCTGACAGATTAAAATAAGAGATAAAGTTGTTCCCAATAGGCAGGCAAAAATCAGAGACATTTTGGTTGGGGCAGTAAAGAACTCCTGTAATTCATGGGGATGCAAAAACAGCCAAAATATAAAGATGAGAGCTATACTTAAGGGGTGAATCAGACTTGTAACCTGCGCACCGAAGGTTTTGGCCCCGTTGAGGATACGGTTTTCCCCAACCGACATAACAATGCCTTGGGCAATGCACAAAGCATAAAAAGCAACGCTATGTATCGGGGCAAAGAAAAAAGTAAAAGGAAGCAAGACCACCGCCGTACCTAAACCGCGATAGACCATTAAATGCGACCCTTTAACCTTGATAAACTGATTGACATATACATAACTTGACGTCAACAGGCTCAGGATTATCGCTAATATCCACCAGTAATTTTGCATTTTTATTTCTCTTGAGTGAAAGTTATAAGCCTTTGGAAAAGCTTGTCAAGATTTAGAGAAACATTTTTTGGGCTTTACGAATGGCCGGAAGAAGAGCATCAATATCTCCCCGCGTGGTATAAAGTCCGAAAGAGGCGCGGGCTACAGTTTCATAGCCCATGCGATGAACCAGAGGCGCTGCACAATGATGTCCGGTACGAACCGAAATACCCTCTTTATCTAGTACAAAAGCTAAGTCTGAGGGGTGAATTCCATCAACCACAAAAGAGAACACGCCGCCTTTATCGGGGGCTGTACCGACCAGAGTTAAGCCTTTGACATTCTCCCACTTTGATTTGGCATAGCTTACCAGCTCATCTTCGTGTGCTTTGATGTTTTCCATGCCTAAATTCTTCATGTATTTCAGCGCCTCACCTAAGCCAATGGCTTGGACGATAGCCGGCGTTCCGGCTTCAAAACGTGCCGGAGAAGGCATAAAGGTTGTTTTTTCGTAAGTTACGGTATCAACCATATCGCCACCGGTTTGATAAGGCGGCATCGAATCGAGAATTTTATATTTGCCGTATAAAACACCTATTCCCGTCGGGCCGTAAGTCTTATGCCCCGAAAAAGCCAAAAAATCACAATCTATATCTTGGACATCGGTTTTATTGTGGACAATATATTGGCAGGCATCAACCAAAAACAGGGCGCCGTTTTGGTGGGCTTGCTTAGCCATTTTTTTAAGTGGGAAAATTGTGCCCAAGACATTGGACATCCCCGTAACGGCCACAAGTTTGGTGCGTGGGGTTAAATATTTGAGATATTCCTCTTCCAAATAGCTCCCGTCATCGGCTATCGGAAAAACTTTTAAGCTAATGCCAATTTCATCTCGCAACATTTGCCAAGGCACAAGGTTGGCATGGTGTTCGGCCTGAGAAATTAAGACCTCATCTCCGGCGCGCAAAAACTTGCGCCCCCAAGTGGCTGCCACAAGATTAATGGATTCCGTGGCATTGCGGGTGAAAATAACTTCATCAGAAGATGCCGCATTTATGAAATTTTTGACAATCTCCCTCGCTTCTTCATAAGATGCGGTTATATCTTCAGACAAATGATAAATCCCGCGGTGAACATTGGCGTAGTGGTGATTGTATATCTCTTGCATACAATTAATTACCGACAAGGGCTTTTGCGCAGACGCCGCCGAATCCAAAAACACGTTTGGTTTGTTATTGACCAACTCTGAGAGGACGGGAAAATCTTTGCGTATTTCATAAACGTTATACATTATTTGGCTTTCGATAAGTGAAACTTTATCTTTATATAAGCTCTTTTTGGAATTTACGCAACTCTTTGGCGCGATTTTATGAATTTTGCTTCAAATCCTTAAACCAAGCGCGCAAGTTTTCATTTTCTATGCGGGCAAAGACATCTTCCAAATAAGCATCTATCAGCATTTTTTTGGCATCTTCACGCGAAATGCCACGAGATTGCATATAAAATAGCTGTTCTTCATCTAACTCACCGCTGGCGGCACCGTGCGAACATTTTACATCGTCGGCAAAAATCTCAAGCTCAGGTTTAACATCAATTTCTGCCGTATCGCTCAGCAATAAAGCCTTGTGAAGTTGTGTGCCCTCGGTTTGAACGGCGTTAGGCGCAATGTGAATTTTGCCTTGGAAAACACCTTTGGCATCGCCGCCGACTACCCCTTTGATGAGTTGTGACGACGTGGTTTGCGGAAATAAATGCTCAATATCCGTAGTGGTATCAAGCGTTGCCCAACCGTTCATAACATAAGCACCGTCAACTTGCGCTTTTGCTTGCAGACCTTTTAGCTTGACTTTAGTTTCATTACGGGCAATGTTGGCACCTTTTTGCAAGCAAAAACTTTTATATGTGCCGGCGGTTTCAACATCCACCGCATGCAACGCAATGTGATTGGCCTTATAGGCCTCGTTTTGGAATTTATAGTGGTTTAATTGGGCATTTTCTTTGACTGTAATTTCATTTACTTGATTAACCAAATAACGTGATTTTACCTCGCCGGTATAACTATAATATTCAACTAAATCTAATTGACTGCCGGTATTTAGAATGATTACGTTACGGATGTTTTCAAGCAAATTGCGGTTTTCAGGAATTGTGTGATAGCTCAAGACCAAAGGCATTTCAATTTGTCGGTTGGCCGCAACTTCAATAAACACGCCTTGCTCTAAATAAGCACTGTTGAGTGCGGCAAAAGGATAATTCTGAATGTCGGCAATTTGATTAATCTGGGCAAAAGCCTCCGACAAAGGTTTGATGGTTAGACCTTGCGGCAAATTTGAAGTTTTGACCCATTGACCGTTCAGAAAATCAATCTTGGCACAGGCAAATGGAAACTCTTCTTTCGGCATGGCGCCTTTATCTGCAAGCGGAGCAAACTCATAATCATCTGTTTCCAGCTCGCGGAGTTTGGTATATTTCCAAGCCTCGGTTTTTGGGGTGGGTAAACCAATACCCAGAAAAGCGGCTTTACCCTCTTGGCTCAGTCCCTTTGCCCATTGCGGAGTTTGAAAATCGTCGTTATTTTTGAAGAAAGGGTTCATTATCTTTCCTTTACAAATTCCGCATAGCCTTTTTCTTCCAACTCTAAGGCCAAATCTTTATTGCCGGATTTTACAATATGCCCATCGGCAAAAACATGCACGAAGTCCGGCACAATATAGTTCAACAGGCGTTGATAGTGGGTAATGACCAACATGGAGCGATGTTCATCGCGCAAGGAATTTACCCCATCGGCAACCACCTTTAAGGCATCAATATCAAGGCCTGAATCCGCCTCGTCCAAAATGGCAAAGGAGGGTTTGAGAATCGCCATTTGCAAAGTCTCAAGACGTTTTTTCTCGCCACCGGAAAAACCTACATTTACAAAGCGTTTGAGCATATCCGAATCAATACCCAACTTTTTGCCTTCTTCACGCAAGAGCTTAATAAACGAAACATTATCAAGCTCCGGCAAATTAAGGTGTTTGCGTTGCGCATTGAGGGCTTGCTTTAGGAAAGCTGAGGTGGGAACACCCGGAATTTCTACCGGATATTGCATAATCAAGAACACGCCTTCTCTGGCTCTTTCTTCAGGCGAAAGAGAGAGCAAGTCTTTACCCTTAAAGCGAACTGATCCACTCGTTACCTCATAGCCCGGTTTGCCGGTCAGCACGTAAGACAAGGTCGATTTGCCGGCACCGTTTGGTCCCATAATCGCATGAATTTCACCTTCGTTGATGGTCAGGTTGAAATTTTTGATGATTTCTTTGTCGCCGACCCTTGCGTGCAGTTCTTCTATTTCCAGTAACGGTGTTGTCATATTTTTTTCCTTAACTATTCAGCCGCGTGCATACTCTTAAGGTGAGCCAACATTTTTGTGACTTCTTCCTCTGAGGCGCGTTTTTCAGATTTGGCTTCTTTTAATATTTTAGCCGCTATCGTTGACATTTGGGTTAATACTTCTAACATTTCTTGTTGTTTTGTCATGTTATCCTACACTTCCTTCTAGACTAATGTTTATTAATTTTGCTGCCTCAATGGCAAATTCCATCGGCAGATGTTGCATGACTTCTTTGCAGAAGCCGTTTACTATCAAGCTCACGGCATCTTCTTCGCTGATGCCCCTTTGCAGACAGTAGAAAAGTTGTTCATCACTGATTTTTGAGGTGGTGGCCTCATGCTCAATCACAGCTCCTTTATTGCGATTTTCAATATAAGGAACCGTGTGCGAACCACAGTTTTTGCCAATGAGCAAGCTATCGCACTGCGAATAATTTCTGGCACCGCTTGCTTTGGGCGAAACACGAACCAAACCACGATAAGTTTGATTGGAGAATCCGGCAGAAATACCCTTAGAAATTATCTTAGAGGTGGTGTTTTTGCCGATATGAATCATTTTGGTACCGGTGTCGGCTTGCTGATGATTATTGGTGATGGCAACGGAGTAAAACTCGCCAACCGAATTGTCGCCTTGCAAAACACAAGACGGATATTTCCAAGTTACCGCTGAACCGGTTTCAACCTGTGTCCACGAAATTTTGGAATTAGCCCCACGGCAAGCCGCACGCTTGGTTACAAAGTTGTAAACCCCGCCTTTGCCGTCTTTGTCACCTGGATACCAGTTTTGAACCGTGGAATATTTTACTTCGGCATTGTTTAGGACCACAATCTCAACAATTGCGGCGTGGAGCTGGTTTTCGTCTCGTTGAGGCGCCGTACAGCCCTCCAGATAAGACACATAGCTGTCATCTTCGGCTATAATCAAAGTACGCTCAAACTGGCCGGTGTTTTTGGCATTTATGCGAAAATAGGTGGAGAGTTCCATCGGGCATCTTACGCCTTTGGGAATATATACAAAAGAGCCATCCGTAAACACCGCCGAATTAAGGCAGGCAAAGAAATTATCCGTATAAGGCACGACTGAGCCCAAGTATTTTTTCACTAAATCGGGATGCTCGCGTACAGCCTCGGAAATGGAGCAGAAAATAACACCTTGTTCAGCTAATTTAGCACGATAAGTGGTGGCAACTGACACACTGTCAAAAACCGCATCCACCGCAACAACGCCGGCCAGAGCCTCTTGCTCCTTGAGTGGAATACCAAGTTTTTCATAGGTTTTGAGCAATTCCGAATCGACCTCATCCAAGCTCTTGGGAGCAACCTTTTGTTTGGGGGCGGAATAGTAATAGAGGCTTTGATAATCTATCTTATCATAACTCAATTTTGCCCAAGTCGGCTCCGTCATCGTCTGCCAAAACTCAAAGGCTTTTAAGCGCCAATCCAAGAGCCATTCGGGTTCTTGTTTTTTGGCGGAGATGAGCTTGATTATCTCTGCATTTAAGCCCATAGGAGCCGTGTCGGCGTCAATGTCCGTTACAAAGCCATATTTATACTTATCCCCGCTCTCGTCTATGATTTGCGGTTGATCCTTGGTGCTCATGACTATTTATTCTCTTTGTGTTTTTCGCGTTGGTTATAAACAAGGAGTGTTAATTTCTTGTAAATTCTCATAAGTTAGACTTCAAGTTAGGGATTTTTGAAAAAAAATGCAACCTCTATTTAAACAAATATTTAGTTTTTGAGGCTAGAATCTGATTATTCCACAACCTTTAAGGATTGCGCCATGATTTATGTTTTGATTATTTGTGTGCTTGAGCTCGGATATATTCTCTTTTTGGCTCACAAAAACCGAATCTTAAAGAAAAATATCAAAGAACTCTTGCAAGAAAATGATAAACAAACCTCAATTCAGGCGCCAAGCCTTAGCGATATGTATTTTAAGGTTGATAGAGATATGCTCATTACTTTTGTTAATGAGGCTACTCTTAAAACCACCGGCTTTAATGAAGAAGAGCTCTTAAACCAGCCTTTATTCGGCACTTTGCTTGAAAATAACGATGCAAACCAGAAAATGATGTTTTCAACACTGGCAAAAGTCGGTAAAACCCAAGCAACAGTGAACAGCGACCTTATCATTTTGCACAAAGACGGCAAAAAACAACTCACACGCTGCAGATATCGCCCATTGCTGAACGTAATTTTGGCTTGCGAAGGAATGAGCCTGATGTGCAAAGACTACAGCCTACCTGAAGTTTTGCAAGAAAAGCTCAAAATTTATCAAAAGCGCGATATTTTGCTCACTGCCGATATTTTGAACGAAGAAGCCTTTATGGAGCGTTTTGAACACGACGCCAAACTTGCTAAACGTTATAATCAGGATTTTTGCTTGGTGGTGGTTGAGTTGTGCGATATTTATGACTTTATCAATAAAGGTATCAACTTTGAAACCGGCGATAAAATGCTTAAAAACGTGGCAGAAATTTGTCTGCAAGAGACAAAAGAGAATCGTTGGGTCGGGCGGTTTGATAAAACCAAATTTGGCATTGTCTTAAACAAAACCGTCCGAGAAGAAGCTCTCAATTTGAGCCAAAATTTAAGTGAGCATATCATCAAATGTATTCGCAGCCTCGGCGTTGATGAGTATAATGCCGAAATGTTTGTTATCTCTTACACTAACCGCAAAGATTATAATGACAGTGCCGATTTTATGCTCTCACGGGTGAGAAAACATATTGAATTAGCTCTGAGAACACGCAAATACGGGATTATTTCTTCAGACTCAAGACTTATCAAACCGTTAGGTCTGTAAAACTTGCTAATAAAATATTAAATTATTCACGCTAAACTCTAGGTAAAGTTAACTTTTAGAGGCGCTCTGTGGTTAAACAAAGCAAAATATTGGGTATCTTATTGGCCGTGTTGTGGCTGGTGTCCGGATGTTCTTATGACTCGGGACGGGTACGTTTGCTTAATTGGAACTGGTTTGGAACGCCCGACAGCGTTACCGTACAAAAAGGCGACACCTTATACAGTATCTCGCGCAGATATAATGTGCCGTTGCGTGATTTGATTGAAATTAACCACCTTACCCCGCCTTATACCTTGAATATCGGTCGTGTCTTGCGTTTGCCGACAGCAAAATTTCACATTGTTGAAAAAGGTGATACGCTCTACAGCATTTCGCGTCGATACAGTGTTGATGTTACAACGCTCAGCCGCGTGAACAATCTGCAAGCGCCTTATACTTTAGCAATCGGACAGAGATTAGTCTTGCCGGGAAGTGTTAGCAGCAACACAGAAACAACCGTTACCTCCTCTACACAAAAGAAGTCAAGCAGTTTCTCTTTTTGGAAAAAGTCTACATCTACAACAAAGACCACTGCAAAAAAGACAACAACAAGCACAAAAAAATCTACCCCGAAAAAAGTTACAACTTATCGCAAGAGCAAGTTTGCTTGGCCTTTGAGAGGCAAAATCATCTCGCCTTACGGCACAATCGGCAAAGGTCGCAACAATGACGGCATAAACATTAAAGCCAAGCTCGGTGAAGCAGTTAAGGCTGCTGATTCCGGAACGGTGGCATACGCCGGAAACGAGCTCAAAGGCTTTGGCAACCTCATTCTTATCAAACATAATGATGGTTGGATTACTGCTTATGCTCATAACGATAGATTATTTGTGAAAAAAGGCCAAAAAGTACGCAAAGGCGAAAAAATCGCCGCGGCCGGCTCCACCGGCGGAGTTAACACGCCTCAGCTCCATTTTGAAATTCGCTCCGGCACAAAAGCCCTCAACCCGATGAACTATTTACCATGATTCGTTACGTTTTTTGTAAAAAGTCCCCGTTTGGGCGGGGACTTTTTTGCTGTTGAAGTGGGGATTAATATTTAACTACCGGACGAACATTGCTATAGTAGATACTCTTATCTCTTTGAAACAAATCCCAAGGAGATTCCTCCATAACATATTGCCACACTTGACCGCCCGACGCCTCGGTAGAAGACCAATAAAACCTGCTTGACATTTGACTAGCTCCTATTGAGCTCAATGATGATAATGTATTGTTTATAGTACTCTTGTTATTATCGATTGTATATAGTTCTTTCACGCTTGGCAAAAACCATTTACCTTTTTGGCAAAAAGTTTTACTACAACCACTTATTTGGTATTTGTTTACCGCGTTGACAGCATAGAGCACCCCATTACATTTACTCGCTAATATCGCATCTGTATTTGCTCTGCCATCTATCCCACATGTTGTCTTCACAGTACTTTCGTCCGTACAATTCTTCAAATTCGGCGTATCACAACAACAACCACTGGACCAATGCATAAAGTCACTTCCGACACTACCATCTTCTAGGGCATCCGTCAAAGCAATCGCTAAGCGATTAGTAACATCAAAAACAACGCCGATTGGGGTTTTATTAGGGTCTAATTTATTCACATCATCTGCACAAGTACCATCGCCATATAAAATATCTCCCACATATTGGCAAGCACGAGATTTTATTGACGCCACGCAAGAATTACCAGATTTTTCATAGCCAGAATTACAGCTCCAAGATTGAATTTTAGATGAACAATCTGAGAAATATGAGCACGTTGCATTAGCAGGACAAGAGCTAATTACGGCCGTTCTATTATGGCAATTATCAGGATATGCTATTTCGCATTTTGATTGGCAATCACCATATGTTTGTTTGCATCCATAAGGGGTTGCAACTGCTGTTCGGTTGCGACAGTTGTCAGGATAAGCTTTTTCACATTTAGAAGAGCAATCTGAAAAATAGCTTTCACATCCGTAAGGTGTTTGAACTGCTGTGCGATTGCGACAGTTATCAGCATAAGCTTTTTGACAGACACTGCTACAAGGTGCTTTGTAGAAAGTTTCGCAACCGTATGGTGTTGCTACTCCGCTTGGGCATGTGCAAGTTGCATATCTGGTACCTGTATCATCGGTGCAAGCATTTCC
Organism: uncultured Alphaproteobacteria bacterium; assembly: GCA_944391515.1. Classification (GTDB taxonomy): domain Bacteria; phylum Pseudomonadota; class Alphaproteobacteria; order RF32; family CAG-239; genus Scatocola. The sequence continues at coordinate 28,434 of CALXTW010000014.1, forward strand.
CTTTATTTGAGGGTCGTTACAAGTTGTATAGGGAAAAGTCGACGTATTACAATAACAACGATGCTTACCACCACAGGTATCAGAACTTAAGGTTTTGGGACTAGAACATTGTGACGATGTATATTTATAAGTTGCATCGCAACATCTGTCATAAATGGTTTCATTATAAGGACAAGCAGAATTGAATAGCCCTGAAGCACAAGAGGTAACCGAATAACCTAAACGTTTACAGTTTTCGCCTGAAGGGTCAGAGAAGTCATTGTTGTTGGCGGCGCTGCCAAAATTCATACCTTGATCACCTACTATAAAATGTACACCGGCTATTTGGTATTTTGAACGATTGGGCAAGCCTACGTCTAGGCTTGCCCCTGACAAAGGTTCAAATTGGTTTAGACTGGTTCTTACGAAGTGCGTGTACTGAGAATGCACTCCCGATTGATTATCTGAAATAAAATTATTTTCACTTACGCCACCTAATGCAGTAAGCGCAAGCAACGATACTCCTATCGCAAGTTGCTTTCTCATGATACACCTCATTATAACTGAACTTTGTCACTTTATAATGTAGCATATTCAAAAGTATTTGTCAAAGCATTTTACACTAAGAGTTTTATTTTGACTAAAGGGTACACAACTAGCGCTCTTATACTGTGCATATGCATTACCAAACGTAAAAAATTGTTAAATCAATGCATTTTTAGTGTTGTTTAGCGAAAAGATTGGTGTATATTCTTGGCAGTTAATAATTTAATATGGAGAAAAATATGTTTATCAGTGAAGCTATGGCTCAAGCTGCAGATGCAGCCGCTACCGCTCAACAAGGCTCTCTTTCGGGAACTTTGATTCAGTTGGGACTCATCTTCCTTATCTTTTATGTTATCTTAATCAGACCGCAACAAAAGAGAATGAAAGAACATGATGCCTTGCTCGCCTCAATTAAAAAAGGCGATAGAATCATCACTGGCGGCGGTATTTACGGCAAAGTCGTTAAAGCAGATGACACACCGGAATTGGTGGTTGAAATTGCTGACGGCGTCAACATCACGATAAATCGTATGACCGTACGCGACGTGGTTAACCCTATGGATAACGTACCGGCTAACTCTAATAAAAAAGCTAAATCTAAAAAATAAACTCGGGGAATGTTATGTATAAATTATCTCGTTCGCGAATTCTTATCATTTTAGGAATTTGTTTGTTGGGAATTTTCTTTGCTATTCCTAACATGCTGAGCGATACCTCAAGACTACCGAAATGGTGGCAACCGGTTAACCTCGGCTTAGACTTGCAAGGTGGTTCAAACCTCTTGCTCGAAGTTAAGATGGACGATGTCTTGAAAGAAAGAATGTCAACAATTGAAGATTCAGTTCGTCAGGTTTTAAGAGAAAGCAAAATTCGCTATCAAAACCTCAAAGCAGGAAGCGAAGATGTCAGAGTAAAAATAGAGAATCCGAATTCTCGCACTCAAGCTATCTCCAAATTCAGAAAAGTTGATGACGGACTTGAAGTGTCTGAAGACGGCGACACTGTTGTGATTAAATACAGCGATGTTGCTCTCAACCAACTCAAAGCAAAAGTTGTTGACCAATCTATTGAAATCGTTCGTCGTCGTATTGATGAACTCGGCACAAAAGAGCCTGTCATTCAGAGACAAGGCAGCGATAGAATCGTCGTTCAACTGCCGGGATTGCAAAACCCCGAATATGTTAAAACATTGCTCGGAAAAACCGCAAAACTTTCTTTCCACATGGTTGACAGCCGTTCAAGCGCAATGGATGCCAGAAGAGGAAAGCTCAGTACCAGCTCTCGTTTGATTAAAGGCTCTGAAGGCGAGTCATTCGTTATCAGTCGCAAACCCGTTGTCGGAGGCGAAAATTTAATTGATGCACAAGCCTCGTTCCAAGACGGAATGCCAGTGGTCAGCTTTAAGTTTAACTCTTTGGGCGGCAAAAAATTTGGTGAAGCAACATCGGATAATGTCGGCGAAAGATTGGCAATCGTTTTGGATAACGAAGTAATTTCCGCTCCGGTTATCAATGGTCCGATTATTGGCGGAAGCGGTATTATCAGCGGTAACTTTACGGTTAAATCTGCTAACGATTTGGCCTTGTTACTCCGTTCGGGTGCTTTACCTGCACCGTTGGAAGTTTTGGAAGAAAGAACTGTTGGTGCCGGTTTGGGTGCAGACTCAATCCGTGAAGGCGTATTTGCCTCAATCATCGGATTAATCGCCGTTGTTGTCTTTATGATTGCCGCATACGGCTTGTTTGGTTTGTTCACCACAATCACCGTATTTATGAACCTGTTTTTGATGCTCGGTGTGTTAAGCCTTATCGGTGCCACACTCACTTTACCGGGTATTGCAGGTATTATCTTGACAATTGGTATGGCTGTGGATGCAAACGTTCTTATCTTTGAGCGCATGAGAGAAGAAGTTAAACACGGACGCTCTACTAAAGACGCTGCAGAAGCCGGATTTAACGAAGCATGGTCCACAATTGTTGACTCAAACCTGACAACATTGGTGGCCGCTCTTGTCTTGTTCTACTTTGGCTCTGGTCCGGTTCGCGGATTTGCCGTTACTTTGGCTATCGGTATCGCAACCTCAATGTTTACGTCGGTTACGGTTACAAGATTGATTATTGCGTCTTGGATTGCCAAATATAAACCTACCAAACTGCCAATTTAACAGGGGATTTGAAAATGAGACTTTTTAGTTGGGTAACTAAAGATACCAATATTAATTTTATGGGAGCCAGAACTTTTACTTATGTCTTCTCAATTGCTTTGTTTGTGCTCGCAATTGCTTGCATAGCTATCAAAGGCTTTAACTACGGAATCGATTTTTCCGGTGGTATTTTGATGGAAGTCAAGAGCACTCAAAAAGTTAATCTGGAAGACATCAGAGAAAAGATTAATCAAGTAGATTTGGATGATGTTAACCTGCAAACAATCGGGGAAACAGGTACCGAATTTATGATTAGAGCTCAAGCCAAAGAACTAAACGAAAAAGAACAAATGGCTGCCGTTAACAAAATCAAACAGGTTTTGGGAACCGATACATTTGAATTCCAAAGAGTGGAATTGGTCGGACCTCAAGTCGGCGACGAACTCAAAAAGGCCGGTGTAATCGCTTCAATCATTGCCATGGTTGCGATTTCTTTGTACATCTGGTTTCGTTTTGAGTGGCAATTTGCTTTGGGTGCATTTCTGGGCTTGGTTCATGACGTTGTGATTACGGTTGGCTTATTATCTATCTTTGATATGGATTTCAGCTTAACAACCGTAGCCGCCATTTTGACGCTGGCCGGCTATTCGGTGAACGATACGGTGGTAACCTATGACCGCATCAGAGAAAACTTGAGAAAGTTCAAGAAAATGCCGCAAATTGATTTGCTGAATAAGAGTATCAACGATATTTTCTCAAGAACAATTTTGACCGGTTTAACAACATTTTTGGCTGCTTTGGCTTTGTTTGCCTTTGGTGGTGACACTCTCAGAAGCTTCTCGTTCACAATCGTTTGGGGCGTGATTGTCGGAACATATTCTTCAATCTATGTTTCTACCGTGTTGCTCAATTTCTTTGACTTGAGAGCAACGATTGAAGCTCAGGAACATGTTGCCAACCCGTTTGGAAACGTTGATTAAACTAAAAAGAGCTCTTGCAAAAGAGCTCTTTTTTTTGACTTTGTATCTTAGAGCTTAAATTAATTCCTTATTGTCCGGAATTAATTCAATTTTAATTTTACAATCATATAGTCCCGCAAGATAATTTATCATTCCCCAGCTTACATAGGCCTTGCCACTTTCTACATTATCAAAATAGTGTGGCGGCGTTTTGGTTTTAATGGCTAATTGTTCTAGCGTAATACCTTTATTTAGACGCTGCTCATAAAATTGCCGCCCTAAATATTTAAAAGTTTCCGCATTATTCTTTTTAATTTGCTTTCTGGTTAACATATTCCAACTCCTTATTTTGTTTAATTAAAACAAAACCCACCTTTATTTAAAGGTGGGGGAGTTGACAACTGTAGCAGAACAGTCCAAGTTATTCGACAATGCTTATATCCTCGGCTCCCCCTTTAGAGGAGTTGCTTTTCCGCTCGGAGTTGTCACACTCCGCAATTCATCTCTGAATTGCGTTGATAATTTTAGGGTAAAAAGGTTAATATGCCCTTAATTTGTGAAATTAGAGACAAACGGTATAGTTTGGAGCATTAATTCCTTATTAACCAATTTATGCCATTCTAAATGTGGAATACTTTTTTAGTTTATAGGTCCTTATATGGGACTTGCAAATTAAAAAAACTTATGCTACATAAACGTTACGGAATAAAAATGGATGTTATGTCATGATTATTGATGGTAACAATAAAAAGCAAAGAAGTATTTTGACAAATAAATGCTTCTATCAAACGACCGCTCGTATCATGCGCGACTTTGAAGAAAAAGGCTATGCCAATTCCGCCGATGAAACCGCAAAGGTCATTTCGGCCTATCACGATGTGGTTAAAAAACGCACAAAAAACAATTTCAATCCCGATTACAACGCCGCTTTTCAAAGAATTGACAATGCAATTGCCATGCTGGCAAATAAGGTCTTCTATGACTATGACAAAAAAAGCTACGATTATGCTTATAAGTCATTTGAAGAATTTGACCATATTAACGCCATTGTCGGGCGGCAACATATGAAAAAGAATTCCGCTTAAATCTTAGGCTGTGGGCAGATTGCGCTCACTCTTGCAAACTTAGAAAAGTTGCGCTAAACCTTGTTTAGATTAAAATAACTAAACAAGGATTTTGTTATGCAAAAAATTTCATTAATAGGATGTGGTCGTTGGGGTACTTTTTTGGGGTGGTATGCCGGTAATTATTGCGGTTTTGCGCAAGTTGATATGTATGATATTCCAACATCACCAAACTTTATTGAACTTCTTAATACCAGAAAAAATCCTTATCTCACACTATCCGATAACATGGTTTTGCATGATAAAATCGAAGATGTTTTGCAAAATGATATAATTATCGTTTCAATCGGGTGCCAACATTTCAGAGAACTGTGCAAACAGCTCAATACTTTTAATCTCAAAGGAAAAACTTTCCTTTTGGCAATGAAAGGGTTGGAAACCCCGAGTGCTGAAACAATGTTTTCCATTATGCGCGAAGAAGTTAAACAAGATATTCATGTTGCCATTTTGGCCGGTCCGGGACATGTTCAAGATTATATGAAAGGTGTGCCTTCTTGCGCCGTAATTGACTCTGATGAAGAAGAAACTAAGGATAAATTAATTAAGGCTTTGCAAAGTGACTTAATCCGCTTTTACTATGGTTCGGATCTTATCGGTAACCAAGTTGGTGCCGCGCTCAAAAATGTTATCGGTTTAGCTGCCGGAATTTTGGATGGATTGGAATGGTATGGGCTTAAAGGCGCTTTAATGGCCAGAGCTCCGATTGAGGTTGGCCGACTTATTGCTTATTTCGGCGGCAATCCTCGTACAGCCTATGGACTGGCTCACTTAGGCGACTATGAGGCAACTTTGTTTTCTAAACACAGCCACAACCGCATGTTTGGTGAAAAATTTGCCAGAGGTGAAGACTTCGGCAAATTGGCTGAAGGTGTGCCGACATTGCAAGCAGTTAAATTCATTGCAGATAGAGAAAATATTGATATGCCGATTTGTCAGGCTCTTTATAAAGCAATTTATGAAAAAGCCGACATCAAAGAAACCATTAAGGCAATGTTTGGTCGCGACCTTAAACAAGAATTTGAACCATTTTAGCTAAATATGTCTCTGGAACAAGTCAAAAAGTTTTTTGAAGATAAAGGCCGGAATGTTATTGAACTGGAGCAATCTTCGGCAACCGTAGAATTGGCGGCTAAAGCCTTAAACGTTGCTCCAGAAAGAATTGCAAAGACGCTTGCTTTTACGCTCGATGAGGGCGTTGTTTTAATTGCGACCGCCGGTGATATGAAAATTGATAATGCCAAATACCGAAATTATTTTCACACGAAGGCAAAAATGCTTTCCGCTGATGATGTCTTTTTAGCAACGGGGCATAAAATCGGCGGAGTTTGTCCGTTTGCTCTTCCTCAGCCTAAACCCAAAGTTTATTTGGATATTTCTCTCAAAAGATTTGAAAGCGTCTTTCCTGCTTGCGGAAGCGCAAATTCAGCTATTGAACTCTCTCCTAATGAACTGTTTAATTTTTCTGATGCGTTAGAGTGGATTGATGTCTGTCGTTCTAAAACGGCTTAATTTATTGCAATTTCGGAGATACGCTAAGTACTTCTCTTAGATACTCTAAATCTTTTGGGTCACACATCACACAAACATTTTTCAGGTGCAATTTATCATCAAAATCTTTCGGAGAAAATTTTGTTACTTCTTTTCCATCTTGCAGATGATAAACATGCAGTCCCACAGCTTGAGCTATTACCCATCCTCCTGCTAAGTCCCAAATCGACATGTAAAAAGCATAGGCCTTGGCGCGTTGGGTCACCAAATAGAGCAATTGAACCACTGCGGAATAGTAATTCAGCATTATTACTTCTGATAATTTAAAATGTTTTGTAGGTGGCGTATTCCAATAATGTCCAAAAATTATTTTGCAAGAATTTTGGCCTTGCGTATCTAGTTTTTTATCTTCCTCATTCGGTTGAAACGCATTTTGCTTTAAATAAGCTATTTTGCCATCGCTGTAAACAAGCTCTTGAGTCGCCGGCATATATAAAAAACCACAATATGGTTTTCCCTCAAAAAATACACCGACCGATATCCCATAAAGCGCTTGATTGCAAGAATAAGGCAATGTGCCATCAATCGGATCTATAATAAATTGATATTTGGCTTGGGTAATTGTTTGCCATTTATCCTTACCGAGAGATTTTAGACTTTCTTCATCTACTATCACATGGGGCATATCCGCAAAATGGGTAGCTATAAATTGCTGAAACAATTTGCTTATCTCTAAATCTGCCGTTGTAACCACCGACATTACATTTTTTTCTTTTAAATAATTTTTTTCGGAATCTAAATTTTTTTGCTCTCTTAGGGCTATTTCTCCGGCTTGTTTCATAAATTCCAATAAAACATTAATCATTTGTTTTTTAGTCATAATCATCCCCTAGTTCTTCTTCGGACCAATGGCCGTCATCGTATGTCAGGCGGAGCAAGGCTCCATTTTCGAGACGGTTCATTTGTATGCCGAACTGTAACATTAAACACCTGATTGCCGCACTATGGGACGAAATACCGATTATTTCTTCAGGGGTATTCAGCATCTCGGAAATGGCGGCAAACATGCGTTGCATTATCTCATATTTACTCTCGCCGCCCTCAAAGCGAAAATGAATATATTCGGCATCCAGATTGCGCCAATTTTTATATTCTTCGGTTTGGATAATGTCTTTGTGATATTGGCCTTCGTTGATGCCAAAGTTGCCTTCAATCAAACTCTCTTTTACCTCTACGGGAAGAGATAAAACCTCGCCGATAATCTCTGCGGTTTGTAAGGCACGCTTTAACGGGCTGGAATAAATTTTTTGTAAGCCGTAAGGGCGCAAGGTTTCGGCCAAGAGGTGCGCCTGAGCAATGCCGGCCAGATTGAGCTCGGGATTATGCCCTGCTCCTTGCCAGCGGCCTTCTTTGTTAAAATCCGTTTCACCGTGGCGAAAAATATAAAATGTCTTTTTACGCATGAGGTTTCCTTCAAAAACAAATATCATCTCCTCATAGTCACAGTTTTTAGCTTACAAAATAATCCGTTAAAATCTGTTTAATTGCATATAGACAAAATAAAACTATTTTTGTCATTTCTAAATTGACTCAAGCTGTGAAATTTGATATAAAGGTTTTAGAGATTTTATTATTTTAGTTATTCCCGTTCACCTTAGGCAAGTGAACTTTATGGGAAAAACGCCTTAAAAATTTTAACAATGGAAAGATTTACTTTTGCCGGTACATTGTTCGTGCCGGTTGAAAATTTGAGAACTCAGTTTTCTTTTGTTTGGGGCGGCACACTGACCTCAGCTGACAACAAAGTGGACGTCATTTTATTTAAGACGGATACTAAAGAAAACATAGTCCCTCTGATGGAGGAGGATTTAAAAGAGCTCCAAAAGTTGGAACAGACAGACAACATAAAGGCACAAATTGCTTTTATTGAAGAAGCACTGGGACAACTACCCGAGGGTTCCATTTGGCGAAAAGAGCCTGATGTAGCCCTTTTGCAGGCCGCAAGTCAGCTTGTCTGCAATATTTTGTCCCAACAAGGCAAAAGCTTGCAGATGTCCTTCACAAAGGACAATGTATTGTACACGTCGGGTGTGTCTGGTGTGTATAAATAACCTAAAAAAAATTATCCCCTTGTTCCAAAATTTGGACAAGGGGATTTGTTTTGTTACTTTTGGCGCAAGCTCCCCACGAAAAAGGAAATTGCCGCCACTGCAAATAACGCGCATACACCATAAATGACCCAAGGGGTAAAATCATAACTCATTGTTGCAACAATGACCATCAGCAAAACCGCATAGAGCAAGACGCCACACAAAACGCCCATCACAAAAGTTTTGGCTTTGCGTTGTTCTTTCGGCGTAGCTTTAAGCGTTAAAAAATCAGGATTTTTCTTTTTCATCCTGTTCCATGCAATCAAGGCAAGACTCAAAGTAATAATCCCGATAGCACCCCAAGAGATAAGTACTAATTTTAACTGTTCATCCATAAAAATATTGTTTTTAAGTTATAAAATAATAAAAATTTGTGTGATGACTATAAAACAAAAGCGGTCAATGTCAACTTAAAATAATTTGCGCGTCTTCATTAGGAAATTTTCATTTAAAAGTACTGGCTTAATTGCTATGCATATGCGCGCGCAAAATATGAAGTAAACTTAAGAAGAGGTCACAAGTTCACACAAAAAAAAGCGTCCATAACAGCTCTCCCCCTGAATGGATGAGATATAGCCTGTTTATTGCCAACAAATCCGGATAGTTTGTCGCGGCCGTTTGAAACTCCGCCAAACCGTTCACAACATCATGGTTGGTTGTGACAATAGCCGTCAAACCTATTGGGTGAGTTTTTATTATCTTTGTCGATGTATCCTACCATCAGATGCTGTGGACTGGCGGGGCAAATCTATCATCTACCCGTCTCTTTCTCTCATATTGAGGGCAGATTAGCACATCTCTTAAAACTTGCCAACAGAGCAGAGGAAAAATCCGCATAAATTTTTTGAAACAGCATAAAATCTTTTACATCTCCCCCAAAAGTCTTAAGCACTTAAATACTTGACAAAGAACATGAAACAATATACGCTTCTCTGACAAAATGTTATTTTTGTGTCTAATATCTAAATTTTATTTTTATGAAGAAAAGAACAGTACTATTGCTTAGTGGTCTTGCCACTTGTTTCTGTGCCGCTGCTGCAAAGGCATTAACGCAAGACAGCAGAGAAGCGAATTTGCAGGATATGATACTTCGGTATGGGCGCATTAAGCCCCAATATGAGGGAATGGTTTTTAGTGTGACTTCCAAGGCATTTCAAAATTGGTATGCCGACTCATACGGTTTTAGTTTGGGTGAACTTGTTGCGGCTCTGTTTTATACAAGCTCGGAGCATAAAAAGCTTATTGACAAAGACCCTACACGTACATGGAATCTTCTAGAAACCATGGCTGTGGAGTGGAATGGGAATTATCCGGATTTAGAAACGGGTTTTCTTGTCTATAATGCAGCTGATGCATTATACCGAAGTTGGGCCGATTACAGAAGCGGCTATCAAAAGTATCTCCGAGCACTCCGTGTTATGTATTATAATGAGCATCGGATACAAATTGAAGGAAGTTTGATATCTCGTAATTCAACCTTATTCATATGGGATTACAATCGACACCAGGATTTGTGCAATATGGAGGTAGATATTAACAAACCCTCACTGAGCCAGATAAAAGATTTTGTCCGTAAGCAGGTTGAACAAAATATCCATTGGATTTGGCCGACTTTGCAGAAAGAAGCCCAACGCTGTCAGAAAGAAAACCCCCAGTGGGTAGATTCTGTATATGAGAAGATTGATGAAATTGGTAGCAAACTGTTTGTATCACTATAATACAAGAAGTTCTCTACCTATACGAAAAAGCGTCCGCCTTTGCGAACGCTTTTTTTAGTTGGTGGGTATGACAAGACTCGAACTTGTCTTGCGTCGTAAAGCCTTGCGCTGTTTGCGCGCGGCTACTTTGCTTCGGGCACTCGTCTTGTAAATCTCGCCATAAAAAGCTACCGCTTTTATGGCTTGATAACAATACTTCGCCTCTTGCGGTAAAAATAACCGCTACTCCGGTTATTTTTATCCTCGAGCCTCTCTCGAGGTCACAAGTTCGCACAAAAAAAAGCGTCCATAAAGGACGCTTGGAATTGGTGGGAGTGACAAGACTCGAACTTGTGACCTCTACGATGTCAACGTAGCGCTCTAACCACCTGAGCTACACACCCATCGAACTCTTGTTTGATACAATAATTGTTTTTACAAATCAAGCAAAATTTTAGTTTTCTGATAATTTTTTATTGGCGTAAATTATTAAAAAGTTAATCTTTTATCTTTATAATCTTCTTTGCAACGTACACTTTTATCTTTTATTCAAGAGAAAGGAAATATTTTGTCGGATAAAATTATTGATTTTTCAGTCGATTATTCAAAGCTCAAAATCTTTGATGAGTTTAACACCAAAGATATTAAGTTTCCTATGGTTTTATCCGTTCCTCATAAAGGAAGCGTTTTTCCTGAAGAGTTTTTGGCTCACACAAAATATTCTCCCGAAGAACTGAGATGTAATGAAGACTCCTTTGTTGATGAGTTGGTCGTTCCCGCCTCTAATGCCGGTATCCCTATGGTGGCAATGAATATTTCCCGCGTGTTTGTTGATGTGAATCGTGATAAAATCGAACTTGACCCTACAATGTTTTATAACCATCCGCAAGCAGATACAAATGCCGGCGGGAGAAGATGCCGTGTCGGTTTGGGCGTTATTCATAGAATCACCGCTAAAAACCATAACATATATGATGGCCTCCTCAACTATGATGAAGTTCAAGAGCGCTTCAAAAATGTCTATGATGTTTATCACAAAAAGCTCCAACAACTCATTGATAAAGTTATAAAAAAATTTGGATTTTGCATGGTTTTGGACTGCCACTCAATGCCGTCTGAAATTTGCTCTCTAATGCAAGATACCAATAAAATTGATTTTTGCCTCGGTACGTTGTTTGAACAAAGTTGTCCGCCAGATATGCACGCTATATTCAAAGACGCTTTGGTTAAAAAAGGCTATAATGTAGCCGATAACTGCCCTTATTCAGGTGCCTTTATCACTTTTAACTACTGCCAACCCCGAAAAGGAATCTACACCATGCAAATGGAGATTAATCGCGGGCTTTATATGAATGAACGTGTGTATAAAAAAAATGACGCATTTTCAAAGCTTAGTGAAGACATTTCGCAGGCAATTCTTGGCTTAGGCAACTTTTTGCTGGATTTTAAAAAATAATTGTGTTATAACCCCTCTTGACTTCAGCGAATGAGAGGTAATGCCTTTCTTATTTTTATCGCTGTTTTGAGTTATAAGCTATGATTATACTTAAGTTTTTTTGAGAGTATGTCAGGAGTTTGTATTTGAACAACCAACCTCAAAACTTTAAATTTTATCAGGCTTAACACGAACTGAAATTGGCATATTTGTTGCATAGGGATGTTTGTGGCCGTTTTGAGGGAACAGAGGGATGCGAAATTTCGTGTCAAAAATTTTAATGTTTTTTGTTATCTTGCTGATGTTGCTTCAGCCGGTACAGGTGAAAGCGGCTCAACGTTTTGTTGACGATACTTATGTTTGTATGCAAGCCACACAAAAATTTGAAAAACAATATAACATCAAAAAACACCTTCTTACCACTATTTCCAGCGTCGAAACCGGTCGTTGGAATGAAGAAGCTCAGCAATCTCTTGCTTGGCCTTGGACTATTAATGCTCAAGGTAAAGGACAATTTTTTAAGACAAAAGCTGAGGCCGTTCGCGCCATTAAAAAACTTCAGGCTCAAGGCGTAAAAAGCATTGACGTCGGTTGTATGCAGATTAATTTGTCTTATCATGGTAAAGCATTTGATAGCATTGAAGATGCTTTAGACCCGCAAAAAAATGTTGAGTATGCAGCTCAATTTTTAACCAAGCTCTATAAAAGAAATAATAATGATTGGTTACAAGCCGCTATGGCTTATCATTCAACCACTCCTCGTAAGGCTCAGAGATATAAAAAGAAAATCGTTTCTGCTTACGAGATGGTTAAAACCGCTCATCAAGACAGAGAAGATCGTTTGTTTGGTGAACGAATTGAAGCGCAGAAAACTGCTTTGAACGAATCTCGTAAAAACACTAAAGCCATCAGAACGGCTAATGTGAAAACACGTAACGCTCAAAGAGAAATGGCTCGTATTGACGCTAATGCGTGGAGAGAAGCTAAATTAGCTGAGTATAGACGTAACAAAGTCATTGCAAGCAACTAATCATCTTGCTAACTTGGCTTGGAAAGAGCCAAAATGATGATACAATCTATTCATAAGGTCGGTTTATACTGGCAGCCGCTTGGAGGTAATAATATTGACCAAATCAGCGGGCACTGCTATCGGTATACCGACCTTCAGCAACTTAAAAACAATAAATTGGAGCCTACCACCATTATTGTGGATTTAGGTAAATTTGATAATTTTCAGGCCTTCAATGTTAAAAATACAGTAGCTGCCGTGCCCGATATTCGGCATCTATTGGGAAAGACTCCAGATTGTGCAAAGGCTATTTTTCTAACCCATTCTCACCCCGACCATTTAAACGGCATTATCCATTATTTGAAGGCCGGATATACTCTGCCTAATCTCTATGCCGGAAAATATACTTTTATGATTTTGGAGGATCTGTATAATCTCTTTCAAATTCCTAAAACCCGCCGTCCCGCTCAAATTGAAATAAAACCTGGCGACAAAGTTAAAATCGGCTCAATGGAGATAGAAGTCATCAGCTCCAGCCATACTTGTTTTGATAGTTTCGGCTTTATCATAAAATCTAAAAACGCAGTTGTCTATCATACCGGCGATATGAAAATTGACCAATCGACATTCTTCCGCAAGCCTACCGATTTGAAACGGATTAAAGAGTTATCTGGCGAAATTAATTATATTGTTGCCGATTTTTATGGTATTTATGACGACGGTTTTGCCATTAAGGAAGTAACGACTTATAAAAAACTCGTGCAAATTTTGAAAAAACATAACAAGCCTAAAATCTTTTTGCCTGTATATCCGACACATCCCGAAATGTATATTATTGCATTTTTAGCGGCGCTTAAGCTCAAAAAGAATGTCGTCTTTTTTGGGAATCCCGATTTTTATAGCTATCTTAATTTGATTCAAAAATATGGCATTGATTTTAACCAAATGGCAAAAGGGCGCATCAAAGTAATTTATACTCATGAACGAGACGAAATTGCGACCTTGGATAACAATTATGTGGTGATTGGAACTTATAATCACGTTTCTAACGCCTTTGACGCGTCAAGATATAACTGTTTTGGTATCATTACAGCTAAAACTTTTTTTAACCCGCTCAAAGGGCAATTAAACGCCCATAACATTCAATTTATCAGTGTGGATGATGCGCCTGAACTACAAGGGTTCGGTCACGGCTTTTGGGGAGATATGGAATATCTTCATCTGCTTGTGCCGTGGGCAAAATTTATTCCAACTCATACCCCTCAATTCGTAATTAATAATGTACGGGAGTTGGCTGCTTTCAGCCATATGGACATTATCGCCCCTACGCCGCAAAACAACCAAATTTGGAGATTGCAAAAAAATTCTTATGAATTGGTCAGTTCTATGCCGGCAAAATGGCTTCTTGCTCTAGAAAGTAAAGAGAATTATCATTTTACAGAAGTTTTTCAAAAAGCTACTTCGGGGCAAGGTTTTTTGAAGCGAACAATCAGCAATCGGCGGTGTTTGCGGCGCTTTAAGATGTATCTGCATTTGCGCAAAAATCCGCTCAAGCCTAAATTTAAGCACTAAAAAAGGAGCTCTAAAAAGCTCCTTTGTGTTTTTTATGAGATATTTTACTCTGATTTCTGGTATTTGGTGGGTATTCTATCATATACCATATCGCGGACTTTTTCATATTTTTGCCGCATTTTATCTTGAAGTCCCTCTTCACTTAGCGAGGTCAAAAAGTCACTGCCTTGCATGTGGTAAATTTCTCTATTCAGGCCATCATACAAGTAACACAGCTTGCGCACCGTGTAGCGTTCTAACTCTTTTCTGACCATGTAAGGATTATTTAAATCCTCAACATTCTCCAAAAAATCGTTTAATACTTGTTGGCTCTTTTTCATCGATTTTTTGCCTGGGCGCGCATTATATTCGCCAATCAACCAGAAGATAAAAATCAAGAATCCCGGGAAACCAAACCGAAGATCCCAAAACATCATTAAAATGCAGATAATTAAAAAGGCTGTAATGTAAAAATTTGCTTTCATCTCAAAAAGTTTTTAAGTTTAAAAATAAAATATAATAGTCACTCTTTGAGGGGCATCATAATCCAAAAATCTTGTTTGTCTAGTGTTTTTATGCAGACAAATGCTCAAACAAAACCTTGCACCCTAAAGCTATTAGGATTATTCCGGCAACAAACTCCATATATTTGGTGGAGAGATTTTTAAAAATTCTACATAAGGCATAACCGATAAACGCACAGCAGAATGTGGTGATACCAATAATTATGGAAGAAAACATTATCGGTGTTTTCATAAAAAATATGGTGGCTCCAGTAACAAGAGCATCAATGCTGGTGGCAATACCTATCATCAGCAATACCTTGAATGAGAGCTTGTTTTCGAGTTTTTGCGGTTTATCATTTTGCCCTTTCTCCAGTGCCGAAGAAAGAACATTAATCCCTAACGCCAAAAATACAAAAAAAGCAATCCAGTGGTCTAAAAACTCGATATATTGATTTACACTTTTAGCGGCAACCCAGCCAATCAGCGGCATGGCAAACTGAAAGAAACCTGTTGATGCTCCTAATTTCAGCCCGTTTTCCAATTTGTGCGGGTGTAACACCAATCCATAAGAAAATGAGAGGATAAACGCATCTAAAGATAAGGCCAAGGCTAAGAGAAATATGTCAAACAGGTTCATTGTTTACTCCTTATATTTTGTCTTTCCCTTGATATACGAATATTATTAAAATATCAAGACCAAACAAGCGTAGCACGCTTGACCGCATAAACGTGGGACGTTTAATCCCAAAACCTGATGACACGGGCGTTTGTGCCCTATCTTCGAGATGCTTACTGCATTATCTGTGGAAGTTACATCGCCTCATTCTGCGTTAAACGTGGGACGTTTAATCCCAAAACTTGATGACACGGGCGGTTGTGCCCAGACACCGCGATGCTCTCATAGTTATCTGTGGAACAGAAAATGCAATAAAATTTTCGTCTAAAAAGCTTGAAAATTAAAATGCTCTATGTTACAAAAAAGCCAATTAATTATCATTATGTTATGTTTTACTTAAATTTTATTTATTATGAATATTGGAAATATTGAAGTTATCATTAAAAATGGTAACGTTGCATTGGAAAATGCTGATTGTATTGTTGTTCCCGAATTTAATGATTGCGCCTCTTATGGTGGCGTTGGTGCGGCTATTTCTGATTGCGGCATGCGTCATGGTTTGAATATTTATCATGAAGCCGTACAGCAAAATCCGCTTACTTCCGGGCAAATTATGATTACGGAATCCGGACTAAAAAACATCAAATTAGCCCACCTAGCAACAGTAAGTGCTGAAAAGGCTGAACAATTCCGTGTGGTCTTTGAGGCTGTGGTCAGGCTGTTGGCTGAAGCTGATAAGCAAGGAA
Organism: uncultured Alphaproteobacteria bacterium; assembly: GCA_944391515.1. GTDB lineage: Bacteria > Pseudomonadota > Alphaproteobacteria > RF32 > CAG-239 > Scatocola. The sequence goes on from CALXTW010000014.1 coordinate 44,383, forward strand.
TAAAGACAATTGCAATGCCAGAGCTTGGTACAGGCATTATCGGATATTTGACGCAAGAACAATCGGCTCGCGCTATTTTTGCCGCCGTCAATGAATATGTCTTACACAATTCAAAGACAAATATAGAAAGGCTCACATTAATCATATTCCGCAGTTCTACAACGCCGGCAGAGAATGTATTAGCAAGGGGTAGATTTGACTACCAAGAAGAAATCGGCGCCAAGGAATTTAGTGTAACCAAGTGGTTTGAGGGCATGGGCTACGGCTGGTAAATTCATTGCAAAAAATAAAAGGCTTTCTGCTTATGCAGGAAGCTTTTTTTATTATGGGGATAGTGTGAGCTAAACAATTTTACCATTTATAAGGCAAGAGGTTATATTCTTTCTCAATCATATAAGAGCTACAAACATAAAAAAAGCACCCTGTGGTGGGTGCTTTAGAAAAGGGAACAACGTAAATAAGAAGGGATGCGGTTAGAAGATCTGGCAGCTACCTACTCTCCCGTGTCTTAAGACAAA